>NZ_CANKXK010000004.1 GCF_947487605.1 uncultured Algibacter sp.
CATTGAAATCAAAACAAAAAACGACCAAAAATCAAAAAACTCAGCTCGTTTTTGTAAAACTTTGCTGAGTTTTTTTATTCTATTTTTATAAATCAACTTACTTCTGAAAGTGCCTAGTAAGTTAAAAATATTTCGACAAGCTCAATATGACATCGAACTTACTTTTCAGACAGCCTCTTTTGTTTTATAAATATTGAAACAATCTATCGTTATCGGGACAAGATTATAACTTCTAGTTTACATCTTCATTAACCAAGAACGTACATCTACTTCTTGTTTAATAATAGCTCTTAAATCTTCAATTTTTACACGTTCTTGTTCCATAGTATCTCTATGGCGAATAGTTACTGTGTTATTTTCTTTGGTATCATGATCTACAGTAATACAAAATGGAGTTCCATTGGCATCTTGTCTTCTATAACGACGTCCAACTGCATCTTTTTCATCATAATCGATATTAAAATCCCATTTCAAATCTTCTACAATTTGTTTTGCTATTTCTGGTAATCCATCTTTTTTAACTAGTGGTAAAATAGCAGCTTTCACTGGTGCTAAAATACTTGGTAATTTTAAAACAGTTCTAGTTGTACCATTTTCGAGTTCTTCTTCTTGCAACGAATTTGAGAAAACGGCTAAAAACATACGATCTAAACCAATGGAAGTTTCTAAAACATAAGGGGTATAACTCGCATTTTCTTCATGATCGAAATACTGTAATTTCTTACCAGAATATTCCTCGTGTGCTTTTAAATCGAAATCGGTTCTAGAATGAATACCTTCTAATTCTTTAAAGCCAAATGGAAATTTAAACTCGATATCTGCAGCAGCATCGGCATAGTGCGCTAATTTTTCATGGTCATGAAAACGATATTTATCTGTACCCATGCCTAAAGACAAGTGCCATTTCATTCTATGTTGTTTCCAATACTCATACCATTTTTGTTGCGTCCCAGGTTTAATAAAGAATTGCATTTCCATTTGTTCAAACTCACGCATTCTAAAAATAAACTGTCTAGCAACAATTTCATTTCTAAAGGCTTTTCCCGTTTGAGCGATACCAAAAGGAATCTTCATACGGCCTGTTTTCTGTACATTTAAAAAGTTGACAAAAATACCTTGAGCCGTTTCGGGGCGCAAGTATAAATCCATCGCACTTTCTGCAGAAGCACCAAGTTTGGTCCCAAACATGAGGTTAAACTGCTTAACATCTGTCCAGTTCTTGCTTCCCGTTAATGGGTCTGCTATGTCTAATTCTTCAATTAGTGCTTTAACATCGGCTAAATCTTCATTCTCTAAAGATTTTGCCATTCGCGATAGTGTGGTATTTATTTTTTCTTGATACCCAACAACACGTCCATTAGTAGATACAAACTCTTCTTTATTAAAAGCATCACCAAATCGTTTTTCAGCCTTTTTTACTTCTTTTTCAATTTTAGTCTCAATTTTAGCACAATAGTCTTCAATTAAAACATCGGCGCGATAACGTTTTTTAGAATCTTTATTATCAATTAATGGGTCGTTAAAAGCATCAACGTGTCCAGATGCTTTCCAAGTAGTTGGATGCATAAAAATAGCCGCATCAATACCTACAATATTTTCATTCATTTGCACCATGGCTTTCCACCAATAGTCGCGTATATTCTTTTTTAATTCTGCTCCGTTTTGTGCATAGTCGTAGACTGCGCTTAAACCATCATAAATTTCGCTACTTTGAAATACGTATCCGTACTCCTTTGCATGCGAAATTACCTTCTTAAATTGATCATCTTGATTTGCCATAGGTGCAAAAATAAAAAACCGCATGAAACTAAAAGCCTTGTTCGTTAAAAATTAAGTTATTTTTTATTTATGTTTACAGGTCTTGACCGTAGAAATTTATGATGCAATCTCTAGTAAACTTATTCTTTCCAAAAATATGTTATGCTTGTCTCAATTTATTAGAGGATAATCAGGATACAATTTGTGTTAGTTGTAGGCACGATTTACCAGTAACTAATTATCATTTTAATGATGATGACACTGTTTTGAAAGTCTTTTATGGGCGTGTTAAAGTTGAAAAAGCTACAGCATTATTTAGATTTGAGAAGAAAAGCATCGTTCAGCAACTAATACATGGGCTTAAATACAAAGGGTATGAAAATATTGGATTTGTGCTAGGGGATTGGCTAGGAGGTGAATTAAAAACTATAGAACATTACAATACTATAGATTTTGTAATTCCTGTTCCATTGCATAAAAAGAAATTAAAAAAAAGAGGCTATAATCAGGTAGCCAAATTTGGCCAACAAATTGCAGAGGCTTTAAATGCTAAATATGTTGATGATGTTCTTTTAAAAATCACTAATACCAAATCTCAAGTAAATAAAATGCGATTTGCTAGATGGAATGAAAGTGATGAGTTATTCACACTACAGAATAAGAATAGCATAGAGCATAAACACATTCTTTTAGTTGATGATATTATTACTACTGGAGCAACATTGGAGGCTTGTACTAATGTCTTAAACCAAGCAAGCAATATTAAAATTAGCATTGCGGTTATGGCAATAGCCTAAAGAGTTATTCGTTATCTCTTTAAAATTATGTACGTTTGTGGAAATTTTAAATTGTTGATGAATAAGACCCTTTCAAATTTTATTTTAGCTGCTATAATAGGTGCTGTTTTTATTAACTGTGCTAATCGTGGAACACCAGATGGTGGGCCAAAAGATGAAACCCCTCCAGAAATAATAAAGTCTGAACCAGAAAACTACTCAATTAACTTTAATGGCGATGAAATAAAAATCACTTTCAATGAGTTTGTTAAGCTTAAGGATATACAGAAGCAACTTATTATTTCCCCTCCAATGGTTACTCAGCCAGAAATAAGACCAATTGGAGGTGCCAGTAGAGAAATAACAATTAAAATTTACGACACGCTTCAACCTAATACAACTTATGCTTTTAATTTTGGAAATAGCATACAGGATAATAATGAAGGAAACCCGTATTCATATTACAGATATGTTTTCTCTACGGGCGATTATATAGATTCTTTAACTGTTAAAGGAAATATTGTTGACGCAACAAAAAGACAACCAGAAACTTTTGTTTCGGTAGCACTTTATGAAGTAGATTCTACGTTTAGTGATTCTATTGTTTATAAAGAAAGGCCTAAGTATATAACGAATACTTTAGATAGTTTAACCACTTTTACTATAGAAAATGTAAAAGAAGGAAAGTATTTGTTAGTAGCTTTAAAAGATGGCAATGGCGATAATAAGTTTCAACAAAAAACAGATCAAATAGGGTTTTATAAAACTCCAATTGATGTGCCGACAGATTCTATATATACTCTAAAACTGTTTAATGAAGATTTAGACTTTAAAGCGGTAAGACCTCGATTAATTTCTGGCGAAAAAATTGCCTTTGGATATGAAGGCGATTATAAAGACATGAATATTGAATTGCTCTCAGATGTTTCAGAAGACTTTTCATATAGAATAACAAAAGACAAAGAAACAGATTCGCTTTATTATTGGTATACGCCAAGACAAGAAGTAGATTCTTTAATTTTTAAAGTGACTCATCCAACTTTCGAAAAAGATTTTACAGTGAGAATTAGTGAGCAGAAACGAGATTCTTTAACTATTAATGTTTCTCCATCTGGAAGTATTGGTTATGAAGACCCCATCGAAATTTTCGGGAACACCCCATTTAATAATTTTGATGCTTCTAAGGTGACTATTTTAGATAAAGATTCAACAGTGGTTACATTCACTTCAAAATTCGATAGTATTACCAATATTTATGCTTTAGACTTTGATAAAACAGAAGAAAATAAATATAATATTCAAATATTACCAGAAGCTTTCACTGGATTTTTTGATGTAAAAAATGACACATTAAATCATTCGGTTAATACAAAAAAGTTATCAGATTTTGGTTATATACGTTTCAATTTGGTGAATGCGGTATATCCTATTATAGTTCAATTAACAGACGCTAAGGGCGAAGTAAAAGAAGAACGCTATGCTACAGAAAATAAACCTTTAGACTTTTTAAACGTGAGTCCAGGAAAGTATTTTGTAAGGGTTATTTTTGATTCCAACGAAAATAAAAAATACGATACTGGTAACTATCTAAAAAAGACACAACCAGAGCGGGTAAGCCATTTTGAAATGACTGAAGAGGTTCGAGCAGATTGGGGATTAATTGAGACTTTACAATTTATACAAGAGTAAAATTATCTTTATCATCTAAAAACTTAAGTTTATTTCTGTAAGTTTCAATATGCCTTTTATCTAAAGTAACAATTTCTATTTGCTCTTTATTTGGTTGAAAAGAAGTCATTGTATTTCCTAATACATCATAAACTACTGAATGGCCAGAATACGTACTATTTAATCCGTCTTTACCCACACGATTTACGCCAACACAATAACTCATGTTTTCAATGGCACGTGCTTTTAGTAAAGCATCCCATGCAGTGACTCTTGGTTTTGGCCAATTAGCCACATATATTAGAACGTCATAATCGGCTACATTTCTTGCCCAAACAGGAAAACGTAAATCATAACAAATTAACGGACATATTTTCCAGCCTTTGTAATTTATAATCACTTTTTCAGTGCCAGCAGTGTAAACTTTGTTTTCACCAACTAGCGTAAATGTATGTCGTTTATTGTAAGTTGAAATATATCCAGAAGGTTCAACAAAAAGCAATCTGTTATAATACGTATTGTTTTCTTTTATTACTAAACTTCCAGTAATAACAGCATTCGTTTTTACAGCTTGCTCTAGCATCCACTTAACAGTAATGCCATTCATAGATTCTGCTACTTGTGAAGCATTCATAGTGAATCCTGAGGTAAACATTTCAGGCAACACAATAATATCTACTTCATTAGAAATAGCCTCAATTTTTTTGGAAAAATTAATCCGATTAAGTTCGGGGTTTTCCCAAACTAAATCGGATTGAATTAATGCTATATTAAGCAGATTTTGCATGTATTAATTATGCTTTTTTTAGTTTCTTTTTAGCTTTAATGTGAGACTCTTCAAATTTCTTAATTTTTTTATGCCACTTAGCCTCATTTTTAGGAGACAATTTACCTTTCTTTTTTAATTTTTCATACTTTTTTATAGCTTCTTGATGTTTTCTTGCAGATTTATCAAAATTGGATTGTGCTTTTTTCTTCCTTTTTAACGCTTTTTCTGCCTTTTTTTGTTTCTTTTTGGCTCTCTTCTGGTCTTTTTCTGCCTTTTCTAATTGTTTTTCAGTTTCTTCGGTTTTTTTAATTCGAGACATTTTATTGTTGAAAGCTGCTCTAATTTCTCTTCTTTCTTCAACAGATAGATTTTCAGTTACATCAACATTGTCTTTAAATATTTTCTCTTTTTTAACGTTGTAAGTTGTGCCATTAACATTGACTTCTTGAGCGCTTAGTAAAAGGCCAAAACAGATAAATAATAGTGTTATAACAAATTTCATAATTTTTATTTTATAATTTTAAACTTGTTATTTAGACACACAATTTTTTAAAAAGTTACTCGATAATCGAGATTTGCATCTTTAGCAGATTGCTTAGAAATTATTACTACCTGTTGTGTATTTTGAGGAATTTGTCAATTCGAGTGAATTTTGCTCATTTTTATGAGTAAAATTAGTGTCGAGAATCCAATTTTCCATTTCAAAACCTGTTCTCGATACGATTTTCTGTTGAAAATCACCTGAACGGACAATTTAGTAACGTAAATAAAATTGCACAACGGGTTATTACTGTTTTTTTTCTTATGAATACTTTCTAGGCTTGCAATAAGAGAGGTTACTATATGCGATTTAAAATTTCTGCAGCTTGTTTTAAAGTGTCATCCTTTTTGGCGAAACAAAATCGTAATACCTTATTGTCTAAATTATTATGATTAAAAACCGATAAAGGAATAGATGCAAGACCAAAATCAAAGGTCATTCGTTTGGCAAAATCTACATCATGTTCTTGAGTAATTGCAGAATAATCTAAAACTTGAAAGTAAGTGCCTTTGGAGGGTTTAAAATTAAATTTAGAGTCTTTAATAAGACTTAAGAACAAATCTCTTTTGTTCTGATAGAATTCAGAGAGTTCTATATAATGTTTTGGTTCTTGCATATAATCTGCAATGCCTTTTTGAGTGGGATGATGCACACAGAATACATTAAATTGATGCACTTGTATAAACATGGTCATTAGCTCTTTGGGTGCACAACAATAACCAACGCGCCAACCAGTATTGTGGAAGGTTTTGCAAAATGATGCGACAACAAAACTTCTAGATTTTAAATCAGGAAATAAACAGGCACTTTGATGTTTTTCTTCATCATAAATCATGTGTTCATATACTTCGTCACTAAGCACGATAATGTTGGTACCTTTGGTGATGTTTTGTAACTGAAGCATATCTTCTTTAGAGAACACCATCCCAGATGGGTTGTGAGGCGTATTAATAATAATCATTTTTGTGAGACTATTAACTTTCTGTTTTACAGCATTCCAGTCGATACTGAAATTGGGAGCTTCCAATTGAATGGGAATAGTTTTGCCGCCATTAAGTCTTACTGCAGGTTCGTAACTATTATAAGCTGGTTTAAAAATAAGAACCTCATCATTAGGTTTTACAAAGGTGTTAATAATAGTAAAAATAGCTTGTGTCGCTCCAGCAGTAATGGTTATTTCATTTTCTGGATGGTAACTAGAATTGTATAACAATGCCATTTTCTTTGCAATTGCTTCACGCAATTCTAAATTACCAAGCATGGGAGCATATTGATTGTAACCAGAATTCATGGCTTTGCTTACTAAATCTATAAGCTTTTGGTCGCTACCAAAATCTGGAAAACCTTGAGACAAGTTAATAGCGTTGTGCTTTTTAGCCAACCCACTCATTATTGAAAAAATAGTTGTGCCTACGTTTGGAAGTTTAGAAATATGCTGCATAAATGTAAAGATACAGACTTCTAATAAAAATTCACACGCCTAATTTATGAAGCAATTCTTGTTTGAAAGTTCTACCAATAGGAATTTTGGTTGTTTTTACAAAAATGGTATTGCTAGAAATTTTATCTACAAATTTACTGTTTATAATAAAGGATTTATGTACTTGAACAAATTGATTTTTAGGCAGTTTTGTAGTCCAGTTTTTCAAAGAATCTATATATGAAAGTTTTTGGTTTTCGGTAACTACTGTAATATAATTCCTGTCTGATTCAATATAGAGAATAGTATTTATAATTATTTTATGAAGCGTTTTGTCGACATTTAAAAAGATAGTTTCTGCATTTTCATCTAAGGTATTATTAGATGCTTCTAGTCTGTCTTTAGCTTTGTTTACAGCCTTTAGAAATCGATCGAATGAAAAGGGTTTGACCAAATAATCTACAATGGTGTCAAGCTCAAAACTAGTTACGGCATACTCTGGATATGCTGTAGTAATAATAATAGCTGGGGGATTTTTAATTGTCTTGATGAAATCTAGTCCAGACATATCGGGTAAATTAATATCTAAAAAAACAATATCAATAGTGTTATTATTTAAAAACGAATTAGCTTCAATGGCTGCTTGATAAGCCGAGATTAATTCGAGGCTTGGTATTCTTGCAATAAAACTTTTAAGAATTTTTTGTGCAGGTATTTCGTCTTCTATAATAATACAATTCATATGCTGGTTTTTAAACGTGTGGGTTAATTAGATTTTCGTTTCAAATTAAGGCTTAGCATCACTTTAAATAATTCTGTCTTATTAATGTTAAACTCATAGGCGTCCTTATAAATGAGTTCTAATCTTTTCTCTAGATTTTGTAATCCAATTTTTAAATCGGATGAGCTTGTTTTATTTTTATCAAAATCATTTTCACAAGTTAAATTTATGAACCCGTTTTTAACTTCTATGGTTATATTAATGTCACTGTTTAAAGTACTGTGTTTAAAAGCATTTTCAATAATAGTAATTAATAATAATGGCGCAATTTTATGTTGTAAAGAATCAATGTTAGTTGAATAATTAATTTGTTTAACACCTTCGGTTCGTATTTTTTGAAATTTTATATAATTATCAATAAACTTGATTTCCTTTTTCAGAGAAATTGTTTTCTCATTACTTTCATATAAAACGTGTTTTAGATTATCTGAAAGCATTAAAACAAGATCTGGTGTTTCATTTGGTTTTTCTAAAGAGTAAGAATAAATAGTATTCAAATTATTGAATAATACATGTGGGTTTATTTGCGACTTTAGAAATTTTAATTCCATTTCGGCATGTTCCTTTTTAATGATTTCAACTTCTTCTTGTTTATCAATAAACCGATATAATATCCAAATAAAAGAAAAGAAGATAAGAGGTACTAACGATTGCCATAAATAATCGCTTAAGCATTTAAAAACGGTACATCCGCATTGTGCAAAAGAATAGCAATAGAGCTGTGTTGCTAAAAATGAAACAGCAGCAAAAACAAATACATATAAAACGTATAGTTTCTTTTTAACAAAAAAGGGTAGGAGTAAAAAGTTATTAATATATACTATAATGATTAAAAGGGTTAAGTATTGAAGAAACGGATTTTCTTTCCAATAAAAATCTGAAAACAGAAAGAGTGATACAAACACAAAAAGCATCCAAAAGAGGATGTGAACCAATACCTGAGAAATATATTTATTAAGAATTCGCATATAGTTCTTGAAAATTAACTAGAAAACCTTGAACTGTCAAAAGATATGTACAAAATTCATGTTTGTGTGTGCGAACTGCTTGTTTTATAGTTGATTATTTTGTTAGCAACGATTTTATTATCAATTAAAAATAATTACTTAATTAATTCATTGAGGTTTGATAATTAAATTTGAATAAATACATTTGCTGAATCTAAATAAACAAATATAATGAACATACCATCAGATTTAAAATATACAAAAGACCATGAGTGGGTTAAAATAGAAGGAGATATTGCCACAATTGGAATTACAGATTTTGCTCAAGGGGAACTTGGTGATATTGTTTACGTAGAAGTAGAAACAGTTGATGAAACTTTGGAAGCAGAAGACATTTTTGGTACGGTTGAAGCGGTAAAAACAGTGTCAGATTTATTTTTACCAATGTCTGGCGAAATTATTGAGTTTAATGAGTCTTTAGAGGACGAACCAGAAACTGTAAATACAGATCCTTATGGAGATGGTTGGATGATAAAACTAAAATGTTCTGATATGTCTCAAACAGATACGCTTATGTCAGCCGACGATTATAAAGCGCTTATTGGTGCTTAAAAAATATGCTTTATTAATAGCGATTGCTTATACAGTTGTTTTAAATTGTATGAGTCTAATAAAATTAGATGAATTACCTGATTTAGGAACGTCATATAACGATAAAATATTTCATTTTTTAGCGTATTTTGTTTTGCCTATTTTGTGGTATTCTGCTTTTTATAACAAGTTCAAGGTTGGAACTACAAAGGCAATTATGTACTCAGGCATATTTTCTTTTATTATAGGAGTTATTATCGAATTACTTCAAGGAGGATTAACAGAGAGCAGAGTTTCAGATATTTACGATGTAGGCGCAAATACCTTTGGTATTATTATTGCAGTATTAGTATTAATAGTTTATAAGATAAAAGAAGTTAAAAAGATATAATCACTTGTTTTTTTGACAAATAAATGGTTATTTTAGCAATCCTGATAAAACAATTAAGATATGGAACCTAAGAAAAATCCTAAAGCAAATGTTGGACGTAACAGTTCACTGTATTTCGCAATTGGTTTAGCTTTAATGTTGTTTTTAACAAACTACGCTATCAATTACAAAACGTATGATAAGTCTAATATAGATATTGGGCAATTGAATTTAGATGAATTAGATGATGAAGAAATTCCAATCACAGAACAAATTCAAACACCACCACCTCCACCACCTCCACCTGCAGCACCAGAAGTTATCGAGATTGTAGAAGACGAAGAAGAGGTAGAGGAAACAGTAATTGAATCTACAGAGACAGATCAGGAGGAAGAAATTGTAGAGGTAGAAGAAGTAGAGGTAGAAGAAGTAGAAGAAGATATTGAAGTGCCATTTGCAGTTATTGAAAATGTGCCAATTTTCCCTGGATGTGAAAACAAAAGCGGAAACAATGCTAAGAAAGCTTGTATGTCTGAAAAGATTTCAAAGTTTGTTAATAGAAAATTTAACACAGAACTTGCCAGTGATTTAGGATTATCAGGAAGACAACGTATTAACGTAATCTTTAAAATAGACAAGACAGGAAATATTACTGGTGTTCGTGCTAGAGCACCACACCCAGGACTGGAAAAAGAAGCAGCAAGAGTAATTAACTTATTGCCAAAAATGAAACCAGGAAAACAACGAGGTAAGGCTGTAACCGTACCATATTCGTTACCAATTATTTTCCAAGTACAAGATTAAGAAGCATTCCTTTTAAGGGAAAACTAAATAAATTAAAATCCCGTTACAAATTTTGTAACGGGATTTCTTTTTTTGGTATGCTTATTGTGATTTTATCATAACATTAACATTTAAACTATAATTATTATGAACACTTCTAAGAAGTCTCGCGAACTCATTCGGCAAAATGAGCAAATCGCGAAAAAACCACAAAAGCATGATGCAAATCTACAAAAAAACTCAACCCTCTATTTCCAAATCGGCTTAATTGTCTGTTTGTTATTTACCTATGGGCTTTTTGAAATGAATTTTGAATCGACCATTCCTAAATATGCCGACTTACCTCCATTAGATGAACCAGAATATGTGGATGTTCCTATTATTAAACCTATTGAACCCACTTTTGAAGAGCCAATAGAACAAAAAAAGAGCAAACAACCTAAGGATTATGATGTTGTTCCAGATGATGTTGAACTCAATCCAGTATTACCAACAATCGATGACCCCGTTATAGATGATAACCCACCAATTAATCCAGATGATATTGTGGTAATCGAAATCCCAGATGAGGCACCAGTACCATTTATAAGTATTCAAGATGCACCAATTTATCCTGGTTGTGAAAAATTCAAGAATAATGACGATAGAAAACAATGTATGTCCGATAAAATCTCTAAACTTATTTTAAGAAAATTTGATACCAGTATTGCGAGTGATTATGGTTTAACAGGAAGACAAAGAATTAGTGTGATATTTGAAATAGATAAAACAGGTAATGTTACAAACATAGAATCTCGTGCCCCACATCCTAAGTTAGATGAAGAAGCAAAACGAGTTATTAGTAAAATTCCGCAAATGACTCCAGGTAGACAACACGATAAAAACGTTGGTGTTATTTATACTCAGCCTATTATTTTTCAAATAGAAAATTAGTTCGTGTAAACTAATAATATTTTTAAGCCGTTACTAATGTTAATTTAGTAACGGTTTTTTCTTGACTTCTAATAGTTTCATTTTCTTATAAATTTTGATTCAAATTCAAACAAACGAACGGCTAACGAATCTAAAAAAATATAGTATCTTTCAGCTCTAAATCAATGCTTAACAAAATACTTATGAAGCGATTCGTTGTACTACTCCTACTTTTAGTTCAATATAATATCTCCGCACAAAGCACTCCTTTTAATGAGAAGCCGCCTGTTTTTTCAGATTGTAAAAACATCGCGATAGATTCACTTCAAAACTGTTTTGATACAAATGTGTTTAAAAGGATTTATGAAAACTTTAAAGTGCCTCAGAAAGCTTTAGATGAAAGTTATAAAGGAGAAGTTGTTGTGCTTTTTGAAGTAGATACTACAGGAGTATTTCGCGTAATCTACGTCGATGCTATTTATAGCGAATTGAAAGATGAAACAAAACGAGTGTTTGATATGTTTCCTAAAATTCAACCAGCAACATATAATGGACGAAAAACGTATAAGCAGTATTCTATGCCGATTAAGATTCCTTTAGTGAATCAAGAAACAGTGTCTCAAGATTTAGCTAAGAAAAGTGAGGTTTCAAAACTAGAGCAACAAGCAAAAGCCGAGTTTGATAGCGTTAATGCCACATTAATTCCCTTTGAAAATAAAAGGTATTCAAGTCAATTAAATATTCCGTTCACGCATAACTATTATGCTAGATTCGATAGAAATATAAATGTTATTGGCACAAATAGTCACTCGGCCTCAAAGCCATTTGTTTACGATGAGGTTGCCAAATACTACGATTTTAAAGCAGAAACCGATAAACTAAATAAAGAAACAAGTACTTGGGCAGGTAAGAAATTATGGAATGAACATTTAGTGCAATTACAAGGAAAGGATTATTGGTTTACAATAGATCCTATTTTCGATTTACAAGTAGGTAAAGATACTGAAGCAGAATTTAGCTCTACTTACAATAACACAAGAGGTCTTTTGGTGCAAGGAGGTTTGGGTAAAAAGTTTAATTTCTACACAGCAGTTTTTGAAAGTCAAGGGCGTTTTGCGCAATACGTTAATACCTATGCAGAAAGTTTAAAAGCCTTTGGTCCAGATCCCGCAATTGTTCCAGGACGTGGTATTGCTAAACGTTTCAAGAGCGATTCTTACGATTACCCAGTTGCAGAGGCTTATTTGTCTTATGCGCCAGCTAAGTTTATAAATATTCAGTTTGGTCATGGTAAAAACTTTATTGGTGATGGGTATCGTTCTTTATTCTTGAGTGATGTTGCAAGTCCGAGACCATTTTTAAAACTAAACACTAAGTTTTGGAAAATAAAATATACCAATACATGGATGTGGTTAAAAGATGTTAGACCAGAAGTGACTGAAGATGGTGCTTTTTTAACTAAGTATATGGCAAATCACTATTTAAGTTGGAATGTGTCTAAGCGATTAAACTTAGGGTTCTTTGAATCGGTTTTATGGACTAACTCCAATGAACGCGGCTTCGACATTAATTATTTGAATCCTGTTATTTTTTATCGTGCCATTGAATTTGAAACTGGTCAAGGAGCAGGAAATGCTATTTTAGGAGCTTCAGCGAAATATAAATTTAAAGATAATATTTATGCTTATAGCCAATTTGTCTTAGATGAATTTTCTCTAAATGATGTAAAAGGTGGTGAGAAAAGTTGGAAAAATAAGTTCGGATATCAATTAGGTGTTAAGTATTTCAATGCATTTAAAGTTGATAATCTATTACTTCAGTTAGAATACAACCGTGTTCGTCCTTATACCTACTCCCATAATACGATTGTTCTGAACTATGGTCATAATAACCAGTCTATGGCACATTTATGGGGTGCTAACTTTAGTGAAACAGTTTTAATAGGTCGCTATCATTATAATAGATGGTATGCAAATGCTAAAATTATTTTTGGTTCGCGTGGTTTAGATTTTAATAATGGTGTAGACGATTTTAGTTATGGTGGCGATATCTATAGAAATTATAATGAAAGACCTTTTGATACTGGGGTTGAAGTTGGGCAAGGCATTAAAGCACAAACCTTTTATGGTAATTTACAAGCTGGTTATGTAATTAACCCAGCATCGAACCTTAAAATATTTACAGATATCACCTTTAGAAACTTTAATCCAGAAAGTACAACAGCTTCTGCATTTAAAAGCGATACCGTTTGGTTTAATTTTGGTATTAGAACGGATTTGTTTAACTGGTATTTTGATTTTTAATTTTATAGAGAGAAGAATGAATGAAGAGAAATCTTATAGAAATGAAGTTTTTCATCGTATTCGTATGGAATTACATAATCTACTTCTTTAAACTTTTATAAAGCGTTTTCCTAATTTTTTCTGAAGTAATAAATCCCCAGCTATAACCGAGGTCATCATATGTTTTTGTCAATGATGTATTAGAGGTCACTTCTTCTTCAGTTTTACCATTTTTAATTTCAGCTAATACGTTCGATTTTAAGTTTATTAGCATTTTTAAAAAAGTTTCATATTCTTTTTTATTTGAAAGATTTCCATGTCCAGGTATAATTTTGGTGTTTTCATCTATAAGAATCATTGCGCCTTTAACAGCTTCTATATATCCAGTAACACTTCCGCCAGAATTTAAATCAATATATGGGTATCGATTATGGAAGAAAATATCACCTGTGTGTAAAACATTGCTTTTAGTAAAATAGAGCATGCTATCACCATCTGTATGCGCATTGTCAAAATGCATCGCGATAACTTGTTCTCCATTTATATAAAGGCTTAATTTATTGTTAAAAGTGATGGTTGGTAAGGATTCATCAGTTTGTCTTTTGTTGTTTTTTACACGTCTGTAGATATTATCATGTGCTATTATGTTGACATCAAGTTTAGAGATATTTTCATTGCCACCTGTATGATCGCCATGGTGATGTGTATTTGCCAAAAACTTGATAGGTTTGTCGCTTAAATTTTTTATGGCTTCAAGAATTTTGGATGTCAATTTCGCAAATTGGCTATCAATCATAAGTACACCATCTTCACCTATAGAAATACCTATATTTCCACCTTGCCCTTCTAACATATAAATGTTCTCGGAGAGTTTATGGGTTTTTATTGTAACTTCTTTATTTTGCGAACAAGCACTTAATATAAAACCAAAGATTAAAAATGTAGAGATAGATTTATAAAGTTTCATAATGAATTTAATTGATGTTATATTGATTAAAAATACGACTTTTAATTTCAGAAGTAATAATTAAATAACACTCAAAAAGCATTGCTCAAAATTCCGCAACCCAAATTATCTGATAGAACTTCGTTATGAAGAAGTTTCAAGATGTAATAGATTTTCTATTGCATAATTCGGGTTTTATAAAGTATCTTTGCACTCGCAAATAGAAAGCGAACAAGCAAATAGACCATTGAGTAATTCGAAATCTTCAGTAGCAACACCTTCGGTAATTTCAGATTTTAAGGAAATTACTAAAATGCGACTCGCTTTAAGTGTTGTTTTTTCGTCTATTGCTGGCTATTTATTGGGTGTAGAAACGGTCGATTACAAAACGCTATTGTTGTTAGGTTTAGGTGGTTACTTTATGGTTGGTGCTTCAAATGCTTTTAACCAGATTATTGAAAAAGATTTGGACGCATTAATGAATCGTACAAAAAACAGACCTATACCAGCAGGACGTATGTCTGTGAATACGGCTTTTGTTATTGCTACTATTTTCACGCTTTTAGGTATCATTATTTTGTACACCATCAATAAGCAAACAGCAATGTTTGGTGCTATTTCAATATTTCTATATACCTGTGTGTATACGCCTTTAAAAACTAAAACACCTCTAGCAGTATTTGTAGGAGCCATTCCAGGAGCCATTCCATTTATGTTAGGATGGGTAGCTGCTACAGACGATTTTGGTATTGAACCAGGAACTTTATTTGCATTGCAATTCTTTTGGCAATTTCCTCATTTCTGGGCTATTGGCTGGTTTTTATTCGAAGATTATAAAAAAGGAGGATTCTTTATGCTGCCAACAGGAAGGCAAGATAAAGGAACTGCAGTTCAAACAATTATGTATACTATCTGGACTTTAATAGTATCAATAATTCCTGTTTTTGGGTTTACTGGAAAGCTGGAATTATCTATTGTTTCAGCTATTATTGTTTTTCTTTTAGGTTTATGGATGTTGTATTATGCCATACGTTTATTTAAATTAATGACTGAAAAAGCTGCAAAACAATTAATGCTAGTGAGTGTCTCTTATATTTCATTAGTACAAATAGTATACGTAATTGATAAATTTATTAGGTAGTTATGGATTTAACACAAGGCACTTTAGAGGAAAAGAATAGTAGAGCTAAAAAAATGATGCTTTGGTTCGGTATTATTTCATTAATAATGTCGTTCGCAGGATGGACAAGTGCATATATAGTAAGTAAATCAAGACCAGATTGGTTAAAAGATTTCGATTTACCTAATGCTTTTATAGTAAGTGTACTAATAATTGTAGTTAGTAGTGTTACGTTTATGCTTGCTGGAAAAGCGCTAAAGAACAGTAAGAGAAGTCAAGCTACTTGGTTATTATTGGCAACTCTTGTATTGGGATTTGCATTTATTTACAATCAATTTTCGGCTTTTAACGAGATAATAGGAGAAGGGTATCATTTTACTGGACCAACGAGTAATATTACAATGACATTTATTTTTATAATTGCATTTATGCATATTTTACATGTTGTGGTTGGTCTAATTTGTTTGTTAGTCGTAATTTATAATCATTTTAAACAAAAGTATACGCCCACTAGTATGTTGGGATTTGAACTAGCAGCAACCTTTTGGCATTTTCTAGATGTACTATGGGTGCTACTATTTTTGTTTTTATATTTTTTTAGATAGTTTTTTATTTTTTTTAAAGGTCTAAAGTAGCATCTCAATGTACTTTTATTTAGAGTGTGTATAATTTATAGCTGGATGTTTCTTTAGATAAATAAATTGATTATTTTTGTGCAACTTTTAAATAACAACCAACATATATGAGTACTACAGTTGTAAATACTGGAACAGAAGGTAAAACTTGGGGAGGTGGAAACAAACCACTAAATGCAAGTTATGGTAAAATGATGATGTGGTTTTTCATTGTATCTGATGCCTTGACGTTTTCAGGTTTTTTAGCCGCTTATGGCTTTTCAAGATTTAAGTTTATAGATTCATGGCCAATTGCCGATGAAGTGTTTACCCACGTTCCTTTTCTGCATGGTCAAGAGCTTCCTATGATTTATGTGGCTTTCATGACTTTTATTCTTATTATGTCTTCGGTAACAATGGTTTTAGCTGTTGATGCTGGACATCATTTAAATAAGGCTAAGGTTACTATATACATGTTCTTAACCATTATTGGTGGTCTAATTTTCGTTGGATCTCAAGCATGGGAATGGGCAACATTTATTCAAGGCGATTTTGGAGCTGTGCAAACAAAGGGTGGTAATATTTTACAATTTGTTGATACTGATGGTCACAGAGTTGCTTTAAGAGATTTTGTTACCGCTGATACTCATGCAGATAGAACACAGCATGAGCGTAAAAGTGGGTTGTGGTTTGTGTCAGAAGGATCGTTATCATCATATACAGTAGATGAAGTTGTTCAAGGTTTAGAGTCTCATGAAAATATTTTAGTAAGAACACAAATAATAAATGAAGCAGGAGAGAAAACTGTGCTGTCTAGAGCAGAATCTTTAAAACAATTAAAAGATAATGGGAAATTAGTTGTAGAAGGCGCAAATCTTCATGTAAATGAATATGGTTCACCATTATTTGCAGACTTCTTTTTCTTTATAACTGGATTTCACGGATTTCACGTATTCTCTGGAGTTATTATAAATATAATTATTTTCTTTAATGTAATTTTAGGGACTTACGAAAGGCGTAAAAACTACGAAATGGTAGAAAAAGTTGGATTATACTGGCACTTTGTAGATTTAGTTTGGGTATTTGTATTTACGTTCTTCTACTTAGTTTAATTAAGAATTTATTTTTCATTCCCTTTTTGAAGGGAATCTAAAAAACACATAAAATGGCACACGCACATAAATTAGAAATATTTAGAGGCTTAGTTAAGTTTAAATCCAATACTCAAAAAATTTGGGGGGTTTTAATTTTTTTAACCATTGTAACTGGTATTGAAGTAGTATTAGGTATTTACAAACCAGAATCTTTAATGGCTAAGTTTTTAGGAATGAAAATCTTAAACTGGATATTCATTATTTTAACTATTGTTAAAGCTTACTATATTACATGGGATTTCATGCACATGCGTGATGAAACCAAATCTTTAAGACGTATGGTTGTATGGACAGCTATATTCTTAATTCTTTATTTAATATTTATATTATTACAAGAAGGCGGATACGTTTTCGATGTTTATAAAGACGGATTTATAAAAAGAGATTTTTAACTATAATATATAGTTAAATAGATATATTAAGGCGGTTTTTAAACCGCCTTTTTTTATTTTTGTATGAGATAATTGATAAGGAAAAACACTCTAATAAATGGATTATAAGAAAGTTAGCAGATATGTTGTCTTGGGAATATTATTCTTTCTTCCAGTTACATTTTTATTGTTTTTATATCCTGCAACTCATAACTATACACCATTAGATATTGTAAATGATGAGGTATCAGATTTAAATGCATTTACTTCAACATCAGACAAGAAAACGCTTTTAAAAGACCATATTTCTGTAGTTGGTTTTTTTGGTGAAAACCCAAGTAATAAATCTACTACTGCCTTAAATTTAAAAGAACTAGTTTACGATAAATTTAAAGGATTTAAACGTTTTCAAGTGGTAGTTATCATGCCAAATGGGACAGAAGCATCTGTTGAAAAATTAAAATCTGAAATAAGCTCTTATGAAGATTTAAGGTTTTGGCATTTCGTATTTGGAAGTCCAAAAGAAATACAGACTATATTTGAAAGTTTAAAAAGTAAAGAAGGTTTGAATCAAAAACTAAGTACCGATATGGTTTTTTTGGTTGATAAAGATTTAAACCAAAGAGGACGTTTAGACGATAGAACAGATAAAGAAGTTGAAAAGAATACAGCCATTTATCCTTTGCTTTCGTATGATTGTATTGAAGTAGCAGAAATTAAGAATAAAATGAGTGATGATATGCGTATTCTATTCACCGAGTACCGTCAGAAAAGAAAAGGAGAATTTAATTCTGATACTAGAAGAGCGGACGATTTAAAATTAGAGACTAATGAATAAAATAAAAAAAACAAATTATTCATACATAGGTATTGCCTTTATAATTTTGGTTTTTGGCATTATTTTTATACCGAGAATTATTGATAGAATATCAAATAATGATATTTCCAGACAAGAAAGTAGAAGTGATTTGAAAGATGAAAATAAAGTAGTCGATTTAGAAGCTTTAGTTTTTATTGAAAACAATGGTGTTAAAAGAAAAGTACCACCATTTAGTTTTACAAACCAAGAAGGAAAAACAATTACTAACCAAGATTATTTGGGTAAGGTATACGTTGTAGAATTCTTTTTTACAACCTGCCCAACTATTTGTCCGAAGATGAATGCTAATTTAATTCAAATTCAGAACGCATTTAAAGATTTCGAGAATTTTGGTGTGGCGTCTTTTACTATAAATCCAGATTATGATACACCTGAAATTCTTAAAAATTATGCAGAACATTACGGAGTTACAAATCCGAATTGGCATTTATTAACGGGCAAGCAAGAAGCTATTTATAAACTAGCAAACGAAGGCTTTTATATTTATACAGCAGAGAATGAAAATGTAGATGGTGGCTTTGAGCATTCTGGAAATTTCGCCTTAATTGATAAAAATGGTTTCATACGTTCAAGAAAAGATGACTTTGGAAACCCGATAATATATTATAGAGGTATTGTTTCTGAAGCTGAAAAAGTTGATGATGATGGTGTAAAAGAAGAAATTAGCGCTCTAAAAGAAGATATTAAAAAGCTACTTAGCGAATAATTTTATTTTGTTCTAAAAATGATCTCGAATTTGATTAGTTCCCTTTTTCAATTCTGACTTTTCATTTTGTAATAAAGCGTGAGAATCTGTTTGTTGGTAACCTAGGGTTTTAATTAACAGATTGTAACGTCGTGTCTCCTCACAATGACACCGAGTATTAAGCCTTACCATCCAAATAATCCCCCAAACTACTCAATTTATCATCCCAGAATTGCTCATAGAATTTAATCCATTTATTAACTTCTTGAAGTTCTTTTGGGTTGGCGTTACAGAAGCGTTCGCGTCCTTGTGCGTTAATGTAAACTAATCCTGCTTCTTCTAAAGTTTTAATGTGTTTGGTAACGCCTTGACGGGTCATGTCGAACTGATTTGAGATTTGTGTGATGGATAATGTTGAGGTTGCGATAACCAAGGCGTGAAAAATATCACGCCTTGTTGGGTCTGCTATGGCTTTAAAAAGTTTGGTGATTTTATCCTGCATTTACTGTTTCTTTTAAATAGCTAGTTAAACCATTAATACAATTGTCCCATCCGCCATTGAAACTCTCAAACATGGCTACTGCGGTTTCGCCAGCGTAGTTTGAAATTCCAGAATGTTCTAGGGTTAGTTTTGTGCCTTCAGTAGTAGATTCTAGTTCCCATTTTACTGTGGTTTCGGTTTCGGTGCCGCCAACAATCCAAGTGTAGATTAAGGTGTATGGATTTGCTTCTATAATTTCTCCTCCAATGGTGGTACAGCCTTTTTCGTTTGGTGGGGAAGTAAATAGGTATTTATATCCTTTTTCGGCTTTAAAATCGGCTGGTATAAACCATGTTGAGATTTCTTCGGCTTTTGAAATGGCACTCCAGACTTGGTCTATGGTGTGATTAAACACAACTTCTTTTTTGATTGAATCTTTCATAAGTATTCTGTTTTTTTTTGATTAACCTGCCTATCGGTAGGCAGATATGCAACTTTCTGGTTGCTAAATTAAGGTAAATAAATTTAATACGCAACTTTTTGGTTGCTTAACTAAAATTTCAATGGGTGTTCTGCACCCGCGCAAGGGATAGTAGTGAAAAGCCCACAGCCCGACGAAGGAGGTGCGAGGACTTGTAACGGATAGCCCGACCCTTGTGGTTGCGCCCAAAATAGAAACTAAATAAAACCAATTGATGCCATTATAGGGAAAACAAATTGTTGATTTGTAAGCTTTGGAATATTTTTTGACTAATTTTGTGTTATTAAAACGAATTAAAAACATATTAAAATATAAATATTATGGCATTAGAGATTACAGATGCAACGTTTGAAGAAACAGTATTAAAGAGTGATAAACCAGTTTTGGTTGATTTTTGGGCTGCTTGGTGTGGACCGTGTAGAATGGTTGGACCAATTATTGAGCAAATTAGTGATGAATATGACGGAAAAGCTGTTGTAGGTAAGGTTGATGTTGATGCGAATCAAGAGTTTGCTGCTAAATATGGTGTGCGTAACATACCTACTGTTTTGGTTTTTCAGAACGGTGAGGTTGTTGGTCGTCAGGTTGGTGTAGCGCCTAAAAATGCATACACAGATGCTATTGACGGACTTTTGTAGTAGATTATAAAAAGAAAATTGAAAAGGTTTGCCATTATGGTGAACCTTTTTTTATTTTAGATGAAATTTAAAATAAATAAGAATTAAGATGAGTAAGCCAATAAAAGTACAAGATGCTATTGATAGCAAATTAATTGAAGAACGCAAGGTGTTTTTGTGGGGTCAGGTAGATGATAAGTCTGCTAAACATGTGATTGATAGATTGTTGTATTTAGATGCTTTGGAAACCGCAGATATCCATTTATACATTAATAGCCCTGGAGGTTATGTAACGTCTGGATTCGCCATGTACGATTGTATTAAATCTTTAAAAAGTGATGTGTCAACTATTTGTACTGGGTTGGCGGCTTCGATGGGTTCTATTTTGTTATCGGTTGGTACTAAAGGGAAACGTTTTATCCAGCCCCATGCACGTGTTATGATTCATCAACCAAGTGGTGGTGCACGCGGGCAAGCTAGTGATATTGAAATTACAGCTCAAGAAATTTTAAAAACCAAAGAGTTAAGTGCTAAGATTTTAGCGGACAATTGCGGGCAGGATTTTAATAAAGTGATGAAAGATTTTAATCGAGACCATTGGATGGGTGCAGAAGAATCTGTGGCTTATGGGATTGTTGATGGGGTTATCTAATTTTTTAGAGAAGAGAAAAGAAATAAGGACGAGTTTTAGATTTATTTGAAGTCTTGTTTTTTGATTCTAATAACGAAATGGTTTAGCATCTTTTTATAAAATGAACTTACAAACTGAACTAAATAAAGCAGAAGGGTTTAAAAATCTTGAGCTACTTGCAAAACAGGTGGTTGAGGGGTTTATTTCTGGAATGCATAAGAGTCCGTTTCATGGGTTTTCTGCGGAATTTGCTGAGCATAAGATTTATAATCAAGGAGAAAGTACGCGACATATAGATTGGAAATTGTTTGCCAAAACGGATAAGCTATATACGAAGCGCTATGATGATGAAACGAATTTGCGTTGTCATATTATTTTAGATAATAGTAGCTCGATGCATTATCCGAAATTGGATACGTTTTCTATTGATAGTTTAAATAAAGTTGGATTTTCGGTGTTGGCAGCAGCGTCTTTAATGCAAATTTTGAAAAAGCAGCGTGATGCGGTTGGCTTAAGTATTTATAGTGATAATTATGATTATTATGCGCCAGAGAAGGGGAGTGAGCGTCATCATCAAATGTTGTTGAATCATTTGAGTGATGCCGTTGTATCGAAACCTGTAAATAAGCAAACTGAAACGTATAAATACTTGCATGAAATAGCAGAAAAGATTCATAGACGTTCTATGATTTTTTTGTTTACGGATATGTTTCAGACTTCGGAAGATGAGGTGAAGTTATTTGAAGCACTAAGGCATTTAAAATATAATAAACATGAGGTGATTTTGTTTCATGTGTTTGATAAAGCCAAAGAATTGAATTTCGATTTTGATAATAAACCAAAGCGTTTTATTGATGTAGAAACTGGTGAATACATTAATTTATACGCAGATAACATTAAAGAAAGTTATAATGATGCTGTTACTAATTATTTTACAGTACTACGTTTAAAATGTGCGCAATACAAGATTAAATATGTTGAGGCAGATATAAATAAAAATTTTAATTCAATACTTACTACCTATATGGTAGAGCGCCAAAAATTTGCTTAGAAAAATGTTGAAAAAAGACCTAAAAAGATTTGACATATAAAAAAAGGCGTGTATATTTGCAACCGCAATAATGCAACGGTCTGGTAGTTCAGTTGGTTAGAATGTCGCCCTGTCACGGCGAAGGTCGCGGGTTCGAGTCCCGTCCAGACCGCAAGATTGCTAAAAAGCTCTGAGAAATTAGGGCTTTTTTAGTATTAAGATGTTGTGTTGTTCACGCCAAAAGCGTGATGTAGTCTACTAAGTTAGCTTAGTAGCCAATGGAAAGCTTTCCTTTTTTCTTAATAGAAAATTGGGATGCTTTTTTGTTTTTGAGCGATTTATGTTCGGTCAATTTCTATTAACTACTTAAATAGTGATGAACAATTTATATTAGGAGCTTATAAAATTTTACTTAGAAAACATTTTAACCAACCAAAGAATTAAATAAAGCCCAATACCAGCTCCAAATACCAGTACTAATACTACAAAAGCAATACGAATATGTGATGTTTTCCATCCTAATTTACCGCTTAACCATTCAGATACTCCTAAAATCATAATTTTATTTTTTTAAATTCAAATATAAGGAATATGACAAATCACATAAATTAATTTTGAACATTTGTGCTTTTAATTTTCTTAAAAGGAACTTTGCAACTTCTATCCTTTAACTACAAATATCATAGTTTAGGTTGCTGGTTCCAATAGAATACCAGAAGAATGCTTTTTCCCTGAAGCTCTTAAACTTTGGCAATACTGATCAAGTTTATCTAAAGAGCCGCTATAAAATTGAACAAAACCTTTCTTATAAAATAAATTGTAAATCATTTTTTTAATAAGGTTCTGCTTTTGCATCGCAGTTAAATTGATTCTGGTAAGATTATTTCCTATGCGTTGAAGAGTTATAATCAAATCTGATTGTCCTGTATGATTTGTATCAATCCAAGTTATAAAGTCTTTGGTTATATCAAAATTATGTGATGTTAAGAAGGGATCGTTTTCATCACCATTCATAATGCATCTATGTGTACTTCCGTTTTTAGTAATCTCACTATTTGTTTTATCGCTGCCTTTAACATGAAGCACCCAAAGATGTTTTGCATGAGCATCTGAAACAATGTCAAAAACCAATTCTATTGGGGCATTTATGGTAGATTCTACAGCGAGTATTTTACTCATTTTTGAATCAGGAACATAATCTTCTAAAGTGGGTTCAGGAATATGTGATTCTAAGGGAGTTAATGATAAGTAACAGTATTTTATTGCACCAAAATCATATTCGTCTTGTCCTTTTTGTGGTTTTTCCCAGGCGACATGATCAACTTCAACCCAGGTTGAACACGCATTCATAAGTTGATTAGTAACTAAAACATACTCTTTTAAGGAGATATCATTCTTCATAAGGCGATGTGCAACAATCAAATCCTTTCCAAATAGTTTAGATCTTTCCTTTACTTGGTTAACAGAAATGTTTCCATAATGAATAATAAATTTCAAACTTAAACTATTAGCATTTATACAAGCACCGCATTGGCATATTCTTTGGGATTCATATTTTCTTAAGCAAAGATGAAATTTAACATACATTCGTTGCACTTGAGCAAGGGTTTCGGCGGCGGTAGGTTTTCTGCCTTTTCTGTAAAAAAGCACAGCGTCACCTTCAATTTCTGAAACTTCAAGATCAATTTCATTAGCATCAATAAGCGTTTCTAATAGTTCTTTTATTATATGTTCACTATGAGATATTTCGGTTTCGTGTACAAATTTAGTGAAGCCACTTATGTCAGGAATGAAAAGGAGTGTTGGTTCAGCTGCAGTGTTTTTTGTTGATGTCATAAGTTAAAAAGATTAAAGAACCTCTTGAAAAAGCTCTTTGGTTAACAAGGTTTTTGCTTTAATAACAAAACATGTCTGGTGAGTTCTTGACTTCCCTTTTTTAATATTATACTATTTCTCCTCTTCGTCTTGGTTTTCAGAAGAAGATGGTTCTTCTTCCTGTGGTGCTGGTAATGGAATGTTAGAGCTAAATATATCCCTGTCTAAATGCCATTTACCATCAATATTCTTCCAAATAATAATGTATTTGCCTTCGTCTAACTTATTATTACTGGCATCAAAAAGATTGTACGCACCTTCTTCAATAGCCGTGTTTTTGTAAGATTCAACATGAACCGTGGTTAAAGTCGCATGGTCAATTCCCATACCAAATACGCCATTCCAAAAGGAACCTATAGCTTCTCGTCCTTCAATTACTGGACTGTTAGCAGGGAATAATCTTCCGTTTTCCGTGTAAAGCTCACCAATGGCTTTTCCATTATGCGCATTAAAAAATTCAGCAAAAACTTTATTAGCTTCTACAATTTCATTTGTTACATCTTTTGATGTTTGAGAACAATTAATAATTAAAATCGATGCAAGCAGTGTAATGAATAATACTTTAGTTTTCATGTTCTTATGTATTGGTTGGTTAAAAAAAAATAACTTAGGAAAACTAACAAAGTAGAAAGGATGTTATAAATATAGTAATTTTTAAGATTTTGATAAAGTAAATAGCTTTTGTTGCTATAGAAAATAAGCCTATTAATTGTCTTAGGCAGTAATAATTCAATTTTATTTCAATCTAGAAGAATCTCTAATAACTAATTCCGCTTTCAAAATTATTTTATTTAAGGATTGATTAACGGTATCTTTTTTAGCGTGTTCTAAAAATACTTTGGCCGCTTGCTTACCTATTTCAGCACTGTGCTGATTAATACTTGTTATAGATGGTGTCACCATAGCAGCGAATGGTTCATTTCCAAAGCCTACAAGAGCTATGTCTTGTGGTAGTTTTATATTTCTTTCGTTTAAAACTTGTAAAGCACCTAAAGCAGCATAATCTCCAGCTACATAAACAGCATCTGGCCTGTTTTCTAGTGCTAATAATTGCAACATTTTTTCTCGACCATCCTCGGTGGTTAAGCTACTTTCAAGAAGCAGCTCATTATCTAGAGGAAGATTGTGTTTTTTTAAGGCATCAACATAACCTCGAATTCTATTATTAAAAATACGCGTGTGTTTATAACCGCCTATATGAGCAATACGTTTACAACCTTGTTGCACAAGATGCTCAACAATCATATGGCTACTATCATAATCATTAATCCCAATATAATCTACATTCAAATCATTTTCACCTCGGTCAAATAAAATAAGCGGTATGCCTTTAGATTTAATTTTTTCGAAATATTGCAAATCTACTGTTTCATTAGCCATTGATGCAATAATGCCATCAACCTGTGTAAATAATAAGGTATCAATATTGTTACATTCCTTTTTAAAAGATTCGCTCGATTGGGTAATAATAATATTATAGCCTTCATTATTTAAAATTTCTTCCATATTCTGAATGACAGAAGAAAAGAAATGGCTATTTGTACGGGGGACAATGACTCCTACTAGGTTGCTTTTTCCTCTACGAAGCGCACTTGCTAGATGATTTGGTTGATAGTTTAGATTTTTAGCAACTTGTTTTACAGCTTTTTTAGTCTTTTTACTTATTCTAGAATCATCATGAAGTGCTTTAGAAACTGCAGCCGGCGAGATGTTTAAGACATTAGCAATATCTTTTATGGTTGTTTTCTTTTTTTTTACCAATTTTTTATATATTTGCTTAAACGTTTAAACAAATATAAAACCTTATTCGTTATAATCAAAATAGTATTGGTTTAATAATATTTTGATTGTTTTTTGAGATTTATGGTTAAACGTTTAAGCAAATAATTAATTATTAAATAAAATAACTGAAATGGGTAAAGTAGTAACATTTGGAGAAATCATGTTAAGATTGGCGCCACAAGGTTTCTTGAGATTTTCGCAAGCCAATAATTTTGATGCAATCTATGGAGGAGGAGAATCGAACGTGGCAGTTTCTTTGGCAAATTATGGAGTAAACGTAGATTTTGTAACACGCTTACCAAAAAACGATATTGGCGAATGTGCCATGATGGAAATGCGTAAAAGAGGTGTTGGGGTAGATAAAATTGTTTGGGGTGGAGATCGTTTAGGAATTTATTTTTTAGAAACTGGAGCCGTATCAAGAGGTTCTAAAGTAGTGTATGATAGAGCGCATTCTGCAATAGCAGAAATTGAATCAGGTATGATTGATTGGGACGCAGTTTTTGAAGGCTGCGAATGGTTTCACTGGACGGGCATTACACCTGCAATTTCTCAAGGCGCTGCCGATGTTTGCTTAGAAGCGGTTAAAGCAGCAAGTTCAAGAGGAATAACTATTTCTACAGATTTAAACTATAGAGCCAAATTATGGAAGTATTGTAATGCAAATCATCGAGAAGCTGTCATGACAGAATTAACCTCGTATTGTGATATCGTTTTAGGAAATGAAGAAGATGCAGAAATGCATTTCGGTATTAAGCCAGAAGGAATTACTGTTCAGACTCAAGGTCATGACGTAAAGGCAGAAGCTTTCTTATCGGTTTGTGAGCAAATGATGGAGAAATTCCCAAGAGCAAAAAAAGTAATTACAACATTAAGAGGTTCTATTTCAGCTTCGCACAACACTTGGGCAGGCGTTTTATATGATGGAAAAACATTATTCCAAACGCGTCAATATCAAATTACAGATATTGTCGATAGAGTAGGTGGTGGAGATTCATTTATGGGAGGTTTAATCTACGGATTATTAAAATATCCAGAAGACGACCAAAATGCATTAGACTTTGCAGTAGCGGCGTCTTGTTTAAAACACACAATTAAAGGTGATGCAAACTTGGTAACTGTTGCAGAAGTTGAAAAATTAATGGGCGGTGATGCCTCTGGACGTGTAGCAAGATAATATATAAGTTTATTTGTTAAGTCTTAAGTCGTTTAGGAGATAAAACAGCTTAACAACTTTACGACTTAAGACTTAACGAATAAACATTTAAAATAAAATGGCACAGTTTACAAGAATAGAAGTAGCTCAAGCAATGAAAGATACTGGAATGATTCCTTTATTCTTTCATCAGGATATAGAACTTAGTAAAAAGGTGTTAAAAGCCTGTTACGATGGAGGTGCTCGATTAATGGAGTTCACAGCACGTGGCGATTTTGCTCATGAAGTTTTTGGAGAATTAACTAAGTATGCCGTGGCAGAATTACCAGGAATGATTATGGGAGTTGGCTCAGTAACAGATAGCGCAGCAGCGTCCTTATATATGGCTCTAGGTGCTAACTTTATAGTTACACCCGTTTTAAGAGAAGACATTGCAATCGCTTGTAATAGAAGAAAAGTATTATGGTCTCCAGGATGTGGTTCGTTAACCGAAATAGCTAGAGCCGAAGAGCTAGGGTGTGAAATTGTAAAACTATTCCCAGGAGATATTTATGGACCACAATTTGTAAAAGGAATTAAGGGGCCACAACCTTGGACAAGTATAATGCCAACAGGGGGTGTTTCACCAACTGAAGAAAATCTAAAAGGATGGTTTGATGCTGGTGTTACTTGTGTGGGTATGGGGTCAAAACTTATATCAAAAGCTATTATAGCTAATAAAGATTATAAAAAGCTTGAACAGGATGTTAAGCATGCTTTAAATATTATTAAATCTGTTCGTTAACTAATGATATAAAAAGCTTAAATTTATTAAGAGGCTGTTTAAAAAGGTGTCATTCCGAACAAAGTGAAGGAATCTTTCAAATTCAAGTTGTTGATTGTGAGATTACTTCGAAATCAAAATTTCTCGTAATGACATAGTAATTGTTACTTTTTAGACAGTCTCCTTGTTTCTTAGAATTTTGATGTTTCTATTTTTCTTCTACAACGTAAATTACAACAGGTATTTTTGTAAATTGCATAGCTTTTAAATATTGAATAATTAAAATGGTTACTTTAAAACAATTAGCAAAAGAATTAAATGTTTCTATATCTACAGTTTCTAAAGCTTTAAATAATAGTGAAGAAATAGGAGAAGATACAGTAAAGCGTGTTAAAGAACTTGCTAAATTGTATAACTATACACCTAATAAAGTTGCCCTAAGCTTAAAGCAAAACAAGACTAAAACAATAGGGGTTATTATTCCAGATATCTTGAATCACTTTTTGGCAAAGGTACTTTTTGGTATAGAAAGAGAAGCCACTCAACGAGGTTATAATATTATTACATGTATTTCTAACGAATCTCTAGAAAAAGAAGAAGAAGCACTCGATTTATTAGCAAATGGAAGTGTAGACGGATTTATTTTATGTGTTGCTGAAGAGTCACAAATTAAAAATGAAATAAACCATTTTAAGAGAACAATTGCAAAAGGACTACCTATTGTTATGTTTGATAGAGTTGCTCATGATGTTTTATGTGATAAGGTAATTGTTGATGATTTTGATGCAACATACAAAGCAACAAATAGTTTGATTGCAGAGCATAGAAAAAACATAGCCTTTATTAGTAGGATTGATGATATAAGCGTTGGAAAGTTAAGAGAACGAGGTTATAATAAAGCAATTTTAGAAAAAGCGATTCAGGAACCACTGGTTTTAAAGCTTAACAAAAAGGATGACAACCAACAAAAAATAAAATCCTTTTTTAAAAAGCATAAAAATATAGATGGGGTTATTGCTGCAGATAGTTCCTCAGGTATAATTGCTATTAATACGGCATTAAATAAAGGTCTTAAAGTTCCTAAGGATGTTTCAGTAATTGGTTTTGCAAGTAAATCTGTGTCAGAACACTCAATTCCTAGATTGACAATTATTAGGCAACATGCAAAACAAATTGGTGCTAATGCAGCCGATTTACTTATTCGCAGATTAGAAAAAAAGTACGATGAAGAAATAGACTTTAAAACCAAAATAGTTAAAACAACTTTGGTTAATAATAAGTCTACTTTGAAACAATAAATTTATTTTACCACAAAATAGGGTAAAGTTCTAATAGGAAGAGAATAACTATTTTTGTAAGAAATTAACCGTATTACCGTTCGTCGATACTTTTAATCGATAAAAAATGCATTTCATCGATTATATTCTATCCTGAAAGTCTCATTAACCTAGTTTAGTAACCTCTTAGCGAGCACTATTATTTTCCCCTCAGCGAGTTAAGAAAATTAATCCATTTTTTGACTGTAAAGTCAGATTCCCTCAAAGTTTAAAATAAAAAAAATCTGTACGCCTTTATGCGTTCGATTTTAAAGTTAATTATCCATTTTTTCCCTCGTCTAAGGTTTTGATTTTCAAAGCCTCTTAGATAGAATTTTAATATTTAATAATTAGAAAAAATAAGTTTAACCTTAAAATCGAATAATATGAAAGCCCTAAAAGTTACATTACTATTTGCTGTTTTTTTTGCAGCTTTAACATCATGTACTAAGCAAGACTTAAATGAAGATGATGTGTTACAAGACGAAACTCAAGTTATTTATAAAAATGGAGATGTTGTGCATAGATAAAATATAACCTTAAATTAAAAAATATTAATGCCTCTATCATAAGATAGGGGCATTCTGTTTTAATAAAATTAAAAAATTATAGATACATTTGATTAATAATATTTCGATTGTATTGAAACATAAATTTTTTATTCTATTACTATTATTCTCATCTGTTTGTTTTTCTCAAGAAAAGACTAACATAGTTATTGACAGTATTAATCTTTATTTATCTAATGTAAATAAGAAAGCTGATAATGATTTTGAATCGAGTTTAGTTAATTTATTAAGAGCTAAAGAACTTTCTGAAGAGTATAATATAGATTCTCTTATAATAAAAAGTAATATAGCATTGTCTAGTTTCTATTTGGATAATGGGAATGATAAATTGTTTCTAAGTTATGGCCATTCTGGGTTGAAATTGGCGAATAAAATTAATGATTCTACTTTATTGGCTTTGATTAACAAGAATTTAGGTTATTATTACTATGATAAATCTATTGATAGTGCTTATTACTATAATAATAATGCAGAGAAGTTATATAGAGGTCTTAAAGACAACTACAATAGAGCTGTTGTGCTTTTGGATATAGCCCTTCTTCAAAAAAATGATAAAGATTATACAGGTAGTGAATTAACTTCAATAAATGGATTAACACTGCTAGATAAATTATATGAATCTGAAAATGTCAAAAGGTATAAATCCTATTTTTATAATAATCTTGCGATCTTGTTTAAGGAACTCAGCCAGTTTGATGAGTCTATAGATTATAACTTAAAAGCCTTAAACTTATTAAGTCAATTGCAAGGGGAAAATAATGCGTTAATTGATGGGCAAAAAAATAATTTAGCTAATGTATATAATAGTTCAGAACAATATACTTTAGCCAATGACTATTATCTTCAGATTTTAGAGAATAAAAACTTGATTAATGAACGTCCAGGTTTTTATGCATTAGTTTTAGATAATTACGCGTATAATCTTTTTTTATCGAATAAAAATAGCCAGCTACCCAATCTATTTTTGAAAGCCTTAAAAATCTGTGAAAGCATTGGGGATGATTATAAGTCAATTGTAATCAATCAACACTTGGCTGAATATTATAATCATATTAAACAAAAAGATTCAGCAAAATATTATGCTTATCGCGCTAAAGAAATTGCTGAGCCAAATTTCACTGATGATCTTTTAGAGTCATTATTAGTTTTGTCTAAGATTGAAGATGATAGTATTGCTGTAAAATATTATGACGCTTACATTAAGCTTAATGATAGTATAATAAAAAATGAAAGATCAATAAGAAATAAGTTCACCAGAATTCAATACGAAACAGCAAAGATTGAAGAAGAAAACATACAAATAGCAAGAGAACGTCTATGGCTTCTAATAATTTCAATTGTGCTTATAATCGCTTCTTTTTTAATATATGTTATAATCAATCAAAGAAATAAAAATAAAGAGCTCCAGTTTGTGCAAAAGCAGCAAGAAGCTAATGAAGAAATTTATAACTTGATGCTCTCCCAAAACGAAAGCATAGAGGAAGCAAGAACTCTAGAAAAACAGCGTATCTCACAAGAATTGCACGATGGTGTTTTGGGACGTTTATTTGGAACCAGATTAAGCTTAGACAGCTTAAACATGAACCCTTCTCCAGAAGCTATTAAAACGAGAGGTCAATATATTGATGAACTAAAAACGATTGAGCAAGATATTAGAAAAGTATCTCATGAGTTAAATACCGATTTTGTGTCAGGTTCTGGATTTATAGATATTATAAAAACCTTGATAGAAACGCAAACTAATGCTTATAAATTAGAGTATAAAATAGATTACGCCGAAACCATAAATTGGGATAATGTTTCAAACAAAAAGAAAATTCATATTTACAGATTGCTACAAGAGTCCTTACACAATATCTATAAGCATGCTAATGCAACATATGTTAAAATTAGTTTTAAATTAAAAAATAATGTAATTTGCTTAATCATTGAAGATAATGGATCTGGGTTTGATGCAAACAAAGCGAAGTCTGGCATAGGTTTAAAAAACATGAATGCTAGAATTAAAGAAATAAATGGAAAAATAGAGATTACATCAGAAAAACAAAAAGGAACACAAGTTAGCATAGAAGTCCCAATACTCTAACAAAAATTATGACCGAGCATATTAAAATATTAATGATTGATGATCATCCCATGATTATTGAGGGGTATCAAAATACCTTACAATTCACAAAGAAAGACAATCAAGAACTAAAAATAGATATTGCTAATAATTGCGACGAGGCTGTTGCTTTTATGAATAAATCGGTTGAAACAAATATGCCTTATAATGTTTTATTTGTTGATATAAGTCTGCCTCCTTCAACAGATGGTGCGATGAGTTCTGGTGAAGATTTGGCAGAATATGCTAGAGAGGTATTGCCAAATGCAAAGGTTATTATTTTAACCATGTTTAATGAGTCTTTCAGAATTCATAATATCATTAAGAACATAGACCCAGAAGGGTTTCTCATAAAAAGTGATTTAACCTCCAGCGAATTAGCTAGTGCATTTCAAGCTGTTTTGTATAATCCACCATTTTATAGTGGTACCGTAAATAGTCATATAAGAAAAACTATAACCAGTGATATTGTTATAGATGAAAAAAACAGAAAGATATTACATCTATTATCTCAAGGAGTGAAAACTAAAAATTTAGCCTCTCATTTAGATATGTCTTTAAGCGCAGTTGAAAAACGAAAAAAACAACTTAAAGACTTATTCGAAATTGAAGATGGTCAAGACGAAACCTTGTTAAATGAGGCTAGAAAAAAAGGTTTTGTTTAAAAATTAATCACAAAAAGTCCTTATTTGTTAAATATTCAATTTAATTCATTTTTTTTCTCGACGAAAAAGGTTGTTATTCCTATATACTACCATTTAACCGTAACACTATTACGGTTTTTCCACAGTTAAAAGATAAAAAAAACTACTATTTTTAACTTCGTCAACACTTCAATTTAGTTAATCCCTCAAATTATTTGTTGATAATAGCAATTTACAATGGCCCTGTGGAGGTGAGAGACCCACAGGGCTCTTCTTTTTATATCATTTAGCGTGTTCTATAATAATACCTATAAATAACCCTAAGTAGATTATTGCTACTACAAACTTTATAAAAGTTGAAGTTAAAAAACCAATAAAAGATCCAAAAGCAGCTCTAGTAGCCACTTTAGAATCGTTTTTATTTATAAGCTCACCAATAAGAGCTCCTACAAAAGGTCCAATTATTATTCCACCAGGAATAGGTAAAAGCAAACCAACAATCAAACCAATAGTAGTGCCAATCATGCCATATCTCGTACCTCCAAAGCGCTTAGTGCCAATAGCAGGAATTACATAATCTAATAACCATATAAGAATAGCGATTATTAATGTAATAATTAAAAAGGGCTTGTTCATTGGTATAGTATCTGTAAAATGCAAAATTAAAAGACCAATCCAACTAGTAAGTGGCCCAGGTAAAACAGGTAAAAAACTACCTATAATACCTAAAAGCATCATAAGTGCTGCAATGATAATTAAAATGATATCCATAAATATGTTTAAGTTATATACTAGCTTAGACTAAATATTATGCCAAATGTTACATTTTTAAACTAAAAAATTAGTTTAAACTAATTTTTTAGTTATATTTGTTGAACTAAAAGTTTAGTTGAATAAGAAAATCTAATAAAAATGAAGCAACTTACTAAGGCTGAAGAGGATATTATGCAAATTCTTTGGCAGTTAAAAAAAGCCAATGTAAAAGCAATTATAGCACAACTTCCAGAGCCAAAACCTGCATACAATACAGTATCAACAATTGTTAGAATTCTAGAAAGCAAAGGCTTTGTTGATTATGAAAAGGCAGGCAAAGGACATGTTTATTTTCCGCTATTGGAAAAGCAGGACTATAGTAATCAGTCTATAAATAAACTGGTTGATAATTACTTTCAAGGTTCTTTTAAAAGTATGGTGTCTTTTTTTGTAAAGAAAAACGATATGGATATTAAAGATTTAGAGTCTGTGTTAAAAGAGATTAATAAAAAAGATTAGTAGTATGTTACATTATATAATTCAAACCATAGCATTTCAATTATTCTTTTTAATAATATATGATGCGTTCTTAAAAAAGGAAACATTTTTTAATTGGAATAGAATCTATCTATTAGGTACAGCATTATTATCTCTTATAATTCCGTTTATTAAATTAAATAGTTTGAAAAACGTGATTTCTCAAGAATACATTATCAGTTTGCCAGAAATTATTATCGGCGCAACAAACCAAGCTGAAGTAAATTCAATTCAATTATCACCTATAGTGATTGCTAATAAATCATTTTGGTCATGGGAACTACTCTTTTATTTGGGTTTAGGGATAGCGGCTTTGTTTTTCGTTTTTAAACTGGTCAAAATTTTGATATTACTATATCGTAATCCAAAACAAAAGGACGGTAATTTGTATATCGTTAGTTTATTTGGGAGCAATACGGCGTTCTCTTTTTTTAACTATATATTTTTAGGAGATAATCTTAAACAGGAAGAAAAAGAAGCTGTATTAAGGCATGAAAAAGTTCATGCAAAGCAAAGGCATACATTGGATTTATTATTTTTCGAGTTTTTAAGAATTCTATTTTGGTTTAACCCGCTAGTTTATATGTGTCAAAACAGAATCATGTCGCTTCATGAATTTATTGCAGACGAACAAGCCGTAAAAAATCAGAGTAAAAACCAATATTATCAGAACTTATTATCTCAAGTATTTGAGACTAAAAATATTTCATTCATCAATCCATTTTTTAAAAAATCATTAATCAAAAAACGAATCGTTATGTTACAAAAATCAAAATCAAAACAGATTAATTTAGTTAAGTACTCATTGTTAATTCCAATGGTATTTGGAATGTTAGTTTATACCTCATGTTCTAGTCAAACTAATGAAAAAGAATTATCTATTTCAAATCAAATAGAAATACTAAAATCAATGATAAAAGAGAATAAAGGAGTTGTTAGTGAAGCTGATAAAGCAGAACTCTTTAAACTAATTAATGGAAAAGAAATAGGACAATGGAAGGTTGTTGAGGGTGTTTTAAACCCTAATGCAAATGAAGTCCCATTTGGAGTTATAGATCAAGTGCCTCTATTTCCTGGTTGTGAAAACTCACCAGCAGATGAACAAAAGAAATGTATGGCAATGAATGTTTCAAAACATGTTAACTCGAATTTTAATGTAAAGCTGGCTAATGAATTAGAATTATCAGGTAGACAGCGTATTAATGTTATTTTTAAAATAGATATAGAAGGTAATATTAAAGATGTTCGAGCCAGAGCACCTCACCCTCAATTAGAAAATGAAGCTATACGAGTTATTAAAACACTCCCCAAATTTACACCAGGAGAGCATAAAGGAAAGAAAGTAAATGTCCCTTATTCTTTGCCAATTATATTTGAAATTGCAGAAGAAAAAACAAAGAATTAAACTTCTTTCGTTATTTATAAACCGGAGTGATAACTTCGGTTTTTCTTTTTTAGATTTTATAGAACCTAAAAAAATTGTACTTTTCGGTTTCAGTTAAAATCATGAGGTATTTTTTAATTTTTATATTTTTTTTATCACTTGTTTCTTGTGAATATTTTAATGTAAAAAAAACATCTTCCGAAGCCATTTTAAAAGAAGAATTGCAAACGTTTAATTGGAACGAGGTAGATGCTTATCCCAGTTTTTCTGCGTGTGACTCTATATTAACTAAGTTGGCTGGAAAGCTATGTTTTGAGCGTATTTTAAGAATGCATATAATGACTAGTTTGCTAAAAGAAACTATAATTGTCACACAAGATATTAATGATACTTTGAGTCTTGAATTTATAGTTTCAGAAACGGGCGATTTAGCACTTATGCATGTAAAAGTAGACTCACTTACAAGTGCAGAAATACCGAATATTTTAGATTTACTCAATAAAAGTTTAGATTCACTACCTAAAATATTTCCAGCTACTAAGCGTGGGCAGCAAGTTAAAACAGAATTCAAGTTGCCAATAATTATTAACGTTAAGTAAGATTGTTAAAATCTAATAGCCAACTTTTTCATAAGCCTTAAAACTTCAACATATAACCAAACTAGTGTAACTAAAAGGCCCCAAGTAGCAAGCCACTCCTTATATTTTGGAGATTTGTTTTTATGTCGTTCAATAAAATCGAAATCTAACAAGAATGATAACGAGGCAAAAATAGCGGCCAGTATATTAAAAATTATAGCAGGCCAAGAGGTGCCCCAAATAAAAACTTTAATCCCGAAGAAACTTAATATCCATGAAATAATATAAATCATAAATATACTAGTTACAGCGGTAATTATAACGCTTCTAAGTTTTTTGGTAACTACAATAATTCGTGTTTGATATAGTAGCAGCATTACAACAAAAGTAACAATAGTTATACCAATAGCTTGATATGGGAAATTAGGAAATTTAGCATGTGCATATGCCGATATGCTTCCAAGAAAAAAACCTTTTGCTATAGCGTATAATGGAACTAATATATGTGCCCAATGTTGCCTAACAGAAATTATTAAACTAATAATAATTGACGCCAACAAACCACCCATGGAATACCATTTTACGTTTATTCCATCACCATGAAGTTTCCAAATCCCTATAGAAATAATAACAATAATACTAATTGAAGCTAATGATTTAAGAAAAACACCAGAAACGGTCATTGTTTTTGGCGTGTTATTTTCTTCATAAAAAAAATAATTGGTAAAAGCAGGATTAGATGTTTTTTGAAGTAAATTCATTATAGGTTAAACTTATATCCAGCAGCAAAATTTATTGGAAAATTATCACTATTATCAACAAACGCAGAGAATAGTTCATTGTAAATAAAGGAAATTACGCTGGAGTCAGACAGTTTTATATCGCTACCTATTCCGAAGATAAAAGGAACTCTAAAGGCATTACTTTTAATAATCATTTCACTGTCATCTACCGTTATAGTATTTTTTGAAATAGTATAGGTCGCAAATTGTGAATTTACGTAAATATTAAATTTTGGTTTATTTATAAAGCGATACCTGTATCCTAACGCAAGAACAGTTGAAACATATTGGAAATCGTCACTTTCTAAAGCATGCTCAATACTAAAAAAACCAGATTGTCTTGGCAATTCCTTTTTTTCAAATGCTTCTAATTCAACAGTAAAATATGGTACTTTGGTATTGTTTAGATTTTCGATAAAAGGATGATTCGTAATACCTCCAAATATACCCAATCGTACTTGAGTTTTTACTCTTTCATCTGTGTAAGCGTACCTTGCATGCCCAGTGGAGTTATAAGCTTTAATAAATTTTTTTAAGCTATAACGGCTAAAACCAACTTCGTCTGTAGACATATTAGAGCTTTTTGTTAAATCGCTTAAAGTCTCTCTGAACTCATTGAAGTAGGTGTCATCTTCGTCTTTGGTGTTAATTAACTCTGTTAAGTTTTCATCGTTGTCTTTAATGAAAAAGCGGTAGCTATCTTCTAGTTTTAAAGAAAGTAAGTCTAAATCACCTTCAACTTCTAGTTTTAAAATTAATGTTTCGCCATTAACCATATAACTTTCTTGAGCTAAGATGCTTTGGGAGTTAATTATTAAGATTAGCAGTAAGAGGAAAAGTCTTTTCATGCTATTTTAAGTTTTGGGTATTTGTAAATCTACTAAAAATAAATGAGATTCGGGCTATTTTTTAAAGACCCTACCTTTCCATTTGTAACTTCTAAATAATGATATAAAGGCAATATAAACAGTGAAAAAAGGATATATAATAAAGCTAAAAAAGAAACTCTTTAGCACTCCTTTTTGATTAAAAAATGTAGCCGATTTATAAATTAAAAAGAAATCGATATTAAATTTAATAATTAAAATATACAAAAATACTTTCGGGCTAATCTCGTTAAAAAGCATGAGTGTAAATGTGCTTATTATTAAACCATTCATAGCAAGAACAATTAGTCCAGTAAGCTTGCTAAACCAGTTGTTATAAGCTTTAGCTTTTGATGCCCATCGTATACGTTGCCTAATAAGTAAAGACCAACTAGATTGGGCTTTTGTACAAACAATACTTTGTTCGCATTTCAAATAATTTACTTGGTTTGGGTAAGCTTTAACGGCTTTTTCTAGTAGAAAAATGTCATCTCCACTAGCAATAGTAGTGTTACCTTGGAAACCGTTTAATTTAAGAAATAATTTTTTTTTATAAGCCAAGTTAGCACCATTACACAAAAAAGGTTTTTGTATCCCAAAACCACCTATGGTAGCACCTTGAAGACTTAAAATGTCTAGCGTTTGAAACCTATTTAAAAAACGATTTTTTGTAATATATTTTACTGGGGCTACGACGCATTTACTCTGGGTATTTTGTATAAACTCATCAAAGCTGTCTAACCAATATTTTGGCAGAATACAATCGGCATCTGTGGTTACTATCCAATGGTATTTAGATTTATTTATAGCCGAGGTAATAGCATCTTTTTTTGGCGAGTCTGTATGTCGCTCATTCTTTATTATCCTGATGTTTGTCCCAGTATTTTCATTTTTTTTCGAGATTGTATCGATAACGTTTTCAATAATTCCTGTGGATTCATCTTCAGAAGCATCATCCACAAAAATAATTTCATACATGCCCTTCGGATAGTTTAATAAAGCTATTGACTCTAATAAAACAGGTAAATTTTCAGCTTCATTTCTAAAAGGAATAATGACTGAAAAAGTTGTTTTGGGTGTTATATCCTTTAAATGAAACGTGGCTACTTTATTAAAACCATAAACGAAACTTCCAATAACAATCAGGTATAAAATGATGATGATTAAGTAAGCAAATATCATATTTTAACGATGTCTTTTGGGAGTTTAAATTTTAGGACATAATAACTTCCAAAAACACTTGGAAGCACAAAATTAAGCAACCACATAATCGTTATGATACTTAAAATAATGAGTTCATTAACACCTAAATATGCAAATAAGTAAACTGCCACACTCCCTTTAATAATAACATCTAAAATAAAAATGGATGGAATAATAGATGCTAATAGATACATTGTTGTAATAGGAACCATGGCATCAAAATAGTCTAAATTCACTTTAAAAATTAGCAATAGAAAATAAAACTGAAATGAAAATATAATGTATCTAGCTATTGAGAAAGTAAATGCTTTAAATAAATAATCCCTTGATAAATTTAAAATATAATCTATAATTTTTTTTAACGAATAGCCTCGGATAGTAAATGACAGTTTGTTAATAAAAAAACGAATAATAATTCCTGTTAATAATACGCCAGCCACAAGTATTATAATGTTTGTATGATTTATTAGTAATTCATAATGGTAAGCAAAAAGAATAAGACCTATAACTCCAAAGATAGAAGTAGTAGCCATTTGCATTATGTTTCCTATTAAATTTAACAATACAATCTGTTTTCTATAACCTGTTCTGTAGTACATAGCTTTTGCACCATATTCTCCAACTCTATTAGGTGTAAACAATGAAGCTGTAAGAGATCCAAGACATTGTTCTAGTGCTTCAAAAAATGTAATTTTTTTTACAATAAAGGTTAAATGTTGCCATTTTAAGATTTCGAAAAACCAATTAAATATGGTTAAAAAGAGTAGAAAACCAATGTTTTTTAGTGAAAAATCATCATTTTTAAACAAAAAATCAGTAAAAATAGAAAAATCAAGTTGGGTGTTAGTTTTTAATTTATGTATTATAAAATAAAAAGCACAAACAACAATACTCATTTTAACAAGTACAAGAAAGAATTGTTTAGATTTGTATAGTAACGCGTTTTGCATATAGAGTTACAAATTAAATCATTATAAATGTTATGACCTCAAATTTTAGTACCTATAAGCTTACAATTTTTATTTTAACCTTCTTTATAATTGGATTTTCTGGATTTTCTCAAAGAGACACCAGTACTTTTAAGGCTCAAGTAGCACTGGGAGTTAATAGTCCATCTAGTGATGGTTTTGTGGATGGTTTTGAAGGGAAATCGTTAAATTTCCCAACTGTTAACTTAGGTTTACAATATATGTTTAAGCGGAATTTAGGCGCAAAATTAGATTATAGTTTTAGCCGAATTTCAAACGAAGATGCAACGCCAGAATTCAAGCTTAATTATTCACGAATAAATGCTCAACTAGTTTACGACACTAGTCGAATACTGAGTTTTTTACCATCTCGCATAGGAACCTTTATACATGCTGGCCCTGGATTTTCAATGATTAAACCATTAGGGAATTTTGGGCAAAATGATGTATCATTTTTAAATATTATGGGTGGTATGGAATTCCATTATGGTATCTCCGATAAACTGTCAATGTATTTAGATGCATCATATATGTATGCGTTTTCAGATGGTTTTGATCCAATTTCAGAAGGTTTTGGATCTTTCAACGGAGATTTATTAACCATAACAATTGGCGTTTCTATTTCACTAAGCGGTTGTTATTATTGCGAACAAGATGACTAAAGAACGTATTATTTTAGGGATAGACCCAGGAACAACCATTATGGGGTTCGGACTTATAAAAGTAGTTGGTAAGTCTATGCAATTTGTGCAATTAAATGAACTGGATTTAAAAAAATATAGTGACCACTATTTAAAATTGAAACTAATATTTGAGCGTACTATTGAACTTATCGATACACATCATCCAGACGAAATTGCAATTGAAGCACCTTTTTTTGGAAAGAATGTACAAAGTATGCTGAAGCTTGGTCGTGCGCAAGGTGTTGCTATGGCAGCAGGCTTAAGTAGACAAATACCAATTACAGAGTACTTACCAAAAAAAATAAAAATGGCAATTACAGGTAATGGTAATGCGAGTAAAGAGCAGGTTGCTAAAATGCTACAAAGTTTATTAAATCTTAAAACTTTACCGAAGAATTTAGACGCCACTGATGGTTTAGCGGCTGCCGTTTGTCATTTTTATAATTCTGGCAAAGTTACGGTTGGTAAAAGCTATTCTGGATGGAGTGCTTTTGTGAAACAAAATGAAGATAAGGTTACAAAAAGTTGATTTGTTTAGTTGTCATTCCTGCGAATACAGGAATCTACTTTTAAATTATTAATATGATTTATTTAAGAATTGTTTTATTACTCCTTTTTGGTTTAGAATTATAACAAACAAAATTTAGCGTCAATTTTAACCACATCTATGAGCAGTTTTATTAATAATAAATTAGGCTGCGAACTGCAACTGAATACTGATAACTAAATGAGCGGCATCTACATCCACATACCATTCTGTAAACAAGCATGTTATTATTGCGATTTTCATTTTTCAACATCTTTAAAAAAGAAAGATGAGCTAGTTCAAGCTTTAATAAAAGAATTAGAACTCAGGAAAAAAGAATTAAATAACCAAACCATAGAAACCATTTATTTTGGTGGAGGGACACCTTCTCTATTAACTAATGAAGAATTAAGTGTATTGATTAGTACTGTTTACAAAAACTACCAAGTTGGTAATAATCCAGAAATATCACTAGAAGCTAACCCAGACGACCTTTCTTATAAACGAATAATCGAATTAACAAATACGCAAATAAACAGATTAAGTATTGGCATTCAATCCTTTTTTGATGACGATTTAAAAAGTATGAACCGCGCTCATTCATCAGGAGAGGCTAAAAATTCGTTGTCTGTGGCTACAAAACATTTCGATAATATTACAATAGACCTTATTTACGGTATACCAAATATGAGTTTAGAAAAATGGAATACCAATTTAGAAATGGCCTTTAGTTTTGGTGTAAATCATATCTCAAGTTATGCTTTAACGGTAGAACCAAAAACAGCATTAGATTCTTTTATTAATAGTGGTAAATATCCACCAATTGATGAAGCTTTGGCATTAAAACATTTTAATCATTTAGTAAAAAAAACAAATGATAAAGGTTTTGTACATTATGAAATTTCAAATTTTGGAAAGCCCAATTTCTTTTCAAAACATAACACGAGCTATTGGCAAGGTAAATCCTATATAGGTATTGGCCCTTCGGCACATTCATTTAACCAAAATAAGCGAAGTTGGAATGTGGCAAACAACGCAAAATATATTAAAAGTATTCAAAATAATGAATTGCCAAATACAGTAGAAACGCTTTCAAAAAAAGATCAGTATAACGAGTATGTTATGACGGGACTAAGAACCATTTGGGGGGTTTCACTAAATAAAATTCAAAACGATTTTGGCAATGAGTCTCTTAAGTATTTAAATAAGACTGCAAAAAAGTTCATAAATAATGGGTTACTAGTTACTTCAAGTGAAATTGACGAGAATCATAATAACATAGAGAAGTTAATAACTACTCAAAAGGGAAAATTTTTAGTTGATGGCATTGCTTCCGAACTATTTATGATTTGATTATATTTGGGAATATGATTGCTATAATACAATACAATTCAAGAAAACTAAAAATAGACTTATCAAAACCATTGGATATTTCCATGCCATTAAGGGCTTCCAAAAGCAATGTAAATGCATGGTATATTGAAGAACCAAAAATTAAACCAGTAAAAGATGGTGAATGGACTGCAAGTATTAAAGAGGGAGCTTGTGTAAATTTTAATAATATTTTTTTTAATCCACATGCACATGGTACACATACCGAATGTGTTGGTCATATAACAGAAAAAGTACATTCTATCAATCAGAATTTGAAGCAGTTTTTCTTTTTGGCAGAATTAATTACTGTCGCGCCAGAGAGGTTAAATGGCGATTCTGTAATTTCTAAAAAACAACTTCAATTCGCAATTGGTAATAAAAAAAGAGAAGCAATTGTTATTCGAACCATTCCCAATTTGGATGAAAAAATAAGCGCTCAATATTCCAATACAAACCCAACATATTTGCTTGAAGAAGCAGCTATTTATTTGCGAGAAAAAGAGGTAAAACATTTGTTAATTGATTTACCCAGTGTTGACAAAGAAAAAGACGAATGTCAACTATTGGCGCACAATGCTTTTTGGAATATAACAGGAAAATTAAGAATGGATGCAACTATAACCGAGCTTATTTATGTACCAAACAATGTAATAGATGGAACTTATTTTGTTAATATTCAAATAGCTCCTTTTGAAAATGATGCAAGTCCTAGTAAACCAATTTTATATAAAATTATAGATTAATATGGAAGCTTTTTTAGGAATCATCATAGGAGTTTTAGTGAGTTTGGGTATTGTAACTTATTTAAAATCGATAAAGAAAAAACAGCTTGTAAATTCGCAATCGGTACTGCTACTAAACAAAATAAAAAAGGTTTGTAAGTTTATAACGGTAGAAGGCGATTTTGCCGAAATATATCATTATGAGGATGTAAAGGCACGTTTTCTAAAACTAATTTCAAGTAAAAAAAAGGCGTTGGTAATTATTAATGCGAAGGCGCATGTAGGGTATGATTTGTCTAAAATTGAATTAAAATCTGATGTAAATAGAAGGAGAATTATTTTAGAGCATTTTCCGGAACCTGAGATTCTTTCAATTGAAACCAATTTGAATTATTACGATAAGTCGGATGGTTTGTTCAATAAATTTGAAGCGACCGACTTAACCGATTTGCATAATGAAGCAAAAATTCATATTCAAGATAAAATACCAGAAAGCGGATTAATTCAAGTTGCTCAAAAAGAAGCTTTAGAAACTATTTTACTTATGGAAACCATTGTTGAAACTATAGGATGGCAATTAGATTATTCAGCTTTAAAAATAGATGCTAAGAAGCAAGAGCTTTTAAAATGAACATAGAGCAAATTCGAGAATATTGTTTGAGTAAAAAAGGAACTACTGAAGATTTTCCATTCGATGAAGACACGCTTGTTTTTAAAGTACTTGGTAAAATGTTTGCGTTAACATCTTTAAAATGGTGGGAACGAAGCGAAGCAGGTATTAATTTAAAATGTAATCCTGATTATGCTCAAGAACTTCGAGCAGAATATTCAAGTATCCGTCCAGGCTATCATATGAGTAAAATACACTGGAACACCATATATCTTCATGAAGGTGAGTTACAACCAAAGTTTGTATTAGAACTTATAGATCATTCTTATGAAATGGTTGTAAAAGGGATGCCTAAAAAATTAAGAGTTACTTTAGGGTCACTATAAATTTTATATAAAAAGGAATAAAACTTCATTTTTTTGTATATTTACTATTCACTTCCTTAAATAAATTGATTAGTAGCATAGTCAAAAGAATCCCCAAATTTTAAAGACAAGATTAATTAACCATTATATTAACTTTAAAATTTTAACAGATTATGAAAACAACCAATCAATTTTTTACCGCTATTGTAGTATTATTTTTTCTACTTAGTCCAGTTGTAATTTTAGCTCAAGATGAAGCCAAAGAAGGACCAACTTACATATCAGCTACTACCATGTATTGGGCTAAGGATTACGAGGGTACTATGGATGAATGGAAAGCTGCCGAGAAAGAATACATGGAAAAAGTGACTCGAAAAAACGAACACATTTTACATGCAGCGTATCACACACATTTGTTTACAGAAAACAGTAATGAAATTGTATATGTACAAGGCTACGCTACTTGGGAAGATATAGATAAAGCAGCTGCACGTAATGCTGAACTAGAAAAAGAAGCATGGCCAGATGAAGAAGCTAGAGAGGCTTTCCTAGAGAAGTTAGGTTCTGCTTATTCAACCTATCACTCTGATGAAATTATGGTAACCATGAATGGTGCAAAACACATGACTGAAAAACCTACAAAGGATATGGTTGTGTACTTAAGAAAAAATAAGTGGGCATTTCCAAAAGATGGAACTATGGAAGAGTATAATGCTATTTACAAGAAAATTCGTGAAGACGTGATTAATAAAAACGAATACATTAAAGCGTATTACCCGAACAGACATAATTGGGGTTCAGATAGAAGAGATTTTGTTGAAGCTATTTTTATAGATTCAATACACGATTTAGGAAAAATGTTTGATAGAAATGGAGAACTAATGAAAGAAGCCTTAACAGAAGAAGATGGTAAGGCACTAAAAAAATATTTTAAAGGTCACGCCGATTATTTATATATGTGGTTGCATGAACTCTCAAAGTAGTTTTATTAAAAGTAAAATTAAAAAAGGATACCAATTATGGTATCCTTTTTTATAATATAAGCCACCGTGCCTTTTGAGTAATAAAGTAAATCACTTAGAACTAACAGAATTTTATCAAAATGTATAATAGATATAAAATTATCAATTTGTACGAACTACATTTTAAGTGTATCATTGTATGAGCTAAAAAATAGTATTTAATGAGCGTATTTCAAACCTTAAAAGACAGAAGCAATAATTCCTGCGAATTATGTTCATCAGCCAAAAATTTAAAGCAATACACTATCCCGCCCTCGTTAAACGAAAATGTGGCTAACGATATTTTAGCATGCAGCACTTGTTTAGATCAAATAAATGGTGACGTAGAAATGAATCCAAATCATTGGCGCTGTTTAAACGATAGTATGTGGAGTGAACACGTGGCTGTGCAAATTATGGCATGGAGAATGCTACAAAGGCTTCGTAATGAGGGGTGGCCAAAAGATTTATTAGACATGATGTACTTAGACGATGAAGCTTTGGTTTTAGCAAGAGCAACTGGAGAGCATGAAGACGAATCGGCTAAAATAATTCATAGAGACTCTAATGGGGTAGTTTTAAATGCTGGAGATTCAGTAGTTCTTATTAAAGATTTAAAAGTAAAAGGGTCGAGTATGGTTGCTAAACAGGGAACCGCAGTTAGAAATATTCGCCTAGACCGCGAAAATGATAAATATATAGAGGGAAAAGTAGGAGCACAGCAAATAGTAATTATAACAGATTACGTTAAAAAAACCTAATAGGTCTTTTTAAATTCCGAAGGGCTAGTATTTTTTAAGTTTTTAAATTGCCTGTTAAAATTAGACATATTATTAAACCCTGCTTGTTCTGCTATTTGAATTACAGATAAGTCTTTGTTTGATAGTAATAATTTACATGCATGCTCAATACGCAATTCGTTTAAAAACTGAACATAGGTTTTGTTAGTTCGTTTTTTAAAATACTTGCAAAAAGCATTTTTTGTCATATTAGCAACTTCTGAAATAGTATTCAATGAAATTTCTTTTTGAAAGTTATTCATAGTATATTCAAATATATTCTGCATCCTTTTTCCCTCGTTATCGGTATATTTTTTTTCATAAATAAAAGATGATAAACTAGTAAAGTTTGAATCTGATGTTAATTTTAAAAGTTGAAGAAGTATGATAAAACGTTTAAATTTTGTTGATTTTTCAAGTTGAAAAAATAGCTCTTTCATTATTTCTTGCTGAGATGTTATTTTAAACCCGTGTTTAGCATGTTTAAAAAACAACTGTAACTCTTTTAACTCTTCCAGTTCAAAAAAATGTGAGCCAAATGAATCTTCAGTAAAAAATAACGTTATCATATACGATACTTTTGAAGCATCAGTATCACTTTTAAATACATGTGGAATATTGCTTCCAATAACTAATATGTCATTTTTAGAATAATAGTTCACAGAATCGCCAACAATAAGTGTGCCTTCACCTTCTGCAATTAGGCTTACTTGAATTTCTTCATGTTGGTGAAGTTTATCATAAAAGGATTGACTACGATTAATTTCTAAGGCAAGAGCATCTTGTTCTGGCTTTGGTATCTTAAAAGGTAAAACTTTCATTAATTATAAAATCAGCAGTAAATATACACAAATACTATTCGTCATATTATGTTAAAATACCAAATTGGATAATATAGTATTGTTCATGAATAAATGAGCATCGTATTTTTTGTAAAAACTGAATTAATTTTACCCCTGTAATCAATTTTGTAATTATTGATAACGACATAATCATCGTTTATGTATTAAGTTTTACAATTGAATTTTAGAATTAATGTTTATCGCTAAAAGTTAAAAAACTTTCAATTGTTTGCAAATAACTTTTAAAAGCTTTGTTTAGGTAAAAACAATTATTGAATTAATTATTTGCTATAACTAAAAATAAGAAGAATGCTTTTTGTTTGATGTTACTTTTAGTGATGGTTTAGCATTAGAAGTTCAAGTAAATCCAAAATTTTCAACGAAAGAATTGGCAGAAATAGAAGCAGATAAGTACGCAAAAGTGATTGGAAGATTACCAAAGGCGATAAGAAATTATGCAAAGACCGTTTGGATTCATAAAGGAAATGAAGCCTTTGGCGGTGGAAACAACAACTTTCTTATTCATACAGAGCAAGGTTTAGACTATGAAGCAAATGGTATTTTAGAAGAAACACTTGTACATGAAGGAAGTCATATATCACTAGATGCAGATCATGCCGAAGCTTCTGGATGGTTAGCCGCTCAAGAAGCAGACGGAACTTTTATTTCTACTTATGCTCGCGATAATCCCAAAAGGGAAGACGTAGCAGAAAGCTTTTTAATGTATTTAGCTGTCACATATCGATCAGACAGAATATCTGAAGATCTTAAAAGTACAATTAATAAAACGATACCTAATCGTATAAAATATTTTGAAGATTTGAACTTAAATGTTAGTCCAATAGATTAATTTTTTTCGTTCAATAAAATGTTGCTAGTCAACAAAACCATGTAAATATTATTCAGTAAAATTAATAATTGTAATTATTTGGATTGTATAGTATCGTTTGTGGATAATCAACTATTCTTAATAAATATAATTTCCATATAATTTTGTATCAATAAAAAAATCATATAAAATGAAATTCAATTGGGATGGTGTAATGCCAGCAGTGTTTACATGGCTGAAAGAGTCAAAATCTGGCGTTCTTGAAATTGACCTTGATGCAACACAAAAACAGGCCGCAGGTATTTTAAAAGTTCAAGGAAAGGGCGGAAGCAGAATGAGCGGACTTGTTGGTTCTGGTACTCTGGGTGAGAATAGCTACCTAAGCACCAAACAGCGTCTTTCTTTACTTAAATCTCTTTCTGAGGTTGCTAAAGAATACAATGTTCCGTTAATCAGCGGAGCTGCAGCAGAAACTAAGGAAGAACTTGCCGAAATCGTTGAAGGACTTGCAAAAGTTGGAGTTGATACAGTCATGGTAATGCCTCCAAAAACTAAGGCGGTTCCTTGTGAAAAAGAAATGTATGAGTACTATGCTCTTTCTGAAGCAACTGCAAATGATGTAGGCGTAACAATTATGCCTTATAACAACCCTGATGCAGCTGGTTATCATGCGCTCTCAACGGACCTTCTTCTAAGACTTTCTGTTCTTCCTAAAGTAACTGCTCTTAAAATATCGACTATAGATGTTTCAATTATTGAAACTCTCATGTTAGAGAACAAAGATTTAAAGGTTTTGGCAGGAGTAGATACAGTCACTGTACATGCAGGACTCGCTGGAGCATGTGGTGGAATTACAGGTGTAGGTACTATCTTCCCAAAAGCAAGCGTTACTATGCAGGAGTATGTTTTAAATGGAGAATGGGCTGAGGCAAACAAAATTTCTCAGGCTTTAAATTCCTTATCGTATCTGGATGCTAAACCATTGCTTATGGAATATCTTAAGCTTGCAATGGGAATTCATCATAATGATGTTGCTGGTGGGTTGCGTACCTTTGGTAAGAAATTAACTCAACAGCAAATTGATGATGTCCGTGCAAGATATATTCTGGCGAAAGAAAGACTTGAAGTTCTGGATTTACTAAGTTAATCCTTTCAAATATTCAAAAATGAGAAAGCTTCGTTTTTGCAGAAGGCATAATGAAGATATTAAAACACGTTTATCATAATTCTAGAGATTTTATGAGAAAAGGGTTTTCATTTCAAGGTATTATTGCAAAAATATCTATTATCAAAAAAGTAGCTTACAAATAAGTAAATTTGAAAAAAAGCATTAAAAAATAAATAAAGATGATAACAGGAAAAAATTATATAGGAAACACACTTAAAGCAAGTGGTAATATAACGCACAAAACCATCGACCCAAAACTCAATATTGAGAATCCAACAGCGTTTCATGAAGCCACAGCTGAAGAGATTGATGAAGCGGTTCAGTTAGCATGGTCTGCTTTTAAAGTGTTTAGAAAAACATCAGGAGAAAAAAGAGCTGCGTTTTTAAATGCGATTGCTGATGAAATTCTAGCTCTAGATCAAGAATTAATTGATGAATATACTACAGAATCTGGATTGCCTGAAGGAAGAGCCATTGGTGAGCGTGGAAGAACGGTGTTTCAATTACGTTCTTTTGCAGACTTAGTAGCTAACGATGATTGGAGAGAGAATACCTTTGATGAAGCTATGCCAGATAGAACACCACTTCCAAAAGACGATTTAAGACGTACTTTAATTCCTTTAGGGCCCGTAGTTGTTTTTGCAGCAAGTAATTTTCCTTTGGCATTTTCAACCGCAGGTGGCGATACAGCCAGTGCATTAGCAGCAGGGTGTCCAGTTATAGTTAAAGCACACGCAATGCATTCTGGTACGGCAGAATTGGTAGCTTCAGCTATTATTAAAGCTGCTGAAAAAACAGGTATGCCAAACGGCGTGTTTTCAAATATTACAGGTAGCGGAAGAACTGTTGGTACCGCTTTAGTAAAACATCCTAAAGTAAAAGCAGTTGGTTTTACAGGAAGCATCACTGGAGGTAGAGCATTATTCGATGTAGCCGCAAAACGCGAAGAACCAATCCCGGTTTTTGCAGAAATGGGAAGTATTAACCCAGTTGTTATTACATCTAAAGCGATAGAAAATAGGTCTGAAGCCATAGCAACAACCTATGCAGGTTCTATTACTTTAGGAGCTGGACAATTTTGTACAAAACCAGGTTTAATCCTTACGGTTGAGGGTGATAATACTCAACAGTTTATTAAAGATTTAGCAGAAAAAACAATCGCTATTAATCCACAATGTATGTTGCATCCTAACATAAAAAGAGGATTTGTAGAAAACGGTAATAGTGTATCGTCTCAAGCAGGAGCAGAAGTTGTTGGGAAAATAGAGGGTACTATTGAGGCTAATTATGCAGAATCGCAAATCACGAGTGTTTCTGGAGAAGACTTTTTGGCGAATCCTAAATTACATCAAGAGGTTTTTGGGCCATTTTCTTTGGTAGTAAGAGCTAAAGATGAGGATGAATTAATCCAAATCATCAACGGATTAGAAGGGCAATTAACAGGAACCATTATTGCAGAAAAAGAAGATTATGCAAATCTGCATGAGGTGATAGATGCACTTGAAAATCGCGTAGGAAGAATCATTTTTAACGGTGTGCCTACAGGTGTTGAGGTGTGTCCATCTATGCAACATGGAGGGCCTTATCCAGCATCAACAGATTCTAGATTTACAGCAGTAGGAACCAATTCTATAAAACGATGGGTACGTCCAGTAAGTTACCAATCGTTCCCTAAAGAATTGCTACCAGAAGCTTTAAAACGATAAAAATATAAGAGAACCCCTAAAATTAGTATTTACTATGAATTATATAAAATGTTGTGTGTTCATTTTGGTGTTAAGCGTTACATACAGTTGCAATAAAAAAAAAGTAAATACAAATTCGGAAAGGTTACAAAGTTTGATTAATAGCTATCAAGACCATAAGGGGTATGATGAAAACGTATATCCTTTAGGTCTTTTTACAAAAGCACATTACCAAGCAGAAGCAGAATATGCACAATCAAAATTAGACGAACTGTCTGAAATTGAGGCTTCTGATTTAAGTGAAACCGAACATATTTCATTAGACCTTTTAAAGTTTATCCTTCAAGATAAAATAGACTATAACACTTTTGAGTGTTATTTAAACCCGTTACTTTCTGATGCTGGTTTTCATACCAATTTAACGTATAATGTTAAGCCATTAACCAGTTACAAACAGGTAAAAACCTATTTAAATCAATTAAATGCCATCCCAGAATTTGTAAATCAACACCTTGCAAATTTGCGTGAAGGCTTGGGAAAAGGTGTATCGCAATCACGAGTTATCTTTAATGGCTATGAGTCTTCGTATAACGATCATATTGTTGAAAACTATGAGGATAGTTTTTATTATTCGCCATTTAAAAACCTACCCGAAAATTTAACTAAAGCACAAAAAGATTCCGTGTTAACAGTAGCTAAAAAAGCTATTGAAACAGTTGTTACACCACAATTTAAAAAGATAAAATCATTTTTTGAAACAGAATATTTGCCAAAAACAAGAACCTCCATTGGGGCTTTAAATTTGCCTAACGGAAATGATTTTTATCAAAACAGAATCAATTTTTACACCACAAGTACTACCTATACAGCCGATGATATTCATCAAATAGGATTAACAGAAGTGGCTCGTATAAAAGCAGAAATGCAAACCATTATAGATGGATTAAATTTTAAAGGAAGCTTTGCAGATTTTTTACAATTTCTAAGAACAGATGCGCAATTTTATGCCAAAACACCTAAGGAGTTATTGATGAATGCTCGCGATATGGCTAAAAGATTAGATGCGCAGCTACCAAAATTCTTTAAAACCTTGCCTAGAAAGGCTTATGGCGTAGCACCAGTACCTGATGCCATTGCACCAAAATATACAGGCGGACGTTATATAGGTACTTCAAAAAACAGTACAGAACCTGGGTATTATTGGGTAAACACCTACGATTTACCAAGCAGACCTTTATATACCTTGCCAGCACTTACAGCCCACGAAGCGGTACCAGGGCATCATTTACAAATGAGTTTAAATAATGAATTAGGCGATAGTATTCCTCAGTTTAGAAAAGACTTATATTTATCTGCTTATGGTGAAGGTTGGGGGTTGTACTCTGAATTTCTAGCTGACGAAATGGACTTATACAAAACACCGTATGAGAAATTTGGTAAGCTCACTTACGAAATGTGGCGTGCCTGCCGTTTGGTGGTCGATACAGGTATTCATGCTAAAGGATGGACACGACAACAAGTAATAGATTATATGGCATCAAATACAGCCTTGTCAATGCTTGAGGTGAACACAGAAACAGACCGTTATATTTCATGGCCAGGGCAAGCACTATCCTATAAAATAGGAGAGCTCAAAATTAGAGAGTTAAGAGAAAAGGCAAAAAAGGCATTAGGTCCAAAATTTGATATTCGCGAGTTTCACGAAATTATTTTGGAACAAGGCACCGTAACCTTATCCATATTAGAAAAAAGAATAAACACATATATTGACAAGATAAAGAATGAGTAGAGACACATTTGTTTGTATAGATGCGCACACCTGTGGTAACCCAGTACGGGTGATTAAAGAAGGAAAGCCCGATTTGGTTGGGGCTACCATGAGTGAAAAGCGTCAACATTTTTTAAAAGAATATGATTGGATTCGCAAAGGCTTAATGTTTGAACCTCGCGGACATGATATGATGAGTGGCAGTATGCTATACCCACCTCATGATCCAGAAAATGATTTTGCCATTTTATTTATTGAAACTTCGGGTTGTTTACCTATGTGTGGACATGGTACTATTGGTACAATAACCATAGCTATTGAAGAAGGTTTGATAACCCCAAAAACACCTGGTAAAATAAAAATGGAAGCTCCAGCAGGTTTGGTAGAAATTGAATACCAACAAACAGCCAATAAAGTAGATTGGGTAAGACTCACTAATGTAAAAAGTTATTTAGCTGCTGAAAATTTAACTATAGATTGTCCTGAATTAGGGGAGTTAACTTTTGATGTCTCCTATGGTGGAAACTATTACGCTATTATAGATCCTCAAGAAAATTTTTCGGGAGTTCAAGATTTTACAGCGAGTAAACTGATACAATATTCACAAGTATTAAGGGATAAAATCAACCAGAAATATCCAAATAAGTTTGTGCACCCAGAAAATGAAACCATCAGGGATGTATCGCATATACTATGGACTGGAGAACCGCTAGACCCAACTTCTACAAGAAGAAATGCTGTGTTTTATGGAGATAAAGCAATTGACAGAAGTCCTTGCGGAACAGGAACATCTGCGGTTATGGCGCAACGTTATGCCAAAGGGACATTGAAAAAAGGTGATGAATTTATTCATGAAAGTTTTATAGGAAGTAAGTTTATTGGGCGTGTGGTTGAAGAAACGACCTTAGATGGTAAACCTGCTATTATACCTAGTATTCAAGGTTGGGCAAAAGTATTTGGTTATAATACCATTATTATTGATGATAAAGATGACCCTTATGCTCATGGGTTCCAAGTTATTTAGTTTGCATCTAGACCTGTCAGGTTTTTAAAACCTGACAGGTCTCTTAAAAATAAACACATGAAACAATTTTATTATATAGTATTTGTACTATGTATTGCAACTTTAAAAATGCAATCGCAAAGTGTAACTCAAAAAGATTACAAAAGAGCAGTAAGTTACTTATACAATAACTACAATAATAAAACGGTTTTTAATCTTAATCCAAAAATCAATTGGTTTAAAAATGGAGAAGGTTTATGGTTTGTAGAGTATTCTGAAAAAGGGAAAAGTTATAAAACAGTTGGTTTGAAAGACCATCAGGTTAAGCCATTATTCGACCACGAAAAGCTATCAAATGCATTTCAAGAAACGTTCAATAAAACTATAAAATCAACGGAATTTTTATTGTCAAACATCGAATATGAAGACAAAGAAAACCTGTCTTTCTATGCTTTTGGGAAATCGTATGTTCTAAATTTAGCATCTTACAAACTTCAACTTAAAGAAGAGGACAAACTAGTAAATAATCCTTTTGAAAGCACATCACCAAATGGTAAATGGATAGCCTATTCAAAAGATTATAATTTGTACATTAAATCTACCGAAACCGATGAAATCCATCAATTAAGTTTTGACGGAAAAAAGAATTACGAATATGCCACTTATTATGGATGGTTCGATTTAATAGAGGGTGAAAATGGAGAGCGCCCCAAACATTTTGCAGTCAATTGGTCACCAGATTCAAAATACTTGGCAACCAATATAATTGATTTGCATAATGCTGAAAAAATGTACTTGCTAGACTATAGCATTGACTCACTGTACAAACCAAAATTATTGTCTTATTACAGAGGCTCACCAGGTGATACTACGGTAATACATCAAAAGCCTGTGTTTTATAATATTGAAACAAAAAAAGCCGTAAAAACAAATCTGCCAAGGGTATCGCATATCAATGCCATTTATACAAGTTGGTCTAATGAATCTGGGGTTTTATTTGCAAAATACCTCGAGCGTGGGTTTCAAAAAGGTTATGTAAAACAAGTAGATTTAAATACGCAAACTGAGCGCACATTAATTACGGAAACAAGTAAGATTGGTATTGATAATTTCAAAGAGTTTTATTTAGAAAAACAGCAAAAAATTGTTTTCCTATCGCAAAGAAGCGGTTGGAGACAGCTTTATAGTTTAGATTTAAAAACGAATGAAATAACACCACTTACAAAAGGGAATTATTACATCAATGATGTAAGTTTTATTGATAAATCTAACGGTGATTTTTACATTTTAGCATCAGGAAAAGAAACAGGTAATAATCCATACCATCAACAAGTATATAAAGTTTCTTTAAAAGGAAAAGTTACCTTATTGACTCCTGAAAATGCACATCATCAGGTGTCGTTTTCAAAAGATGGAAAGTATTTTACAGATAATTTTTCAACAGTAAATATCCCAACAAAGACAGTTTTAAGAGACTCAAAAACAGGCAAAATTTTAACGCAATTAACACAAGCTGATGCATCAGAAGTTATAGAAAAAGGATGGAAAGCTCCAGAAATTTTCAGTTTAACTGCAAAAGATAAAAAAACAACGATTTACGGTGCAATTTGGAAGCCTACAAATTTTGATGCTTCAAAATCATACCCTATCATAGATGCCACTTACACAGGCCCACAGACACAGCGTTTCCCAAAATCTTTCCATGTAGCGTTTAGCAATCAGGCTTTGGCAGAATTAGGATTTATTGTGATGCAAATGGACGGATTAGGAACTTCGGGTCGTTCAAAAGAATTCCAAAGTCATTCCTATAAAAATATGGGAAATAATTTAGAAGATCACGTACTGGCCATTAATCATTTAGGCAAGAAATGCGCTTGGATAAATACTGATAAAGTGGGCATTTTTGGACATTCGGCAGGTGGATTTGATACGGGGCGTGCTATGGTTGCTTTTCCAGATTTTTATAAAGTTGGGGTTGCCAGTTCTGGAGACCATGATTTTAGAATGGAAAAAGCTTGGTGGCCAGAAATGTATCAAGGTTGGCCAGTAGATGAAACCTATCAAGAGGTTTCAAATATAACAAACGCGAAAAATTTAAAAGGTAAATTGTTATTGGTTCACGGCGGATTGGATGATAATGTAAACCCTTCAGGGACTTTTAAATTCGCCGAAGCTTTAGTTAATGCCGATAAAGAATTTGATTTGTTAATTCTTCCAAGTCAACGACATGGCTATGTAGGCAAGCACAGAAATTATTTTATTAAAAAACGATGGAATTATTTTGTTGAACACCTTTTAGGAACAACACCTATTTGGGATTTTAGTATGAAATAATAAATGAATAAAAACATAATTATAATTGGCGGAGGTATCATCGGTTTATGTTCCGCGTACTACCTTGAAAAAGAAGGGCATCAAGTTACAGTAATTGATAAATCAAACTTTTCATCAGGAGCATCCTATGTAAATGCAGGCTATATTACACCTAGTCATTTCATTTCATTAGCAGCACCTGGTATGATTACAAAAGGCATCAAATGGATGTTTAACTCGGCAAGCCCCTTTTACGTAAAACCGAGTTTAGACTTAGATTTTTTAAAGTGGACTTGGGCGTTTAAAAAATCGGCTACACCATCAAAAGTGGAGAAGTCTATCAAGCCAATTAAAGACATCAATCTGTTTAGTCGTGATTTGTATGAAGCCATGAAAGACTCAGGAGATTTTAATTTCCACTACGAAAGAAAAGGGCTGTTGATGTGTTATAAAACAGATAAGGTTGGAGAAGAAGAATGGAAAGTAGGCTTACGTGGTATTAAAGAAGGTTTGAAAGTAGATCTTTTATCGGAAAAAGAAGTTAAAACACTGGAGCCTAAAGCAGATACTAATTTTAAAGGAGCTGTGTATTATCATTCAGATTCGCATATGACACCAAATCATTTTATGCCAGAAATGATAGGCTATTTAAAAAGTAAAGGGGTTCAGTTTTTCTCTAATGAAGAAGTAAAAGATATTGAAATATCAAATGATAGTATTTCAAAAGTAGTTACTAACAAGCAGGAATTATCTTGTGATGAAGTGGTTTTAGCCGCGGGAAGTTGGAGCCCTTTATTGACGAAAAAACTAGACTTAAAAATTCCTATTCAAGCAGGAAAAGGCTACCGAATTAATGTTGAGCGCGAAACCAATATTACCATTCCAGCTATTTTATGTGAAGCAAAAGTAGCGGTTACACCAATGGACGGTTTTACACGTTTTGCTGGAACTATGGAAGTAGCAGGTGTTAATCATGACATCAATCCTGTTAGAGTAAATGCAATTGCTAATGCCGCAAAATCATATTACAATTCAGTTGAGATTACTGAAGAAGAAAAACAACAAGCCGAAAGTGGTTTGCGTCCCTGTTCGCCAGATGGTTTACCATATATAGGAAAATCTTCAAAATGCAGTAACTTAACCATAGCCACAGGACATGCGATGATGGGGTGGAGTTTAGGACCCGCTACAGGAAAGTTGGTTGCTGAAGTGATTTCAAATAATAAAACATCTTTAGATTTATCGTGTTTTCATCCCGATAGGAAGTTTTAAAAAATTATATTATTTATGAGTACAGTCGGAATAGGTGGTTCTACCATAGAAGCAGAGTTAAAAGCTATAAAACCTATAGCACATTTGGTGAATCCTATTCAAAAAGAGGAGTTTAAAGCTCGTATAAAAAAGGCTTGTATACTAATGCAAGATAAGAATGCACAAGTAATGTATTTACATGCAGGAACAAATTTGTATTATTTTACAGGAACACAATGGAGTTCTAGTGAGCGTATGGTAGGTGCTTTGTTATTTCCAAATGGCACCTTACATTATATAGCTCCTGAATTTGAAAAAGGAACTATATTGGATTTTATGCTAATTGAAGGTGACGTACATTGTTGGCAGGAACATGAAAGTCCGTATGAATTATTTGCGCAAATCTGTGCTAAACATCAAGTGAATGATGGTGCTATTCTAATAGATGAAGCAACTCCTTTTTTTATAACCGATGGTATTTTTAAGGCAAATACAGCATTTGAATTGGTAAATGCGAAACCTATTACGGCTGCCTGTAGAATGGTAAAATCTGAAGCAGAAATAGCCATTATGCAACATGCTATGAACATCACTTTAGAAGTGCAAAAAGCTGCCGCTAGAATTTTAAGAGTTGGTATTTCAGCTAAAGAAGTTACCGATTTTATTCACGAAGCACACAAGCGTTATGGTGTTGCATCGGGCTCTTATTTTTGTATTGTATTGTTTGGAGTCGATACATCGTTTCCTCATGGAGTAAAAACGCCAAAGAATTTAGAGGAAGACGAAGTGGTTCTTGTTGATACAGGTTGCGTATTACATGACTATATTTCAGATATTACCAGAACCTATGTATTTGGAGAAGCCACCGATTTACAAAAGCGTATTTGGACTATTGAAAAAGAAACTCAACAAGCTGCATTTAATGCTGCTCAACTAGGAGAAACTTGTGCTTCCGTAGATATTGCTTCAAGAAAAACCTTAGAAGCTCATGGTTTAGGACCAGATTATAACTTACCAGGATTACCGCATCGTACAGGACATGGTATTGGTTTGGATATACACGAATGGCCATATATTGTTAGAAACGACACAACTGTTTTAGAGACGGGGATGTGTTTTAGTAACGAGCCTATGATTTGTGTTCCAAATGCATTTGGTATTCGTCATGAAGATCATATTTATATGACAGATGAAGGTCCAAAATGGTTTACAGAGCCTATGCTATCTATTGAAAATCCTTTTGGAGAAGGGATTAAGTAGCTTTGATTATATAGTTAAAGATTAAAACCCTGAAATTTTATTGAAGTTACTATAGTTTCTATAAACTTTTTTGATGCTAATTGATATTTCGAATGGAGTGAGAAATCTCATTATAAATCCGAAATTATGAGATTCCTTTTCGTTCTTCATTCAGAATGACACCGTTCCTATGTTAAATAATTTAAAATTTCGACTGTCAATGTTTTAATATATCTAATTCAAGTTATTTTAAATTTTTAATATCTAGGCGCATATTAATCATATGTTTTTTAAATCCTGTTTTTTCGTAAGCCTTAATAGCTGGTAGATTATCTTGGTAGACATCTAACCTAATTTCAAATACATTCTTGTTTTTGCACCAGTGTAAAAGGGCATCTATAATAAGTTTATTGAGTTGTTTGCCTCGGTGTTTTTCTGATACGTACATGAAGCCTAAATAGCCTTGTTCGGCATGTTTTAAATAATGTCTATCGGGTTTAATCTTTGCATAGCCAGATGCAACAATTTCATCATCAATTTCGGCTACAAAAACTTCAGAGTTTTCATTTGTTATTAATTTAGAAATATCATAGTATGTAATACAACCCGCTTTAATGGTAGGGTCGAAGGGACGTTCTGCTTCAATAACGCCTTGTTCAAAAGACAATAAAGTTGGTAAGTCGTTTAGTGTCGCTATTCTAACAATGGGTACCATAATCTAGCAAGAGGTATCTGCAATAATTTTCCAGATACCATTTATTTTCTTGAATATTATCATAAATATTCCATTGGCATCACCAACATGGCGTTCTAAAAAGAATTCACCCATAACATAGTAAGCGTTATTATTTATTTGATTAATAGCGTTTATCTTAAAATCTAATTTTCCAGTATGATCTTTAGTGGGGTAACCTTTCTTATATCTGGATAAGGTGTTTTTCCAACCGTAAGTGATACCTCCAGCACCATAGAATTTTAGAGAATCATTTTTCCAATAGCCTTCCATAAACGTTTCAATATCACCATTAGACCAGGCGATGCGTTGAGATTCAAGAACAGCTAATATAGCTTCGGAATCTTCTTTGTAATTGCTTTGCGCATATGTAGATAGGTGAAAGAATAAAAAAAACAATAGAATATAAAATTTCATGAAGTATGAGTTAATTAAACCATTTAAAAGTAAAAAAGCTTTAGATATAAAAGGGTTATAAATGCTTTAAATAGAAGAAAAAGATTCTTTATAACCATTTTGATTTTCCGTTTGTCGAAAAAATTCTACAAATACAGAATTTATTTATATATTTACCTGATAGTCAAAATATTAAACTCCCTAAGTCTAATGTTTAACCTTATAATTTATGTTGTATGAATCTTAGAATTACCAGTTACGGAAACTTTTTAAAAATTAAAGGCGCATTAAATAAACGGAACGTACATTTATTTAAGCACGAATTTTACAGTATTCTTGAACGAGAAAATAGTATTGTTGTTAATGTGGAAGGTCTGGAGCATATTGACCGTCATGGTATAAAAGCAGTATTAGAATTACACAAAGAATCTGTAAAAAACAGGAAAAATGTTTCAATAATAGGAAGCGGTCCTACAAGTTTGTATAATAAGTTTAAGTCTGAAACAGCTGCTTAATCTCTAAAGTGCATTTTTTTGTTTCTTAAAAAAAGCATCTGCTTGTAGTTGCATGAGTTCTCTTGCTTTTTTGCGCTTATAATTGTATAAGTCCTCTTCATTTTTAATATCGCCATAAACGCGGTCATTAATAGCGTAATCGGTTTGCAGTAATGCTTCTCTTTGGTTTCTGTTCTGCATTACGTGAGTTTTTACGGCAGTTTCTTGGTCTTCAAGTTTAAAGTCGTATGCGCCCTTTGGGGATAATAATTTTGCAAATATTGGCGATGTTTCAATGGCTAAAAATAATAGGAAAATAAAGAAAGAAGGTAGCCAAGGAAGTTTACTTAAAGCATTTACTCGAGCCATCAAACCGTCAAAGCTGTTTATAATTGGTTGGGTATTTACAACTTCTGTTTCATAATTTCCTTTTAAATTGGCTATTTCGGTTTCAGCTGCTAATATTTTAGCCTTGTTTTCCTGTTTTAAAGCTTCAAGTTCGAGCAATAAGGCATCATGTTTTTCTCTTTTTTCTTTGTAAACAGGGCCTTTTCCTAGTAATTTGGTGCCAGCAGTTCCTTCTGCTTCAGCAATATAAACATCGTAGAACGCATTGACCTCGGCTTCTTTGGTCTCAATTTGTTTGTTTAATGCTATAATTTCATTATTGGCTGCTTCTAAACTAGGATTAAATTGTTCAGCGATTTGCTGTTTATTCGCAAGTGTTAGTTCATTTTTTTGTTCAAGTAGCACTTGATTAATTTCTTTCTCAAAAATTTTAAGTTCTAAAGGTTTTGAAATAACAATGGCTATAATTACTGCTAATACAATTCTAGGAGAAGCCTGAATTAATTCATCAATAACACTACCTGTCTTTTTAATAGTAGAAACAATATAACGGTCTAGATTAAAAATAAGCAAGCCCCAAATAAGTCCGAAAAAAATGGATGAATATAGATTATCGAAAACAGTAAATAGAGCATAACTAGCCGCAATAAATGCCATAACAGCAGTAAAGAAAACGGTGGCTCCAATACCTGCATATTTGTTTTGTTCTCCAATAGAACAGTCTTCTAAAATGTCGGTGTCTGCTCCAGAGCAGATGATGAAAAAGCGCTTTAACATAACGTGATTGTTTTTTGATTGATACTTCGACTGCGCTCAGCACAGGTTGACTATTAGAACGTTAAAGCGGGTGATTTGTTACATTTTTATTAATTATCTTTTCTAGAACGCACACTTTCAACAACTACGGTTGTAATAATTAAAGCCCCACCAATAATAGTGTTTAAGTTTGGGATTTCGTTGAGAAAGATAAAAGCGATTATAATTCCAAAAATAGGTTGGGAACTACCTACAATACTTGCAGTACTTACCGAAAAATATTTTAAGCTATTAATAAATAGTGAATGGCCTATGGCTGTGGTTACTAAAGCAAGTAAAATAATATACGGGTACTGTGTTATAATATTATCAGTCCCTTTTATAAATAGGAAAGGAAGTAAAATAATACTTAAGAATAATGTTTGATACATCATTAATGATGTGCCATCATATCTTGAAGTTTGATTTTTTAGAATTAAATTTCTGAGCGCGTAAAATAATGCTGATATCACACCAAATAGAATTCCTTTTACTTGTGTGCTTTCAAAATTAAATTCTGGGGCTAGAATATAAATACCTAGTAATACTATTAGTGCTAAAAGAATATGAATAGGGTTTAGTTTTGTTTTAGTAAAAAAAGGCTCTAATAAAGCGGTTATTACAGGAAATGTATATAATGATAGCATACCTAATGCAACGTTTGATAGTTTTAATGCGTAGAAATAGGTAATCCAATGGGCTCCTAAAAAAAAAGCGCTTAAGAATATTTTGGTAGCATCTTTTCTTGAATGAATTTTAAGGTTTAATGTTTTGTATTTACAGAATATAAATAGAAAGAGTGCTCCTAATGCGCAACGCCACCAAATGATAACTTCGGTTGGCATGCTGATAAACCTCCCTAAAGCGCCAGATGTACTAATAAGCAGGGTGGCAAATGTGAGTAATAAGAGTTGATTGGTATGTTGGTTTTTCATAGGTGCTGCTAACTTGTGTTAGCGATTGTAATGGCATTCTTTTTTTGCTTTAATAAGTGGCAAAAAAAGATATAATGAAACATTTATGTTCATGAATTCTTTAATTTAAAATAAAAGCGTATGAATAAAAGCGCGACCCTTGTGGTAACACCCAAAAAATTAACTTGATAACTCAGTAAAATATTTATAAAAGTACGGGATGGTTTCGATACCTTTTAGGTAATTCCATACCCCGAAATGCTCGTTTGGCGAATGTATGGCATCACTATCTAAACCAAAGCCCATTAAAATGGTTTTGCTTTTTAATTCTTGTTCAAAAAGCGATACTATAGGAATACTACCGCCGCTTCGCTGTGGGATTGGAGTTTTTCCGAATGAGTTTTGATAGGCTTTACTGGCGGCTTGATAACCAATACTGTCTATTGGCGTTACATAACCTTGTCCGCCATGATGTGGCGTTACTTTTATTTTTACGCCTTTGGGGGCAATATTTTCAAAATGCACCTTAAATAGCTGTGTAATTTCTTCCCAATCTTGGTGTGGCACCAAACGCATAGAAATTTTAGCGTAGGCTTTACTTGCAATTACGGTTTTTGCACCTTCACCTGTGTAGCCTCCCCAAATGCCATTAACATCTAATGTGGGGCGAATGGAGTTACGCTCGTTGGTGGTGTAGCCTGTTTCGCCATAAATAGCCTCAATATCTAAAGCATTTTTATAATCCTCTAAAGAGAAGGGTGCTTTTGCCATTTCTGCGCGTTCTTCTAAAGAAAGTTCTTCAACCTTATCGTAAAACCCAGGAATGTTAATATGATTGTTTTCATCATGTAACGACGCAATCATTTTTGTTAGAATATTGATGGGGTTGGCTACAGCACCGCCGTAAAGCCCTGAGTGTAAATCACGATTCGGTCCAGTAACCTCTACTTCAACATAGCTTAAGCCTCTTAAACCTGTTGTTATTGATGGTACATCGTTAGCAATCATGCCAGTATCTGAAATTAAAATAACATCGTTCTTTAATTTTTCTTGATTATTTTTTACAAAGGTTGCTAGATTTGCGCTTCCTACTTCTTCTTCGCCTTCAATCATGAATTTAACATTGCAGGGGAGTTGGTTAGTGGTAGTCATAAACTCCATAGCTTTCACATGCATGTACATTTGCCCTTTATCATCACATGCGCCTCTAGCGAAAATAGCACCTTCTGGGTGTTTTTCTGTGTTTTTAATTACTGGCTTGAAAGGAGGGGAATGCCATAAATCTAGAGGGTCTGGTGGTTGCACATCGTAATGACCATAAACTAATATGGTTGGTAAATTAGTATCTATTGTTTTTTCGCCATAAACAATGGGATATCCATTGGTTTCACATATTTCGACGGTATCGCAACCTGCTTTTTCTAAGCTAATTTTAATGGCTTTGGCGGTTTTTAATACATCTTTTTCGTAAGCTGAATCCGCACTTATAGATGGAATCTTAAGTAGTTCGATAAGCTCATTTAAAAAACGGTCTTTGTGGGTTTCAATATAAGTTTTAACTTTATTCATAAAGTGATAATATGGTTTCTTTCAAAAGTATAAAAAAGAATGTTTTTAAGGTCTATTAAGTTTGCAATTTAAAAATGTTGTTTATATTTGCAGTCCTTTAGCGGGCGTGGTGGAATTGGTAGACACGCTAGACTTAGGATCTAGTGCCGCGAGGTGTGGGAGTTCGAGTCTCCCCGCCCGCACTGTAAAGGAAAAGCATCTCAAATTTGAGGTGCTTTTTTTATTTATAATATTACTATTAGTTACATTAAAAATTAACATTTCTTATTGTAACATTTTTTGTGTTAGCAAGTCTTCTAAATAACGACTAAACCAATAATTCGTAACTTTGTTCTATAAGCAGTATAATATAATGGATATTAACGATAATATCGAATCGCCAATGACGCTTAAAGTAAGCTTTAATAAGTTACTTGAGCATTATGAAAAATTGGCTAAAAGTAAAGATGAATTTTTGTCTGCTAAGGCAAAACGTGTTTTAAAAACAGCAAAACCATATCCAAAGTTAAGAGAAGGCTTTAGTGACTTTACTATTTTAAAAGAAAGAGAAAAAGAAATTAGTGTAATTCTTCAGGACTCTTTTGCGCCAGTTTTAACTAAAAACGAAATTAAAACGGCTTCTGTACCATTTCATAATTTAATTTTTAATTCTTCTGAAAGGTTTAAGAATATCATTCAAACAGCAGGGGACGATTTTGAACTACAAATTAAAAACATGCCAGAAGATGATAGGTACATTATAGCTTGTACTATCATTTTAAATTTTTGTTATGGTTATACTTTAAACTTCAAGCGTCCATTCTTTTATGAGATTCCAGATGCTAACGGCATATTACGTTATTATAAGATTTTATATAATGCAGATTTTACCGAAATTATAAAGACCGATAATGCTCCAGATATTACTAGAGAAGATTATGAGTTGCTATTAGATAGCTTCGATAATATTGACATTTGGAAAGAAAAATTTCCGCCAAACAGCTATATTTTTAAAGGTTTTGTTATTTCCAATATTTTTGATGTTACAGATGATCAATCAATCTCCAACATTAAATCTAATCTTATAGGGGAAGACAAACGTCAAGATGAGAATTTCATGGAAGAGTTTCATGAGATATTCAGATCGTTACTTAATATTAAAGAATTAAAAGTAGGTTTTTCAATATATAACAAAGAGGAGGACACGCTTGAGAGTGTTTATGGGGTTGGAATGAATAGTTTTTTACTTAACGGTAAAAGCGATAATGCTACAGAAAAGTCATTTTGTAAAAGATCTTATAGTCATATACTTGAAGATAAAAAATTCTATGCTATTTCCGATGTAGATAAATACTATAAGCTCTCTAAAGGTAAAGCGCCACAATATAAATCGTTAAAAGAGCAAGGAATTAAAAGTGCTATTTTGGCTCCAATTGCAAACGATGATGGTTTGCTAGGTATTATGGAGTTGGTTTCAGAAAAACCATATATCCTTAATAGTATAAATGCCAATAAATTGATTGATGTCATGCCGTATATTCTTTCTGCGGTTGAACGCTCTAAGAAAGAAGAAGAAAACTTGATTGAAGCAGTGATTCAAAAAGAATGTACTTCAATTCATCCAAGTGTACATTGGCGTTTCGAAAAGGAAGCTAAAGACTTTATTAAAGCAGAGTTTAATGGAGAAAAGGCTGCGTTTAATAAAATAGCATTCGAAAACATATATCCACTATACGGACAAATTGATATAAAAGGTTCATCTGAAGCTAGAAATACAGCTACTAAGTTGGATTTAACATTGCAGTTAAATGCTATTAAAAATATTTTTACGAAAGCATCCGAAATTGAAATGTTGCCAATTTATGAGCAGTATACTTACCAGATTGATGATTTTTTAAAAGGACTAAGTGAGAATTTTCAAGTAGATAGCGAACAACACATTTCAAACTTTTTTAAGGATGAAATAGAACCAGTATTAAATCATCTTTATGAGTTAAGTGAATTAAAAGAGCATATTGATGCTTATTTTAAAAGTATTGATGATAAGATAAATGTGCTTTACCATCACAGAAAGGATTATGATGATACCATAGCTACTATTAACAAAGAAATGGCTTCGTTATTAGATAGTAAGCAAGTAGAAGCACAAGCCATGTATCCACACTTTTTTGAACGTTTTAAAACCGACGGAGTTGAACATAATATGTATATAGGAGAGTCGATTACTAAAGAAGATTCTTTTAACCTTATATATCTTTATAACTTGAGATTATGGCAGTTGCAAGTTATGTGTGAAATGGAAAACTCCTATTATCAAATGCAAAAGAATTTCCCTATTGCACTAGATGTAGCTTCTATGATTTTAGTTTTCAATCAACCATTATCTATTAGTTTTAGAATGGATGAAAAACAATTTGATGTAGACGGAACGTATAATGCCAGATATGAAATTGTTAAAAAACGTGTAGATAAAGCCTATATAAAAGGGACTAACACAAGAGTTACAGATAAAGGTAAAATCACGATTGTTTATTCTCAAAAACAAGACGAAAGAGAATATTTAAGGTATATAAAATTTTTACAATCGAAAAACTATTTAGATACCGATGTTGAAATTGTTGAATTACAAGATTTACAGGCTGTTACTGGATTAAAAGCAATACGTGTTAGTGTGCTTTATCATAAAAATGAAGAAGATAAAGCCTTTTATACCTACGATGATTTAATGAAAGAAATTAAAGCCTAGGTGTTTGATATTGGAATGCAATGGCAAATGCAATTACGCTAACTATAATACCTATCATAAAAACAGAATAGGTAATCCTGAGAATTTTATATTTTTTATCTAGTACTAATCCTAGAAAGTATAAATCTTTTTTCATTGAAGAATAAAGATAGTTTTTGTCTTGCATCATTTCTCCCATAGCCCATTCAAAATCTTTAAGACTCATTTTATGAAAATTGCCAAAGAATAACAAATTCACTTTTTTGTTAGCAACATCTTCTTTGGTAAATTTACCACTTGTAACATTTGGTCGTGTTGCTAATACCGATAAAATAATTGAAGCTACAGTAACGGTAACAAAAATAATGGTTGGGTAAATAAGGTATTGATTAGATGGATTATCTAACTTAGGAATTAAATTAGCTAAAACTAAAGATACAATTATAGCATTTACAGAGAGTAGAATATTAGCCTTGGTATCGGCAATATTACTTAAAGTTATATGGTTTTTAAGCGTTACCCTAAACATGGTTTCTATACCTCTTTCGGGTAATTCAATTTTATTCTTTTTAAAACTCAACTCCTCTTTTTTCTGTTTTAATTTTTTATTATCAGTATCTAGTTTTTTCTTAATTTTTAATAATTCAGAAAGGTTTTTACCCTTTCTTTTATCCCAATTTAAAGCAGCTTCGGTAGTATTAAAGCTATGCTTGGTAGTTAAAAAATGAATGTTTTCATCTAACCATTCACTTTCAGATAATGTTCTATTACATGTTAATTCCCATTCTTTTCTAAGTAACTCAGAAACCTCTAGATAGCTTTTGCTTCCTATGTGAGCACAATCAGCATCCCTAATAATTTTTTCTAATTTATTTTTAGGAACATAATCCATTTTAGTTGCCAAAATTAAGTTACAAACGGCATCAATATCTTCTTTAGTAAATTTCTGGGAACTTAAAAAATCCTTAGTAATAACAACACTTTCTTCTTCATGATTTTTTATATTTTTTGTATAGCCAGTGTCATGAAACCATGTTGCTAATGTAAGTATGTCTTTTTCAGAATCAGATAATCCACTTTGTTCTGCTAGTTCTTTTGCTTTCTCTACCACGCGTTGGGTATGCGTTAAATTATGATAGAGAAAAGAAGAATCTAACTTTTCGTTTAAAAGATTGGTTGCAAATTTTTCAGCTTCAGCAATAAGATTGTTCATAGAAACAATAATTTTAGTAAAAATACTAAACTTTATTTAACATAAAGTTATAGCACTTAAAACGTAAATATTTGTCGTAAATTTCATGAATGCTTTCAATAATATTTTTGATATTATTATGTGTAAGTTTTTGATTGTTTTTTAGACTAAAATTTGGTTGAAAAGCATATTATAATTAACTAAAAAAGAAAGGAAACATAATTATGCTAACTTGGAAAGAAGTAATCAACTTTTCCGTAAAAGGAAACCCAAACCCAGACAAACGTGTCGAAAAAATTGAAGCAGATTGGAAGGCACAACTCACTCCAGAGCAGTTCAGAATCACAAGATTAAAAGGTACCGAGCGACCCCATAGTGGTGCGCTTTGCAGGATTCATGAGGCTGGAAAATACAACTGCATTTGCTGTAACACGCCTTTATTCGATTCTACTATTAAGTTTGAATCTGGTACAGGGTGGCCTAGTTTTACACAACCAATTAAAGAAAATGCTATTAAGTATCAAAGAGATACCGCTTTTGGTATGGTGCGCGTTGAGGTTATGTGTAATACTTGTGATGCCCATTTAGGTCATGTGTTTCCAGATGGACCAGAACCAAGCGGATTACGATATTGCATTAATTCAGAGTCTATGCAATTAGAGAAAGAATTGAAAGACGGAAAGGAAAAAAATGAATAATAAAAATGTACAAACAGCTACAGTAGGTGGCGGATGCTTTTGGTGTACAGAAGCAGTTTTTAAAGAGGTAAAAGGAGTTGAAAAAGTAGTGTCAGGATACTCTGGAGGTAATGCCCCAGGGCATCCAACATATCGCGAAATTTGTTCTGGTTTAACGGGACATGCTGAAGTGATTCAAATAACTTTTGATGTAAATATTATTTCGTATGAAGATATTTTAATCATTTTCATGACAACCCATGACCCTACAACTTTGAATAGGCAAGGTGCCGATAGAGGTACGCAATACCGTTCGGTTATTTATTATCACGATAATACTCAAAAGGAAATTGCAGAAATTGTTGTAAAGGAAGTTGCTGCGTATTATGATAACCCAATTGTAACCGAAATAAGTACTTTGGATGCTTTTTATGAAGCAGAAAAAGAGCATCAAGATTATTACAGAAATAATCAAGAACAGGGGTATTGTAGTTTTGTAATCACACCAAAATTGGCAAAACTACGCAAACTTCATGCAGATAAATTGAAGTAGATTAAATGAAAATTAAATTTAAAGAAAGGGACAATTATATGTCAAATCAGTTAGGACATGAAAATGTATTTAAAGCTCCAGAATTTGAAGTTAAAGATTGGATAGATGCTAATGGTGTAAAAACAGATAGTATTAAACTTTTTAATTTTAAAGAAAAATTTAAAGTCGTGTATTGTTTTCAAAGCTGGTGCCCAGGGTGTCACAGTAAAGGATTACCAGACCTTAAAAAAATGGTAAATGCTTTAGAAGAGAATAATAATGTGGTATTTCTAGCAGTACAAACCGTTTTTGAAGGGCATCATGAAAATACTTATGAAAAGATGCTTGAAACTCAAAAGCAATACGAATTAAAAATTCCGTTTGGTCATGATGCTGGTGATGACGGGAAGTCTGTGTCCAATATTATGAAAAACTATCAAACAGGAGGCACACCTTGGTTTTTGTTTATAGATAAGTATGATAATGTGGTGTTTTCAGATTTTCATTTGAATCCAGATGCGGCAATCGAGTTGCTAAAAACAATGTAAGTCATGTTAAATGAAATTAAACTTTATGGCACCGAAAGGTGCCATAAAAGTCAATATTATAAAAAGTTTCTAGAACATTTAAATTTGAAATATGAGTTTTTAGATGTTGAATTAGAAGCTGAGCATGCAGAGACATTGCGAAATCTTTATGAAAACAGAAAACTTAATTTTCCAACCATTACAATTGGGGCAAAGAAGTTAAGAAATCCATCTGATAAAGAATTAAATAAGTGGATTGAAAAATTATTGTGATAAATAGATCAAATAAAATAGCGTTGGGTGGTGGTTGTCATTGGTGTACAGAGGCTGTATTTCAATCGTTAAAAGGTGTTTTAAAAGTAAAGCAAGGTTTTGTGGCTTCAATTGGTGCAAACAGTGAATTCTCAGAAGCGGTTATTGTATATTTTGATGAATCTAAAATCCCACTTTCTATTCTTTTAGAAGTTCATTTACATACGCATAAAAGCACCTCAAATCATTCTATGCGAACTAAATACCGTTCTGCGGTTTATACGTTTTCAGAAGATCAAAATAATATAATAAATTCTTATTTGGAGCTATTGCAGTTCCAATTTCAAAATAAACTTATTACACAGGTTTTACCTTTTGATAGGTTTAGAGCCTCGCGAGAGCAAATTCAAAATTATTATTATAACAATCCAGAAAAACCGTTTTGTGAAAGCTTTATCAATCCTAAGCTGCAAATGCTATTGAATAAGTTTTCAAAGTACACAGACCAAAATAAATTAAAGCATTTAAAAGATGAATCGCGAACGACTAAGTATTCAGAATAAAAAAGGGCATAAATTACAGGCATATCTTGAGTTACCTGCAGATCAAAAGCCGCACTATTTTGCCATTTTTGCGCATTGTTTCACTTGCAATAGTAATTTGTCTGCGGTAAAAAATATTAGTCGATCATTAACGTCTCATGGTTTTGGTGTGGTGCGTTTCGATTTTACAGGTTTAGGTAAGAGTGAGGGGGAGTTTGCTGAGAGTTATTTCTCTGCCAATGTAGACGATTTAATAGCAGTAAACGATTATATAACTAAGCAATATAAAGCACCAGGCTTATTAGTTGGGCATTCTTTAGGTGGTGCAGCAGTTATTGTTGCTGCCTCAAAGTTAGAAAACATAAAGGCAGTTGCTACAGTAGGAGCACCATCAACAGTAAATCATGTAACGCACTTATTTTCTCATGGGATTGAAGAAGTGAAAGAAAAAGGTGAAGTTGAGGTGAATATTGGCGGAAGACCCTTCAAAATAGATAATCGTTTTGTTGAAGATTTTGATAAAATAAATTTACCAGAGATTACTAAAAACCTAAGAAAGCCATTGTTGATTATGCATGCACCGTTTGATGGTGTGGTGGGCATAAATAATGCGCATGAATTATATCACAATGCACATCACCCAAAAAGCTTTATTAGTTTGGATAACGCCGACCACCTTTTATCAAATTCTAATGACAGCAAATACGTTGGTAATATTATTGGTGCTTGGGCAGATCGTTATTTTATGCCTCTGGATAACACCATGTTAGACCCCAAAGGAGAACAATTAGTCGCGCATTTAAATTTGGTGGAAGACAATTTTACAACGTCTATTCAAACCAAAAAGCACAATTTTATAGCTGATGAACCAGCAAGTATTGGGGGCGATGATTTTGGACCTTCGCCTTACGATTTTTTAAGTGCAGGATTAGCGGCGTGTACAGTTATGACTTTGAAAATGTATGCAGAACGTAAAAAATGGGATTTACAAGAAGTATATGTCTATATTACTTATTCTAAGAAGCATAGTGACGATTTAATGTTAGACTTAGAAAAACCTAAACGTATAGATCACTTACAAAAACGGTTAAAATTTATTGGTAATTTAGATGAGATTCAAAAAGTAAAACTCAAAGAAATTGCTTCAAAATGTTCAGTACACAGAACCTTAATGTCCGATACTTTAATAGAAACCGAAGTTATAAATTAATGAAAAAAAGTAACACAAAAATAGGTTTAGGGCTAGCGGCTTTGGGACGTCCAGAATATATCAATATAAGGGAAGATGAATCTATAGATAAAACTGAAGTAGCTTTTAAACAGAACACGCTTTCGGTTTTAGATGAAGCTTATACCCTAGGTATTCGTTATTTTGACACGGCACCTTCATATGGAAAAGGTGAGGCATTTTTACAAGAATGGAATGATACCAGAAAACATAAAGATGCTGTTTTAGGAACAAAATGGGGTTACACTTATGTAGCTAATTGGGAGTTAGGTTATTCTGGGAAACACGAAATTAAAGAACATTCGTTAGCGAAGTTGCAGGAGCAATGGGAAGAATCAAAAGCACTAATGCCAAAGCTAAAATATTATCAAGTGCATTCAACTACTTTTGAAAGTGGCATTCTTGAAAACGAAGCTGTTTTAAATCAATTACATCAAATAAAAAAGGCAACAGGGTTAAAAATTGGAATCACCACAAGTGGTGAAAATCAAAAAGAGGTGATTGAATCTGCGTTAAGTATAAAAGTTGAAAATAAATCGCTATTTGATAGTTTTCAAGTAACATTTAATGTGTTTGAACAAGATGCTTTTGAAATTTTGAAAACTGCTTTGTCACAAGAAAAAGTTATCATTATTAAAGAAGCTTTAGCGAATGGAAGGGTTTTTATTAATGAAAAATTCAAACATTACAAAAAGGCTTATCAGGTTTTAAATCAGTTAGCAAAAAAGTATCAAGTGGGGGTTGATGCTATTGCATTACGTTTTGTGATTGATAATTTACAACCTACTTATGTTTTAAGTGGCGCTTCAAATATAATTCAGCTCAAGGAAAACATGAAGGCTTTAGACTTTAGTTTTTCGGAAAATGACATTCTTTTATTGAAGAGTTTAAAGGTGTCTGTAAAAGACTATTGGGAGGAACGTAGTGAGTTAAGTTGGAACTAAATAAATTTCTAATCATTATCTTTATTGAATTAATCCACCAACCAATGAAATTTCAAAAAAGAGCAATATTAGTCGCCCTTATATTTATACTAAATGCCTGCGCTACATATAATCTGCAGTATAAGGATAAGACTGTACAGTCCAATTTTCCAGATAAAACAATTAAGCATTCATTTTATCTCATTGGAGATGCGGGAATAGCAGGAGATTCTAAATCTTCTAGCGCTATAACTAGTTTTAAAGCCGAACTTTCAAAAGCTTCTAAAAATAGCACTGTTATTTTTTTAGGTGATAATATTTACCCCAAGGGCTTACCTAAAAAAGGAGAAGAAGGTCGTGTTCAGGCAGAAAACCAACTCAATACGCAAATTGATGCAGTCAAAGATTTTGAAGGTGAGACAATTTTCATTCCTGGAAATCATGATTGGTATAGCAATGGATTAAAAGGTTTAAAACGTCAAGAAAAATATATTGAAGATGCGCTTGGAAAAAACACCTTTTTACCTGAAGATGGTTGCCCAATTGAAAAAGTTGAGATTGCTAAGAACATTGTTTTGATTATAGTTGATTCAGAATGGTATATGACCAATTGGGATAAACATCCAACTATTAATGACGATTGCGATATAAAAACAAGACAAAAGTTTTTTGATGAGTTGGAAGGTGAAATAAAAAAAGCGCGTGGTAAAACCACCATTATAGCGCTTCATCATCCTATGTTTACAAATGGCTCTCATGGTGGACAATACTCTTTTGGAAGCCATATGTCTCCAATTCCTGTTCTTGGAACTTTAAAGAATTTAATTAGAAAAACGGGTGGCATAATAACAGTAGATGATCAAAATAAGCGTTACAACGAATTTAGAAAACGTGTTATTACATTGTCTCAAGAGAATGATAAAACAATTTTTGTTTCTGGTCACGACCATAACCTGCAATATATTATAGAAGATAATCTACCACAAATTGTAAGTGGATCTGGCTCTAAAACCAACCCTACCAGAAATGTAGGTGGTGGTCAATTTTCGTATGGTGCTCCTGGTTATGCTCGATTAGATGTGTTTAAAGATGGATCGTCTCATGTTCGTTTTTATGCTGATGATAAAGTGGTTTTTCAAACGCAAGTACTTAAAGAAGACGATAAAAAAGTATTTAATACCTATCCAACATCTTACCCAACTAATAAAACCGCTTCAATTTATACAGATGATGAAACTACCAAAGGAGGATTATATAAAATGTTCTGGGGAGATCGATATCGTGAAGATTTTAGCACTAAAGTTAGTGCCCCTACTGTAGATTTAGATACTCTATTTGGCGGACTAAGAGTCATTAGAAAAGGAGGCGGTCATCAATCAAAATCATTACGTTTTAAAGATAAGAAGGGACGGGAATATGTTATGCGCGCATTGCGGAAAAATGCTGTTCAATATTTACAAGCGGTAGCATTTAAGGATCAATATATTGAGGGGCAGTTCAATGATACTTATACAGAAGGGCTGTTGCTAGATGTCTTTACTGGGGCACACCCGTATGCGCCATTCACTATCGGAAAATTATCTGATGCGGTAGGTGTTTATCACACCAATCCAGTGTTGTATTATGTGCCTAAACAAAATGCTTTGGGACATTTCGCTAGTGAGTTTGGAGATGAATTATATATGATTGAAGAACGTACAGATTCAGGTCATGGTGATAAAGCAAGTTTTGGATTTTCAGATGAACTAATTAGTACCGACGATGTCTTAAAAAAGTTAAATAAAGATGAAGATTTTGTGTTAGATGAAGCATCTTATATTCGTGCGCGCTTATTCGATATGCTCATTGGCGATTGGGATAGACATGAAGACCAATGGCGATGGGCAGAATTTAATGAAGATGAAAAAAAGATATACCGACCTGTACCTCGTGATCGCGATCAAGCTTTTTCCATTATGGCCGATGGCGCCTTATTGAGTTTAGCAACTAAAATTGTGCCTTCGCTGCGTTTGATGCAAAGCTATGATGAAGAATTAAAGAGTCCAAAATGGTTTAATTTAGAACCGTACCCTTTAGATATGGCACTTATCAATCAATCAAATAAGCAAGTTTGGGACGCGCAAGTTACACGCATTGTAGAAGGCTTAACGAATAATGTGATAGATGAAGCATTTAAAAATTTTCCGCCAGAAGTGAATCAAAATTCTATTCAAGAAATTAAACGAAAGCTTATTGGAAGACGTGCAAATCTTCAAAAGATATCCGATGCCTATTACGATCACATTAATAAATACGCAGTTGTTAAAGGAACAAATAAAGATGATTGGTTCGATATTGAGCGTTTGCCAAATGGTGCTACTAAAGTAAGTGCTTATAGAATAAAGAAAGGAGAAAAAGCAGATATGTTTCATAGTAGAACATATACCTGCGAGCATACTAAAGAAGTTTGGGTATACGGTTTAGATGATGATGATCGGTTTGAAGTTTTTGGAGTAGGTGATAAACTTATTAAAATACGATTAATAGGTGGACAAAATAAAGACGTTTACAACATTACAAACGGAAAGAAACTTAAAATTTACGATCATAAATCGAAATCTAACGAATTTGTTACTAACAAAGGGAGTAAGAAGCTTACAGATAATTACGAAACCAATGTTTACGATTACAAGAAGTTAAAAAATAGCTCAAATCAGTTTGTGCCATCTTTGGGTGCAAATCCAGATGATGGATTTAAAATTGGTTTTGTAAACACCATTACTAACTATGGTTTTGAACGTAATCCGTTTAGTTCGCAACATACATTATCTGCAGCTTATTATTTTGCTACTAGCGGTTTCGATTTGGGTTATCATGCAGAATTTGCAAATGTTGTTGGACATTGGAATTTAAGTATTGATACTAAATTCACAAGTCCAAATTACGCGGTTAACTTTTTTGGATTTGGTAACGAAACCATCAATCCAGAAGCCGAAGATGGCGATAATTTCGATTTAGACTATAACCGTGTAAAGCTAAGAACTTTTAAAGTATCACCAGCGTTAACCTGCAGAGGTGACTTAGGGTCTACCTTGAGGATAGGACTGTCTTATGAATCGAATGAAGTCGATAAAACATCTGGAAGATTTGTTGATATGCTGGGAGTCTTACCAACATCTGTATTCGATAAACAAGATTTTTATGGTGTAGATGCCAAGTACCAATATGCAAATTCAGATAATGAGGCTTTTCCAACGCTGGGGATGTTGTTTGCAATTCAAACAGGATATAAAAATAATGTAAGCACGTCTAAAGGTTTTGGTTATATTATTCCAGAATTGGCCTTCGATTATAAACTTATACCAAGCGGACAATTGGTGCTAGCAACCAAACTAAAAGGGCATGTTAATTTGGGTGATGATTTCGAGTTTTATCAAGGTGCCAGTTTAGGAGCAAACAATGGTTTACGAGGTTATAGAAATGAGCGTTTTGTAGGTAATTCTGCTTTTGTGCAAAGCACAGATGTACGCATAAATCTTCGTCAGGTTAAAACAGGCCTATTACCACTTAATATAGGTATTTATGGTGGTATAGATTATGGTCGTGTGTGGTTAGATGGCGAAGATTCCGATAAATGGAACAACTCTTTTGGAGGCGGTATTTTTGCCAATGCCGCAGATATGATAACTCTTAATTTATCAGCATTTAATAGTAATGATGGGTTGCGTTTAGCCTTTAGAATGGGGTTTGGGTTTTAAAAAAAGCTTCGTAATATTCAACTACAGTTTAAACTCATACAAATTCCCACCATCGCCTTTGGTTTTTTCATCAGTAATATAAACTGTTTTGGCATCCTTAAAGCAAATGCCTTCTTTTTGAGAATTATGGTCGAATTTTAATTCTTGTATGTTGCCTTTAAAGAAATTATCATCTTTAAACCCTGTAATTTCCCACAGTTTGTTATGATTTAAGAGGACTATGGTTTTACCATTATCGCTTATAGCTGCCGAGGTAATTCTATGGTTCTTACCTTCTAAGTTAAATTTTTTAAGTAACGTTGCTTTGTGTAATCCAATTTCATTGGGTACTTTAAAAACCATACTCGATTTGTTTTCTTTACTAAACAGGTAGAAAAAATCTTTGTAAAGAAAAAAGCTTTCAAAATCTTTTGGTTTAACGCCTTTTGGTAAAACAAAATTTATACGTTCTGCGTTGGTTTTATTTGCCTTCAAATCCGAAACTTTATAAATGGTGAAATCGTCTCTATTTTTACTATTGTTGCCAAAGTCGCCAATGTAGAGATTTCCTTGTTTGTCGGAGGTTAAATCTTCCCAATCAATATTACTGGAATTACTAATATCTACATCTTTTACAATGTTTCCTTTTAAATCTAAACCGTAAATATTGTTTTTGTTTCCAGAATCTTCAATCGTCCAAAGTAAGTTGGAATTCTCAACTTTTTCAATAGCAGAAGCTTCTTTTAAACTAGATGGTAAATCGGCGATAACATGCAATTTTCTAGTGCCGCAACTAGAAATAATTAAAAAAAATAGTGATAGAATTTTATTCATTTTAGGCAATCAAATTTTATAGTGCTAAATTTACACAGATAATATTTACTTTTTTATAATTCATAAATGAATTTACCTGTTTTAAAAATTGGCCACAGAGGCGTAAAAGGGCACGTTGCAGAGAACACTTTAGCATCCATAAAAAAAGCTTTACAATTAGGTGTTGATGGCATCGAGATTGATGTACATCGCTGTGCTTCAGGAGAGTTAGTTGTTTTTCATGATTTTACTTTAGATAGAATGACCGATGGAACTGGAGAAATTTCAAAATTTACCTATAGAGAATTAAAGAAATTGAAGACAAAAGGGAATTATGAAATCCCCACTTTAGCACAAGTTTTAACTTTAGTTGAAAACAAATGTTTGCTTAATGTTGAATTAAAAGGCCATGGTACAGCAAAGGAAGCCGCTAGAATACTAACTTTTTATGTAGAAAAAAAAGGATGGGATTATAGCAATTTGCTAGTTTCCAGTTTTGAAAAAGACTTATTAGAAGCGGTTTTTAGCATAAACAAGAACATACCTCTTGGAGTACTAACAGATAGTAGTATAGAGCGTGCCGTTACCTTTGCAAAAAAGGTTAACGCAGTTGCTATTCATCCAGATTATACCATGCTTACAGCAGAAATTGTAGAAGAACTAAAACAAAATTACAAGGTGTTTGCTTTTACAGTCAATAATTTAAAACCCTTGGCACGAATTAAATCGTATGGTGTAGACGGTATTATCTCCGATTACCCAGATAGAATATGATTCGTAAAGATGTCATCATTATTGGTGGTGGGGCAGCAGGTTTCTTTGCTGCAATTAATATCGCTGAGCAAAACCCTAGTTTAAAAGTTGCGATTCTGGAACGCGGAAAAGAAGGATTAACCAAAGTAAAAATATCTGGTGGCGGTCGTTGTAATGTAACACATGCCGAATTTATTCCGCAAGAATTAATTTTGAATTATCCGCGGGGCGAAAAAGAATTGTTAGGTCCTTTTCATCAATTTATGACAGGAGATACCATTGAATGGTTTGAAAAACGAGGCGTTGCTTTGAAGATTGAAGATGATGGTAGAATGTTTCCTGTTTCTAATTCATCTCAAACCATTATCGATTGTTTTTTAAGTGAAGCTGAAAAATACGGAGTTGAAGTGCTATATAATCATTCCGTTAGAACGGTTGAGAAACCTGATAGCATTTTTAAAATTGAAACAACACAAGGCGACTTTTCTTCTGAAAAACTTTTGGTAGCCACAGGAAGCAACCCTAAAATCTGGAATATTCTGGAACATTTAGGGCATACTATTTCTCAACCCGTGCCTTCTTTGTTTACATTTAATATTCAAGATAATCGAATTAAAGACATTCCAGGAGTTGTAGCAAAAAATATTGAAGTTCAAGTTTTAGACACCAATTTATGGAGCGAAGGACCGTTGCTAATTACACATTGGGGAATGAGTGCACCATCGATTTTAAAACTGTCAGCATTTGGAGCCTTAGAATTAGCAAATAGAGATTACAAGTTTGAAATAGAAATTAATTTTATCAAGCAGTCTTTTGAAAACTGTATGGAAACCTTAAAAGCATTAAAACAAGATTTAGCTAAAAAAACGGTTTATAAATCTACACAATTCGATTTACCGAAAAGACTTTGGCATAAATTGGTTATAGCATCTAGTATGCATGAGGACACCAGATGGGCAGATTTAAATAAAACACAATTAGAAAATTTAGCCAATCAACTTACCCAAGCCGTTTTTAGTGTGGATGGGAAGAGTACTTTTAAGGAAGAGTTTGTAACTGCTGGAGGTGTGAATCTTAAGGAGGTTAATTTTAAAACTTTTGAAAGCAAGAAAATTGAAAACTTATATTTTGCAGGCGAAGTTTTAAATATTGATGCCGTTACAGGCGGATTTAATTTTCAAAATGCTTGGACAGGTGCTTATATTGCAGCTAAAAATATCTCACAACAGTTTGCCCTCTAAAAAGAGGGGATTAAGGGGGTGTGTCGAAAGAACAAATATGAAAATCTACTACAATCCAAAACTTAAGGAACTAGCAAGACAACTTCGAAACAGTTCCACCAAATCGGAGATAAAACTTTGGACGTATTTAAGGAGAGACCAAATGCATGGTTACGATTTTCATCGGCAGAAGCCAATTGATGAATATATTGTTGATTTCTTTTGTAATAAACTACAATTAGTGATTGAATGCGATGGTTATTCTCATGAAATACAAGAGGTTTATGAAAAGGATTTGAAAAAAACGAAGCGTTTAAATGAATTAGGTATTTATGTTTTGAGGTTTTCAGATTTCCAAATAATGAATGATGTTGATAATGTAATTAGAGCTATTGAAGATTATATTTTTAGATTTGAAGCAAATGATTTTACACCTCCCTTACTCCCTCCTTGTTAGGAGGGAAACATATATTTTTTTAAATGAAAAATTAAAATTTAAAGAATATCTCACAACAGTTTCCTCTCTAACAAGAGGGGAGTAAGGGGTGTGTATTTAAAAGATAAAAAGATGAACACATATATCGCACTTTTAAGAGGTATAAATGTAAGTGGGCAAAAGAAAATACCAATGGCTGATCTGCGTGTGGTTCTGGCTGAAATCGGATTGAAAGATGTTCAGACTTATATTCAAAGTGGGAATGTAATATTTGAATCTTCCCAGAGTGATAAATTAAAATTACAATCTAAAATTCATAATGCAATCAAATCTCATTTTGGCTTTGAAGTCCCTATTTTAGTTAAAACACCTCTTGAATTACAGCAAATATTTGATAACTCTCCGTTTCCAGAAGAAAGTAAAATAAACAGTTATTTTATGATGCTGTATACCATTCCAGATAAGGTTTTAGTTGATGAGGTAAATAAAATATCATACCCAAATGAAGAATTTAAAATAGCAAATAGTTGTGTTTATTTTTATAGTTCGGTAGGTTATGGAAAAGCTAAACTTGGTAATAATTTTTTCGAAAGAAAATTAAAAGTTACCGCAACGGCAAGAAACTATAAAACAATGCTAAAGTTATTATCTTTGTCGGCAGAATAATTAGTATGATAGAAAAAGATTTTATTTCAAATCCTTATAAAAAATCAATAGAAAATGGAAGTTTCACTTGGTCTTCGCCAAGTAATATCGCCTTAGTTAAATATTGGGGTAAAAAAGAAAACCAAATTCCAGAGAATCCATCGATAAGCTTTACTCTTAATAATTGCAAAACCACCACAACTGTTAGTTTTTCTAAAAAGCAATTAAATACAGATTTTTCGTTAGAGGTTTTTTTAGATGGACAACTAAAGACCGATTTTAAGCCGAAGATTCTAACTTTCTTTAACCGAATTGAAACCTATTTACCTTTTTTAAAAGACTATCATTTTAAAATAGAAACATCCAATACGTTTCCTCACAGTTCAGGAATAGCTTCTTCTGCTTCGGGTATGAGTGCTTTGGCATTGTGTTTAATGAGTATTGAAAAAGAGTTAATTAAATCTAGTGTCATTCCGAGCGCAGTCGAGGAATCTCACAATGAAGATTTCTTTATAAAAAAAGCATCATTTTTAGCAAGATTAGGTTCAGGAAGTGCATGTAGAAGTTTGGAAGGAGATATAGTGGTTTGGGGAAAGCACGATACCATAGAAGGTAGTTCAGATTTATTTGGAGTTAAATACCCATATGAGATACATAATAATTTTAAAAATTATCAGGATACCATTTTATTAGTAGACAAAGGAGAAAAGCAAGTGAGTAGCAGTGTTGGTCATAATTTAATGTATGGGCATCCGTTCGCACAAAAACGCTTTAAGCAGGCAAATAAAAACCTTTCGAATGTTGTGTCTATTCTAAAAAAAGGTAGTTTAGATGCCTTTATAGCATTGGTTGAAAGCGAAGCATTAACCTTGCACGCTATGATGATGACTAGTATGCCTTATTTTATTTTAATGAAACCAAACACATTAGAAATTATTAATAAAATTTGGTCTTATAGAGAGAAAACAAACTCGAAACTTTGTTTTACATTGGATGCGGGAGCAAATGTACATGTGCTATATCCAGAAAGTGAAACTAAGACATGTCTAGAATTCATTCAAAATGAATTAGTTGCATATTGCCAAAATGGACAGTATATTTGTGACAGAATTGGTTTTGGAGCAAAACAGTTGTAACTTTATATTCCAAATCAAAATTGCTAAATGAAAGGACCGCTTTTTTATTCAAAAATATTACTCTTCGGCGAGTATGGTATTATCAAGGATTCCAAGGGTTTATCAATTCCTTATAACTTTTATAATGGTGCTTTAAAATTAGATGAAAGTTCTTCAGAACGCGTTAAACAATCTAATGAAAGCTTAAAGCAATTTGCGAAATATTTATTGACTATCGATTCAAGTTTGGTTGAGTTTGATAGTAAACAACTTAGCGTAGATGTTAAAAAAGGCATGTACTTTGATTCATCCATACCTCAAGGATATGGAGTTGGAAGTAGTGGTGCTTTAGTCGCAGCTATTTATGATAAGTATGCAAAAAATAAAATTACAGTTTTAGAAAATTTAACTAGAGAAAAACTTCTAAAGTTGAAAAGTATTTTTTCTGCAATGGAATCTTTTTTTCATGGTAAATCTTCTGGTTTAGATCCTTTAAATAGTTACTTGAGTATTCCTATTCTTATTAATTCTAAAGATAATATAGAAGCTACGGGTATTCCATCTCAAAATATTGAAGGGAAAAACGCTGTGTTTTTAATAGATAGCGGTATTATTGGCGAAACAGCACCAATGGTTGGTCTTTTTATGGAAAACATGAAACAGGAAGGGTTTCGTAATATGTTGAAAGACCAGTTTATAAAACATACCGATGCTTGTGTTGAAGACTTTTTAAAGGGCAATATAAAATCGTTGTTTAAAAACACAAAGCAATTGTCTAAAATCGTACTAAGTCATTTTAAGCCTATGATTCCAAAACAGTTTCATGAACTTTGGAAAAAAGGATTAGATACTAACGAGTATTACTTGAAACTTTGTGGATCAGGTGGTGGCGGTTATATTTTAGGTTTTACCGAGGATATAGATAGAGCGAAACTAGCGCTTAAAGATTATAAATTAGAAGTCGTTTATAACTTTTAATCTTCATTTTGTACATTGCTGAAATAGTTTCAGGTTCTGATTAAAATAATATTTTATGTTAAGCAGAAAACACAAGCATGTTCTACTTAAGTTTTTTAGTATGTTTTCTGTGGTTCGGGGATACAACATCTTAATAGTAGTTCTAGCTCAATATCTTACTTCTATTTATATTTTGGCGCACGATAAGCCTTTGAGAGAAGTTCTTTTTGATGTTAATTTATTTATGATTGTACTTGCATCTTCGGCAACTATAGCTGGAGGGTATATTATCAATAATTTTTACGACTCAGAAAAGGATTTAATTAATAGACCAATTAAATCGAGGTTAGATAAATTAGTTAGTCAGAATACTAAGCTTTCATTTTATTTTGTGCTTAACTTTATTGCTGTTGTTATGGCAAGCTATGTGTCATTTAAAGCTGTTATCTTTTTTTCATGCTATATTTTTGGAATATGGTTTTATTCACATAAACTAAAGCGTTTGCCTTTTATTGGTAACTTAACTTCGGCTGTTTTAACCATAACGCCATTTTTTGCCATTTTTATGTATTACAAGAATTTCGAGACAGTTATTTTTGTTCATGCGGTGTTTTTATTTCTCATGATTTCTATGCGAGAACTAACAAAAGATTTAGAAAATATAAAAGGAGATTTAGCACAAGACTATAAAACAATTCCTGTTGTTTATGGAGAGAAGGTTTCTAAAATTATGCTAACAGTTTTATTGCTTTTAACAGTTATACCAACATACTTACTTCTTTTTAATTTTGAAATAGGATATATGTTTATATATTTCTATTTCTGCATTGCTCTATTGTTTGTTTTTATTTTTGTTCTATGGAAATCTAATACAAAAACTCATTATTTAATACTTCATAATATTTTAAAATTCATCATTGTTGCTGGTGTTTTCTGTATCGTTCTTATAAATGTTGATTTGGTGCTAAATAGAATTTAACAAAATTGCTGTTCAAAAACGCCAATCGTAATTTTAACTATATCTTTGCAGCAAAATTAGAGTGATGAGTAAACAACAAGGCGGACAGAGAAAAGGGAAAACTTTAGATAAAGGTTCTAAGAAAAACTTTAAAAAAAGTTTTACTAAAGGTAGTACACCATATAAAAAAGCTGAACCTAAATTAAAAAACCTATCAAATCCAGATGAGATTCGTTTAAATAAATATGTAGCTAATTCGGGGATGTGTTCACGACGCGAAGCAGATGTACATATAGCAACAGGTTTAGTTTCTGTAAACGGAAAAGTGATTACAGAAATGGGTTACAAAGTTAAGTTAGGTGACGAAGTGAGGTATGATGGCGCTAGAATCAATCCTGAAAAGAAAGCATACGTATTACTTAATAAGCCAAAAGGGTTTGCTACAACCACTAGCGAGGGTAAGGGAAGAACCGTTATGGATTTAGTAGCCAATGCTACCAATTCAAAAATAAAACCTATAGGACGCTTAGGTAGAAATTCTAAAGGTTTATTGTTATTTACAAACGATGATGCCATTGCAAATAAGTTTACCAACTCTAAAAATGGTGTAGCACGATTGTTTCATATAGAATTAGATAAAAACCTTAAGCTGGAAGATTTGAAAAAAATCCAAAATGGATTTAAAGTTGAAGGAAAGTTAATTGAAGTTGAAGAAATAAGTTATATCCATGGTGTTAGCAAAAAAGAAATTGGATTAAAAATTAAGAACACCGGAAACACAATTATTCGTACTATTTTCGAATATTTCAAATACGATATTTTAAGTTTAGATTGTGTTGCTATAGGACATCTTACAAAAAAAGATATTCCTCGAGGTAGTTGGAAACATCTTACAGAGCAGGAATTGAATACACTTAAGATGCTTTAATTTTTAAATGTTAGTTTTTTTTTAAATAAAATTTCCCAAATAAACATAATATAAACAATAGCATATTCAATGGCTATTATCCACAAATTTTCAGATTTATCTGCCTTATCAACGTGTATATAAGCTAAATAGCTGAGTATAATTACGCAACTCCAGACTAACGGGAATTTATATTTTGTAAATATCGATAAAATTAATAGCGTTGCTATATACCAAGGATGCACGGTGGTTGCCGTAAAATAATAGAATGTTAATACGAATAACATACCAGTTATAAGTTCGATAGTTGTTTTGTTTTTCCTAAACAAGCTTAGTGCAATAACAAATAGAATGACAATAATTGCTGTTGTTTTTCCAATTATAGCAATCTCGTTATAGCCTCTAAAAGTGTACCCTATTTCTCTTGCTAAATAATAAAGACTACCATTAAATTCAAAATTTTGAAACCACAGAGCCACAGTTGTTGTGTAGTTATTTATGAATTCTGAAGAATAAAATGGAGCGAAAAGTAAGAGTGTGACTGTGCCAACTATTCCATAAAAACCTATTAGTTTTTTCAAATTTATTAGAGTTGGAATCTTTTTACTCTCGTTTTTAGCTTTAACAAACCACTGAAAAAATAGTGGTAGAAAAATTAACGGAATGAGTTTAACTGAAATTGATAATGCCAAAACAACCGCTGCAAATTGCCATTTTCCTATATGAAGTAAATACAAACTCCAAATTAAAAAGAATATCATGACACCTTCAAAATGAAGGTTACCTGTGAGTTCGATAATTATAAAAGGATTTAATAAATACCAGAAAATGTTATAAGCTGGAATTTGTAATTTCTCTAATAATTTTCTACCAAAATGTAGTGTTCCAAAATCGGCTAAAATTATTAATAAACGTAATACAACAGCCGATCCTAAAATACTTTTGCCTGCAAATATGCCTGCAATCGCAAAGCACAATTGATTAATAGGGGGGTAATTGGTAAAATGACTAGCATTAAGAGTTCCCATACCTTCGCGAAGTTCTTGTGCTTGTTCTACTAGAAGTTGACCCTTAGAAATAAAAGATTCAACTGTTTGTAAATAAGGATTAAAACCTTCTAAAATCATTCTACCATCCCAGATAAATCTATAAAAATCTTGGGATAAATTTGGTATAGCCAAAATAAAAATTGCTCGAAATCCAAAAGCTAAGACGGTAAGTATTTTTAAGTTATGCTTAAGTATTTGCACTAGTTTATAGAATAAGAAGAACAAGGCTACATAGAGCGTAATTAACTTTATATAATCTGTACGCAACAAATCATAAGCAAAAGAGAAATAGAATAGTAAACTAGAGAGTACTAATAGAATTGGTGTTCTGTTTAGTTTTAAGAAAGTAGAATTCAAAAGCATGCTTCAAATATAGTTGTTATTTGTTTGTTGGGTTTCTTAACAAATACTTACTTGATAGTCTTAAATAAAACGAGTAAATTCGTTAAGTCTCCTTCTAATTATTTATAATTCAATTTTATGAAAAAGTATCAATTAGTTTTGTTTTTATTTTGTTCAATTTTATTATGTAATGCTCAAGATAGAATAACTGGAGAGCTTTGGTCTACTCGTTCCGAAATTATTGCCCAAAATGGTATGGTAGCTACCAGCCATCCACTAGCTACACAAGTAGGTTTAGATATCCTGAAAAAAGGAGGGAATGCTATTGATGCAGCCGTTGCAGCTAATGCTGCTTTAGGTTTAATGGAACCTGTAGGTTGCGGAATTGGGGGCGATTTATTTGTCATTCTTTGGGATGCTAAAACCAAAAAATTGTATGGACTTAATGCTAGTGGCCGTTCACCTAAGAACTTGACATTAGAATATTTTGAAAAGAATAAATTAACTAAAATACCCTCTTACGGACCTTTGCCAGTAAGCGTTCCTGGAGTAGTAGATGGCTGGTTTGAATTGCACAATAAATTTGGGTCTTTGCCAATGACAGATATTTTGGAGCCTGCTATTAAATATGCCGAAAATGGATTTCCTCTATCAGAACTTATAGCACATTATTTTAGTTTAAGTGTAAAAAGATTTAAAGCGTCTAATTATCCAAACATTGAGGATAATTATATGATTGATGGACAAATACCAAAAGAAGGAGAAATTTTTAAAAACCCATATTTAGCAAATACCTATCGAAAAATAGCAAATGGCGGAAGAGATGTGTTTTACAAAGGAGATATAGCACAAAAGATAGTAGATTTTATAAAATCTCAAGGCGGCTTTTTATCAATGGATGATTTAAAAAATCATAAAAGCGAATGGGTAGATCCTGTTTCAGTTAATTATAGAGGCTATGATGTTTGGGAATTACCACCGAATGGACAAGGAATTGCTGCTTTGCAAATGTTACAAATTTTAGAAGGATTTGATTTTTCAAATATTGAATTTGGAAGTGCCGAACATCTTCATTTGTTTACAGAAGCAAAAAAACTAGCTTTTGAAGATCGCGCTAAGTACTATGCCGATATGGATTTTGCAAAAGTACCTGTGGAGAGACTAATTTCGGATGATTATGCAAATGAAAGACGAAAATTAATAACTGCTAATGCTTCAAAATATGAAGCAGGCGAAATAAGTGCGGGTGAAACTATTTATTTAACCACTGCCGATAAAGAGGGTAACATGGTTTCTTTTATACAAAGCAATTACCGCGGTATGGGCTCTGGAATGGCACCGCCAAAATTAGGTTTTATGCTTCAAAATAGAGGGGAGTTATTTAATTTAAAACGTGGTTATTTTAATACTTATGAGCCAGGTAAGAGACCTTTTCACACTATTATTCCTGCATTCGTAACAAAAGATGATGAGCCATTTTTAAGCTTTGGCGTTATGGGTGGCGATTTTCAACCTATGGGACATACTCAAATAATTATGAACATTGTTGATTTTGGTATGAATATTCAAGAGGCAGGAGATGCACCACGTTGGAATCATTCTGGTACATCAACACCAACAGGAGAACCAGCAGAAGGCACAGGTACCATTCATATTGAATCTAGAATACCTTATAAAACAGTAAGAGGTTTAATGCAGAAACGGCATAAAGTAGGATTTGGTTTAGGAGGTTATGGGGGTTACCAAGCTATTTTATGGGATGCTAGAAATAAAGTATATAGAGGTGCATCTGAGAGCAGAAAAGATGGGCAGGCTGCTGGTTATTAAATAGAATAATTTTAAACTAAACGTTTAAACTTTCGAAGCCAAAGATTTAAAAAACACATAACCAAAACCCACAAAGAGCATTAAATGAAAAGGAAAGAGGCCAAAATCACCTCCTTGATTACCAACAATAAATGCACTATACATTCCAAACCCAAAATAAAGAGTAAGTAAGCCTTCGAAAATAACATGAACTGAAACAGTTTTTTTCATGTATTTATTGTTTTTCCAATTGTCTTTATATTTACTTATGTTGAATTTTGGCGTTCTAACAAACTCACTTTTTTTACCTAAGTGCCCTTCTAATACAGCTATAGAATTATGAAGAGAAAAGCCCATGGCAATTGAGAAAAACACAAAAAACATCCCGACATATTTTATAAAATTTTTAATGCCGCCTCCATAAATATTCTTGTACATAAACCAGTAACATATAAAAAATATTATACTACTTACAACAAAAAAGCTCATGACATAAAAGTATGGCTTCAAGTGTTCGTATTCATTTTTAATGTAGAGCATAGGAATACTAAAAACACCTACAATAAGTACGTTTAAAAACATGGTACTATTCAGTAAATGTAATATGCCATGTAATTTAGTTTTAGTAGAAATATTTTTACTGTTTACTACCCGACCAAGCATTTTTCTAAAGTTTTCAGCGCCTCCTTTATTCCATCTAAATTGTTGCGAACGAGCTGCACTAATAACCACAGGGAGTTCGGCAGGCGTTTCAACATCTTCTAAGTATTTAAACTTCCAATTTTTTAATTGTGCTCGATAACTTAAATCTAAATCTTCAGTAAGTGTGTCACCTTCCCAGTTTCCAGCGTCTATTATACATTCTTTACGCCATAAACCAGCAGTTCCATTAAAATTAATAAAATGTCCTTTACTGTTTCTTCCTGTTTGTTCTAAAGTAAAATGAGCGTCCAGCGCAAAAGCCTGTATTCTAGTTAGGATGGAATAATTACGATTAATATGTCCCCAACGGGTTTGAACAACACCTATAGATTTATCCTTAAAATAAGGAACTGTTTGTTGTAACCAATTTTTTTTTGGAAGAAAATCGGAGTCAAAAATGGCAACAATTTCTCCTTTGGCAATTTTTAACCCTTCCTTTAAAGCTCCTGCTTTAAAACCAGTACGATTAGTTCTTGTAATATGAACTATATCTAGCCCAGTAGCTTGAAGTTTTTCAATATGTTTGAGAGTTGTTACAATAGTTTCATCAGTAGAATCGTCTAGTACTTGAATTTCCAGCTTGTCTTTTGGGTACTCAATTTTGGCAATATTCTCTAACAAACGTTCCATAACGTACATCTCATTATAAACTGGAAGCTGAATGGTAATATATGGTGTTTCGTCTGGATTATTTAAATTAAACTTTGGGCAATTGTCTTTAATTTTTTTTGAAGACAGGTAGTTAAATAGTAAATTTAATTGCGCCAATGCATACATAAATATGAGTACAAGTGCAACAGAATAAATAATTATGACTACTGTTTCTAAAATCATTTTTTAATGCTGTATTTAAAAATCCAACCTAAAATTTTTATGCCAGCAAATATAGCACCTTTTATCGTACCTGACACTTTTGAAACACCAATTCTATTTCTATAATTTACTGGTATTTCGGTATATGTAAATTTTTGTTTAAGTGCTTTTAGCTGCATTTCTACTGTCCAGCCATAGGTTTTGTCTTCCATATTAAGAGCAAGTAATTTTTGGTATTTAATAGCTCTAAATGGCCCGAGATCTGTAAATCTTGCTCCAAAGAATAATTTCATTAAGTTAGTCGCTAGCCAATTGCCAAATATTTGAGGCTTGGTCATTGAGCCTACTTCTCTTAGTTGTTTGACTCTTGAACCTATTACAAAATCAATATTGTCGTTAATAATAGGTGCCACAATTTTGGTTAATTCTTCTGGGTAGTCGCTGTAGTCTCCATCTAGAAACACAATAATATCTGGTTTATCAGGTTGATTTGAGATATAATTCATTCCTTTTAAACAAGCATATCCGTAACCTCTGTTTGATTCAACTAGAACTGTAGCTCCTGCTTTTTTAGCATTTGTTTCGGTGTTGTCGCTAGAATTGTTACTAACAACAATTATTTCTTCTACTATGTTAGGTATATCACGTATAACTTTTGCTATAGAATCAGCTTCGTTATAGGCAGGAATGATGACTTTTATATGGGTCATATCAAGTCGCTAAGTTTGTTTTCTCTTTTAAAAGATACAAAGGTAGTCCATTCTTTTATTTGTTTCCCGTTTTTATATTTTCTTGCTGAAACTAATTTTTCGTTGTTGTACATCAAGCAGTATCCGTTTTTTTGATTGTTTTCAAGCTGGCATTTATGATTTACTTTTTCCATGTCATCATAAAACAACCACCAATTATTTTTTTTGCCATCAATAAAATGCCCTTCACTATGCTTAGTACCATTTTCTCGGTAAAAGTGCCAATAGTTAATTTTCACACCATTTTCAATCCAGCCTTCAGCCTTTAAATGCCCATTAGCATAATAAACTTTTTTGTATGTTTTTTGGGCATTACTAGTTAAAGTGAATAAGAAAATCATACCGGGGATTAAAATAAGTGACTTCAAAATGTATTTATTTTTTGTTTACCAAATCCATCAAATCAACATCGTTCCCTAATAAAATTTCAGTAGGGTTGATTCGTCCTTCCATACTATCGTTCTCAAGTTTTAAAACACCTCTTGGACATACCGCAGAACAAATACCACAACCTACACAACTAGAACGTACAATGTTTTCTCCTTTCTGGGCATAGTGTCTTACATCTATTCCCATCTCACAACTGTTAGAGCAGTTTCCGCATGAAATACATTGCCCGCCATTGGTTGTAATTCTGAATTTTGAAAACAAACGTTGTTGAAATCCTAATATTGAAGCCATCGGGCAACCAAAACGGCACCAAGAGCGGTTTCCTAAAATAGGGTAAAACCCTGTGCCGATAACTCCTGAAAATATGGATCCAATATATAGGCCATAAGCAGCGCGTAAAGTACTTCCTTTAATATAAAAAACATGATTTGTAGTTCCTGTAAAATGCATAATCAATAATACTGCGATGACTATGAAGAAACCTATTGCTCCGTATTTTGCATCTTTCCCTAATTCTTGTCTTTTAAAGAACATAACACCAGCAAAAACTATACTTAAGAAACCAATAACTAAAGCAATAAAAAGCCCTCTTGTTAGCCAAAAATCATTTTTACTATACCCTAAATAGGTGTAAATCATAGCGGTTGTCATCACAACTGAAAACACTAAAACGGTATGAATTAACCAGCGTTCTAATTTCCAAGCGGACATTTTTTTAGAGGATAATTGCCTGAATGCATCACCCGCAGTTTCAGCTAAACCTCCACAGCCACAAACCCAAGAGCAATACCAGCGTTTTCCGTATTTGTAAGTTAAAATTGGAGAAATCACAAAAATGGAAAGAATACCAAAAACAATTAATGCTAAACCTATATTTCCATTTGAAAGAAATCCTTTTACAGACCATTCATCAAAAATATAGTAGTTAAGTGGCCACATCGATTTTAAATCGTAATACGGTAAATCGTTATTCATTACATACATAAATTCTGGAATCAAAAAGGCAAACCCTAATTGAAAAAACATTACAGAACCCGTGCGTAATTGTTGATAGCGATTATGTCTGTATTTTAATATGAATTTATAGCCGAAAGCTAAAATAGCAACCGTATAAAGTGTTCCGTAAACAAACCATTGACTTGCGGGTCTTCCACTTAATAAGTTGCTTAAGGGGTCGAATAAACTTATTAAACCTGTGTTTTCTGCACCATTTGTTCCTAGCCCTAAATATTTTGGGTAAAAGTATAAAACAATATAAAATGTTGTAAGTATAACGCCAACAATCCACCCCCAAATGCCTCTTGAGGAAACAGATTTAAACCAAACACCATCGTTTTTTATGCCTTCTAATTTGGTTAAGTAGGCGTCTCTAGAATAGATTATTGTACCAAGCGTTATTAGTCCTAAGGCTAGCGTTAAGAATAATCCTTTATTTGGAAAATTGGTATTGAAAAGTGCTAGGGTTAATATAAACAACCCAATAATACCAATGGCTAATGCTATTTTTTGTTTGTTTGAAATATCTGTAGCATCTGGTTTTGCTAAAGCCATACTATGATTTATTTTATTGCTCATGCTTATACGATTTGTAATTGTTTGTTGTAAACTGAAAGGATTTCAGCTTCAAAATAACTATAAAATTCAGGGTCGAAATTTGCTTCAGGGAGATGATTCATCACATAATCAACATCACGTTTTTCAGTAAGCCATCTGTCAAATGTTTCATGTCGCATTCTAATCCCGAAGGTGTTAATGCCTAAAAATGCATTCGTGTTTTTATCATAACAAACGGTAATACATTTGGTGTCATCTTCATGTTTCCAATGAAAATGCCTCTCGTTTTCTCGGGGTTTAGAAAACACCCAACCATAGGTTTGGTATTCAATATCTAGAAATTTAGCAGAGTTAAACCAATGTCCAGGGTTGTATTGAATTCTGTTTCCACAAATGGTTTGTGCTAAAGTTTCCCCCATCATACGCCCTGTGTACCAAACGGCTTCAATAGGTCTGCGTCCATTTATACCTTCATGTTGTTCAGCACAATCGCCAATAGCGTAAACATCGGGACTGTTAGTTTCTAAATAACGATTTACTTTTACGCCTCTACCAGTTTCAATATTTGAATCTTTTATAAAATCAATATTAGGAGATACGCCAGCAGTTAATCCAACCACATCACAATCAATTTCTTCGCCAGTTTCCTGAATGATAATCGATTTTACTTTACCGTTTTCATCTGCTTTAATTTCTTTTAAATTCATGCCCAATCGTAAATCAATATGATGATTTTTTATATGCCTGTTAATCATGGCACTTTCACCTTCGGGCAATACCCCATTCCAAAAGCTATCTTCACGTACTAAAAATGTAACGGGAATGTTTCGAGAGTTTAGCATTTCAGCAAGTTCAATACCAATCAAGCCTCCACCAACAATTACAGCACGTTTACAAATACTATTATTTGGAGCGTATTTTTCAAGGCTTTCCAAATCTTGTTTATGATACATGCCCATAACGCCCTCTAAATCTTGCCCTGGCCATCCAAATTTATTCGGTTTGCTTCCTGTGGCAATAATCAATTTATCGTATTTAAGGGTGTCGCCTGCTGCGAAATGAAGTGTTTTAGATTCGGTTTCAACTTGTTTTACATAACCCTTTTTAAGCTCAATCCTATTCTTCTTCCAAAACCAATTTTCATAAGGTTGTGTATGCTCAAATTTCATGTGTCCCATATAAACATACATGAGTGCTGTTCGAGAAAAGAAGTAATCGGTTTCAGCCGAAACAACGGTGATTTTTTTATCCGAAAGTTTTCTAATATGTCTTGCGGCTGTAACACCAGAAATTCCGTTTCCTATAATAACGATATGCTCCATAATTTTGATTGTATGTGATGTTAGGTCGTAGTTAAAGATAAGAACTTAATACCAGAGCTTTAATTTAGAATAGCTTTAAATTGATTTTCCTTTGTAAGGAATAATGTGAATTTCAGACGAGGAATAATTTTTATTCGTTTTGAAAGTATATCGAAATTTAGCAGACTTAAGCTTTTAGTGAATAGAAATTTAATAAATCAATAATGAAAAAAATCATAATTATCATAATCGTTTTTTCAGGAATTGTTTCCGCTAATGCACAAAGTATAGATGCTTTTTTTAATAAATCGGATGCATTTTTTAAAACAAATGTGTCTAATGGAAAAGTGGCCTATTCTAAGATACACCAAAACTCAAATGCATTAAATGCATTATTAAAAATAGCAGAAGGTATTTCGGTTTCAAAAAATGATGCAAATATATATCAAGCCTTTTGGATTAATGCCTATAATTTAGCTGTAATAAAAGGCATTGTTGATGCTTACCCTACCAAATCGCCTTTAGACCAAAAAGGATTTTTTGATAAAACGCTGTATAATCTAGGAGGTGGTGAAATTACTTTAAATACTATTGAAAATAAGATGTTAAGAGCGCAGTTTAAAGACCCTAGATTTCACTTTGTGTTAGTATGTGGTGCAGTAGGTTGCCCGCCATTAATTAGTGGTGCTTATCTTCCAAATACATTGAATAAACAATTAGAAACACAAACCAGAAAAGCAATTAACGGAAGTTTTATTAAACTAAATTCTAAAAATAAGCAGGTTGCTGTTTCTCAAATTATGGAGTGGTATAAAGAAGATTTTACCATGAATGAGGCAACCGAAATCGATTTTATTAATACTTACCGAACAAATAAAATCCCTAACGATTTTAAAGTAAGTTACTTTCCTTATGATTGGAATTTGAATAAGCAGTAAGCACTGTTTTCTTTTAACACAGGTTTAAGAAGTCGCTTTAGTTTTTATAGTAAATTAGGAGTTTTAATATCATAATAGAATGAAATTAAAGCTCTTAATTTTTTTATGTGTATTTAGTATGTTGTCTTGTACCACACAAACGCCTAAAATTAATGGGGTAAGTTTTGTGGCATCTAGTGAGCGGGTAAATGAAACTCATATTAACCCTATTGTAAATGTAAATGCTAATTATGCAGCAATTATGCCTTTTGGGTTTATAAAAAACTTAGCGCACCCTGAAGTAATTTATAATACTGATAGACAATGGTTTGGTGAAACTAAAGCAGGTGCTGAACAATATATTTCAGAGCTTAGAAATAAGCAGATTAAAATCATGATTAAACCTCAAATTTGGGTTTGGCGAGGTGAGTTTACAGGATTAATAGAAATGAAAAATGAAGCCGATTGGAAAACTTTAGAAGATTCTTATGCAAGTTTCATTTTAGAATATGCAGATTTAGCTAATCAGGTTCAAGCGGAACTTTTTTGTATGGGTACCGAGTTGGAAAAGTTTATTGAAAATAGGCCTAAATTTTGGAATTCTTTAATAAAAAAGATAAAAGCAAAATACAAAGGAAAGCTTACTTATGCAGCAAATTGGGATGAGTTTAAACGAACCCCGTTTTGGAATGATTTAGATTATATTGGCATTGATGCTTATTTTCCTGTGAGCGATAGTAAAACACCAACTGTTGATGAATGTTTGGAGGGCTGGAAAAAACATAAACAAGTGGTTAAAGAGGTCTCTGATAAAAATGCTAAACCTATTTTGTTTACAGAATTTGGATATAGAAGTGTTAATTATTCTGGGAAATCGCCATGGGTTAGCGATAGAAGTATGAGTCAAGTAAATTTAGAAGCTCAAACCAATACAACTCAAGCCTTGTTTGAAACCTTTTGGAAAGAAGAATGGTTTGCGGGTGGTTTTCTTTGGAAGTGGTTTCATAATCATGATAAAGCAGGAGGGAATGACAATTTTATGTTTACACCACAAAATAAGCCTGTAGAAGCTTTGATAAAAAAGCAATATAAATCAAAATAATGTTCTTGTTAAGAATAGAGAATATGGAATAATACGCTTGTTTAGAGTGTCTTATAAACTGTCTGTTTATTAAATCATCAAAATTCAGGAATAAAAGTAATTTCAATTAACTTCATACGTCTAATCTCAAAATTAATAAATAGCATGAGATTGAAATACAGGTTGTTAATCGTTTTAGTATTATTTATAACAGGAGTTTTTGCACAAACTAATGTCATTTCACAAGTAAACATAGAAGGCAATAAAAGAACAAAAACCAGTTTTTTAAAACGATTAGCCTTTGTAAAAGATGGCGCGGTTTTAGACTCTACTAAAATTGCTTCAGATATTAGGCGTTTAAAGTTATTACCATCAGTAGCCAATGTAAGCTATAAAGTAGTACCAGCAAACAATTCTAGGTATCATCTAACATATATTATAGAAGAAAATTTTGCCATCATACCAGGTTTAAATATTTCAACAGATAATAATGGCGAGTTTGCTTATAGAACCTCCATATTCGATTTTAATTTTTTAGGCAGAAACCAAATAATAGGCGGTTTTTATAGCAGAAATGTATTCAATTCTTATGCGGCGTTTTGGGAAGCTCCAAACTTATTCACTCGTAAATTAGGTGTCGGTATAAACTATCAAAATTTAGTATCTCAAGAACCCGTATTTTTTGAAAATGATAACGATGTTAATTATAAGTTTAGCACAAAAGCATTCGAAATAAAATTACAATACGAACCCAATTTTCACAACCGTTTAGAGTTAGGTTTAAACTTATCTTCAGAACATTATAATTATTTAGAAGGCAATTTACAAGCGGGAATTCCAGAACAATTAAAAGCCAATAAAACCGCTATTATAGGCGAGTATGAGTATAATAATATCAATATATTTTACCAGTATCAAAGCGGTTTCAGAAGCCTTTTAACCTACAGATTTGTAACAGGAGCAACGGGCGAAAACGATTTGTTAAACAATTTTTTTATAGGCTGGAACGATTTTGAATATTTCAAAAGAATAGGCAATAAAGGCAATTGGGCAAACAGATTACGACTCGCTTATGCCTCTAATGACGATACCCCATTTGCGCCATTTGCCGTAGATAATCAATTAAATATTAGAGGCGTAGGCAACACCATTGATAGAGGTACAGCGTCCATTGTTTTAAATACAGAATACAGACACACATTATATGAAAAAGGCTGGTTTGTTATACAAAGCAATGCCTTTATAGATGCGGGTTCTTGGAGAAATCCAGGAGAAAATTTAAACGAATTATTCGATGGTAGTACCGTTAAGTTTTATCCAGGATTAGGGCTTCGGTTTATACATAAACGCATATTTAATGCCGTTTTCAGGCTAGATTATGGCTTCGGGGTAGGGAGTGATGCTACAAATGGTCTTGTTTTTGGTATAGGTCAATATTTTTAATCTCTTTTTTTGGGTGTTCCCTACGTTCAAACCTACAAGGTTTTTTTAAACCTTGCAGGAATCACTTCGGTCGGGCTTTCGGCAGTCGCTTTTTTGTGTTGCATAGGTGCAACAACACAAAAAGAGCTTCAACAAATGCCTCAATCCCTAACACACAGATCCGCCATCGCAGTTTATAAACTAAAAACGCAAGATTGTTTGCTAAAAACAGTTCATTAGCAACTTCATTTCGAGAAATAAAATACAGATTATAAATTAGTTGTTTTAAACCTGCGAAGTTTAAAAACCTTCTAAGTCTATTTTACTAAATTCTATACCCACAAGGCTAAAACAAGACTTTTCTGAGTATAAATAGTTCTGTTTTGTATTGGTTTTAAGTCGCTTATATTTTATTAATATTTATCTAACACAGATTAATAAGTTAATTTAAACAACTAATTTTGTGAAAAAAATATAAGCATGCGCACATTCGCAATAGGAGATATACACGGGGGATTAAAAGCGTTGATTCAAGTCTTAAATAAAATTGAAGTTAAAGATGAAGATACTTTAATCTTTGTAGGCGATTATGTAGATGGTTGGAGCGAGTCTGCACAAGTTATTCAATTCTTAATCGAGCTTTCAGAAAACATAAACTGTGTATTTATAAAAGGAAATCATGATGTTTGGTGCGAAGAATGGTTAAGAAGCTCAGATGTAAACCCAACGTGGTATATGCACGGAGGAAAGGAAACCATAGAGAGTTACGAAGGGATTTCTGAAAATGACAAAAAAGTACATTTAAACTTTTTTAAAAATATGCCTTTGTATTATTTAGATAATAAGAATCGTTTGTTTTTGCATGCTGGATTTACCTCTATGCATGGAGTAGAAAAGGAAGTGTTCGAAACTACCTTCTATTTCGATAGAACGCTTTGGGAAATGGCATTGACTATGGATAAACAAATTGAAAAAGATTCTGTAATTTATCCAAATAGATTGAAGCATTATAAGGAAATTTATATCGGTCATACACCAACAATAAATTTTAAAGTTGATGTGCCTATGAATGCTATTAATGTTTGGAATATTGATACAGGAGCTGCATTTACAGGAAAGCTTTCAGTAGTTAATGTGGATACTAAGGACGTTTTCCAAAGTGATAATTTGCCAAACTTATACCCTAATGAGCAGGGAAGGAATACGTTCTAATTAGTGCAAATTTTCTTTTTATAATAACGATACAACTCATTGGCATCTGCACCAAACCACCTTTTAACATAAATACTCCAAAAATAATACTGTAGCTTCCAAACACCATGTTTTTTGTATAATCTCGCTGAAGTACGTATTTTTTCATTAATAACTACAAACTCTTTTCTGGCAAATAATTCATTTATTAAAATATTATCTTCATAAATAATATAACTCTCATCATAGCCACCAATTTCATTAAATAATGTTTTTTTTATAAACTGGCTTTGGTCACCACCTCTGCATGCCCGCCAGCTAAATTTTGTAAGCCAACTGGCTAATTGTAACCACCAATGGGCGCTTTCAAATTGCATTCTAAAACAACCTGCGTTATTACCTTTTGTAATTTCATTTAAAATTAATTTATCGAAATTTTTTGGCGGAAAAGAATCGGCGTGTAAAAAATAGAGGATGCCGCCATTTGAAAATTTGGCACCTAAATTCATTTGTTTAGCACGCCCTTTTTCTGAATTTATAAGTTTAATCTTTGTTTTTGAAATTTGCTTTTCTGTAATACTATTTTGCGAAATGTTATTATCTATATAATGGTATGCTTCTTTTGTGGTGTTACGATTAAATGTTGAAAAGGCTTTAACAATGTCTTGTGTATTATCTTTACTTCCTCCGTCAACAACTATAATTTCAGAAATGTTTTGTGTTGACGATTTAGCCAATAAATGTTCTAATAGTTTACCTATGTAAACTTCTTCATTTAAAACAGGTATAACAATAGAAATTTGTTTATTCATTTAGATTCCAGTTGTAATCCATGAATCGCTTTTTTGCATTAGGAGATATTTTAATATCTGAATATAGATTTAAAAAGACTATTAAGCTACCATCTTGTTTGAAATCTTTGGCAAACCACTGAAATATTTTTGATAATTTTATGCTGTTTGCACCTATTTGATTGCGTTTCGAATCGTTCAAGAATTCTTTGGTGGCAGATGTGAGTTGTTTTTCTAAGTTTATTGCGGTAAAGGCTTCGTTTTGTAATTTAGGACAAGAAAATGAAGCACAAACTATAGCAAAATGAATTCTGGGTTCATTCATTTTTCGAAGAATTTGATGCTCTATATCATTAAGATTATACCATTTTTTACCAAATTTCCAAAGGCGTTGATCCCAAGGATCTTTAATATCTTTAATGCTGTTTATGGGATAGTTTCTTAATATCAAATCGATAGTTAGTGCGTTATATGCGTTTATCCAAAAAGCTAATTTTTCTTCTTTAGACCAACTTTCATTTGGAAGATTTTTGCCGAGGCTTACAATATAATCTCTTAGACTTTTTGCATCATCTTTTTTCAATGCGTCGTAGTTTACATTCCCCTCATTAGAAACATATTTATATAGTAATGCGTTATAAGAGCTATGATTGGAAATTTCAGTTTTGTTAACTGTTGTTTTGTCTACTGCTATTATTTCTTCTGTTTCTGGTAGTATAGGATTTTCTTTTATTGCTTTGGTAGAATCGATGTCCGCTACATTATTTTTCTCCTCGATCTGTAATTCGTTTTTAGTAAATGGCTTAGGCACATTTTTTACAACAGTTTTTGTGCCACAGCAAGCGCTAAAAAAACTAATGAATACAATAAAAATTAATAAAATTCTCAAACCATAAATGTTATATCATGTTTGTCTTAAAATTACCTATAACTTACAATATTAACTTTGAATTCGTTTTTACAATTCTATTTTTATTAACTGTTTCCTCATATTGCCTTGTCCCAGATTGAAGATCTTGTTATGATTTGTTTCTATTGATTTTTCGGCAATAAATAATATTTCTGAATCTGAGTTTTTAATAAAAATTTCAGAAGAAATATTTCCCTTTTCAGATATAACCAAGTTGTATAAATTGGTCTTAGAATTTCTCTTATCTTGTTGTATGACTAACTTTTCTTTTGATGGGTTAATATATCCATTCAATAAAATATTTAATTGGTCGTTTTTAAGATATGCAAAATATGATGAGTCTTTTTGATTGAATTTAGATTGTATTTTTTCAGTCTGTTTTAACCCCAAGACCTTATCCCAAATTAAGTTTCCACTAGCGTCTATTTTTGCTATTAAAATGTCGTCATAAACTTTGTAAGTAGTGCTTATTGGGTTGTATGTTATAAAAGCCGCCATACTACCAATTGTGAAAGTAGCTAAAGGAATACCTACTGGAGCATATTGCTTTCGTAATGTGTAAAATTGCCCAACAATAAAGGTATTATTATTTGTATCAATAAAGATGTCCTTTATATCGAGGCTTCTATTAGCTTTAAATAAGCCAATAAAATATTTTTTTGCTTCTTCAGATTTGAATTGAGATAATTTGCTTGATGATATTTCAAACTTAGTAAGATTTATGTTATAATGTGCTAAGCCTTGGAAACCACCTTTCTTTTTTTTCGAATAAAGCCCACATATTGTGTAATTATTGTATTCAATTTTAGAATTTATTAGTTGATAGAATTCTTGTTCTATAGGTATTATTAGTTCTCTTGTTTTTTCATTAGAAATATTAATTAATTTATAATAATTCCCAGCTTCTTCATCTTGAATATTGTATAGAAGATATATGTTCTTGCCATGTAATTTTGTGTTTAAATGGCTGATATTTTTAATTTTAGAGTTGTGGTTTGGTGTAATTTTCTCAGATTTTATTAAATTGAAATTAGAATCAAAAAGTTTCAAATATGAGTATATAGACTCTTTATTTAAAACTTGAAAACTTAGTAAGTAATTTGAGTTATAATCTAGTGATAATGTGTTTTCAGATTTTAAAGCCTTATATAAAACTTTGTCTGTTTCTTTATTAGCCGTAATTAATATTTTAGAGGATTTTTGCTTTTCAAATAAATCGAATAAATCAAACCGGACAGATATTTCTTTACTAGTCGTTTCTCTTATTAAAACATGTATTTTATTGTCTTTAATAAAGAAGTCGAGAATCTCTGTTAAGTTTTTTGTCTCTATTTCTTGTCGTTCTATAAAGTTCAAATCATTAAAAAATTCAATAAAATAATTTCTTAAGCTGCCATTTATTCTATGTGGTCTAAGAGCTACAAAATTTCCTTTGTTATCACATGCAGTCATTTCATTTTTATCAATTAAAAACTGTCTGTCTTTAGTAATTTCTCCTTTTGTTATTTCAATATTTTGTGATAACCCACTAAATTGAATTACCATTAGTAAAATCAGAAATAGTTTTATGTTCATGTTATATTGAATTTGGTAATTATGGATGAAAATAAAAAATCCTATGAGAAAACTCATAGGATTTAAAACATAATTATATTATTTAATTAACAACATCCACCACCATCATAATGAAAAGTAGATTCTGATAAATAAATATCATCTCTATTTAGAGCTTGCAGTGCTCTTGCTGTTTTATCGCAAATTGCTAAGGGTTGATTTTTTAATAATACATGACCAGCATTATCATCAAAATAATCTTCATCACCATAATAAATAGCCGCTTTTCCCGTAAATATACAAGGGCCATCTTCTGGCATGGGGTCTTTTATGGCTGCAACTTCTATAGATTCTATATATATTAATTCATCTGTTGGATAGTTTTTTGGATCCAATATTCTATATGGTTTACGTGCACGAATTTCAATAGTGCCAAAACCAGCATCTGTTAGTGCTTTTATGTATTCTGAAATAGGAAGGCTGCCACTTAAGCATAAAGCTCGTAAGCGCTCGTCATTTCGTAGTTCTTCATTCATTGGCTGCTCACATGTTGGATCACTCATTACTAAACGTCCATGAGGTTTTAAAACGCGATACATTTCGGCTATGGCTTTTTTTAAATCGTCTGCTTTAAAAATATTGAACAAACAATTTTGTGCCGCCACATCTATGCTATTATCTTCGACTGGAAGATTTAAGGCATCACCTTTTTTTAATTCAACAAATTCACTTTTAAACCAATCATTTTGTGCTTCGGCTTCAATAAAGTTTTTACGAGATGCTTCTAACATTTCATCAACAACATCAATACCAACGACACCATTTTTTTGACGATTAAAATAGGAGAATTGTAATAATTCCATGCCGCCACCAACGCCAACATAAAGCATTTTTGGGTTGTTTGTTAAATCGCGTGCATGTACTGTAGAACCACAACCATAGTTCATTTCTTGCATGATTCTAGGGATTTTAAGTCCTGGTAATTCCCAAATAGGATTTGTGGTACAGCAAAGGCCAACATCTGGAGTTAAGGCTGCTTCTTTATATACATCGTGTGTGGTTTCTAAATAGTTATCCATAATGTGATTCTTAAAAATTATTTGAAAGAATAAAGGTAGTTTCTTTAGTCTAAAATGATGTAACAAACATTACACCACTATAAGGTTTTTATTAGTTCTTTAAATAGGGTAATCATGTTTGGTTCAGCCTTTGTTGCCATTTCGATAATTTCTCCAATGTCGACGGCCTTTAAGCTATCTGGGTCGCATTCATCTGTTAAAACTGACACGGCCGCCACTTTTAATTTCAAATGATTTGCAACTATAATTTCTGGAACCGTACTCATACCCACAGCATCGGCTCCAATTACTTTAAGCATACGATATTCTGCTCTAGTCTCTAATTGAGGTCCAACAACACTTGCGTAAACGCCTTCGTGAAGCTTGATGTTATTTTGTTTGGCAATGGCTTTAAAGGTCTCATTTATAGCTTTATCGTAAGGTGCGCTCATATCTGTAAAACGTTCACCTAAAAGTTCGACGCCTTTAAAAGCTAGGGGTGAACTACCTTGAAGATTTATATGATCTTCGATTAGCATTAATTCTCCTTTTTTAAAGTTTAGATTAATGGCTCCAGCTGCATTAGAAACCAACAAAGTTTTAATGCCTAATTTTTCCATGATTCTAACAGGGTAAGTAACATCTTGTAGCGTATATCCTTCGTATAAATGAAAACGCCCCTGCATAACAATTACTTTTTTCCCTTCTAAGACACCATAAATAAGTTTGCCTTTGTGAAACTCAACCGTAGCCGTAGGGAAGTTAGGAATATGGTTATAACTAACTTCTTTTAAAACGTTAACATGGTTTATAAGTTGCCCTAAGCCGGTTCCTAAAACGATTCCTATTTCTGGATTATCGAAACCTTTGTCTTGTAAATATTCAACCGTTTCGTTTATATATTTAATCATGTAATTGTGTTATTTTTTTCTGTAATTCTAAATTGGATTTATAAAATTCTGAAGTTGTTAAATCTTCAAAAGTATCAATATCGTTTAAAGGTTCAAGTAATGTGTAACTAATTTTTTGTAGATCCAATTCTTTCAATGTAATTTCTAATAAGTTTGATTTACTCCATGGTTTATTATTAAAAATTATTTCATGAAATGAGTTTAGACCAATTAAATAATATCCTCCATCTAATGCTGGTCCAAATGTAACCTCATTATCATGTAATAATTTCAATCCTTCTTCAATATGTGTAGCACTTATGTTTGGTAAGTCGGACCCAATGAGTACAATACGCTTATAGCCATCTTCAAACCCTTTTTTAAAGGCGTTTTTCATGCGCTCACCTAAATCTTTTCCTTCTTGAACCATTTTGTGGTTGCCTTTCCATTGAGTTTTTACAATAGCTTCAGAAAAATAAATACGTTTATCTGCTTTAATATTTTTTGTAGCTTCTTGTGTTACTTTAACAAGTTCGCTATACACATTAAAAGCCCCTTGATTACCAATAGTTTTAGCTAACCTAGTTTTTACTTTACCAAGTTTAATATTCTTTACAAAAACGATAACGAGTTCCTTATTCATATACTTTTACGCCTTTTTTTAACCATTTGCTCCAAGTTTTGGAGAACGTGTGAATACTATCAGTTTCTTTTTCTTCAATATTGTAAACTGGAAAATTATTGTTTTTCCATTCAAAAATACCGCCAAATAGGTTTTCAACTTGATTATAACCAGCAAGTTTTAAGCTATCTGCTATGGATTCTGATCGTATTCCGACGGAACAATAAACAACAATTCTTGAATTTTTGTTAGGGATTTTTTTTTGAAGACTGTCAATACTAAAGTTATCATACCCAACATGAATCGCATTTTTTAAATGGCTTGTTTTATATTCGATTAGCTCTCTAGAATCCAAAATTATAGCATTTGTTTTAGGCATAGCTAGTTCTTGAACGGTTATATATGGTACACTATTGTCGTTATATTGTTTCAATAATTTATCAATTGATTTTTGAGCAAACAAAGAACAATGAAACGCAATTAATATTATAGAGAGAGTGTTTTTCATTCAAAAGTTTTAAGCCACTACACCTTGACAGCTACTGCCTGCGCCTGCGGTACAACCGTAGCAATGTTGTGATATAACAACGTTTCTGCCTTCCAATAATTTTTCATTATAATCAGAAATATGTTTCACTTTACTATTTACTGGTAATTCTAACATTTGATTAAAATCGCAGTCGTAAAGATAGCCATCCCAACTAACAGAAAGTGTATTTGTACACATAACGTTAGCAACAGCAGCAGGATTATAAGCATCAACTAAAGAATACATATAATCTTCGTAATTTTCTGATGCAATTAGGTAATCTAAAAACCTTGAGATTGGCAGATTTGTGATAGCAAATAGGTTATGAAATTGAATATCGAAATCTTCTTTTAATGCTTTTTTGAAATCCTTTTCCATGGATGCTTGATCTCCTGGTAAAAATGCTCCCGATGGGTTATAAACTAGGTCTAAACGTAAGTTGCTATTGGGCATGCCATAACCTACAGTGTTTAATTCTTGAAGCGCTTTTATGGACTTATCAAAAACACCATCACCACGTTGCTTGTCTGTTTTACCACGAGTCCAATGTGGCATAGAGCTTACTACGTGAACATTGTGTTTTTTAAAAAACTCGGGTAAATCGTAATATTTTTTATTTGCTCTAATAATTGTGAGATTAGAGCGAACTATAAAATCTTTAATACCTGCCTTAGCAGCTTCTTCAACAAACCATCTAAAATCTGGATTCATTTCTGGAGCACCGCCAGTTAAATCTAGTGTGTGGGCATCAGTATTTTTTATAACCTCCAAGCATTGCTTCATCGTCTCACGTGTCATAATCTCTTTTCGGTCTGGACCTGCATCTACATGACAATGATCGCAGACTTGGTTGCACATGTAGCCGACGTTTATTTGGAGAATTTCTAATTTTCTGGCTTTTAATGGAAATTGATTGCTTTCTGCAATTTTCTTTTTAAAAGTAGGTAGGTCGCCATTTTGAAAAATTCCATTGGATAAAATCTCAAGTTGTCTATTGCTATTTGCTAAATCGCTTTCGCGTTTATGTAGGGACTTTGTTGCCATTAATTGTTTTTACTAATATATATTTCTTGCGGTAAATATTGAGTTCTGGTTTTGCGTTAGGGATTGAGCGGTCTGTTTGAGCTCCCCGACGATAGGAGGGAGCGAGTAGTGAAAGCCCGACCCTTGTGGTAACGCCCAAAATATTATCCGTCTAACTTGTTTACTTTATTCATCATTTGTACCCCATGTACTAGTGTTGCACCACTTTTTATAGCAGCACCAACATGAATGGCTTCCATCATTTCTTCTTTTGTAACACCACGTTGCAATGTGTCTTTAGTGTAAGCATCTATGCAGTATGGGCATTGTTCGGTATGTGAAACGGCTAATGCTATAAGTGCTTTTTCACGAGCCGTAAGTGCGCCTTCTTCAAAAACTTTAGAGTAATACTCGAAGAATTTATTCCCCAATTCTTCATCCCATTCTGTGATATTGCCAAATTTTCTAAGGTCAGCAGGATCGTAGTATGTTTTTTGCATATTATATTTTTTGATAAAGATAAAAATCTAATAGTTGTAGTCGCATAAAAGAGGTTTACTTAACAATAAAATTAACTATTGTTTAAGAATTTTTATGGATATTGAGAATCATTAAAAGTCTGATGATTAAATTTGTTTCAGCTTTACCAATTGGTATTATCTGCATTTTTTTTGCCATCAATAATACTTTGAACCACTTCAGGATTTAATAAGGTGCTAGTGTCGCCTAAATTAGAGATATCGTTATGTGCTATTTTTCTTAAAATGCGTCGCATTATTTTTCCAGAGCGTGTTTTAGGTAGCCCTTCGGTGAATTGAATTTTATCTAACTTAGCAATTGGTCCTATGTGTTCGGTAATTATTTGATTTATTTCTTTTCTTAAGTTATTATGATCTCTGGTTTCACCAACATCCTTTAAAATAACATAACCATAAAGAGCATTACCTTTAACATCATGAGGAAAACCTACAATAGCCGATTCAGCCACTGCTGGATGTTCATTAACTGCATCTTCAATTGGAGCCGTGCCTAAGTTGTGTCCAGAGACAATAATAACATCATCAACACGTCCAGTTATTCTATAATAACCAACTTCATCTCGTAATGCACCATCTCCTGTAAAATATTTGTTTTCATAAGCAGAAAAGTAGGTGTCTTTATAGCGTTTATGATTTCCCCAAATGGTTCGGGCTATACTTGGCCATGGAAATTTAACGCATAAGCGACCACTCACTTGATTGCCTTTAATTTCGTTACCATTTTCATCCATTAAAGTTGGTTGAATTCCAATAAAAGGGAGCGTAGCGTAAGTTGGTTTAGTAGGCGTTACAAATGGGATAGGGGTAATCATAATACCACCTGTTTCGGTTTGCCACCAAGTATCTACAATGGGACTTTGTTTTTTGCCAATATTATCATTGTACCAATGCCAAGCTTCTTCATTTATAGGTTCTCCAACAGAGCCTAAAACTTTAAGTGATGATAAGTCATGTTTTTCAACTACTTCGAGGCCTTGTTTTGCAAGCGCTCTAATAGCAGTAGGAGCCGTATAAAATTGATTTATTTTGTGTTTTTCAACAATCTCCCAGAAGCGTCCGTAATCTGGATAACTAGGTACTCCTTCAAACATAACGGTTGTTGCTCCATTTGCTAATGGTCCATAAACAATATAACTATGTCCAGTAATCCAACCTATATCTGCTGTACACCAATAAATGTCGTCTTCTTTATATTGAAATACATTCTTAAAAGTGTAGGCAGTATAAACCATATAGCCTGCAGTTGTATGTACCATACCTTTAGGTTTCCCTGTAGAACCTGAAGTGTATAGAATGAAAAGAGGATCTTCTGCATCCATGATTTCTGCTTTGCAATCTATTGAAGCTTCATCTAAAAGGGGTTGTAGCCATTTGTCACGTCCATTTTGCATATTTATTCCAGAATGGATTCGTTTAGCTACTAAAACAGAATTGACTCCAGAGCAACTTTCTAGCGCTTCGTCAACGATGCCTTTAAGGTCTATTGTTTTAGGACCTCTGTAAGAGCCATCGCTTGTGATAACCATTTTACAATCTGAATCATTAATTCTTGTAGATAATGCTGTAGCTGAAAACCCTGCGAAAACAACAGAATGTATAGCACCTATTCTAGCACAAGCTAATACAGAAATGGCTAGCTCTGGAATCATGGGTAGATATATGCAAACGCGATCTCCTTTTTTAATTCCTTCTTGTTTTAGCACATTTGCAAATCGATTTACACGTTCGCTAAGTTGTTTGTAAGTAATGTGTTCTGCTAGTTCGGATGGATTGTTAGGTTCAAATAGAATAGCCGTTTTGTTACCACGAGTAGCTAAATGCCTATCTATACAGTTTTCGGTAATATTAAGTTTAGCACCTTCAAACCATTTAATCTCTGGTTTAGAGAAGTCCCAACTCAACACATTGTTCCATTTTTTTTGCCACATAAAATGTTCCTCAGCAATTTCTTCCCAAAAGTGTTCAGGACATCTTATCGATTTTCGGTATACTTGATAGTATTCTTCTAAGTGTTTTATGTGGTAATTACTCATGATTTATTGATTTTTTAATATCTAGTAGAGGTGTAATTAGACTTTTATAAAAATATTTTTTATAAAGTATATATGCTAATATAATATAAAAAAGTTGCTACTACTAAAGCGTATAGCAAAGAAGATAGCTTATTTGTTATTGAGTTATTTTTAATATGAAAGAGATTAAAGTTATAAAGAAAATTAATATTAATCAATCGCCCCCATTTAATTCAATGTAATAAAAATAGTAGTTTGACAATATTAAAGTTAAAAGTGCTTAACAAATTCCGAATGATGTTAAGTTAGTAGAATTAATCGGGTGCCCTGTAAAAACAAAAAATCCCGTAAACAGTAATGTTTCGGGATTTTTTTGTGGTACCTCCAGGAATCGAACCAGGGACACAAGGATTTTCAGTCCTTTGCTCTACCAACTGAGCTAAGGTACCTCGCCAAAGCGGATGCAAATATATTCATTTTTATTATTCACCAAAAGAAAATTATAAAAAATAGTGTAGTTTATTTTGTAATGCACATCTTAAAAATTGTATCTCATTAAATAAGAGCGTTTACAAGGCTTTATTTTTGTAAATTTGACGTTTTCTCGAAAAATGAATTTAATAATAGATGTAGGAAATACGTTTGCTAAACTCGCAGTTTTTAGTGATGGTAAAATTGTAAAGAAAAAAACAGTAAAACCTGCATATATTTTGAAGCATGTTGAAGCCTTAATTGAGGCCTACCCATTAATAGAAAAGGGTATAATTTCTTCGGTTGGTCAAGTGAATAATATTGATTTACAATTAATTAGTAACAAAATCTATCTATTAATTCTAGACACCACAACTAAACTTCCTTTTAAAAATAAATACGAAACCCCGAAAACCTTAGGGAAAGATCGTTTGGCTTTAGTGAGTGCCTCTGTATTAAAATTTCCAGAAGAGAACGTTCTTGTTATTGATGCTGGAAGTTGTATTACTTACGATTTTATTACAATAAAAAATGAATACTTAGGTGGTGCAATTTCACCTGGAATAAGAATGCGCTATAAAGCGTTAAATAATTTAACGGCTAATTTACCATTGTTAGATACAGAAATGCCAAAGAATATTTTTGGCAATTCAACTAAAGAATCTATTAATTCGGGTGTTATTTATGGGGTTCTTAATGAAATTGATGGTGCAATTAATGCTTATAAACTAAAATATTCAGATTTAACAGTAATTTTAACAGGAGGAGATGCTAAATTCTTGTCTAAACAATTAAAAAGTAGCATATTTGCCAACTCTAATTTCCTTTTAGAGGGATTGAACTATATTTTACAATTTAATTCAAATTAATGATTAAAAAACTTGTATTAGTTTTTATTGCTGTTTTTGCAATTCAAAGTTACGCACAAGAGGGTACAGCCTCACCATATTCTTTCTACGGTATTGGAAGCTTAAAATTTAAAGGTACTGTCGAGAATAGAAGTATGGGAGGTATAAGTATTTACAATGATAGTATTCATGTAAACTTGAGAAATCCAGCATCTTATGCAACCAATAATTTAAATTTTTATGGTAACGAAAGTAGACCAGTTAAGTTTTCGGTTGGGGGTAGTTATTCTTCTATAGATTTAAAAAGTAGTTCTTCTGAAGGAACTGCAAACGCTACAACTTTTGATTATTTAGCGCTGTCCATTCCTGTTGGAAAATTTGGATTTGGGTTTGGAATTCTACCATTTACATCGGTAGGTTATAAGTTAGAATCTCTTAATAGTAATGGCGATATTGAAAATAGATTTCAAGGAGAAGGCGGTTTAAATAAAACTTATTTAGGTGTTGGTTATCAAATTGCTAAAGGATTAAGTATTGGTATAGATGCTAATTACAATTTTGGGAATATTCAAAACAGTACTATCGAGATTAATTATGATACAGAAAATGTGCCTTTACAATACCAATCTCGTGAAAACAACAGATCAGATTTAAGTGGTTTAAGTTTTAATTTTGGGTTGTCTTACAAAGCGATGTTAAATGAGAAATTAGAATTTGTTTCTGGACTTACATATACACCAGAAAGTAGTTTGACTTCTATAAACGAACGTTCTTTTTCAACGGTTTCTCTAGGCTCTAACGGTAACGAATTTGTAATAAATACTATTGAAACAGATTTAGAAGCCCAAGGATTATTAGAAACAGATCTTACATTACCATCTAAATTATCCCTTGGCGCAGGAATAGGACAGCCTAGAAAATGGTTTGTAGGTGCAGAGTATACATCTCAAAAAACTAGTAATTTTTCAAATCCATTATATACAAGTAGTGCAACAACTTACGAAGATGGTTCTACATTTTCGTTAGGAGGCTTTTATATTCCGCGATATAATTCGTTTAGTGGTTATTTTAAACGAACTGTTTATAGAGCTGGTTTACGTTACGAAAAAACAGGTTTAATTATAAATAACGAATCTATTAACGAGTTTGGCATATCTTTTGGAGTAGGATTACCAGTTGGTGCAGTAACATCGTTTTCAAATATAAATCTAGGAGTAGAAATTGGAAAACGTGGGACTACCAATAACAACTTAATAGAAGAGAATTTTATAAATTTCCAAATAAGTTTATCTTTGAACGATAGATGGTTTGTTAAAAGGAAATATAACTAACAGCGTTAAATTATTATCATGAAGACGAAAATTACATTATTATTAACAGTATTATTTTTAGCATTTAATATAAGTTTTGCACAACAAGACGAAGAGTGCATGACAAAGCTTTCCATCTTTCACGAATATGTAAAAGCTAAAAATTATGATGCTGCTTATGAGCCTTGGATGGCTGTAAGAAACAAATGCCCTAAGTTTAATAACGCCATTTATATAGATGGGGAAAAAATATTAAAAGATAAAATAGATAAAACTTCGGGTGCAGATCAAATAACCTATATCAACGATCTTTTAAAACTTTGGGAACAACGTGCACAGTATTTTGCTAGTAAAACAGCAAAAGGAGAATATGCGGCAAAAGCTTGTCAATTAATGTATGACAATAAAGAGGTTCTTGGAAAAACAGATTTAGAATTGTACGAGTGCTATGATGCTGCTTATAAACTAGATAAAGCTACGTTTACAAACCCTAAAAGCTTATATACTTATTTCTCTTTAATGGTAGATTTGTTTGATGCTAAAAAGAAATCAGATTCAGATTTATTTAATAAATATGATGATGTAGTTGAAAAAGTTGAAGATGAAGTTAAAAATTATTCAAGTAAAGTAAATAAGTTAATTGCTAAGGAAGATGCTGGAACAGCATTGACAAGCAAGGAAAAAAGATATAAAAAATCTTATGAAAGTTACTTAAAGGCTTACGATAAAATTTCTGGTAGTATCGATTCTAAATTAGGTGATAGAGCAAATTGCGAAAACTTAATTCCTTTATATACTAAAGATTTTGAAGCTAATAAAGGTGATGCTTTGTGGTTACAAAGAGCTGCTGGAAAAATGTCTGAAAAAGAATGTACAGACGATCCATTATTTTTCAAGCTAGTAAATGCATACCATGAGTTAAGTCCTTCTGCAAATTCAGCATATTATTTAGGGATTTTAAAAGATAAAGAAGGAAAACCAAATGAAGCTATTGCATTTTATAAGCAAGCAATTGATTTAGAAACAGACGATTTTAAAAAATCGAAACTTAACAATAGAATAGGTTTAAAATTAAAAGCTAAGCACAGATACGGTCAAGCTAGAGGGTTCTTTAGAGAAGCTTTAAAATTAAATCCTTCTAACGGACGTCCACATTTATCTATAGCAGCTATGTATGCTGCGAGCGCTAAAGATTGTGGAGATACTAACTTTAATAAAAGAGCGGTTTATTGGTTAGCAGCAGACGAAGCTAGAAAAGCAGCACGAGTAGATGCTACATTATCAAAAGCAGCTTCTCAATCTGTAGCAAATTACATGGCTAAGGCACCAAGTAAAGCAGAAATATTTAGTTGTGGATGTTCTGGACAAGTTATTAAAGTTGGATGCTGGATAGGTTTGTCAGTTACAGTTCCTAAAATCTAAATGAAGGTATTTTTAAAATATAATTTTTTAAACATAGTCACCATATTTATGGTGACTATGTTTTTTTCATGTAAGGACAACTTTAACGATGTTCAAAAAATGGGTATTTCAGAAAATGAGCCTATTGGAGTTGCCGAAAACATCAATTTAAAGTATACAGATTCAGGTAAAATAGAAGCAATTTTACTTAGCCCTAAAATGTTAGATTACTCTAATCGAGAGTTTGCATTTAATGAATTTCCCGATGGTATTATTTTAGATGTTTTCGATGATAAAAATCAAAAAAGTGTTATTGTTTCAGATTATGCGATTGTATACAATAAAACAGATTTAATTGATTTGCAAGGTAATGTTAGAATTGCAACACATAGTCAAGACACGTTGTTTGCAGAACAACTATATTTCGATAAAAAGCGAGAATGGCTCTTTACAAACAAACCAGTTACCTTTAGAACAGGTTCCGATGTTATTAATGGAAACGGATTCGATTCTGACACAAAGTTTACAAACGCTAGAGTGCTAGAAGTTACTGGTATTATTAGCGTAGATGAATAACAAGCATTTCTTATTTTATTATCTTTGCAAATAAATATTACCAATGAAATATTCAAAGTTTTTTCAATATGCCTATTTAATATTTGCAGCACTTTTTATTTACGATGCAATAGATAAGTATTTTAACCAGGGTGTTGTTGCTTACACATCTTTATTACTAGGTGCTACGGCAGTATTTATGTTTTTCTTTAAAAGAAAATTTGCTAAAAAGTTTGATAAAAAAGATCCATCAAACTAAATGAGTACCGAGGTTATTGTCATTATTTTATCCTTATTACTTTCAGCTTTTTTCTCAGGTATGGAGATTGCTTATGTGTCTTCAAATAAAATCCATATAGAAATTGAAAAAAAGCAAGAGGGGCTATTAGCTAAAATATTAGGAAAACTTACTACAAAACCATCCAAATTTATTGCAACAATGCTTATTGGTAACAATATAGCATTAGTTATTTATGGATTGTTTATGGGAGACTTATTAATGAATTGGTTTTTGTCTTTGCTTCCAACTTCTTCGGTTTTTATAAATTATATGCTAAGCGATTTAAGCTTATTATCACAAACCATTATTTCTACCATTATAATATTAATTACTGCAGAATTTTTGCCAAAAGTGTTTTTTCAAATTTATTCTAATACGCTTATTAAGGCATTAGCATTACCTGCTTATATTTTTTATGTTTTATTCACGTATGTTTCAGATTTTGTAATGTGGATATCAGATACTGTTTTAAGATTGTTTTTTAAAACAGAAGGCGATCAAATTCAATTAGCATTTACTAAAGTGGAATTAGGAAACTACATTAGTGAACAAATGGAATCTGTTGAAGAGCATGACGAAGTAGATTCCGAGATTCAAATATTTCAAAATGCATTGGAATTTTCAGAAGTTAAAGCTCGGGAGGTTATGGTGCCTAGAACCGAAATTATTGCGGTTGAAATAAATGAATCACTAAAAACGCTTAATGCCATTTTTACAGAGTCTGGCCGTACTAAGATTTTAGTATACAAAGAAACTATTGACGACATTTTGGGTTACGTACATTCATTTGAGCTCTTCAAGAAACCAAAAACGATTAAATCGGCAATGCTTCCTGTTGAGTTTATACCAGAAACTGTACTAATAAAAGATGTGCTAAATGTATTAACTAAAAAGCACAAAAGTATTGCAGTAGTTTTAGACGAATATGGTGGTACTTCAGGAATTATGACGGTTGAAGACATTGTTGAAGAGCTTTTTGGAGAAATTGAAGATGAGCATGATACTGTTGATTTAATAGAAGAGAAAATAGAAGATGATACCTACAATCTTTCAGCACGATTGGAAGTTGATTATATAAATGAAACCTATAAGTTAAATCTTCCAGAAAACGAAAATTACGAAACTTTAGGAGGGTTAATTGTTAATCATACCGAAGAAATACCAGAACAAAACGAGATTGTAATTATTGAAAATTTTCAGTTTACAATTTTAGAAGTTTCAACTACAAAAATTGATCTTGTAGAACTTAAAATTTTAGAAGAAGATTAGATTTTAGTGTTCTGTATGCTTTAATAAGTTGGTGCCCTTAGTGTATATCTTATTTAATAGCTTGAAATCTATGACTTGGTTCAACAATTTTCAGTGAACAAAACCCAGTTAAGCCTTTTATTATTAAATAGAAAATGGTATTTTCGCGCACGATATTTTTGTCAAATCGTAATTTTTGACAAGTAAATTAACAAGCAATTTCCCTTTTGGAATATAAAATTTAAATGACAGATGGCAGTTTTAAATAAAATTAGACAACGTTCACTTTTTTTAATCTTAATTATAGCGTTAGCATTATTTTCTTTTGTGCTAGCAGATTTATTCAAAAACAGTGATGCTTTAACAGCAAAATCGCAAAATGTTGTCGCAACCATAAATGGAAAAGATGTTACTCGAGAAGATTTTTTACAAAAGGTAGAAGCAGCTCAAAGACAAGCTGGACCAAATGCTACAAGCACACAAGTTATGAACCGTGTATGGGATCAAGAAGTTAGAAAAGCGGTTATGGAAACGCAATATGATGCGTTAGGAATTTCTGTTGAGAAAGACCAAATGCGTGATATTTTAAAAACATCTTTAGCAACGAGACCAGAATTTTTAAACGAAGCAGGATTATTTGATGAAAATAAATTAAACGAGTTTATTGCGAATTTAAAAGATGTCTATCCGCAACCAGGTTTTTTTGGAGGACAACCATTGACTTATTCAGATTGGGTAAATTATGAAAAGCAATTAGCGTCAAGTACCTTAAGTCAAAATTATTTTAACTTGGTTAAAGCAGGTTTAACTGGGACTTTAGCTGAAGGCGAATTGGAGCATAAACTACAAGGAAATAAAGTAGATATTAAATATGTACAAATACCTTATTCTTCTATCCCAGATAGTACGGTAACTGTAGGTAAGTCTGATATTTCATCTTACATCAAAAAAAATAGTAAAAAATACGAAGTTGAAGCCTCTAGAGATATAAGATATGTTGACTTTAAAGAAGTAGCTACTGTTGAAGATGAAAATGCTATAAAAGCAGATCTTGAAACATATCTAAATGGTAGGTTAGTAGATGAAACAGGAAGAAAAGATACGATTGTAGCTTTTTCTAAAGTAAAAAATCATGCCGATTATATTAATTTAATTGCAGGTTCTACCGAGAAATTAAATGATCGTTTTGTGTTTAAGGCAAATTTACCTGCGGCACATGCTGATAGTATATTTAAATTAAATGTTGGTGAAGTTTACGGGCCATATAAAGATGCTGGAAGTTTTAAGTTGACAAAAGTTATAGAATTTAAAAAGATAGCAGATTCTGTTCAGTCAAGCCATATAATCGTACCATTCATTGGTTCTAGAGCAGCAACTGCAGAAACTAAAACAACAAAAGAAGAAGCACAGAAGATTGTTGATAGTATATTGCCTCTTGTAAAAAATAGTGAGTCAAAGTTTAACGAAGTTGCTAACGAAATTAATACAGATGGTACCAAAGGGAAAGACGGTAGTATCGGTTGGATTAGATATTCAACTTTTAATCCAGCTAGTTTTGATCCAGATTTTGCAGACTTTTTGTTTGAGAACAAAATTGGAAAGGTAGATGTAGTTTTAACACAATTTGGTTACCATATTATTAGAATAGATGACAAAAAAGCTGTCGAAAATGCTATAAAAATTGGTACGATTGCTAGAAAGATAGAGCCATCAGAAGCTACTATAAACAAAGTTTTTAGAGATGCTTCTAATTTCGAGATTAAAGTTGATAAAGAAGATTTTGAAGCAACAGCAACCGAAAGTAAATACACAGTACGTCCAATAAACGGTATTAAAGCTTTAGATGAGAATATTACGGGTATAGGCAACCAAAGAAGTATTGTACGTTGGGCTTTTGAAGATGCTTCGGAAGAAGGAGATATTAAACGTTTCAATATTCCTAACGGTTATGCTATTGTGCAATTAGTTGCAAAACATAAGGAAGGACTTATGTCTGTTGAAGATGCTTCTATTACAGCACTTCCAGCAATTCGTAAGGAGAAAAAGGCACAAATTATCAAGGATCGTATTTCTGCTACAACTCTCGAAGATGTAGCAGCTGTAGAAAACACTACCGCAAAATCTGCCTCGGCGCTTACAATGAAAACTCCAACTATTTCTGGAGCTGGACGTGAGCCATTAATTGTTGGAACAGCATTTGGACTAAAAGAAGGTGAGACTTCTAAGTTAATAGCAGGAGAAAATGGCGTATATATGGTTGAAGTAACTAAAGTGACTCCAGCAGTAGAATTAGATAACTATCAAGCTTCTGCAAATAGGGTAGCGCAACAAAAAGCAAGTGCAGTAAACACTAAAGTATTTGAAGCATTAAAAGATGCTGCAGATATTGAAGATAACAGAGCTGCTTCTCAAGTTCAATAGAGAAAAATTACAGTTCATATAAACATAAAAGAGCCTCATTAATGAGGCTCTTTTATGTTGTTATAATACCATATCCTTGTAAGGGATAATGGTATTGTACCCTTTATTTTTAAAATAGGAAGCTGGGTTTGCCTTTGAAGTAACTAATATGAAATCGCCTCCCCAAGCTCCTAAGCTTTTAATACCACCCTCAAAATCATTAAAAAAAAGGTCTTTGATGGGTTTTTGCTTTGTTAGTTTACCAATTATATTTTCGTGCTTCGTTATTAAATCTTCAAAAATTGCCAGAGAATTACAAGACGTTATTTGGTTGGTTATAGAATCAATTTCTGTAATAGCCGATTTCGAATTTTCTTTATTAGCGTGATAATGTTTAATGCCATCACGACTATTTTGTTTTCTGTTTAAATAAACAAAGAAGATATGTTCTTTAAATGAAGGGCGAAAATCAACTTCTTTAATATTTCTTTTTGCAAAATCATCTTTAGAGAGAAGCTGATACGATATAGGCATATTATGTTTAGCACATGCGATATCATATCCACTTCCACCAAAAGTTAATTCAAGTAGTTTGTAGGCATCGACCTTAGCCCATTGCGCGATATTATTTATTAAGGTAGAAGAAGTGCCAAGTCCCCAAGTTCTAGGGAAATCTAGTTTTGTAGTAACCTTATATCCGTTCTTTTTATTTAAGAAATTTGGGTTTAAAGCTTTAACGGTACTTAGAATTTGGATTAATCTATTTGAAACATCATTGTTAGGAACGCTTTGCTTAGCCTGCACTAAGCGCAGTTGAAGTGTAGTAATCTCATTAATAGAAATAGAACTCTCAAACCAAACCAAACCTTTTTCATCCAAACTTTCCCAAATTATTTTTGGGTCTTCTATAGTTTCAACTTTTAAAGATTGACCAAATTTAGTTGGAATTGCAAGAGATAAAGCACCATCTAGAACTGCGTATTCTCCAGTGAGTAATAATTTCCCGTTACTTCTGTAAAGCATATTATTTATCACTTACAACTCTTAACTTATTTATAGCTTCAACAACTGCACTATGTGTTACCGTATTTGTTTTAAAGTACTCGGTTAAGAGCTTTTTTTCGTCGTTACTTGCTTCAAACTGATTTAATATATTCATTAAATGCATTTTCATATGTCCTTGTTGAATACCAGTAGTTGTTAGAGATCGTATTGCTGCAAAATTTTGAGCTAAACCAGCAACCGCTACAATTTGCATGAGTTCTTTAGCTGATGGATGATGTAATAATTCTAATGATAATTTAACTAATGGATGCAATTTGGTTAACCCTCCAACGGTGCCAAGTGCCAAAGGAATTTCCATCCAGAAAGTAAAAATACCGTTTTCTATTTTTGCATGCGATAAACTGCTATAACGTCCTTTTCTTGCTGCATAGGCATGTACACCAGCTTCAATAGCTCTAAAGTCATTTCCTGTAGCTAAAACTACAGCGTCAATACCGTTCATAATGCCTTTATTATGTGTTACAGCACGGTATGGTTCTATTTCTGCAATATTAACAGCCTGAACAAACTTGGTAGCGAATTCTTCAGATGAAATAGCATTATTTTCATTCAAATCTTCGACCTTACAATTAACTTCTACACGAACTAAGCAATCGGGAACATAGTTCGATAATATGCTCATTATAATTTCAATGTGCTTTTCGTCTTCTGTAAAAGAAGTAAAATTTAAAGCTTCAGTTTTAAAAGTCTTAGCGAACTGCTCTAAACAAGAATTTATAAAGTTGGCACCCATGGCATCTAATGTTTCAAAAGAAGTATGGAGTTGGTAGTAACCGTCTATATTTTCTGTTTTATCGCGTAATTCAATATCTAATATCCCACCACCTCGCGATTCCATATTTTTTGTAAGATCTTTAGAATCGCTTAAAAGTTTTGGTTTTACTTCCTTGAAGAAGGATTGTAGCTTGCTAAAATCACCTTTAAAAATAAAATGTACTTGACCTATTTTAGTTGTAGAAATCACCTTTGTTTTAAAACCACCTCTATCTAACCAAAATTTAGCCGCTTTACTCGCAGCAGCAACAACAGAGCTTTCTTCAATTGCCATTGGAATAGTATAAAGCTTGTTGTTTATAAGGAAATTAGGAGCTACACCTAATGGTAAATAGTAATTAGTAATGGTGTTTTCTATAAACTCATCATGCAATTGTTGCACCTTTTGGTTGGTATTCCAGTACTGTTTTAAAATATTTCTTGCTTCTTCCGAATCTGAGAAATAGGTGTTAACAATCCAGTCTATTTTTTTTTCTTTAGACAATTTAGAAAAACCAGCAATAGATTTACTCATAAAATTAGTTTATACTGCAAAGATAAGACACTTGGTATGAATATTGAATATCTTGTTTTAGCAAGTTATTTAAGTGTTAATAATTACGGTTTTTTGCAGAATTTTTAGTAAACTTGACATCATTTTGTGAAATAAACACATTTTTTGGCGAAATGCCCTATATTCATTATTTAATTTAAGGATTTTGACTTGCTAACATCTTATATTCAATCATTTAAAAACAGTAGATATCTACAAATGAAATACTTAAATATTTCCCTTATTATTTGCCTTTTTATTTCCACATTAGTATCGGCACAAACAAAAGAAATTAGTTTAGAAGAAATTTGGAATGGAAATTTTAGAACTGAAAGTATGGACGTGTTACACTCCATGAATAACGGTCAGCAATATTCAGTTTTAAATTTTGATAGAACCTCAAGGAGCACATCAATTGAGATTTATGATTACAAAACATTAGAAAAAGTAAAAACTCTAGTTAGTTCTGCTAATCTTGATGCTTTGCCGTATTTTACAGACTATACATTTAGTAAGGATGAGCAAAAAGTAATTTTGGCAATTAATGAAGCATCTATTTTCCGTCGTTCTGTATTAGGTAATTACTATGTTTATAACGTAAGTGATAAGACACTCGAGTTAATTTCGGAAGATAAAATTCAAGAGCCTACCTTTTCACCAGATGGCACTAAAGTGGCATTTGCTAAAGCAAATAATTTATATGTTAAAGATTTAAATTCTGGAGAAACACTTCAATTTACTTTTGATGGCAAAAAAAATGAAATAATTAATGGTATTACCGATTGGGTTTATGAAGAAGAATTTGCTTTTGTTAGAGCTTTTGATTGGAATGCAGATAGCAACAAAATAGCCTTCATAAGATTTGATGAAACTAACGTGCCAGAATTCTCTATGGATGTTTATGGTACAGGATTGTATCAAAGCCAGCAGGTATTCAAATACCCTAAGGCAGGAGAAGCTAATTCTTTGGTGTCACTTCATCTTTATAATCTTGATACTAAAAATACTAATGAAGTAAAGGTTAGTAAAACGTACAACGACTTTTATATCCCACGCATTCAATGGACTAATAATCCAGATGTTTTGAGTGCGCATTACATGAACAGACATCAAAATGAATTGGATTTGTGGATGATTAACGCCAAAACAAACACATCTAATTTAGTGCTTGCAGAAAAAGACAACGCATATATAGATGTAACAGATAATTTAACATTTTTGAAAGATAATAGCTTTATCTGGACAAGTGAAAAAGATGGATATAATCATATTTATCATTACGATAAAAATGGTAAACTCATAAATCAAGTTACAAAAGGCAATTGGGAAGTAACTAATTATTATGGTTATGATGAAAACACGAATAAAATATTTTATCAATCTGTAGAAAATGGCTCTATAAATCGAGATGTGTATTCCATTAAGCTCAACGGTAGAAACAAACAAAGATTAACTAAGAGTGAGGGGACTAATGGTGCATCATTTAGTGCAGATTTCTCATATTTCATAAATACATTTTCTAATGCTTCAACACCACCTGAATATTCTTTAAATAGTGCGGCATCAGGAAATCTTATAAAAAGTATAAAAGACAACGATGTATTGTCTCAAAAACTCTCAAATTATAAAACATCGAAAAAAGAATTCAGTACCATACATGTTAATGGAAACGATTTAAATATGTGGACAATTAAACCTGCAGATTTTAATAGCTCTAAAAAGTATCCTCTATTAATGTTTCAATATTCAGGACCAGGATCTCAAAAAGTAGTTAACAGATGGAATGGTCCAAACGATTATTGGTTTCAGCATTTGGCACAAGAAGGGTATGTAATTGTTTGTATAGATGGTAGAGGTACTGGATTTAAAGGTGCTGAATTTAAAAAAGTGACTCAAAACGAATTAGGTAAATATGAAGTAGAAGACCAAATTACTGCAGCAAAACAATTAGGAGAATTATCTTATATTGATGCTAGCCGAATAGGGATTTGGGGGTGGAGTTATGGAGGTTTTATGAGTAGCAATTGTTTGTTTAAAGGTAATGATGTTTTCAAAATGGCAATAGCCGTGGCACCAGTAACAAGTTGGCGCTTTTATGATACTATTTACACAGAGCGATATATGACCACGCCTCAAGAGAATGCAAGTGGTTATGATGATAATTCACCTATAAATCATGTTGATAAGTTGAAAGGAGATTTTCTTTTAGTACATGGTTCTGCAGACGATAACGTACATTTACAAAATACAATGCGATTAGCAGAGGCCTTAATTCAAGCAGATAAGCCTTTTGATTGGGCTGTGTATCCCGATGATAATCATAGTATTTATGGTGGTAATACAAGGTTGCATTTATATAAAAAAATGACAAGGTTTATACATGATAAACTAGGTGATAAAAGAGATGAAGATGAGAAAATTGAAGTAGAAGAAAAAGTAAAAATTAAAGGATAGAATACTAACTAACAATTATATATATGGCAAATTCAGCTACAATTAAACAAAAAGAATTATTTGGACATCCAGTAGGTCTATATGTCCTGTTTTTTACAGAGATGTGGGAACGCTTTTCTTATTATGGTATGCGCGCTATTTTAGTGCTTTACTTGGTGCAAACTACCTCTGATGTGAACGCAGGATTAGGATGGTCTAATGGAGAAGCTTTAGCACTTTATGGTTGGTATACTATGTTAGTTTATGTGATGTCGATTCCTGGAGGTTGGATTGCAGATAAATTTTTAGGTCAGAAGAAATCTGTTCTCTACGGCGGAATAATCTTAGTTGCTGGACATAGTATTTTAGCTGTTGAACAAATGTGGGCTTTTTATACTGGTTTGGCTTTAATTATAGTTGGAGTGGGGATGCTTAAACCAAATATATCTACTATGGTAGGGGGGTTATATAAGCAAGGAGATATTCGAAGAGATAAAGGGTTTACTATTTTTTATATTGGTATCAATATAGGGGCATTTTTATCAAGTTTAATTGTTGGTTATGTGGGAGAAGTACATGGATGGCATTATGGTTTTGGATTAGCAGGCATAGGAATGACATTAGGGTTAATCCAGTATGTTATTGGACAAAAGCATTTAAAACATGTAGGCAATTTTTTAGGTGCTTCGCAAAGTACAGAAGACAAGGAGCTGATGAGTAGACCTTTAACAAAAATAGAAAAGGATCGTGTCGTTGTTTTATTTATATCATTTTTATTAGTAATTGTTTTTTGGGGTGCATTTGAGCAAGCAGGAGGTTTAATGAACATATATGCTAAAGAGAATACAAATAGAATGCTACTGGGCTGGGAAGTACCTGCGTCTTGGTTCCAATCATTAAATGCCATGTTTATAATTTTCCTCGGAACATCGGTGGCATTATATTGGGCAAATAGAAAATTGAAAGGAAAAGTATCAACTTCTTTATTTAAAATGATTGTTGGATTAATTATTATGGGAACCGGATTTTTCTTTATGTCTGCTGCTGCATCAGAATTTAATAATGCAGGTTCGTCGGCTATGTATTGGTTAGTGTTAGCATACTTGTTTCACACAGTGGGAGAATTATGTATTTCTCCAGTTGCATTATCTTATATCACCAAGCTTGCTCCAGTTAAGTATGCTTCTTTAATGATGGGTGTTTATTTTGCGATGACTGGGTTTGGAAATAAACTTGCAGGATTATTAGGAGAATCGGCTGAAGGTTTAGGGGAGTTGACTGTTTTTACTGGAATAGCTGTTTTTTGTGTTCTTTTTGGAATTTTAGTTATGTTGTTTAGAAAGAAATTGGAAATTTTAACTCATGGAGCTGAAGATAATGAAAGAACAATGCATGAGGAGGCTGAAGGCTTCGAATTAGCAGATAATTAATGAAACTGTAATATAAACCTCATAATACTTTTATGAGGTTTTTCTTTTTTAAAATTTAATACTCATAATATGGCAGAAAACGCAACCGATCATTTTTTTAAGGATAAAGTCTTAGGACATCCATCTGGTTTATTTGTACTATTCTTTACCGAAATGTGGGAGCGCTTTTCCTATTATGGAATGCGTGCTATTTTAGTCATATTCTTAACTGGTGCACTTATTGGTGATAACCCTGGGTGGGAATGGACGTCAGAAGCCGCCTTATCTCTTTTAGGGACTTATGCAATGCTCGTATATCTAACACCTTTAGTTGGAGGTTGGTTGGCCGATAATAAAATTGGCTACAGAATGGCTGTAGTTATTGGCGCATTGTTAATGACTTTAGGACATGCTTCAATGGCTGTAGAAACACCAACCTTTTTATATATTGGGATTGCTTTTTTGATAGTTGGAAATGGCTTTTTTAAACCTAACATGACATCCATAATTTCTAAAATGTATGAAGGTCATGACGAGAAAAAGGATGGCGCATATAATATTTTTTATATGGGCGTAAATGCTGGGGCTTTTATAGGGATAATGCTTTGCGGTTGGGTTGGAGAGAAAATAGGTTGGAGTTATGGTTTTGGTCTTGCTGGAATATTTATGCTTTTAGGGATGCTTCAGTTTTATTATGCACAAGCACTCTTTGGTAATATTGGTGATAAGCCTAAGAATGAGGATGTCGATTTAATAGACGATTTAACCAATAATTCTAGAGAAATTTCAAGCAATGATGTAAAGCTAAATAGGTTTTTAACAATTGATTATTTGCTTATAGGAGTCTTTATTATTTCAGCAATGATTTTTATAATTAATGACCCCTTAAGTAAAATTGGGAATATTTACACTTTTAACTTTACAGTTGCAGGAATGACAGATTCCTTGTTTTTTGCATTATTAGCAGCGATAACTTTTGTTTTACTTCTTATAGTTAGAATACCAAGGTATATACCAATAGAGAGAGATAGAATGATAGCTTTTTCAATATTTTGTCTTTTTACTATATTTTTCTGGGCTGCATTTGAGCAAGCAGCAGGTTCTTTACCAATATATACAAGAGATTATACGAATAGAATTTTGGAAGGAGGTGCAGCAACGACGTTTAAAATTGTTGATCTAATAGTTACGGTAGTGCCGCTTTGTGTTATTACTTATGTGTTGTTTAGTTTATTTAGAAAGACATTTAACAGAATTGGTTTATCAAATATTATTCTTGGGTTTAGTTTTGTTATTGTTTGGGCTATTGTTTTATATAAACTATATATTGAATTTCATTCTACCGAAACAGAAGTTCCAATTACTTGGTTTGCAATATTGAACTCACTTTTTATTATAATGTTTGCACCACTATTTACTAAGTGGTGGGATAGTAAATATAATCCGCCAGCTTCTGTGAAATATTTTTTAGGACTTGCCCTTTTAGGGGTTGGATTTGGCTTTTTAGCATTTGGCGCTAAGGATGTGCCTCTTGGTGCTGAAACTGCAAGCCTAAGTATGGCGTGGTTAGTATTCGCTTATTTATTCCATACGCTAGGTGAGATGTGTTTAAGTCCCATGGGGCTTTCTTATTTAAGTAAACTAGTTCCAGGTCGTATGGTTGCATTTATGTTTGGTGTATATTATTTAGCTATCGCAATTGGTAACAAATTGGCGCACTATGTTGGCGGAGATATTGAAAAGATTACTAGCGAACATGGTCTTTCATTTTTCTTTTTGATTTTTACGTTTATACCAATAGGTTTAGGGCTTGTATCTTTATTACTTCACCCATTACTTAAAAAACTCATGCATGGTGTTCGTTAATCGAATAAATAGTTAAAATTAACTCAAAAAGCTCCTGTTTAGGAGCTTTTTTTGTAAGTTCGGAATAGCTTTTGCAACATAAACGATTATGAAGAAGATATTATTTACATTTTTATTATTGGTTAGTGCTTACCATTTTAGCACAGCTCAAGAAGTAATTTGGCATACAGATATGACCAAAGCTTCCGAAATTGCTATAAATGAAAACAAGCCAGTACTCATGTTTTTTACTGGTTCAGATTGGTGTGGTTGGTGTAAAAGATTGCAACGCGAAGTATTACTTACTAAAGATTTTGAAGCTTGGGCAAAAGACAATGTAGTGCTTATGGAATTAGATTTTCCAAGAAGAACACCTCAAGAGCAATCGGTAAAAGTTCAAAATTATCAATTACAAAAAATATTTAATGTTAGAGGGTATCCAAAAATCTTTTTTGTGAATCCAGAAAAGAAGCCAGATGGTAAAATGAATTTAAATAGCCTTGGTAGTACGGGCTATGTTCGTGGTGGTACTCAAGAATGGTTAGCGGTCGCTAATAACATTATTAAAAATTAAGGCTATGAAAAGAATCATATATTTACTGGTAACATGCTGCTTTATTAGTATGAATTTAGTTGCTCAAGAGATTAATTGGGTGACATTAGATGAGGCAGTTGCGCTTCAAAAGAAAACACCTAAAAAAATAATGATAGATGTTTACACGAATTGGTGTGGACCTTGTAAAATGCTTGATAAAAATACGTTCCATAATAAAGATGTGGTAGACTATGTAAACAAACATTATTATGCGGTTAAGTTTAACGGCGAAGGTAATGATGTCGTTACTTTTGATGGAAAGACTTTTGAAAATCCAAACTATAACCCAGCAAATGCCAATAGACGAAATTCGGCTCATCAATTAACAAGCTATTTTCAGGTTAGTGCCTATCCAACCATTGTGTTTATTGATGAAAAAGGAAAAGTGATTGCGCCTATACGAGGGTATCAAAAGCCTCAAGATTTAGAGCTATATTTAAAATTGTTTAAAGATAACGATTATAAAGATATGGATACGCAAGCAAAATTTACAGCTTATGCTAAAGCGTTTCAACCTGCATTTAAAGGGTAAATTTGTTGCTTTGTACGCAATCGATTGGTTATCTAAATCGAACTAATAATTTATAATAAACGCTCCCTTTTTATTAGTATGATGAAAAGGCAGTTTCTTTTTTTTGCAAATAATTTTCCACTGTTCTATATAAGATTTGTAGTTGCTGCCATCTGCAATAATTTGTTTTGGTTGTAAAGAATCTATCACACGATTCAAATTAATTTTAGGCGATTGTCTTAATAATACATAGTCTGGTTTAAAAGATTTTAAATTGTAAATACCTAGACTATCTATAACTAGAATTTTTTTATCATTCAATACATAAAAAGGCTTTAATGTGTCTTTCTGAATTGTTTTTGTATGACTTTCTACCGCGTAAATTTTAATTATTTTATTTGCTGATGCTGTAATGGTATCAAAATCATGAGCTACGGTTATCCTATTATTAGTAACATGTCCAATAAGGCTATGTCTACTTTTATGAAATATAATAAAGGTATTTGAAGGTTTATTGTATTTAGTTAAAATAAATGCAAATTGAAGCAATAAGATTGAAATTAAAAGGAATCTCAAATTAAAATAATTTCGTTTTATATAAAGGCGTACTATGGAAATTATCAAAATATAACTTGTAATAACATATAAGAGATTAAATGATATGTCTTTAATTAGAAAGTAATCTTGACTAGAAACCCAAGCAATAAATCGATTCATTTTACTAATAATATTTCCATAAAATTCTGCTAAAAAATTTGGTAACAAGTTGATGGATGCCATTACTATAATAAGTAATCCTAGTCCTAAAATGATTCCGAGAACGGGAATAATAACCAAGTTAGAAATGAAGAATAAACTAGGAAATTGATGAAAATAAAATATGCTAATAGGTATTATGCCAAATTGCGCCGATATAGTAACTGTTAGTGTATGCCATAATTTATCAATAATCCAATATTTGCTTTTCCATAAATTGTATAACAGCGGGTCGATGGCAACAATTGAAAAAACAGCTAAATAGCTTAGTTGAAAGCCAACATCAAATAAAAACAAGGGTTTAAATAACAGTATTACAAAAATTGAAATAGCTAACGTGTTGTAAATGTTTGTAGGTCGCTTTAAATTTATAGCTAAAGCTACAATACTAAACATAGTCACTGCTCTTGTAACCGAAGCAGATAATCCAGCTATTACAGCAAAAGCCCAAAGAATAGAAACAAGTAAAATTATTTTTATTGAACGCCCATGTTTTAAGTGCTCGATAGGTTTTAAAACAAAACTTAGTATGAGTAAAATAATACCAATATGAAGACCAGATACAGCCAAAATATGAATAGCTCCAGCATTGGTATAATTGGTGTAAACCTCTTTACTTATATTTTGTCGTTGACCGAGTAAAAGGGCATTTATAATTGCAAGTTCGTCGGGTTGAAAAGGATACGTTTTTAATTTAAAATTAATGTGTCTTCTAATATTATCTGCAATTCCAAATAGTGTTTTACTTTGGGTATCTGTTTTTAAAAGGGAGTTTCTTTGGGCAAAAGATTGGTGGTAGATGTATTGTTTATCTAAATAGTTTTTATAATCGAATTGATAAGGGTTTAATGGATGAATTAAATCCTTAAATTGTGATTTACTTATGTAGATTTCATCGACGCTTAAAGGAGTTTTTAATGAGTCCTTAGCGACGTTTAACAAAGATTTTCCGCTAGTTGGTATGTTGTTAATTTCTAAGACATCAACAATGTATTTATCATAATAATTACCAGATTTAAGCACTTCCCTAATTCGAATAGCGATTTGTTGGGCTGAGTCGTTTTCAACATCAAGATAATTAGAATAATGGTTGGAGAAGTTTTTTTGATTATGAAAGTTTACAGTTAAGATGCCGAAACAAATCATAATTAGGTAGGCTAACATACCAAACCAAATTGTTTTTATAAACTGTTTTCTAGCTAGTAAATATGAAATAAGTAATAAGGAAAATAGTGCAAGTGTAACGTATAAAGTCTTTTCCCATGGAATTGCAAATGAATACCCAATGAGGATGCCAATTATGAGACAAACCGTTAGTTTTACTATGGTAAAATTCAATAAGCGCATGACGCGCTAATATAAGAAATATCTTATAAAATACGACGTGCTTCAGTAAAGCTAGACTTCCAATAATCTTCATTCAAAGAAGAAATAATAACGCCTTTTGAAGTTGTAGAATGAATAAAGTAAATAGCATTGTTTTTTATTGCTATTACTAAGCCTACATGGTTAATAATATTTCTTCTATTTTTTCCTGTTTTAAAAAATAATAAATCTCCTTTTTTTGTTTCCTTTAATTTGATTTTGGTTCCTTTTTTAGCCATATCTCTTGATATCCTTGGGAGATATATATTATGGCTTTTAAAAGTTTCAAACACTAAACCAGAGCAATCCATTCCAGATTTATCTGTGCCACCCCATCTATATCTTACACCTTCGAATGTTTTAGCATAGTCAATAATTTGTTCTTCCAATGATGTTATTTTAGAAGTTTCAGTTGTTCTACTTTTTGAAACATTTCTAGTAGCTGACTTTTTGGTAATTACTTTTGAATTTCTGCCTTTTTTAGAAGATTTACAACTGCTATAACTAGCTATTATAAGAAGTAAAATTAAAATTTTTCGCATTGTTAAGTTAATCTCGAAGAGAGTTAAAAATTAAACGAGCAGTTTTTTTACTAGCACCTTTTCCGCCAAGTTTTTTTTCTAATTCATAATAATTTATAAAGAATTTTGTACGCTCGTAAGGGTCTAGAATAATGTCTAGTTCGTTTTTTAGTTGCTTGGTGTTAAAGTCATTTTGGATGAGCTCGGTAACTACCTTCTTATCCATTATTAAGTTTACTAAAGAGATATATTTTAAGGTGATAATGCGTTTAGCAATTTGGTACGAAATATTACTCCCTTTATAACAAACAACCTGAGGTACTTTAAATAAAGCGGTTTCTAAAGTTGCAGTACCAGATGTTACTATAGCTGCCGAAGAAACACTTAGCAAGTCGTAGGTTTTGTTAGGTACAAATCTAATATTCTGTTTATTTATAAATGTTTTGTAAAATTCATATTCTTGACTCGGTGCCCCTGCAATAACAAATTGATAATTAGGGTAATCATCAACCAAACTTAACATGACCGAAAGGGTTTTTTTTATTTCTTGTTTTCGGCTGCCAGGTAAAAGGGCAATTATGGGTTTGTCGTTAAGTAAATAATCATTTCTAAATTCAAATTCATCAACTTGAGTCCTATCTGCTATGGCATCAATTAAGGGGTGTCCAACAAAGGTAACATCGTAATTAAATTTACTTTTATAAAATTCTTTTTCAAAAGGTAAAATTACATACATAGCATCAATATCTCTTTTTATTGCATGCACCCTTTTAGCACGAGATGCCCAAACCTGTGGAGAAATATAGTAATTTGTTTTATAGCCTTTTTGTTTTGCCCACTTGGCAATACGCAAATTAAATCCAGAGTTATCAATAAAAATCAAGACATCGGGAGAAAAGCTTTCAATGTCTTGTTTGCAAAGAGAAATATCTTTAAAAATCTTTGAAAGATTCATAATCACTTCTATAAAACCCATAAAAGAACGCTCTTTATAGTGTTTTACGAGTGCGCCCCCAACAGCATGCATTAAATCACCACCCCAAAACCTGAAATTAGCGTTTACATCTTCTTTCTGTAAAGCTTTCATAAGGTTTGAGCCATGTAAATCGCCAGATGCTTCTCCAGCAATGATATAATACTTCATTTAGAAGAGTTTAAAAACAAATGTAAAAACAGCAATAAAAACAGTAATTAACAGAACGCCTCTTGCTCGATAATCTTGCTTCTTTTTAATAAAAACAAAAAAAGCAATAAGGTTTAGTATAGCGCCAAGACTTATTAGTTTTCCTAGAAAACCTTCATTAGATGCAGCTTCGATAACTTTTAAAAAATCATCTCCCTGTCCCAACAATGTTGCAGCTAAAAACAGACCGATAGCATTGGCAATAAAACCAACAAATACACCAACAAATATTTCTTTTTTCATTTATACTAAATCTTTATAAATCCCAATTTTTCAATTCTTTAATTACGCCGTGTGCTGTTAAATCAAACTGAACAGGAACCAATGAAACATAGCCATTTTCTAACGCCCATTCATCGGTGTCCTTGCCACCATCTAAATTAACAAATTTTCCAGAAAGCCAATAATAATCTTTTCCTTGTGGATTTACGCGTTTGTCAAACTCTTCAACCCAATTAGCTTTTGCCTGTCTACAAACCTTAATGCCTTTTATTTCTTTTTTAGGAATATCTGGGATATTAACGTTAAGTACAATCCCATTTGGTAATCCTTGTTTCAATACATTTTCGGTTATGGTCTTAACAAAAGATTCGCATGCCTCAAAATTAGCCTGCCATTTATAATTAAGTAAAGAAAAACCAATGGCGGGAATACCTTCGATGCCTGCTTCAAGAGCAGCACTCATGGTGCCAGAATAAATAACATTTATAGATGAATTTGACCCATGGTTAATACCCGAAACACATAAATCGGGTTTTCTATCTAATAATTCTCTAATAGCAAGTTTTACACAATCTGCTGGAGTACCAGAGCAACTGTATTCTTTTAAAGCCCCATGCTTATAATTTACTTGTTCGACATAAAGAGTAGAATCTAAAGTTATGGCATGTCCCATGCCGCTTTGAGGACTATCTGGAGCAACCACCACAACATCACCAATCGTTTTCATAACGGCTATTAAAGTCCGAATGCCTGGAGCATTAATACCATCGTCGTTAGTAACCAGAATTAAGGGTTTTTTTGTCATATTGGTGTAATTATGGCATCGCTAAAATACATAATTTACTCTGCAAACGCTTATTTTCTTTGGTTTAACAAAAAATTAGTAGCAATTAGCTTTATTGGCATAGTTTTTTCTTTATTTTAGTAGAAAATATGCATTGTTTCTTAAGAAATATGAAAAGTAACAGATGAAAAAAATTATGAAGAGGAATTATAAAGTTTTGTTATTAGTCTTGCTATTAGCATTCGCATCATGCAGTTTTACAGCCAAAACATTTGATGACCCAGATAAAGATAAATTATTAATTCGTGTTATAACGTATGTGTTGCAACAAGGGCATTTCGATCCTATAGATATGAATGATGAGTTTTCAGCCGATTTGTATGCAGATTATATTGAAACTATTGACCCAGTAAAGCGTTATTTCTATGAATCGGATATTAAGGATTTCGAAAAATTCAAATTTACATTAGACGATCAACTTAAAGCACACGATATCACATTTTTTAATGTAGTACATGAACGAATGTTGAAACGTATTGAAGAAGCTAAAGAAATATATACCGATGTATTAGCAAACCCATTTGATTATACTATTGATGAAGAGTTCGATACGAACTATGAAAACATGACGTTTGTTAAAAATAAAAAGCAAATGAAAGAGCGTTGGAGAAAACAACTTAAGTTTTCTACACTAACAAACTACGACGATGTATATACAGAAGAAAATAGAGCCAAAGAAAGAGACCCATCTTATGTTGTAAAAACCGATACTGAAATAGAAAAAGAAGCACGTGAGGCTACCCTTAAATCTATTGATATATATTTTAATGATAATATAGACGACTTAAAACGTGAAGATTGGTTTGCAATATATGTAAATGCAATTGTTGAAGAATTCGACCCACACACCTATTATTTAGCACCAAAAGGAAAAGAAGATTTCGATCAACGCATGTCAGGAAAACTTGAAGGAATTGGAGCTAGATTAACCAAACGTATGGATAATATTAAAATAGTAGAATTAATTTCTGGTGGTCCAGCTTGGAGAAGCAAAGAATTAGAAGTAGAAGACATTATTTTAAAAGTTAAACAAGAGGATGAAGAGTTTCCTGTTAATATTGTTGGCATGCGCATAAACGACGCCATAAAATATATTAAAGGGCCAAAGGGTACTAAAGTAACCTTAACCATTAAAAAAATTGACGGCACTATTAAAGATGTGGATATTGTTCGAGATATTGTTGAACTAGGAGAAACCTATGCAAAAGCGTCATTGGTAGAAAAAAACAACAAGAAATTTGGAGTCATTAATTTACCTAAGTTTTATGTAGATTTTAATGATTATAAAAAATTAAATGCTGCTAAAGATGTTAAGCTAGAAATAGAACGCTTGAAGGCAGAAGGAATGGAAGGCTTGGTTTTAGACCTCCGTAATAATGGTGGTGGGTCATTACCAGCAGTTGTTGATATGGCGGGATTATTTATAAAAGATGGACCTGTTGTTCAGGTACGTTCTACAGGAGAATCTAAAGAAGTTTTAAAAGATCGAGATAAATCTATTACATGGGACGGGCCCTTGGTTATTTTAGTTAATGAAATATCGGCTTCAGCTTCCGAAATTATGGCAGCTGCAATGCAGGATTATAAAAGAGCTATTGTTATTGGTAGTAAACAGACTTATGGTAAAGGAACTGTCCAAAATGTATTAAATCTTAATAATTTAGTAAGAAACAATTCCAATGGCGATTTAGGAGCATTAGCTTTAACAACACAAAAATATTATAGAATTAATGGTGGTTCTGTACAATTAGAAGGTGTTAAAAGTGATGTAAAAGTTCCTGGCCGATTTAGTTTTATTGATGTAGGTGAAAAGGATAAAGATAATCCACTACCTTATGATGTTATTGATCCAGCCGATTATACAGTATGGGATAATTATTTTGATTACGACCAAACTATTAAAAATAGTGCTGAGCGTATGAGTAGTAATGAGCAATTAAAACTTATTGAAGAAAACGCTAAATGGGTGAAAAGTAAAATTGATGATACCGTGTTTTCATTAAACTATAATAAATACAAGACGAAGCTAGATTTAAATGAAGAAGAGGCAAAACGTTTTGATGCTTTGTCTGATTATAAAACCAATTTGACCTTTGAGCCTTTAGAGTACGAAAAGCAGCTTTTCGCATCAGACACTACAGATCTAAAAGAAAAGCGTGAGCGTTGGTATACAAGCCTTAGTCAAGATGTTTATATAGAAGAAGCTTTGAATGTTCTTGAGGATTTACGAATGTCTCAGGGTATAAAAAAAGTAGCTTCTTCAGTTAAGGACTAGTAAAATATATGAGTCATAAATCTCACTCACTAAAACAATTAGCGCTCCAAAAGTTCAAAAAGAACAGTTGGGGCGTTTTTAGTTTTTACTTTATTCTTCTAGTTGGGTTTATATCTGTCTTTGCTTATGTATTAGCACCCGACAATTCTATGCATGCCAATCAAATGCATTTGTCTATTCATTCTAAAAAACCTGGGTTTAAGGTACAGATGTTAACCATCCCTTCTCAGATTAACAATGAACAATCATATTTGTTAAAAGTGTTTTTTGGAGAAAAAAATACAAACACCGAGATCCCTGTTTCTAATATTGAAGTTCAAGGAAGTGAATTATTTTACACAGAATATGCTTCTGATGGTCTTGAAGGTGTTTCAAAGCAAATACCATTAAAATCATTTCCAGAGGGAAACTATGAAGCATTTATAAACAATAAAACGTTTCTTTTTGGTACAGATAAATATGGGCGAGATCTGTTAAGTCGTATTTTAGTAGGTGCTAGAATATCATTCTTTATTGGTTTTGTTGCGGTATTTATTTCTTTGATTATAGGAATTTTTATGGGAAGTATAGCTGGATATTTTGGTGGAAAAGTAGATGCCCTTATTATGTGGATTATAAATGTTACGTGGTCAATTCCAACTTTATTACTAGTAATAGCCATAACATTAGCTTTAGGTAAGGGGTTTTGGCAAGTGTTTATTGCTGTTGGTTTAACTATGTGGGTTGAGGTTGCTAGGGTAGTGCGTGGACAAATAATAAGTGCTAAGGAAATGCAATATGTAACAGCCGCAAGAGCTTTAGGCTTTAACGATTTTAGAATCATTACCAAGCATATTTTACCTAATATAATGGCACCAGTTATTGTAATTTCGGCAGCAAATTTTGCAGCAGCAATTTTAATTGAAAGTGGACTTAGCTTCTTAGGTATAGGAGCGCAACCCCCTATGGCAAGTTGGGGTGCTATGATTAAAGATCACTACAATTATATTATTCTTGGAAAACCTTATCTAGCAATTATTCCAGGTCTTTGTATTATGAGTTTGGTAATGGCATTTATGCTTATTGGTAATGCCCTAAGGGATGCTTTGGATGTAAAAAGCTAATCTTTTATAAAAATTATTTTTGCCCTTTTTTAAAACCATACATGTTTTGATGAATAAAATTTTTTGGAAATTTGTCATCACCTTTAAAACCTATTTCTATAGTACCACTATCTTCAGGAATGTAATTTGTTTTAAATATATAATCCCAAAGACTTAAACTAATGCCATAATTTACACCATATTTCCCTTTAGGAAGTACATAGGCATGGTGGTATAAATGCATTACAGGGTTGTTAAAAATATACTTAAGTGGCCCCCATGTTATTTTAATATTCGCATGGTTTAAATGGCCAATAGCAATGGTTATAAAATGAATAATATAAGCTTGTTCGGGTTCAAAACCACCAATTAGCATGACACCAAAAGTTTTTAGTGGCTTATATAGAATATTTTCCATCCAATGGTATCTTAAATGAGCTGCAAATCCCATTTCTTTTACGCTATGGTGTACTTTATGGAATTTCCATAAGAAAGGATATTTATGTAATAATACATGAGTGAACCATTGTACAAAATCAAGAATAATAAAGAATACTAATAATTGGATCCACATGGGCCATAATGAAATATCAAACAGCGCAAAAGTTTTGACGGTTATATTTATATCTGTAAAGAGCAGTCCAAGAATTTTGTAAACACCACTAATAACAATTGAGAAGATGAAAAAATTGAAAAACATATAAAATCCATCTAACCAGAAGTCTTTTCTAATGATAGATTGTTCTTTTCTCCATGGAAATGCAATCTCTAAAATCCATACAAAAAGTGAAATTGCGATAAGTCCCCAAAAATAATTTGTGTACCATGGCACCTCAAAGATTATTGATTTCCATGTCCAACTTAATGTGCCATTGAAAGCACTAATAAAAGCGTCTAAATATTTTTCCATGATTATTTTTTTAACTATTAAACTAATTTCAATTTTATTCTTTTAACTCGTACCAATTTATATTTTGTAAAGGCGCTCTTCTGCCTATATCTTTTGGAGGATAATTTGTAACTAAATAATTGACTATAACCTCTTGATTTTTTCCTAAATCCCAAAGGTTTTGGGTTTCTTGCATCCATTTAATAGTTGTATTCCAGCGTTCGGTGGTCATTCTATTCTGAATAATTAATTTTGATGAATGACAGTTGGTACAATTATTTACTACGGTCATTAATCCCTCGTCGTCAATTAATCCAGTCCTTAAATGAATACCATTTTCTATTCTATCTTCATCTTCATCTATAGGGATATTAATTGTAATATTAGATTCTGTATTATTGTTAAAAAAACTGGGATTAATAGTATAATATACAATCAATCCACCTGTTAACAAAAACAGGCTAAAAAGTACAAATATTAATAGAATTACTTTTTTAATGAGTTTTTTGTAACCTTCTTCTTTAGACATTTAATTTACTTTTACAGCAATTCTATGACAAGCATTATTTAAGTACCCTTTAGGATTCCATCCAGGTAAAAGCATAGGTTGCGCTTTTTCATTTGTATCAGTAGCTTTTGCCCATATTTCATAGTATCCTTTTTTAGGAAAGCTAACCGATGCATTAAAGTGTTGCCATGCCAACCTGTTTGAAGGTTTTTCAATTGTACATGATTTCCAAGTAGATCCAAAATCTATTGAGTATTCCATTTTAGCAACTTCTAATTCTCCAGCCCAAGCATGTCCACGAATATTTAAAGAGCGACCTTCTTTTATTATAGCACCAGATTTTGGATAAGTAATTAACGATTTAACAGGCATAGATTCGATAATACACATGTCTTTATCTTTTACCTTCTCTCCAGGTGCAACAGGATTACAGGGGATTCTATAAGCATCACCTGTCATTTTTGTACCATCATGTACTTTGTCTCTTATGCTAATTCTATTCACCCACTTTCCAGAAACCGAAGCTGGCCAACCTCCAGCGACTAAACGTAAAGGGTAACCATGTATTAAGGGAATATCTTCGCCGTTCATTTTAAATGCTAATAAAGTTTCATCTTGAAGCGCTTTTTGCATAGGGCAACCTCTTGAAATAGGTTCTTTAGTTGGGTCTTGACTTAAATGTACGTCTACTCCATGAAAACCTATATAAACTGCATTTTTTTTAATACCAGCATCATTTAAAACATCTCTTAGACGTACACCTGTCCAGGAAGCACAATGAACAGCACCAACTGTCCATTGATTACCTTTTGCTGTTGGATTGAACTCACTTCGTCCATTACCGCCACATTCAATGGTTAATTGATAAGTGTATTGTTTAAATTTTGATTTTAACTCAGCTAAAGTGTATGTTTTATTTTTTTTAACCGATTCTCCATCAATGGTGAGTGTCCATTTTTTAGCATCAATACCTTCGGGTACTAAACCATTATTTCGAATAAACATACAGGAGTTTGGTGTAATTTTGTCATCTAGTAAGTGTGCTTGTGCTTCAATATTCCAAGGTTTATCATTTAACACAATCATGTCTTTGTGTTTGTTGAATAGTTTAAAAGGATCTGGATTTTGTATGGCTACAGGGGTGTAACCTTCCAGTAAATTTGATCCAAAAATAATGTCTGCACCAATAAGTGTTGCAAATGAGCTTAATGTTGCTTTATTAATAAAATCTCTTCTTTTCAAAATGATTAAATTATAGGTTCTTAAAAGAAAATCTGTGTAAATTACAATTTCTAAAACTTTCGGTTTGTTACTAATGTTACAGTAACTATGCGACATAGTTAAGAATTTAATTGATAACTAATATTGGTTGATTTGTCTAGTTCTGACAATGATATTAGTTAGTTTAAAAAATTGTCTTGAAATTGATGGATATTAGTTTAATCTATTATTAAAAATAATATTTTTTATATAATTATTAATACAAATTTTCCTTTGTGTAACTAATGTTACAAGAAAGCGTTTATAGTGTTAGTAATTTACATAACTACAGCAAAACTATATATTATGAAAAAAGATTTTGAAACAAAATTTACTGGTTGGGTCTTTATAGTTGCTACGATATTATTATGGGGAGGATGGGCGCTTTCACCGCACCATATAGGAGAATATATTGTAGCATCAGATTTTAGTGTTATTAGTGAGGATTTATGGTATTGGATTTGGATGTATCGTTTTCATATTTTTGGATGGGTAACTATGGCAATTTCTATGTTTGCATTGGTGTCTATCACAGCAAGAAAACCGTATCGCGTGTTAATGCTTCCTGGTGCAGGTATGGTTATTGTTGGGACTTTTACTATTGCTATAGCGGCTGCGTATTTTTATAACTACGGCGCTTGGGGTGTTGGGCAAACGGCTGGCAAATCTCCAGATGAAATTCAGGAGTTTATGGATGGCATCCTATTTACTAATCAATATGTAACCTGTTTTGTGCGTTTTGGTCGAATTTTTTCAGGTGTAGGTTTGGTTTTATTGGGCTACGGTTTTATAAAATGGAACATAGTAGGTAAATGGTTGGGTTGGTTTACACTTTTGTTAGGCTTTGTGGCTATGGGAATTATTCTGTCTATACCAGATAATTTCGAAATATACAAACCTGTATTTCATGTTAAGTCACTTTGGTTGTTAGCTATGGGTGTTTCGATATTGCGAAATGGTATTAATATTCCAGAAAGGGTTTCTTAGACTTTAAATTAAGTTTTAGTTTTAATCCAGCAAGGTTATTAAAATCTTGTTGGGTTGTTTAATTTTTATATTTCTAAAACTATTCTTTGTCTGCTTTCCTTAGAATTAAATTAAAAAATATGATTCCCTTTATGGATCTCTTTTAAAAGACTTTTGTTCATCAAAACATAGTTTTTGTTTTTTGGTAACTTTACGTAAACAACATCGTTACAGTTGAAGCCTTCCTTTTTTAGATCGTATTTTTTAATTTTATGTGTATGTGTTAAATTAATTTCTTCTTTTAGCCTTATAAAAATTGGAACTGCATATTTTGGAAGTTCTTTGTAAAGGTGTTTCGCCATCGCATCAATATCAAAATCTAAATTATTGTTTACTACAATAGTTGCCATTCCAGCTCTACCATCGTTATTTGGTATTTCAACACCATAAACGGCACACATTTCAACTGAGTCTAATTGGCTTATAATTCCCTCCACTTCTGCGGTAGCAACATTTTCTCCTTTCCATCGAAACGTGTCTCCAATTCTGTCTATAAACCTTGCATGCCTATATCCCATGTCTTGTAATAGGTCGCCACTATTAAACCATTTATCATTAGGCTTAAAAACATTATAAAGAATTTTATCTTCATTTCTTTTTTTATTAACATAACCTTCGAAGACGGCAGTTTCGGTTATTTCAGAAATTAATAAACCAACCTCTCCTTTTTTTACTGGAATAAGAAAACCATTTGAATCTTTAATTGGTGAATCATTCTCAATATCATATTTTATAATTTTGAATTTTGTCGCGCACCACCCAAGAGTGGAATCAAAATTAAGTGTATTGGTAAACCCAACATTTCCATCGGCAGCACCATAAAACTCGTATATGTTTTTAATTTGAAAGCGATCCTTAAACTCATCCCAAATATCGGGTCTAAGCCCATTTCCCATAATTTTTTTTATTCGATGATTTTTTTCTGAATTAGAAGTTGGTGCATTCAACAAATAGCGACACAACTCACCAATGTAAATAAATGCCGAAACATTATATTTTTTTACATCTGTCCAGAATTGACTAACCGAAAATTTTCTTCTCATTACCATAGTACAAGAAGCTGCTAGGGCAGTAGGCCAACCAACTATAAGCGCATTGGTATGATAAAAAGGAAGCGGAACATACATAACATCATCCTTATTGAGATTCATATTTACTTTCCCAAACCAATAATACGTCATTAACCACCTTTTATTTGTTTGTCGCGAAGCTTTGGGTAAACCGGTGGTACCGGATGTAAACACATAGGCATAAACTTGGTTTGCTTTTATGTGCTTAGTAGTAATTGGATTTTCTGCATTTATGTTTTCTAGTTCGTTTTTTAAATTTATGTAATTATTGGGGCAACTTTTTATCTGTTTATCACTAATCCAATAATATTTGTTTTCTAGAGGTTTTGTGAGTGTATTTTTTACGTTCTCGAAGAATGGAATTAGTTCTTCACCTATAAAAAAGTATTTTGATTTTGCTAGCTCTAACGAATGTATCAGTGTCTTTTCACGATGGTTGGGGTTAATAAGTGAAGCAATAGCTCCTATTTTTGCACAAGCAGAAATTAAAAATAAAAGCTCTGGCCTGTTTTCTAAAAAAGAGATTACTATATCATCCCTTTTTACGCCTTCTTGTAGCAGAAAGTTCGCATATTTATTAACAATCTTATTAAATTCTAAATTAGTGTAACTCTGTTCTTCATACTTAAGAGCTATTAAATTAGGCTTTTCAATAGCTTTAGATTCAATAATTCTCCCAATAGATTGGTTGCTATTTGAGTTGATTGATTTAGCCTTTTTTATATACTTAATAATTCTTGGTAACTGTGGTGTAAGCAAAAATAGCTTTAAAGCAAGTTTGGGTAGTTTGATTGTTTTGTTAGATGAAGTTTTTGGCATTTATTGAAACCTTCAATTATGAATTAATAAAGATAATCATTAAATTAAATTTATTCTAACTCCATATTCCCATTCAATCCATCAATATATTGAAGTACATCGTCTTTCCCAATACCATTTGAAGATGAAGTAATAAAGTAATTGGGCATTTCTTCCCAAGTCTCTAAAAGGGTTGTTTTGTAATCTGCAATATGATTTTCAATAGCTTTTGGTTTTAGCTTATCAGCTTTTGTGAAAATTATAGAAAATGGGATGCCATGTTCTCCTAGCCACTGCATAAATTCTAAATCTATGGGTTGTGCGTTATGTCTAATATCTACTAAAACAAAGGCAGTAACTAGTTGTTCTCGTAAAGCAAAATATTGAGTAATAAATTTTTGAAACACTTTTTTAGCACTTTTTGAAACTCTTGCATATCCGTAACCAGGTAAATCTACTAAATGCCAATTTTTATTAATTAAAAAGTGATTTATAAGTTGTGTTTTTCCGGGTCTTCCAGAGGTTTTTGCTAAACTCTTTCGGCTAGTTAGCATATTTATTAATGAGGATTTACCAACATTACTTCTCCCTATAAAAGCATACTCTGGTAATCTGCTTTTCGGACATTTTGCAACATCAGAATTACTTACAATAAACTCAGCCGACTTAATTTTCATATTTTGTCATTCTCTTGAAGCCGAGAACGTTTTTAATTGAACTTCTATTGAATTACGAGTAAACTACCTTAGGAATAATGGTTTTAAAACGATCTTTTTTCTAACCAAGAATTCATGATTTGGTTGAATTCATCTGGATGCTCCATCATAGCTGCATGTCCACATTTGTCAATCCAAAATAACTCAGAATCTGGAAGTAACTCATTAAATTCTACCGCTACCTCAGGTGGTGTTACATTGTCATTTTTACCCCATATTATACAGGTAGGTGTTTGCATTTTTGGTAAATCCTTAGCCATATTATGTCGTATGGCACTTTTAGCAATAGCAAGTGTTTTTATTAGTTTATTCCGGTCGTTAACGGTTTCGTAAACTTCATCAACTATTTCTTTTGTGGCTACTGCTGGGTCGTAAAACACATCTTGTGCTTTCTTTTTAATAACTTCGTAGTCACTACGTTTCGTGTAGCCACCACCCATTGCGCTTTCGTAAAGCCCAGAACTCCCTGTAATTATAAGAGCTTTAACGCTTTTAGGATATAATTTAGTATGATATAAACCAATATGACCACCCAAAGAATTCCCAAGTAAAATAACTTCTTTGTAGCCTTTAAAAACTATAAAGTCATGCAGGTATTTAGCAAAATTTTTAACGTTAGTTTTTAATAACGACATAGTGTAAATTGGTAATTCTGGAATTAAAACTTTATAGCCTTTTGTACTAAAAAAATTTGTTACAGAATCAAAATTACTAAGCCCTCCCATAAGTCCATGCAGAACAATAATAGGTGTTCCTTCACCAACTTCAATATAGCGGTAATTCTTTTCTTCTTTTAAACGATGCGTCATTAATTAGTTAGTCATTTCGTTAAAAACAAATATAGTTATTTCATTCATATTTCAACTATGTTAAATAAATCTTGGTGGTTAAAGCTATGAATGGAGATGTTAACAATTTACAATATTCAAAAATTTAAAGGTATAAATAATTGACAATGAGTAGTTAGTGGTGTTTTGGTTTTTAATAATCGTCGATAAACAGCATTTAAACGAAAAATTATTAACAAAGTGGTATAAAGTGGTAAAATGTGGTAAAATTTTCGATATATTTGAAACTTAAATACCAAAAAGTCAACCACACCAATTGGATTCATTAATAGGGACATACGAATGTAAAGTCGATGCTAAAGGTCGATTGATGATGCCTGCAGCATTAAAAAAACAATTATCTCCTGTTTTGCAGGAAGGATTTGTGTTGCGTCGTTCAGTGTTTCAAAAGTGTTTGGAGCTATATCCGTTAAATGAGTGGCAAGCATTAATGCAAAAAGTAAATAAGCTAAATAAGTTTAAGAAAAAGAACAACGACTTCATTCGTCGTTTTACGGCTGGAGTTAAAATGGTTGAGGTCGATGTTAATGGGAGATTACTAATTCCTAAGGATTTAACGGTGTTTGCAAGTATTTCGAAAAACATTGTAGTGGCTTCAGCAATTAATATTGTTGAAATATGGGATAAAGATTTATATGAACAGGCTATTAGCGATGCGGCATTAGATTTTGCAGATTTAGCCGAAGAAGTTATGGGGCAAGATGATGACTATGGAATATCATAATCCTGTATTGTTAAAGGAAACTGTTGGTGGTTTAGAAATCAAACCTGATGGTGTTTATGTTGACGTGACTTTTGGTGGAGGCGGACATAGTAAAGAAATACTAAAGCGGCTTAGTGCTACGGGGAAGTTGTTTGCTTTCGATCAAGATCAAGATGCTATTGAGAACGCTATAGATGATGATCGCTTTACTTTAATAAATGAAAATTTTAGATACGTAAAGCGTTTTTTAAGATTTCATGGAGTAAAGCAGGTTGATGGAGTTCTTGCAGATTTTGGAGTATCGTCGCATCAATTCGATGTTGCCGAACGTGGTTTTTCAACACGTTTTGAAGCTAATCTAGATATGCGCATGAATCAGCAGAACAAATTATCGGCTTTTCATGTTGTTAATGAATATGATGAAGAACAATTAAAAAATGTGTTTTTCCAGTATGGCGAATTAAGAGCAGCTCCAGCTATGGCAAGATTAATTGTTGAGCATAGAGAAAATGAGCCAATAGTAACAAGTGAGCAACTAAAGTCTGTTTTGAGAAAATTTTTACCTCCAAGACATGAGAATAAAGTGTTAGCACAAATTTATCAAGCAATAAGAATAGAAGTGAATCAAGAGATAGAAGCTTTAAAAGAGTTTTTGTTACAAACGCCAGAAATATTAAAACAAGGTGGGCGCTTAAGTTTTATATCCTATCACTCACTCGAGGATAGATTGGTAAAACGTTTTATTAGAAATGGGTTGTTTGAAGGAGAGCCAGAGCGAGATATGTTTGGAAATTTTGAAGTGCCTCTAAAAAAAGTTAATGGACTTATTGTGCCAACCAAAGAAGAAATAAATATTAATAGCAGAGCCAGAAGTGCAAAATTACGTATCGCCGAAAAAATTTAGAGTATTAAGTGAAAAAAAGAATTCAGAAAATATTAAAAGGAACATTTCTAGTTAGTGATGACTCTTTTAAGAATTGGAGATTCATCATTTTTATTTCTGGACTCGCAATAGTTATGATTGCAAGTTCGCATAGTGCCGATAAAAAGGTTTATGAAATTGCTAGATTAAATAATGAAGTAAAAGAGTTACGGTCTAATTTTCTAGATGGACGTTCTAGGCTTATGCGGCTTAAAATGGAGTCGGCTGTTATTGCAAAAATGAAAGAGAAAGGGTTGGCACCTTCTGTAATTCCGCCAAAAAAAATTAAAGTTAAATCTCAAAATTAAAGCTAAACTTGGCAGTAAACGAGAAAAGCATATTAAACCGATTGTATTTTATAGCAGGATGTATGTTCGTCTTCGGAATTGCTGTGGTTTTTAAACTAGTAAGCATCCAGTATTTACAAGGCGATAAATATAAAAGTCTTGTTGAAAAGCGTTCTATAAAGAATGTTACAATTCCTGCTAATAGAGGGAATGTATATGCAGATGATGGTAGTTTATTGGCAACCTCAATTCCAAAGTACAATATTGCCATTGATGCTGTAATATCATCATCAAAATTATTTGAAGAAAATATTAGAGGGTTAGCAGATTCACTTTCAAATTATTCAGGAAAATCTTCAAGTTACTACCAACAAGCTATTAGAAGGGCGCGTGCTAACAAAAACCAATACTATTTGCTGGCTAAGAATATTGGTTATTCAGATTATGTGCGCTTGAGAAGTTTCCCGCTATTAAACAAAGGTGCTATCCCTGGAGGGTTAATAGTAGAACAAAATACCAAGCGTGAGTTCCCAATGGGAAGTATTGCAAGAAGAACAATTGGGTATGAGCGCATTGATGAAAAAGGAAATGTAACACGACCAGGAATTGATGGTGCGTTTGGTGTGAAATATTTACGAGGCACAGACGGAAAGCGTTGGAAGCAAAAAATAGGAAAAAACAAATGGAAACCGCTTACCGATTATAATCAAGTAGAGCCGAAAGATGGTTACGATGTATACACGACTATCGATGTTAATATACAAGATATAGCACATCATTCACTTTTACAACAATTAGATAAATATAAAGCAGATCATGGTTGTGTGATTGTAATGGAAACTAAAACAGGTGAAGTAAAAGCGATTTCTAATTTAGGTAGAAGTTCTAAAGGGGTTTATTACGAGCGTTTAAATTATGCTGTTGGAGAAAGTCATGAGCCAGGATCTACATTCAAATTAATGGCATTGGCTGCGGCTTTTGAAGATAAATTAGTCGATACAAGCGATGTTGTTGATACAGAAAAAGGTATTTTGTCTTTCTACGGTAAAAAAGTGCGAGATTCAAAACATGGTGGCTATGGGAAAATAACAGTTTCCAAAGCTTTTGAAGTGTCTTCAAATACGGGAGTTGTTAAAGCTATAGACCAAGCCTATAGCAAAATACCTAGCAAATTTGTCGATCGCCTTAACGCAATGAGCATCAAGCATGATGACTCTTTAGGTATTCCAATAATAGGCGAAGCGAAGTCGATAGTTCCAGATCCAAGAATTAAAAACGGTCGCTGGAGTGGTATTGCTTTGCAATGGATGGCTTATGGTTATGGTGTTTCTTTTACGCCATTGCAAACACTAACATTTTATAATGCTATTGCGAATGATGGTGAAATGGTTAAGCCACAGTTTTTAAAAGAAGTTAAAGAGTTCGATAAGGTCATTGTGCCATTCGAAAAAGAGGTTATTAATAAGCAGGTTTGTTCTAAAGAAACTATTGGAAAGCTTCAAAAGCTGCTAAAGAGTGTAGTTGAGAAGAAACACGGTACAGGACATAGGTTGTATTCCAAAAATTTTTCTATGGCAGGTAAAACAGGTACTTGTCAGAAAGATTATAGAGATAAAGATAAGCTCAATTATATTTCGTCTTTTGCTGGATATTTTCCAGCAGATAACCCCAAATACTCCTGTATTGTAGTTATTCATGAGCCAGATAAAAGTGTAGGTTATTATGGCGCCGATGTATCAGGGCCTGTATTTAAAAGAATTGCACAAAAAATATTTACGGACACGCCAATTATTGATGAAGTGGAAACTTTGGAAGTGAAAAACACAAAAATTGACGCTGAGTTCGAAGGCTATTATAAACTAGCACAGAATTATAAAACAATCATGCCAAATGTAGTTGGTTTACCTGCTATGGACGCTATTGCATTATTAGAAAATATGCAAGTAAAAGTTAAGGTTGAGCTTCTTGGGAGTGGGGTTGTAAAAAAACAGTCTGTAAACGAGAAAGTGAAATTAAATAATAATCAAGTCATTGTTTTAAACGCTTCATGATAGCATTAAAAGACATATTGTATAAGGTTACCTTAAATGCTGTAGTTGGTAGTACTAGTATAGATGTAAATGCAATTGAATTTGATTCAAGAAACGTTGCCACAGGAAATGTATTTGTTGCTATAAAGGGTCATGTTGTTGATGGGCATAAATATATTGATAAGGCTATTGAGCAAGGAGCTTTGGCTATAATTTGTGAAGCACTACCGCCTAATTTACATGAAGGCATTACTTATGTAGAAGTTGATAATTCGGGTAGAGCATTAGCTGTTATGGCATCAAATTTTTACGATGTCCCATCGGAAAACTTGAAGCTTGTTGGTGTAACTGGAACCAACGGAAAAACAACAGTCGCAAGCCTGCTATATCAATTGTTTAAAAAAGCAGGTTTTAAGGTTGGCTTATTATCAACAGTTAAAATATTAGTTGATGAAAAAGCTTATAAAGCAACACATACAACACCAGATTCTTTAACTATTAATAAATATTTAAAGGAAATGAATGAAGCTGGAGTGGAGTTCTGCTTTATGGAGGTTAGTTCGCATGGAATCCATCAAAATAGAACAGAAGGATTGCATTTTGAAGGTGGCATATTTACAAACCTTACGCACGATCATCTAGATTATCATGAGACCTTTGCAGAATACAGGGATGTAAAAAAACAATTTTTCGATCAGCTTTCTTCTAAAGCATTTGCACTAGTTAATGTTGATGATAAAAATGGTTTAGTTATGCTGCAAAATACAGCGGCTCGGAAAGTGACATATGCTTTAAAAAGCTATGCAGATTATAAAGTGCAAATCTTAGAAAATCAATTTGGCGGACTGCTACTTAAATTGAATGATAGTGAAGTTTGGTCGCGCCTTATTGGGAATTTTAATGCTTATAATGTTTTGGCAATTTATGCTACAGCAGAGTTATTAGGGCTTGAAAAAGTAGAAATATTACGCTTGATAAGTGAATTACAAAGTGTAACTGGGCGTTTTCAATATTTAATTTCAGATGAAAAAATAACAGCTATTGTAGACTACGCGCATACACCTGATGCTTTAAAAAACGTATTAGAAACGATTAATAGTATTCGCACTAAAAACGAAGAACTATTCACTGTAGTTGGATGTGGTGGTGATAGAGATAAAACAAAACGACCTAAAATGGGGCATATAGCTTCTGCTTTAAGTACAAAGGTCATTTTTACTAGCGATAATCCCCGAAGCGAAGTACCAGAAACAATTATTGAGGAGATTGAACAAGGAGTAGAGCCTCAAAATTTTAAAAAAGTTCTTTCTATAACAGATAGAAAACAGGCTATAAAAACGGCGTGTCAAATGGCAAAGCCAAACGACATCATTTTAATAGCTGGAAAAGGACATGAAACCTATCAAGAAATTAAAGGAGAACGCTTTGATTTTGATGATTTTAAAATAGTACAAGAATTTTTAAAACAGTTACAAAAATAAATGTCATTCTGAGCTTAGTCGAAGAATCTCAATAAACGAGCAATATGCTGTATTACTTATTTGAATATTTAGAAAAAGAATTTCAATTTCCAGGGGCCTCGCTATTTGGGTTTATAACCTTTAGGGCTGCGGCAGCAATTATTTTATCGTTGCTCATTTCTACCATTTTTGGTAAACGTATTATTCGTTTTCTTCAAGAAAAGCAAATGGGTGAAACAATAAGAGATTTAGGTTTGGCTGGTCAAGCAGAAAAGGCAGGAACGCCAACAATGGGTGGAATTATAATAATTCTAGCTACCCTTGTGCCAGTCTTATTATTAGCCAGATTAGATAATATATATATCATTCTGTTGATTGTTACTACAATTTGGATGGGAATTATAGGGTTCTTAGATGATTATATTAAAAAGTTTAAAAATGACAAAGAAGGCTTAAAAGGACGATTCAAAGTTTTAGGTCAGGTTGGACTAGGTCTTATAATTGGAGCAACGTTGTATTTTCATGACGACGTTACCATTAAGGAAAAATTACCAATAGAGCAACAACAAGAGTTGATTGCTCAGGACGCTAATATTGCACCCTCAAAACTTTTTAAGGAAGAAGCGAAATCAACAAAAACAACCATTCCATTTGTAAAAGGGAATGAGTTTGATTATGCTGATTTAATTACATGGATTAGTCCAGACTTAGAAAAATATGCATGGATCATTTTCATCTTAATTACTATTATTATTATCACAGCAGTTTCAAATGGAGCAAATCTTACCGATGGAATCGATGGTTTAGCCGCAGGAACATCGGCGATAATTGTACTTACATTGGGCATTTTTGCATGGGTTTCAAGTAATATTATTTTCTCAGATTATCTTGATATTATGTACATCCCACGCGTGGAAGAAATTACTATTTATGTTGCAGCTTTTGTTGGTGCGCTTATAGGGTTTTTATGGTATAACACCTATCCAGCTCAAGTGTTTATGGGAGATACAGGAAGCTTAACAATTGGTGGGATTATAGCGGTAATAGCCATTGCGGTACGTAAAGAATGGTTAATTCCTGTATTGTGTGGCATATTTGTAGCGGAAAATGCATCTGTCATTATGCAGGTGAGTTGGTTTAAGTATACCAAGAAAAAATATGGAGAAGGAAGACGCATTTTTAAGATGTCTCCACTGCATCATCATTATCAAAAATCAGGCTATCATGAAAGTAAAATAGTTACAAGGTTTTGGATAATAGGTATTCTATTGGCCATTATATCGATTGTAACCTTGAAGATTAGATAATACTTGTCATGCTAAGAGCAGTCGAAGCATTTCATAAAGAATGAAAAAAGAAAGATTAGTCATATTAGGAGGCGGAGAAAGTGGTATTGGAACCGCTCTTTTGGGAAAAGCAAAAGGATATGAAGTATTTGTTTCCGATAAAGGGGTAATAAAAGAAAAATATAAAGAAGTTCTTATACATAATGAGATTGAATGGGAAGATAATAAGCATTCTGAAGAAAAAATTCTGAATGCTGATGTTATAATGAAAAGTCCTGGTATTCCTCCAAAGGCGGAAATAGTTCAGAGATTAATAGTGGCCCATACTCCCGTGATTTCCGAAATAGAATTTGCTTCTAAATATACAGAAGCAACTATAGTGGGAATTACTGGGAGTAATGGCAAAACAACAACAGCGTCATTAACACATCATATTTTAAAGAATGAATTAAATGTAGGGTTAGCAGGTAATATTGGAGACAGTTTCGCAAAGCAAGTGTTAGAGTCTAATTACAGTAATTATGTGCTTGAAATTAGCAGTTTTCAATTAGATGATATTATTGATTTTAAACCACATATAGCCATTATTACAAATATAACGCCAGATCATTTAGATAGATATGATTACAAGTTTGAAAACTATATCGCTTCAAAGTTTAGAATAGCGATTAATCAAACAAAAGAAGATTATCTCATTTATGATGCAGATGATGAAGTAATAATAAATCATTTAAAAAACAATCCAGTTCAATCAACATTGTTGCCATTTTCATTAACAAAAACAATTGAAAATGGTGCCTATTTAGATAAAGAAAGTATTAAAATAACGATAGATAACGATCAAATAATTATGCCAACAACAAACTTAGCGCTCGAGGGAAAACACAATATTAAAAATGCAATGGCAGCCTCAACTGTTGCTCACTTATTAAAAATAAGAAAACAAACCATTAGAGAAAGTCTAGAAAACTTTCAAGGTGTTGAACATCGCTTGGAAGAGGTATTAAAAATTAACAAAGTTCAGTATATCAACGACTCTAAAGCAACCAATGTAAATGCGACCTACTATGCCTTAGAAAGTATGGATGCGCCAACCGTTTGGATTGTTGGAGGGCAAGATAAAGGTAACGATTACAACGAGCTATTTCAATTTGTAAATGAAAAAGTAAAAGCAATTATTTGCTTGGGTGTAGATAATGAAAAGCTTTTAAAAACATTTGAGGGCATGGTGGATATTATTATTGAAACCCAGTTTATGAGTGAAGCTGTTAAAATAGCCTATAAAGTAGCAGAAATGGGTGATAATGTACTATTGTCTCCTGCTTGTGCAAGTTTTGATTTGTTTGAAAATTATGAAGATAGGGGGCGTCAATTTAAAAACGCAGTTAGAAATTTATAGGTAGTAATAACATTGAATAATCAAGGTGCAACAATTATTTAATAACATAAAAGGAGATAGATTAATTTGGGCAATAGTAGCGCTTTTGGCTATTCTGTCTTTCTTGCCAGTATATAGTGCCGCGAGTAATTTAGCCTATAAAGGGGGTAATGGAAATACTTTCACCTTTTTTGTTAAGCATTTTATGCATCTGTTTTTAGGCTTCGCCATTATGTATGGGGTTCATAAAATACCATACCGATATTTTAGAGGTCTATCTTTAATCATGATTCCAATTGTTTTAGTTCTTTTAGGAATTACCATGTTACAAGGAACTGTTGTTGAAGGTGCGAGTGCAAGCCGTTGGATTCAAATACCTTTAGTAGGCGTGTCTTTTCAAACATCAACGTTTGCATCTGTTGTTTTAATGGTTTATGTGGCAAGGTACATGTCTAAAATTAAAGACAAAGAAGTTACCTTCAAAGGTTCAGTCTTGCCCTTATGGATACCTGTGTTTTTAGTGTTGGCTCTTATACTGCCATCCAATTTTTCTACTGCAGCTATTATTTTTTTGATGGTAATTATACTTGTTTTTTTAGGCGGTTACCCAATTCGTTATTTAGGTATCATTTTTGGGTTAGGGGTCATTGCATTAGTGTTATTTGTAATGGCGGCTAAATTAACTTCTGGACCACTAAATGTAAAAGTAACTACTTGGGAAAACCGAATTAAGAATTATTCGAATGGTGAAGATACCGAAGCCGATTATCAAATAGAAAAAGCAAAAATTGCTATTGCTTCTGGAGGGATAAAAGGTGTTGGTCCAGGTAAGAGTATTCAAAAAAACTTTTTACCACAGTCTTCTTCAGATTTCATTTTCGCAATAATTATAGAAGAATATGGGTTAGTAGGTGGGTTTTTAATTATGATTCTCTATATGTGGTTTTTGTTTAGAATTGTAATAGTAGCCCAAAAATCTGATTCCATATTTGGGAAACTATTAGTCTTGGGAGTCGGGTTGCCAATAGTTTTTCAGGCTTTAATAAATATGGCAGTGGCGGTTGAGTTATTCCCAGTTACAGGACAAACCTTACCCTTAATTAGTAGTGGTGGGACTTCCATTTGGATGACTTGTTTGGCTATTGGTATTATATTAAGTGTAAGTGCAAATAGAGAAAAAATAAAAGAACAATTAGATAAGGAAGATAATCCCTTAGAAATTTTATCTGAAGCGATTTGAAAAAAATAGATAAACAAAGATAGAACCAAGAATAAAGAAAAAAAGAACTCTATGTCACACTGAGCTTGTCGAAGTGTTAGAATGTAGGTTAGAATTTTTTAAATAAACATTCACGAATTAGTGGTAAAAAAAGAAGCATACAAAATTATTCTTTCCGGAGGAGGTACAGGAGGACATATTTATCCTGCTATTGCTATTGCTAACGAGTTAAAAAAGCGTAACCCAGAATCTGAATTTTTATTTGTTGGAGCGAAGGATAGAATGGAAATGGAAAAAGTGCCTCAAGCAGGATATAAAATAAAAGGGCTGTGGATTTCTGGTATTCAACGCAAGTTAACTTTAAAAAACTTGATGTTTCCATTTAAATTAATAAGTAGCTTATTTGTAGCCTACAAAATTATAAAAAAGTTTAAGCCTAATGTGGCTATTGGTACAGGTGGTTTTGCAAGTGGAGCATTGTTGCAAATGGCAACAATGACTGGTATTCCTAGTTTAATCCAAGAGCAAAACTCATATCCTGGTATAACGAATAAGTTATTGGCTAAAAAAGCTAAAAAAATATGTGTGGCCTATGATGGTTTAGAGCGTTTTTTTCCAGAGGATAAAATAATAAAAACGGGCAATCCAGTACGACAAGATTTATTAGATATTGAAGCTAAAACAGTTGAAGCTAAGAATTTTTTTAATTTAAAGCACGGTAAGTATACCCTTTTGATTTTAGGTGGCAGCCTAGGAGCTAGAAGGATTAACGAATTAATAGAAAAAGAATTAGATTTTTTTGATACGCAGAATATTCAAATTATATGGCAGTGTGGGAAACTATATTATCAGCAATACAAAATTTATAACAATACGAATAATGTTCAAGTTTATGAGTTTTTAAATAATATGGATTTTGCTTATGCAGCAGCAGATGTAGTCATTTCAAGAGCTGGAGCTAGCTCGGTGTCAGAGTTATGTATTGTTGGTAAGCCAGTTATTTTTATTCCATCTCCAAATGTAGCAGAAGATCATCAAACAAAAAATGCGATGGCAATTGTTAAAAACGAAGGAGCCATATTAATAAAAGAAGCAGATTTAGATGTAGATTTTGAAAATAAGTTTTCACAATTAATAGCATCGCCAGAAAAGCAAAAAGAATTAGGCGGAAATATAAAAAAATTAGCATTGGAAAATGCAACTAAAGAAATTGTAGATGAAGTAGAAAAACTTCTTATAAAAAACAAATGAACTTAAAAGATATACATAACATATATTTTATTGGTATTGGTGGTATAGGCATGAGTGCTTTAGCAAGATATTTTAAGGCAAATAAAAAGCATGTTGTTGGTTATGATAAGACCCAAACACAAATAACCAATACTTTGATTTCTTTAGGTATAAAGATTCATTTTGAAGATGCGATTGAAAATATTCCTATAGAGTTTTTAAAACCAGAAAACACTTTAGTTGTTTATACACCAGCAGTACCAAAAGCACATAAAGAGTTGACATACTTTAGAAACAATGGATTTAATGTTTTGAAGCGTTCTAGTGTTTTAGGATTGATTACTGAAAGTACTTTCTGTTTGGCGATTGCTGGAACTCATGGAAAAACCACCACAACGAGTATTCTAGGGCATTTAATGTATGAATGTAATGTTGAATTAACAGCCTTTTTAGGAGGAATAAGTGAAAACTATGATTCTAATTTAATTTTAAAAGGAACTAAAGTATCAGTTGTTGAAGCAGATGAGTTTGATCGTTCATTTTTAACCTTATCGCCAAATATGGCTTGTATAACATCAATGGATGCCGATCACTTAGATGTTTATGGAGAAGCAGAAACTCTTAAAGAATCTTTTGTAGCATTTTCGAAATGTTTAAAACCAAATGGTAAACTATTTATTAAAAACGGGTTGCCATTAGAAGGAATAACTTATGGAATAGAAGATGATTCAGATTACAGTATTCATAATATAAAAATTGAAAATGGAACCTATGTTTTTAATGTAAAAACACCAAAAACTGTTCTAGAAAATTTACACTTTAACCTACTTGGTAGACATAATTTGTCGAATGCATTAATAGCCTTGGCGATGGCTGTAGAATATGGTTGCCCTCACTGGCAGCTCGCCAAAGCTTTAGCATCATACAGAGGAGTTAAAAGGCGGTTTACCTATCATATAAAAACGGAAAACTTAGTATTTATTGATGATTATGCACATCATCCAGAGGAGATAAAAGCTGTTCATCAAGCGGTTAGAGAAATGTATCCTAATAAAAAAGTATTGGCAATTTTTCAACCACATTTATATAGTAGAACTCGAGATTTTGTGGACGAATTTGCTATTAGTTTGTCTCAGTTCGACGAGCTTTTACTTTTAGATATATATCCAGCGAGAGAATTGCCAATAGAAGGTGTTACTTCATCTTGGTTATTAGAAAAGGTTAAGAATGATAAGAAACGTTTAGTAAGTAAGCAAGATTTACTAGCCGAAATACACGCAAGTAGTGCTCAAGTTATTTTAACTATTGGAGCTGGCGATATTGGAGAAGAAGTAAAACATATTAAAAAAGAGTTTAGCATTGCGAGTTAATTGGAATTTTATAAAAATGTTCGTGCTACTTGGTATAGTGGTCTTTCTTTTTGCTTTTGCAACAGTAAAAAATGCAGCCCGAGAAGTATCAAACCCGAACATAAAATTTGTGGGAGAGAACAATCTTTTTATAACTAATGAGACTGTTAGTAAATTGTTAATACAAAATCAAGACGGTGTTAAAAATGTGCTTAAAGAAACTTTAGATTTGAATCAATTAGAAGAAGCCCTAAATTCTAATCCGATGATTAAATCGGCGGAAGTGTATATATCTGTAAATGGAGGGCTTAATGCCGAAATAGAGCAAAAAACACCTTTAGCAAGAGTAAGTACAAATGCGTCTTATTATATTGATGACGAAGGTTCATTTATGCCATTGTCAAATAATTATTCGGCTAGAGTGCCACTAGTTACAGGTTATGTAGAAAAAAATAATTTGAAAAATTTATATAAAATAGTAAATAAAATAAAAAATGATGAGTTTTTAAGGAAACATGTTATTGAGATTCATCAAAATATAAATAATACTATTTACTTGAAACTACGGCGTTGTAATTTTATTGTTCAGTTAGGACGTCTAGAGTATTTAGATAAGAAAATTAATAACCTTAAAGTGTTTTATAAAAAGAACCTTAAAGAAAAAACACTTAATAGTTATAGTATAGTTAATTTACAATTTGATAATCAAGTCGTATGTACCAAAATATAAACAATGGAACATAATTTAGCAGTAGGGTTAGATATAGGAACCACAAAAATTGTGGCAATGATAGGTCGTAAAAATGAATACGGCAAAGTTGAGATTTTGGGTATAGGTAAATCTAAAAGCCTAGGTGTTCATAGAGGAGTAGTTAACAATATAACGCAAACAATTCAATCGATACAACAAGCTATTCAAGAAGCAGAGGTATCTGCCGATATGAAAATAGAAGGTGTTACAGTTGGTATTGCTGGACAACATATTAGAAGCTTACAACATAGCGATTATATAACCAGACCAAATTCTGAAACGGTTATAGATGAAGAAGATATAGATAGACTTATCAACCAAGTGCATAAACTAGTAATGCTTCCAGGAGAAGAGATAATTCATGTTTTACCACAAGAATATAAAGTTGATGGGCAAGCAGAAATAAAAGAACCTATTGGTATGTATGGCGGGAGGTTAGAGGCTAATTTCCATGTTGTTGTTGGACAGGTATCATCAATTAGAAATATTGGAAGATGTATACAAAGTGCAGGCTTAGACTTAGAAGGAATCACATTGGAGCCATTGGCATCAGCTAATGCAGTATTAAGTCAGGAAGAAAAAGAGGCCGGTGTAGCATTGATTGATATAGGAGGCGGAACTACCGATTTAGCAATTTTTAGAGACGGAATAATTCGTCATACCGCGGTAATACCATTTGGAGGCAATGTTATTACCGAAGATATAAAAGAAGGCTGTTCCATTATTGAAAAGCAGGCAGAATTATTAAAAATTAAGTTTGGTTCGGCATGGCCAGGAGAAAATAAAGATAACGAGATTGTTTCTATTCCAGGACTTCGAGGAAGAGAGCCTAAAGAAATCACACTTAAGAATCTGTCTAAAATAATTCATGCACGTGTTGTTGAAATAGTTGAGCAAGTTTACGTAGAAATAAAAAATTACGGGCACGAAGAACAAAAGAAAAAGCTTATCGCAGGAATTGTGCTTACAGGTGGTGGCAGTCAATTAAAGCATTTAAAGCAATTAGTTGAATACATTACAGGAATGGATACCAGAATAGGATATCCTAACGAGCATTTGGCAGGAGATAGCGACGAAGATGTAACGAGTCCGTTGTACGCCACAGCAGTAGGTCTTGTACTAGATGGTCTTAAGCGATTAGATAGGAAAAAAATTGAAGAGAACACAATAGAAGATCAAGAAGATATAGAAGAGGAAGTTAACGAAGCACCAGTAAAAGAAAGACGTTCATTTTTAGATAAGTTAACAGAGCGCGTTAAAGATTTTTTAGATAACGCCGAATAGATAGAATCATTAATCCATAGAATTAAAAGTAAAAATTAAGTATTAATACCAGTAAAAAAGAATTTATGAGCAGTAAAAAAGAATTCGAAAGCATCGCATTTGATTTACCCAAGAATCAATCAAATGTCATTAAGGTTATTGGTGTTGGAGGTGGTGGTAGCAATGCCATCAATCACATGTTCCAACAAGGCATTAAAGGAGTAGACTTCTACATTTGTAATACAGATGCACAAGCCCTACAAAGTAGTGGTGTACCTAACAAAATTCAATTAGGTCTTAACTTAACAGAAGGACTTGGTGCAGGGGCCAACCCAGAAATTGGAGAGCAATCTGCCGTAGAAAGCTTTGATGATATTTCTCAAATGCTAGACACCAATACTAAAATGGTATTTATTACTGCTGGCATGGGTGGTGGTACAGGTACAGGTGCGGCACCTATTATTGCTAAAATGGCTAAAGATTTAGATATTTTAACAGTAGGTATTGTTACCATGCCTTTTCAGTTTGAAGGTAAAATGCGTTTAGAACAATCGCAAAAAGGAATTGAAAAATTAAGAAATGTCGTTGATTCGTTAATAGTAATAAATAACAATAAGCTTCGTGAAGTTTATGGGAATCTTGGTTTTAAAGCCGGTTTCTCTAAAGCAGACGAAGTGCTATCAACTGCTGCTCGTGGTATAGCTGAGGTTATTACACACCATTACACACAAAATATCGATTTACGTGATGCTAAAACGGTATTGAGTAATAGTGGAACAGCTATAATGGGGTCATCGTTGGCATCTGGTCAAAATCGTGCTCAAGATGCGATTAGAAAAGCACTCGATTCGCCATTGCTTAACGATAATAAAATTACTGGTGCAAAGAATGTGTTATTGCTTATAGTTTCTGGTTCTCAAGAAATCACTATTGATGAAATAGGAGAAATAAATGATCATATCCAAAATGAAGCAGGACATGGAGCTAATATAATTATGGGTGTAGGTGAAGACGAATCCTTAGAAGAATCAATTGCAGTAACTATTATAGCAACAGGCTTTAATGTAGAGCAACAAGATGAAATTTCTAATACAGAAACTAAAAAAGTTGTTCATTCTCTTGAAGAAGAACAAGATTTGGGGGCTAATGATCGAGATCCTGTTATTATTACGCCAATCATTGAATTTGAAGAGAAAAAAGAAACACCAATTGTTCGTCATACTCTGGAAATAGAAGAAGAGGCTATTGAGGTAGAAAAGAAGCCAGTTAAGGAGCCAAAAAAATTCACTATTTCTAATGACACAGATATTAATCTAATTCCAACTTCAGAGATCTTAAAAGATATAGATGTAATATACGAAGAAGTATATTCTGGTATTCAAGAAGAAGAAGACTTCGTTATAAAACCTGTTACGGTAATTTCAGAGAAAGAAGATGAAGTATTAGAGGAAGAACAACAAATTACATTAACCTTCGATTTGCCATTGTCTTCAACAAATGAAAAGGAAGAGGTTGTTCAAGAGCCTGTAGTAAATAAGGATATTAAAAAAATTCCAGTAAAAGATTATATTGAACTTATTACAGTTACAGAAGCTAATGAAGAAGGAGAAGTGCGTTATGCACTCGACGATTATATTGAATTAGAATCTGCTATGAATACTAAAAAAGTTAAGAAGGCAGAAGTTGTTGAAGAGGAGATAGAGGAAGAAATTGTATTCGAAAAGAAAATTGTAGAGGAAGCAGTTCAAAAAGAGATCCCTTGTGATGAAATCGACCCTATGAATACGCCAATATCGCAAATGCTAAAAGAAAGAGCAGAAGAGCGTAGACGTAAAATGAAAGATTTTAATTATAAGTTTAACAATGCGAAAATTGATGATATTGAAAAAGTTCCAGCCTATAAAAGACAAGGTGTGAATTTAGATGAAGTAAAACATTCTTCAGAAACAGATATATCCAGAACAAGTATTGGGTTGGATGATAATGATGATATTCAATTAAGAAGTAACAATTCGTTTTTACACGACAATGTTGATTAATATAAAACATTACTAAACCTTACTTAGTTATGAACCCGAAAAGTTTCCCTCAGCTTTTTGGGTTTTAATTATTTAGCCTTTTAAGTTTAGTAAAAGATGAAACTTCTTTTTTCTTCAAGCTTCGTTCAACTAACTTTTTTTATCTTCGCAGTCTCTAATAAATATACCTATGAGTTTACAACAAGATGTTATGGTTGCTTTAAAAGAAGCGATGAAAGCAAAAGACCAGACGGCACTTACGGCTTTAAGAGCAGTAAAATCGGCTATATTATTAGCACAAACAGAAAGTGGCGCTAAGGAAGAATTAAGCGAAGAACAGGAGCTTAAAATACTTCAAAAGCAAGTAAAACAACGTAAAGATAGTGCTGCTATTTTCTTAGAACAAGGACGTGAAGATTTAGCAACTCCAGAGTTAGCAGAGGCTGAAGTTATTAGCCAATTTTTACCTGAAGCATTAACTGAAGAAGAAATTGAAAAAGTAGTTGTAATGACCATAGAAAGAATTGGAGCAGAGGGTATGAAAGATATGGGTAAAGTTATGGGAATGGTAAGTAAAGAACTTGCAGGTCAAGCAGATGGTAAAACCATTTCTAATATTGTAAGACAGAAATTGGCTTAAACTAAATCATGGCTGCGTAGTTCAACTGGATAGAATATCAGATTTCGGCTCTGAGGGTTGGGGGTTCGAATCCCTTCGCGGTCACGAATAAATAAAAGTCTAAACTTATAAAGTTAAGTTTGGACTTTTTCTTTTAAAAAACGGAGTTTTAAATGAAATGTAATTCCAAACTAGTAAAATTTTGCAATTCAGCATTATAGAAGTAGTAAACTAAGTACATTGAGGTTATACTATTCAGCCAATCAACTGCCCTAACTTTCAATCTTTTTACAGATTAAATTATTTTATGAGACTATATTAATGTAATTTCGGATAGATAAAATACGTTATTTATTGGTGTTACTATTAATTGTCATAGAAAAGTATAGTTTAGGAAGTAAAATAATACTAGGTATTTTCTTTGCCATTTTAGCTTATATGTTTGTTCATTTTGCAGTTAAAATGATAGAAATGGGTTACGTTTTAAAACGAAAAAAACCTTTTTATGTACACTTTTATTATTTCTTAAGAAAGCTTGATAATCATCAAAAAGCAATTTTAAAAAGTAATTTTTCATTCTATAATAAACTATCTGAGAAACATAAATCTTATTTCGAACACCGCGTTGCATCTTTTATAAAAGATAAAGATTTTATAGCAAGAGGTGGTTCTCCAATTACCGAAGAGATGCGTGTTTTAATTTCTGCAACAGCGGTTATGCTAACCTTTGGTTTTCGCGATTTTTATATTGGATTAATATCAAAAATTGTTGTCTATCCAAAGAAATTTTATTCTAAATCTAATGATTCCTATCACAAAGGAGAATTTAATCCAAAGTTAAAGGCTTTGGTCCTTTCATGGGAAGATTTTAAAAAAGGCTTTGATGTAAATGATGATAATTTAAATCTCGGAATTCACGAATTCACGCATGCTATTCATATAAATAGTATTAAAGAACGAGACATTAGCTCCACTATTTTTAGTGATACTTTCAAAGAGCTTTCTACTTTAATAAATAATAATGATACTTTAAGAAATCAAATAATAGCATCTAAATACTTTCGTAATTACGCCTATACCAATCAATTCGAGTTTTTGGCAGTGGCAATTGAAAATTTTATTGAAACACCCGATAACTTCCAAAATGAGTTTCCCGAAGTATATGATAAAGTAAAGCAAATGCTTAATTTTAATTTTGCTGGGTATTAAATAATTCAGAATGACTTTTATCATACTTTTTTATGTTATAGTTTAATAATTTTAAGGATAACTAAACTTAAAAATGAAAGTCATGATACGTAAAGCACCAATTTCAATGATAATGACGCAACCTGTTATTACATTAAATAAAGAAGACAATTTAGAAACAGCCGAACATCTTTTTAAAAACCGACATATTAGGCATATTCCTATAGTAAGTGGAGATGTAGTAGTAGGTATGCTTAGTTATACAGATTTATTACGACTTAATTTTTCTCAATTAAATGATGAAGAAAATACAGATTCTGATGTTTTTATACATAATATATTTTCTATAGAGCAGGTAATGATTCAGAAGATCGTTTCTGTATCATCATCAAGTTCAATAAAAGAAGTAGCCGAAATATTTGCAACTAGAGAGTTTCATGCCTTACCCGTAGTTGATAATAATAAATTAGTTGGTATAGTTACAACAACAGATTTAATAAAGTATTTACTAAAACAGTTTTAGTTGGCTTTATTTAATTACTCCAATGTTTTAAGTAAGCGACGGCTGATTATTATCATATTTTCCTAAGAGTTTAGTTACTAATTTTACTATACAATTTAAATAATAACATCATGAGAAATAGAACTCCAGTTTCAGAAATAATGTCAAAAGAAATAATAGCTTTAGATAGAACGGATGATTTAATTAGAGCAGAAATGCTTTTTAAAAGGCATAAAATTCGCCACATTCCTGTTGTAAGTGAAGAATCAATTATAGGAATGTTGAGCTATACAGACTTGCTTAAAATTAGCTTTGCAGACGCTACTAATGATGATCGTGATGTTGAAACTATAGTCTATAATATGTATTCGATTGAGCAAGTAATGACTAAAGATTTAATATGTGTTACTAGTAAGACTAGTATACGGGAGGTTGCAGAGATTCTTGCAGAAAAAGAGTTTCATGCACTGCCTGTGGTTGACGATTCTACTTTAGTTGGTATTGTAACAACTACAGATTTAATTAAATATTTGCTTAAACAATACTAAGAATTTGCTAAAGCCTTTAAATTTTTAATGGTTTCTAGCTGGTTGGTACTTTTAAATACATAGCTTCCAGCTACTAAAACGTCTGCTCCAGCATCAACTAATTCTTTGGCATTTTTATTAGTAACGCCACCATCAATTTCAATAAGTGTTGATGCTCCTTTGCGAGTAATTAATTCTTTTAGCTGTTTTACCTTGTTATAGGTGTTTTCTATAAAACTTTGCCCACCAAAACCAGGGTTAACACTCATGATACAAACTAAATCAATATCATTAATAGTGTCTTCTAATAAATTTATATTGGTATGCGGATTCAATGCAACACCAGCTTTCATTCCTTCAACTTTTATAGCTTGAAGCGTTCTGTGTAAATGTGTACATGCTTCGTAATGAACAGTTAAAATATTACTACCTAATTGAGCAAAAGTTTTTATATATCGATCTGGATCAACAATCATTAAGTGTACATCCACCGTTTTTTTTGCATGCTTCGTTATGGCTTGCAAAACAGGCATCCCAAATGAAATGTTCGGTACAAAAACACCATCCATTATATCTATATGAAACCAATCGGCATCACTATTATTTACCATCTCAACATCACGTTGAAGGTTTGCAAAATCGGCAGCTAAAATTGATGGTGCTATTAATTTAGAACTCATTATAAGAATGCTTTATTAAAGTTTCTGCAAATATATAGATAAAAATAGAAGTTTCTTCCCTTTGGGAAGATGGAAGATGTGAGAAAAATAAACCCTCGGTAATCAGCCGAGGGTTCTTTCATCAATCAAAAAACGAACAGTTATGTGTAACTGTTTGTTGTGGTAATTTAGTCGTAATTATATTACTATCCTAAATATGTTTTTAATATTTTACTTCTAGACGTATGTTTTAATCTACGAATAGCTTTTTCTTTTATTTGTCTTACACGCTCACGAGTTAAGTCGAAAGTCTCACCAATTTCTTCTAAAGTCATTGGATGTTGGTTACCTAAACCAAAATATAAACGAATAACATCTGCTTCACGAGGTGTTAAGGTTTCTAGGGCACGCTCAATTTCTGTACGTAGAGATTCGTGTAATAATTCTTTATCTGGATTTGGTGATTCACCGCTATTTAATACGTCGTATAAGTTAGAATCTTCACCTTCAACTAAAGGCGCATCCATACTTACGTGACGTCCAGAATTCTTCATAGACTCTTTAACATCGTTAATAGTCATATCTAACTCTTTTGCAATTTCTTCTGCAGAAGGTGGACGCTCATGACTTTGCTCTAAAAAGGCAAATGTTTTATTAATCTTGTTAATAGAACCAATTTTGTTTAATGGTAAACGCACAATACGCGATTGTTCGGCTAACGCTTGAAGAATCGATTGACGAATCCACCAAACAGCATAAGAGATAAACTTAAACCCACGAGTCTCATCAAAACGTTGTGCAGCTTTAATTAGCCCTAAGTTACCTTCGTTTATTAAATCTGGAAGGGTTAAACCTTGGTTTTGATATTGCTTAGCTACCGATACAACGAAACGTAAATTAGCTTTTGTTAACTTTTCTAAAGCTATTTGATCTCCAGCTTTAATACGTTGTGCTAATTCTACTTCTTCGTCTGCGGTAATTAAGTCAACTTTTCCAATTTCTTGCAGGTATTTATCTAACGAAGCGGTTTCTCTATTGGTTACCTGCTTCGTAATTTTAAGTTGTCTCATGTATTATCTTTTTATTTTAGAGGAATTGCAATTCTTTTCTATAGTTATACGTATGAATATCAAAAAATGTTACAAAACTTCAAAAATAATTTTTTATTCACTCTGTTTTTAAGACACAAATGTCTTTGAAAAGTCACATCGTGAATCGTTTTGTTACTCAAAACTAAAAGGATTATTTGCATTTATTTGATCACGCAGTTTATTAATTTTATGATGCATTCTGTTAAAAAACAGGGTTCTGTCTTTTTCTCCAGTGTTAGCTAGTAATTTAGAGTTATTCATAAATTTTTGATAGTAATCGTACATAAGGTCACAAGTTTCTTGATGTTCTATTTTGAAATAGGATAAAACAGTAAAAGGTGTGAAAAATACTTTTTGAAACGGGGTAACTACCATTATGGTATTACTCATGGAGTGTATTTCGTTTAGATATAAATGATAGCTCGATTTTTTTTTAGAACCGCTATGACTTTGTAATATGGCTTGTTCTTCAATATGCTTGATAACTTCTTCAATATCGTCACAAATTTTTAATGCAAGCTCCTTAGAAACAAAGCCAGATTCGAAATAGTAAATGACTTGTTGTAATGTTCCATTTATGGTAGTATTTGTCCATATTTCTGCAAGATTTATATTTTCATAACATTCAGCAGTTTTATAAGCGCTTTGTAATAATGATTCAGGAATAGTTCTTATAAATTTATCGAAAGTAATTTTGTTTTTGGTCATTTCTATATTATTGTCTTTCAGCCAGACATACATCTTGTAACGAGAAAGATAGGTATCTTTCAAGGTATGAAATACAGGGATATCTTTAGCCGCATATATCATTGATGCATTTTTTAATTGCGTCAAAGGATATAGATTTTCATAAGAAGAATTTAACCAATCTTCTAATCCTTTTTCATCATCAGGTCTAGGAGAAAGTTCAGTTACTATTGTGCTTTTACTGCCAACTTCAAATAACTTATTAAGAGAAATTTTATAGTATTTTGCAAGTTTTACGCTCTCTTCTAGTGATAAATTGGTTTTTAAATTGATACGTCTGTATGCGGCATCATAGCCTATGTCTAAAACATCTGCCATTTCATCTACAAACGAAGCATTTTGGGCTGATTTTTCCTTTAAATACTGGATGAATATTTTTTGCATTTTTTCAAAAATTACAAGTAGGAAAGTAGGTGGTTTTGTGAAAAATAAGAAAAATAAATTATTATTTCAACATTTTGGTCAAATGATTATCAATTAATGCAAAGTAAGTTTGTGCTATAATCTTTTAATAATCAAGTCATGGAAGCTTTAAACACAAATTCGAAACCACACTTAATACTTTTTTGGTCTGTCCCTAGTATTTCTATGGTTAAGGAATATAAAGCCAAATGCGAATTGCTTAGTCAAGCTATTAGAAACTTAAAATCTGTAGAAATATTAACTTATGAAAACAAGATTTTAAAGTTAGAGCAAATAGTTATCGATTCTGGGAAATTCTTCGGAATGGAAAATATTAAAGGCGAGTTTAAAAAACTGCTTTTGAATGTAAACAAAATTAAAAAAATTATCATCCTATAAACCTACCATCATGATTTCTAATAAAAATAAAAAATCAAACTTGTATCAGAAATTAATTTTGAAAACTATAGATACTTATGTTTACCATGTTGTTTTAAAAAAATCGTATAAGCAACAATTAGGAGAAAATTTAGCTTCACCATCAATTCAAAATTATAATTTAGGTTTGGCATCTTAAATTATAGTTTAGTTCTATTAATTAGAAACAAATCTGTTTATCTAGAATTCTAAATAGTTTGAATAGCAAGATGTTATAATAACTCTATTCAAATTTATCATTCAAAATTTTGTCGTTTTTTTATTATCTTCGTTTACGACAAAAAAATCTTACGACTTAAATTCTAACCAACCAACGTTTAAGATTAGATATTTAAATTGTTAGGTAAATTCAATTTTAAACATTTTAGGCTATTCTTTATATGGAATTTGTTTCCATTATTAATTTTTTTCTAATCGCAGGGGTAATACAAGGTTTTGGTTTTAACCTTGTAACCATGTTTGTGAAAAAAAAATGTGATAAAGTTATTGTCTTTCTTAATTTAACTGTTCTTTTTATCTCATTAAATAATTTACAAAGATGGTTAGTTTACACAGGGCATGTTTCAGATTTATTTTTAGTCCAACATTTTGAGGTTCCATGGTATTTAATGATTCTTCCAATGTTTTATGCTTTTGTAACGCATTTTTTACAAGTTGAGGAAAAAGTAAATTATTTTTTAAAATTCTCAATTTTTTTATTTGTTTTCGAACTATTAATTCGTCTTTGTTTTATCTCATACGTTTATTATGATGTGCCAGATAGAAACCCTAGTTTAATTTTAAAATATTCATTGATTGAGGATATGTTTAATTTGGTTTATAGCTTGTTTTTATTTGTTAATGCTAGTATAATCATTTTTAAAAGGCATCATTTAATTGCTTACATACTGTCATATGATGATTTAAATTGGATTAAATGGTTTATAAGAATGGGAGGCTCTGTAATTGGATTTTGGGCAGTAGCTTTAACTATTAAAGTGTTAAATGGAAATGATGATGCATACAAATTTTTAAACCTTAGTACCACTGTATTGCTTTATTGGATAGGCTATCAGGGGTTTTATAAATATAATGTAGTTCGAGATCGTATTTCTTTAAGAACATCTATTGAAACGAATAAGGTTTTAATAAACCCACATAGTAATATTGAGTTAATTAAAAGCTCAAATGATTTTTTTAACGAAAAACATCAAAACGATTTTAATAAAGTTAAAAGCCATATTATTAATAATAAGCTGTATCTAGACCCATTATTAAGTATGGAATCTTTGGCTATAGATTTAGGAATGAGCAAAAGTTATTTTTCAAAACTCATTAATTCATATAGCTCTTATAATTTTTCAGATTTCATTAATTCGTTACGTATAGAACAAGCCAAAAAGTTTTTATCTAATAATGACTTTAGTGAATACACTATTGTTGCCATTGGATTAGAATGTGGTTTTAATTCGAAATCAACCTTTTATTCTGCCTTTAAAAAATTCACTTCAGAAACTCCTTCTTCTTTTAGAGACAAGTTTTAATACATTTTTCATGTCCAGTATTATCGTTGGACATCCTATTTTTTCCAGTTTAGAGCATCTCGGATACTGTTATCACTAGCTTCAAATAGTTTTGGGTTAATCAATAATCTTAAAACTCTGCGAAATGATACCCATGCTAATTGTCTATTTGTTAAAGAAGTCACCATACGGCTCTGCTCTTCTAGTGAAATTAATTTCGATTAAAACCACAATTATCCGCCTGCTAATTTTATTTGCACTACTTGTTGTTACTAGTTCTTATGCTAATGGCAACAATCCTAATAACAAAACTATTGCCTATAAAGTAGTTAAGAATAATAAAAATATTGGCACTATAAAGGTTATTAAAATTTATAAGGACAATGCCATTACATATAAATTAGAAAGTAAAATTGAAGCAAAATATTTATTGAAATTTCATATTGTGGGAAGCGAACAATCCATATATAAAAATGGTGCCTTGGTTTATTCTTCGGTTTATAGAAAGGTAAATAATAAGGTGAAAGTAAATCATACAGTCGCTTTAAAAAACGGACAGTATACCGTGAAAACTAAAAATGAGGAAAAGGCTTTAGAATTAGAAACAATTTATAATAACCTAGTAACATTATATTTTAATGAACCAAAAAGGGTTAAATCTATTTACTGCGATAATATTAAGAAAAATGCACCAGTAGAAGTTTTAGAAAACGGTAAATACAAAGTAGAGTTTACACGTAGTAAGTATAATGTTTTTCATTATAAAGCTGGTAAGTGTATAAAGATTGAAGCTTTTAGTTCTTTGTTTGATGTTACTTTAATACCAATAAACTCATGAGTTATTCACAAATATTATGGGTTTTTATTGGTGTTAGCTTTTTAACCTATTTTTTAATAAGTCTGGTTTATAAAAGTCTAAATATTCAAAATCTAGAGAAAGCCCTGTTGAGTTCTAATGGTTTAAGACTATTAAACCTAAAACACATTCTTGGAATAATCTTTTTTGGTGTCCTGTTTAATATAATTGCTCCAGAGTTACGATTCTTGTTTTTAGGTATTGAGATTCCTAAGTTGCATATACTATTGTTAATTCTAATAGTAATTTTCTTAAGTGCCTATATATCTTATAAAGCAATTACAAACAAACAGATTGAAAATTTAGCAAGTGGGTATTTTAGTTTTCCTAGAATCTGTTGGTATTTCATAATTAGGTTTTTCTTTTTGTTTTGTTACGAATTCTTTTTTAGAGGCGTATTACTCTTCGAATTGTTAGAATTGACGTCTTTGTTTTATGCAATAACAGCCAATACCCTTTTATATGTTATAATTCACATTTTTGATTCTAAAAATGAGATACTTGGAGCCATACCATTCGGAATTATTTTATGCCTAAGCGCTTACTTTACAAACAGTATTTGGTATGCTTTCTTTATTCATTTAACACTTTCGGCTGTTTATGAAATATCAATGTTTTATTATTTAACCTTAAAAACTTCAAAATCATGAGAGTCTTTTTAACCGGCGCTACAGGCTATGTTGGTCATCAATTAGCACTAGAGCTTGCAAACAAAAATTTTACAGTACATGCATTAATTCGAAATATTGAATCTAGGAATATACCCGTACATACTAATATTAAAGTTTTTGAGGGTGATATATGCAACTATTCTTCAATTCGAAGGGCTATGAAAAAATGTGATTTTGTCTTTCATACAGCGGCGTATACTAATTTAAAATGCAGAAATATTGATAATTTTTTTAACACAAATGTATTTGGGACAGAAAATGTGCTTAAGGCAGCGTACATGTTAGACGTTAAAAAAGTTATTTATACCAGTACACTTTCAGTTTTTGGGCCTTCTTATAAAAGTATTCCCATTGAAGAAGCGCAACCTCGATTAGCTTCATTTACTAACGATTATGAGTTGACGAAAAGTATGTCTGAAGAAAAGGTCATGGAATATACAAAGAAAGGATTACCATGTATCATACTTAATGTAACAAGGGTATACGGACCAGGATTAAAAACGTTTTCTAACGGAGTTAATAGACTTATCTCAATGATTATTAAGAACAATATTTTATTAGTACCAAATAATCTTAAAGCGGCATCAAATTATGTGTTTATTGGAGATGTTGTTGATGCCCATGTTTTGGCTATGGAAAGTGATATTAAGAATGCTAAATATATAATTGGAGGAGAAAATATAGATTATGAAAATCTATTTCAAAAAATAAAAATAATAACTAAAAGTTCAACCAAGATTGTTAAAATAAATTTTAGTCTAGTAAAAACAGGACTTACTATTTTAAATGCATTTCGAAATCTTGTTGGTAAATCCTCCTTGATATCAGTAAATATGTTACAATCATTATTCATGAATCGGATTTCAACCTCAAAAAAAGCCATTTCAGAATTAAAATATATGCCTACTTCATTACAGATAGGCTTAATGGAAACTATTAACCAATTATAAAAAATCATGAAATCATATACATTAATAACAGGAGCAAGCACAGGTTTTGGGAAAGCCCTAGCTATAGAATGTGCACAGAAAAAGATGAATTTAATATTGGTTTCACTTCCAAATTCTGGACTTGTAGAACTAGGTAGCTTCTTAAAATCTAATTTTAAAATAAATGTGTTAACGTTCGAGATAGATCTTAGTACTAAAGAGAATTGCCATTTACTTTATAATGAAGTCAAGAAGAGTAAGGGGTCTGTAAAATATCTAATTAATAACGCAGGTGTATTAAGTAATGGATTATTTGAAAATTTAAGTGAAGACTATTTTTTAACACAAATTGATGTGAATATTACAGCTCCAACCTTACTTACCAAATTATTTATAGACGATTTTAAAACGAATTCGCCGTCAGGTATTTTAAATGTAAGTAGTATGGCAAGCTTTTTTCATTTGCCAAAAAAGCAAGTGTATAGTGGTACCAAGGCTTATTTGTTATCTTTTTCAAAAAGCTTAAGAAAAGAACTTAAAAAATACGGAATTTGGGTTTCTATTGTCTGTCCAGGCGGGATGAATACAACTACAGGGTTGTGTTTACAGAACAGAAAACTTGGTTGGGCATCCAGACAATCTATTTTAAATCCAGAAGACGCCGCTCGTGAAACACTTAAAAAATTTTTTAAACAGAAAGAGCTTATCATTCCAGGAACTATTAACAAATTATTTATGTTTCTTGATTCTGTTTTACCCACATCAATTAAAAACAAGCTTACTAATAGAGCTATTTAAGACTTGATAAATATAGTGTCTATTTAATCCATGAATCTGGACAACACGATATTTGGTTTATAAAATTCGGACTTATCTATCAACTTTAATTTAAAAAAAAACTTAACAAAATCAATAATCATGAAACAATTAAATAATCGAATTACAATCATCTCTCTTTGTTTTGCAATGCTTTGTGTATCATTAATGTATTCCCAAAATAAAGTTTCCAATAACCCTCCTTTTGTAAGAGTCTATAATATTGAAGGAAAGAAAATTGCAAAAGGGAAAATAGTTTTTCTTAGCGACTCAACTTTGGGACTTAAAAAATCGAATAAGTTGAAAGAAGTACCTGTAAAACAAATAGGTAAAATTAAGACGAAACATTCTGGAGGACATAATGTGTTAATGGGGTCTTTGTTTGGAGCTTCTTTTGGAGCAATTTTAGGTGTTTCTACAGCCGATCCTGATGCGTTATTAGGATATACAGCAGGAGAAGGTGCATTAGCATTAGGGGCTTTAGGAGCAGTTGGTGGTGCAGCAATTGGAGGGATGACCGCTGGGTTTAAAGAATCTGAAACTTTTATAATTAATGGTGATTATAAGAAAATCGAAAGTATAATTGACTTAATAAAGGAACATTGATTAATATAAATAAAAAGCCCATTAAATGATGACTTTAATGGGCTTTTCAAACTAACTCAAACTAACTAAACTAACTTTAATAATTTTAATCTTGTACCTGTATAGTAATGATACTTTCTATTTTTAATTTTTTTCCTTTTAATCTAGCATCTTTAAAATAGGCCTTTGCATCATGCTTTGCGTCAATAAGTTTTATTATTCTTTCGCTGTCATACTCACAAACATCGCTAGCATTTCCTTCAGTACGAGATAGTCTTTGTAACTTATGAAAATTGATTTTTATATCGAGAACAGAATTGATAACGTCTGCAGCTTCAGAAGCAGTAAAGCACCCATCTATAAGTTTAATTTCTTGATCTAAATTAATTTCTTTGGTTGCTATTGATTGTGTTTCCATAAATGTAAATTAGTTATAATGTGTTTTATATTATATAGCACAAAGATTATACATATATTTCATATATTTTTATTTATATTTATTATGAAATACATAAACAATATTTATGAATTATACATTGCATCAATTAGAAGTGTTTCTTAAAATAGCAGATTTTCAAAGTGTTACCAAGGCGTCTGAAGCGTTATATTTAACGCAACCTGCGGTATCTATTCAGTTAAAAAAATTTCAGGAGCAGTTCAAAATTCCATTATTTGAAGTTGTTGGTAGACGTATTTATATTACAGAGTTTGGAGAAGAAGTAGCTGAAGCTGCAAAAAAAATAATGGAAGAAGTTAAGCAAATAGATTATAAAGCACTGACTTATCAAGGTGAATTGGCTGGAAAATTAAAAATAGCGATTGTTTCAACCGCTAAATATGTAATGCCATATTTTATTTCAGATTTTATAAATGAGCATCGAGGCATTGATCTTACAATGGAAGTTACAAATAAAGCGTCTGTACTAAAAGCTTTGGAAAATAACGAAGTCGATTTTGCCTTAGTTTCTACCATTCCAAAAAAGCTAAAAATTAATAGAATAGAGCTCATGAAAAATCAATTATTCATGGTAGGAGGAAAGGATTATAAAATGAAGGGTGACTACTTATCTAAAGCGGAGTTTCAAAAATTACCACTTATATATCGCGAGCAGGGTTCGGCTACGAGACTAGCCATGGAAAAATTTATAGATTCAAAAAAAGTATCAACTTATAAAAAAATGGAGTTAACATCCAATGAGGCTTTAAAGCAAGCTGTTATTTCTGGATTAGGTTTTTCAATAATGCCATTAATAGGTATAAAAAATGCCGTTGCTATTGGAGATTTGCAAATTATACCAGTAAAAGGACTTCCTATGGTAACCAATTGGAATTTAATTTGGCTTAGTTCTAAAAACATGTCCAACATTGCCAAAAGCTTAATAGACCACGTTAACGAAAATAAAGAAGCTATTATTGCTAAACATTTTGGCTGGTTGAAGCGGCATTAATTTGTTTGCTCAAAATCACTTCGGTCTTTCTCTAAATGATCTAAATATAAAATCCCGTTTAAATGATCTATTTCATGCTGAAAAATAACAGATGTAAATCCATTAATAGTTTCAATTTTGCGGCTACCTTCAAAGGTGTTATAATTAATTTTAATTGTTTGAGATCTTATTTTTAGAGTATCACTTCGGTTGGGAATGGATAAGCAACCTTCTCTAACGGTTTGTCTTTCATTTGAATAGTCAATAATTTTTGGATTCAAATAAACTTCAAAAGGGTAGTTCTCTTTGTCAAAGCGCTGTACCACAATAATATTTTTTAAAATACCTACTTGTGGAGCGGCAATACCAACACCCATAGACATACTGTCTCTTACCGTTGCATAAAGCCGTTTTACCAAATTAAGTAAAATAGGATTTTTTGGGTTTGGTTTTATGTAGCTACTTTTAGTTCTAAGCAACAAAGAATCTGTCTTGTTATTAATCTTATAAACCCGCATAGGCTTTAAGCTATCAGCACTCATGATTAAAGCCTTTTCTTCGGAAGAAAAAGACCTTTTTATTGTGTTTTTAGAATTATGACATCCAAAAACTAAAACCAAACCTAATATCAATATTAAATGTTTTCCCATCATAGTGATATAATTAAGTATCGCTTAGCGACTTACCATTCGTTAATTTTGTTAGAATCAAGTTTAATAAATATAAAAAGTAAAATAGTAAATGCCCAAAGCCCTGAGCCACCATAACTAAACATAGGTAATGGAATACCAATGGTAGGGATTAGCCCCATAACCATGCCTATATTTATTAAGAAGTGCATGAAAATAATTGCAGCTACGCCATAACCATAAACCCTGCTAAACTGCGATTTTTGAAGTTCTGCCAAATGTAAAATACGGATTATAAGCAACACAAAAATAATAACAACTAAGGCACTTCCAAGAAATCCCCATTCTTCACCTACTGTGCTAAAAATGTAGTCTGTATGTTGTTCTGGAACGAATTTCCCCGTTGTTCTTGTGCCTTCTAAAAAGCCTCTACCCGTAACACCACCAGAGCTAATTGCTTTTTCAGACTCATTAAGGTTATAAGCAAATGTTTTTTTCATCTGCTCTAATTTAACAGGATCTTTTTCTAAACGTAACCATAGGCTAATACGGTCTTGCTGATGCGGCTGTAAAATGCTTTGATAGAAAAATTTAACACCAACTGCTAATCCAATACACATTATTAACATAAATAGTGATTGTAAAATAGGAGGTTTTTTTTTGCTTAAAAAATGATAAGCAATTATTAAAATAATGGATACTATGGACGTTATAATTGCACCAAATTTTAATGAAAGAACCGATAATAATATAGCTATAACGACTAGGTTTAAATAGATTTTAGGTAAACCTTCTCTATATAATACAAAAAAGAAAGCTGCATAAACTACAGTGCTTCCAGTATCGTTTTGTAGGAGTACCAAAAAGGCTGGGATAACTATAATGATAAAAGTTTGTATCTGATCTTTTAAGCGTTTAATATCGGTGTTTAAATCGCTAACATATTTTGCAACTGCCAGCGCTGTAGCTGCTTTGGCAAATTCACTAGGTTGTAAGGTCATGCCGCCAATGGCATACCACGATGTAGCGCCGTTAACGTTTTTTCCAAAAAGGAAGAGACCAACTAAAGAAAGCATGGAAATAATATAAATAATACTTGAGAAACGCTCGTAAAACTTTGCTTCAATTGAAAGTATGATAACAATTAATCCAAAGGTTAAGAGTATGAAAATGAGTTGCTTTCCATAAGGTTGTGAAAAATTAAAGTAGTCTATTGTATCTCCGGTATGCGACGCCGATAAAATATTTAGCCAACCAAAGCCAACTAATAATAGAAACAGGATTATGGTAATCCAATCGAACTTAAAATATTTATTGGTCTCTCTAACCATTAATTTTTCTTGTTATTGATTTTGTTTAATTGTTTTTTAAGCCGATTGTATTCTGTCTCATCAACAACTTGAATAGTTGTCTCACCATTTATTCTAAATGGTTCTCCAGTATAAGGTTTTGCATATTCATTTTCTAAACTATGTTTTAAAATCCATTCTTCCAGATCTATTCTTGTTATATCTCCTTTAATATATTTTTCTATTATTAAACTAGCAATTCTTCCTGCAAATCGACTTCCCCAGTAACCATTTTCTACAAATACTGCCAAAGCAATTTTTGGGTTGTCTTTGGGTGCAAAAGCAACAAAAATAGAATGGTCTGTTAATTGTGTTTTTACACCATTAATTTTCATAAAATTTTCAGCAGTACCTGTTTTACCGCAAATATCTATATCTTTTACGCGAAGTGTTGCGGCGGTACCTTTATTATATACATCAAACATGCCTTGTATTACAGGGTCGAAATGACGTTTGTCTATAGTAGTTTGCTTTGGAGTTGTGTAATTTTCGTCTATGGTTTCTCCATCAATATTTTTTATAATATGTGGCGTATAAAAGTACCCCCTATTAGCAATTGCAGCAATCATGTTGGCTAATTGTATAGGTGTAGCTTCAACTTCACCTTGACCAATAGCGTTTGAAATATTATAGGTTGATGCCCATCTATTTTTGCCGTACCATCTATCATAAAAATCGCCGTCTGGGATACGTCCTTTATTACCAATTTTTAAATCGTAGCCTAAATAATTTCCTAAACCGAAACTCTTAACATGGTTACTCCAAGCATTCATGCCGTCATAGGGCTTCTCATATTTATCAATGATGCGTCTGTAGACATTTGCAAAATAAGCATTGCAGGATTGCGCAATGCCATCGGTCATTCCTAAAGGGCTTGAATGATGATGACAACCTGTTAGCCTTCTGCTTCCTAAATAATACCCCATTCTACAACTAAACCTGTCTTGAGTAGTCACAACTTCCTCTTGTAGGCCAATGAGTGCATTTAAAACTTTAAAAGGAGACCCTGGTGGGTATTGAGCCTTCAAACTTCTATCGAATAGAGGTTTTGCAATAGTATCGTTATACAGTTTTGTGAAGTTTCTAGAACGTTCTCTACCCACTAATATATTTGGGTTATAAGAAGGAGCAGAAACCATAGTTAGTATTTCGCCACTGCTAGGTTCTATAGCAATTATACCACCTCGTTTGTTTTGCATTAAAAGCTCGCCGTAAGCCTGCAAAGTTGCATCAATGGTTATAGTAATGTCTTTACCTTGTTCGGGAATGGTGTCGAATATACCTTCTTTGTATGGGCCAATATTTCGGTTAAATCGATCTTTTTGAATGAACTTAATTCCTTTAACGCCTCGTAGCGTATTTTCATAAGATGCTTCAACACCTTGTTTTCCTATAAGGTCACCCATTCTGTAATATGGGTCTTTCTTTATTATAGCATTATTTACCTCACCAATATCGCCCAAAACATTGGCTCCAATGGAAGTTTCGTAGTGTCTTAATGAGCGCTTTTGGATGTAAAATCCTTCATATTTTCGCATTTTTTCCTGAAGAACTGCGTAGTCTTCTTTGGAAAGATGTGAAACAAAAACAGATGGTAATCTGGGCGAATATCGATAGCACTTATTATAGGTTTTAATAAACTTTTCTTTATCAATTTTTAGTAAAGAACAAAATTCTAGTGTGTCTAAAGGTTCTACCTCACGGGGGATAACCATAACATCATAAGATGGTTGGTTGGCCACTAAGAGTTCACCATTTCTATCGTATACAAAACCTCTTTTTGGATAATCATAAACTTTTCTAATAGCATTATCTTCATACAGATTATGTGTATTAGAGGTGTAAACTTGTAAATAAAATAATCTAGCAATAAAAGTAAGCCCAACTATAATGACAGATAAGAAAAGAAGAAGTTTTCTCATTTGTTTTCTCGACTAAAAATAACACTTAATAATAAACACAGTATAATAGTAAATATACTTGAGAATAACGTTTTTTGAAGGACTAAAAGTATTCGAGAGGCACTAAATATTTCCAGAGAAAACAATATTATATGATGCAAAATGGTCATTATAGCAATGTATGTGAACTTAGACCCAAATTCTACAGCATTAAGTTTCATGGTTTGATGCTCATATTGCATACCAAAGGAGAATTTGAGAATTACAGGTCTTGCATAAGCTATACTCAATGCCGCTGCTGCATTAATGCCGCCAGAATCTAAAAATAAGTCGACAGTTAATCCTAATAAGAAACTCAAGAAAATAAAGAGCATTCTATTATTTTTTAGTGGATATAAAATGATGAATAGGATATATATATACGGATTTATATATCCCAAGAAATTAATGTGATTGCAAATTAATACTTGTGTTAGAGCAAGAATTATAAACCTAAAAATATTTAAGGAAACAACATTATTCATCTAGTAATTTTGTTATTTCTGGTTTATCAATATTTTGTATCACGTAGACGTGTTCAAGATTGGTCATATCATTAAACAACCGCACGTTTATTTCGTAAAAATTTTCAGCTTGGTCTAATTTGAAATCTTCAATAACTCCTATTAAAACATTTTTTGGAAAAATAGAAGAACGCCCAGATGTAACAATAGTATCGCCTACTTGTACAGGTGCTATTTTAGGAATATCGATTAATTGAACCAATTCTGGGGATTCAGAATTCCAAGTTAACGTTCCAAAATGGTTGGTTTTTTTTAATTGTGCACTAATTTGACTTGTCGTATTAAGTACCGAAATAACCGTAGCGTAACCATTACTAGTTCTATCAATAATACCAATAATTCCTTTTGAACTAATAACACCAAAATCTTGTTTAATACTGTCTTTTGCCCCTTTATTGAGGGTTAGTAAATTATTAGTAGAAGAGTAGCTATTCTTTATAATATTGGCTGGGGTGAATTTATATAAGCTTGTAAACTGTATGCTGTCAAAATAAACGGAGTCTTTCTTGCTTTCTGAACCGTACAAAACCATCCTTAGCCTATTATTCTCTTCTGCTAATTGCTGATTTTGTGATTTTAAATTGAAATAAGAACTAATATTGTTTATGGAATTATAAACGCCACCTGTTAAAAAGTTTGCCGAGTTTATAAACTTACTTTTATGATATGAATGTGACTGAATTGTAAATAAAATAGAAATAGAAAAGAGTAACAAGAACAACAGAAAGGTTTTGTTTCTTATAATAAAGTTTATAATCTGTTGCATGAATTAAACCTCTTTATGCCTTTATTTTATCAATACACTTTTGTATTTAGGTAAATTTTTAAGTGTTATTCCCGTTCCTCTTACTACAGCACGTAAAGGGTCTTCTGCAATATAAACGGGTAGGTCTGTTTTTTGAGATAGTCTTTTGTCTAATCCGCGTAACATAGATCCTCCACCTGCTAAATAGATACCAGTATTATATATATCTGCTGCTAATTCTGGAGGTGTTTGCGATAACGTTTCCATTACAGCATCTTCAATTCTTAGTATTGATTTATCTAAAGCTTTAGCAATCTCGCGGTATGAAATTGATACTTGTTTTGGTTTTCCAGTTAATAAATCACGCCCTTGAACACTCATGTCTTCTGGAGGTAATTCTAAATCTTCAGTTGCTGCACCAATCTGGATTTTAATTTTTTCAGCAGTACGTTCACCAACATATAAATTGTGTTGTGTTCGCATGTAATAAACAATATCGTTGGTAAATACATCTCCTGCAATTTTAACCGATTTGTCGCATACAATACCACCTAAAGCAATAACAGCAATTTCTGTAGTACCACCACCTATATCAACCACCATGTTTCCTTTAGGTTGCATGATGTCTACACCAATACCAATGGCAGCAGCCATAGGTTCATGTATTAAATAAACTTCTTTACCATTAACACGTTCTGCACTTTCTTTTACGGCACGCATTTCTACTTCAGTAATACCGGATGGAATACAAATAACCATTCTAAGCGCTGGTGTGAAAAACTTTTTCTTTAAAGCAGGTATATTTTTAATAAACATACTTATCATTTGTTCTGAGGCATCAAAATCGGCAATAACACCATCTTTTAACGGGCGAATTGTTTTGATGTTCTCATGAGTTTTTCCTTGCATTAAACTAGCTTCCTGTCCAACTGCAATAATTTTCCCCGTAGCTCTATTTCTTGCTACTATGGAAGGTGCATCTACAACAACCTTGTCGTTATGAATAATAAGTGTGTTTGCAGTACCTAAATCTATTGCAATATCTTCTGTTAGGAAGTCAAAAAAGCCCATGTGCTATAACTGGTTTAAGAGGTTTAAAAACTAATCTTGTAAATGTAATAAAAGTTGATAAATATCTGTGACATTTATGTCTCATATATTTAACAAAATTCATTACTCTTTTATACGTTCAAACATCCTTTTTGGATGGCTTGAAATTATATTAATTCTGAAAGAAATTTTAGTGTTTAAAATGGCGTGTTCCTGTCATTACCATCGCTACATCATTTTCATTGCAATAGTCAATACTAAGCTGGTCTTTAATAGAGCCTCCTGGTTGAATAACAGCGTTAATACCTGCGTTTTTAGCAATCTCAACGCAGTCTGGGAACGGAAAAAAAGCATCGCTTGCCATTGCAGCTCCATTTAAATCAAATTTAAAAGTGCCTGCTTTATGAATAGCTTGCTCTAATGCATCAACACGACTAGTTTGTCCAGTACCACTTGCGCATAATTGTTTGTTTTTTGCTAAAACAATGGTGTTCGATTTAGTATGCTTGCAAATTTTTGATGCAAATAATAAATCTTCAATTTGAGCATTGGTTGGTGCAATATTTGTAACCGTTTTTAAATCTTCTGCTTTATCTGTTATGTTGTTTCTATCTTGAACTAGAACGCCATTTAAACAACTTCTAAGATTTGTTGCAGGCATATCAACATCGTGAATTTCTAATAAAATTCTATTTTTCTTTCCTTTTAAAATTTCTAGTGCTTCTGGATTAAAAGATGGCGCAATAACCACTTCACAGAATAATTTATGAATTTCTTCAGCGGTAGCTTTGTCAATTTCTTTGTTACTAATTAAAACGCCTCCAAATGCAGAAACTGGATCTCCAGCTAAGGCATCTAAATATGCTTGGTGCAATGATTCGCGTTGTGCTAGTCCACATGCATTGTTGTGTTTTAAAATCGCAAATGTTGGTGCGTCGTTTTTAAACTCTAGCATTAAATTAACGGCAGCGTCTACATCTAAAAGATTGTTATAACTTAATTCTTTACCGTGAAGTTTTGTGAATAATTCATCAAAATTACCGAAGAAAAATCCTTTCTGGTGTGGATTCTCACCATAGCGTAAAACCTTACCATTAGTTTCGCTAATTTTTAAAACTGTTTCTTCATTATTTTGGTTGAAATAATTAAAGATAGCAGTATCATAATGAGAAGATACATTAAATGCTTTGCCTGCAAAACGTTTTCTGTCTTCTTCAGAAATAGTGCCATTATTTTCAGAAATTAAGTCTAAAAACTCAGCATAATCATCAACTGAAGAAACACAAATAACATCTGCATAATTTTTAGCAGCTGCTCTAATTAAAGAAATACCACCTATATCTATTTTTTCAATAATATCTTGGTTACTTGCTCCAGAAGCTACAGTTTTTTCAAATGGGTACAAGTCAACAATCACAACATCTATTTGTGGGATTTCATATTCGGCTAATTCGGCAACATCGCCATCATGGTTTTGCCTATTTAAAATACCTCCAAATACTTTTGGATGCAAGGTTTTTACACGTCCGCCAAGTATTGAAGGGTAAGAAGTTACATCTTCAACAGGAACAACGTTAACGCCTAAATCGTTAATAAATTTTTCTGTGCCACCAGTAGAATATATGGTTACACCCTGTTTGTCTAGTTCTTTTACGATAGGTTCTAAACCGTCTTTGCTAAATACAGAGATTAATGCCGATTTAATAGTTTTTTCGTTGCTCATTATTAATTTTGTGTTGTGAATAAAATGCTCTTTTTTGGAATAAATTATGCTTGTTATTCAGCTATTTAAGCTAAAATTTATAAATAATGGCAAAAGTAGTTATTTCCTTTAAAAAACAAGTGTGGAAATCTTAAAAATGGAGTTGATTTTTTAACGAAAATAATGAGTTGTTAACAATGTGAAGTTTTTAGACCTAGCAGTTTTTTAAAACTTATCGGGTCTTTGAGTTTTAGAATTATGAAATTGGATTTTTCAAGAAAGAATTTCAGAAACTTTTTTGCAAACAAACTCTAAAAAACGTTCATCTGCTTGAGTAAATGGGTCAGGTGTATTAGAATCTATATCTATCTGCCCAATGTTTTCTCCATTCACAAAAATAGGTATAACAATTTCTGCTTTAACCGTTATGCTACAGGCAATGTAATTATCTTGAGCAGATACATCTGGAACAACAAAATTTTCATTACTTACAGCTACTTGTCCGCAAATACCTTTACCAAAAGGAATTACTGTATGGTCTGTTGGTTCGCCTACATAAGGCCCTAAAAGTAACTCTTCTTTATCTCCATTTTTAAAATAAAAGCCTACCCAATTATAATAATCTACATGAGCTTCAAGTAATTTGCAGATATTTTTTAAGCGCGTCTCAACTGTTTCGCTAGCATTTGAAACAATAGTTTCTACTTGTGGTTTTAGTTGTTCAAAAATCATAAATGAGAAAGTTTTGGTAAAAGTATTTAAAAAGGTGTAATTTCGATATTGAGTTATTAAAAAAAATAATAATACTTTTTGAAGGCACTCTTTGTAAAATATAAGTCGGTTATTAAATTCATTCTTACATTTTTATTGGTGTATATAATCTTTTCATTGTTGTATCAGTTTTATTTAAAAACTTCTACAGGACTAAGGTTTTATCCAGATTATATTACAAATTTGGTTTCAAAACAAACAGAATTATTAATAAGAATTTTTGGGTATGATGCAGAGGTTATTCCTCATCAAAGCGAGCCTTCCATGAAATTACTAATTAATGGGAAGTATTTAGCACGTGTTATTGAAGGATGTAACTCAATAAGTGTTATTATCTTATTTGCTTCTTTTGTTATTGCTTTTTCAGGCAAATTAAAAGAAACGATAGTCTTTTTGTTATCTGGGAGTGTTTTAATTTATGTAGTTAATTTACTCAGAATTGTTATACTATCAATTGGAATGTATCGCTATCCATGGCGTAGAGAAATTTTACATACCGTAGTTTTTCCAGCTATTATTTATGGTATCGTTTTTATTCTTTGGATAATATGGGTAAATCGTTTTTCTAAAAAGAGGAGAATATGAATAGAAATATAAAATATATGCTTCTGTTTTTATTATTTGGGCTGTTGATATTAATTCGATTTTTTGAAAACGAACTTTTCTACGATCCCTACCTTGTCTTTTTTCAAAACGATTATCTGTACATAGATAATCCTAGAAGAGAAGTTTTTAAGTTGACTTTATTTACATCACTTAGGTATGTGCTTAACAGTATTATTTCTTTAGGTATTTTGTTCGTTATTTTTAAAGATAAGAGCATGATTAAATTTGCGGCGTTTATTTATTTAATGGCATTAATTGTATTGCTTTTTATTTATCTTTATTTTGTTGTAAATCCGCGTCAAGAAGACTATTATATGTTTTTTAACGTGCGTCGTTTTCTTATTCAGCCTATTATTTTAATTATTTTATTGCCTGCTTTTTATTACCATAGGCTTAAAACGTAAATGTTAATCATTTAATAAATTAATCATCATCATTTCGATTTTTTGTACTTTTGTATTGTGATAAAGCAATTGTTTTATAAAAGTTTTTCAATGCTTCTGGCATTACTGGTTTTGTTTTCTACCGTATCTTTTACTGTAGAGAAGCATTTTTGTGGTGATGTTTTAGTAGATGTTTCTGTTTTTGCAGATGTTGAAAAATGTGCCATGGAAGCTATGGAAATGAAGCAAAAGAAATCCTGCTGTAAAGATGAAGTAGAAGTTGTAAAAGGTCAAGATGACTTGAAGTTTAGTTCTTTTGAAGATTTAGATTTTGAACAAGAACAATTTTTAACTGCTTTTGCTTACTCATACATTAATCTATTTGAAGGTTTGCCAAAGCAAATTATTCCTCATAAAGATTATTCTCCTCCTAATTTAATTCAAGACATACAAGTTTTGGATGAAGTCTTTTTAATTTGAATTATTAATTTATGTTAAGTAATTCTTGTGAAAACAGGAATCTATTTCTTTTTACATAACACAAATTAATAATAAAATAATCATGAAACATACATATACAGTTACAGGAATGACCTGTAATGGCTGTAAAACTTCAGTAGAAGAAAAGCTAAGTAATATAGAAGGTATTACCCATGTAACAGTAAATTTAGAAAAAGCTGAAGCTCTAATAGAAATGACTAAACATATTTCTATTGAAACTTTACAAAATGCTATTTCTGGGAAGTATAAAATTTCTGAAAAGAATATTTTTCAAACTACGGTTACATTAGATCAAGAGAAAAAAAGTGAGTTGCAACAATTGTTTCCACTATTTTTAATTTTCTTTTTTATTATAGGGGCTTCAATATTATTAAACTATAATCCTTGGAATAGTGAAGCATTTATGCTTGATTTTATGGGTTTGTTCTACGTTGTTTTTAGTTTTTTTAAATTTTTAGATTTAAAAGGTTTTCCTGAATCTTTTAAAATGTACGATCCTTTGGCTAAGGTAGTTCCTGTTTATGCATGGGGCTATCCATTCATAGAAATTACATTAGGAATTATGTTTTTAATGCGTCTTGAAATTTTAGTAGCTTTAATTATTACTCTTGTTATTTTAGGACTCACAACTATTGGAGTTACCAAAACACTGCTAAGTAAAAAGGATATTCAATGTGCTTGTTTGGGTACTGCATTAAAGCTCCCAATGACAAAAGCGACTTTTATTGAAAATAGTATCATGATTGTTATGGCAATTATTATGCTTATAAAGACCTACAATTAGATGAAATATATATATTACATAATACTAATGCTTCCTTTACTTATGTCTTCTCAAGATAAGATTACAGGTATGATAATGGAAGCGAATGCAAAAAACGAACATATAGGCTTAGTAGGAGCTAATATCTATTGGTTAGATACAACTGTAGGAACAGTTACCAATATTGATGGGAAATTTACGCTCTCATACAAGCCAGAGTATAAAAAATTGGTGATAAGCTATGTTGGATTTAAAACAGATACACTAACCATTAGCGATCCTAAAAAAATGGTACATCATTGGTTACAACCTACAAGTGATTTGGGTCAAGTTACAGTTACTTCTAGAAAACAGACAACAGCAAAATCTTATTTAAAAGCACAAAATGTAATTACAGTTAGTAGCGATGAATTGTTGAAAGCTGCTTGCTGTAATCTATCAGAAAGTTTTGAAACAAATCCGTCAATCGATGTTAATTTTGCCGATGCGGTTTCAGGAACACGCCAGATTAAAATGCTTGGGCTTACAAGTCCCTACATATTAATAGCTACTGAAAATATTCCATCTATTAGAGGGGCATCTCAGGCTTATGGATTGAGTTTTATACCAGGAACTTGGGTGGAAAGTATTCAAATTACTAAAGGTGCTGGTTCTGTAGTGAATGGTTTTGAAAGTATTGCGGGACAAATAAATGCTGAATTGGTTAAGCCTTCAACAGACGACAAGTTGTTTGTTAACCTATATGGAGCAACCAATGAGCGTTTGGAGTTAAATACACACTTCAATACCAAAGTAAACGATAGGTGGCATACTGGTTTATATGTGCACGGAAACACACATAACAAAAAGCATGATGTGAATAGCGATGGGTTTTTAGATATGCCCTTGTTTAACCAAATTAATCTTATGAATCGCTGGCAATATATAGATACTCAAAGTGGATTTGTAAGCTTTGTTAATTTAAAATTTTTAAATGATGAAAAACAAATGGGCGAGCTAAACTTTAATCCAAATACAGATAAGCTTACCATGAATGCTTGGGGTAGTGAAATTGATACAAGGCGTTACGAATTGTCTGGTAAATTTGGTTATGTAAACCCTGAGATTCCTTGGCAAAGCCTTGGTGTTCAAACAGCGTTTAGTAGTCATAAGCAAGACTCGTATTTTGGCTTAAATAGCTACGATATAGTACATAATAGTCTATATGCTAATGCTATTTATAATTCTATAATTAGTGATTCTAGACATAAAATAAAAACAGGAATAAGTTATACTTACGACCATTATGACGAACTAGTAAATACTACAGATTACGAAAGAACCGAAAATTCGATTGGAGGTTTTTTTGAATATAGTTTTGACAATTTGGAACTTTTAAACCTTACTGCAGGAATTAGAATAGACCATCATAATTTGTTAGGAACTTTTATAACGCCACGTGTACATGTGCGATATTCACCTTGGAGTAAATCGGCATTTAGAGCATCCTTTGGAAGAGGGAAGCGTAGTGCTAATATTTTTACTGAAAATCAGCAACTATTTGCTACATCAAGACAAATTAATATTCTAAATTCTGGTGGTGATATTTATGGATTAGATCCAGAAATTGCATGGAATTATGGCGTTTCATATTTGCAAGGATTTAATTTATTTGGAAGTAAAGCAGATATCACTTTAGATTTTTACAAAACCGATTTTACAAATCAAGTAGTTGTAGATTGGGAAAATTCACAGGAAATAAATTTTTATAACCTTGAAGGGAAAAGTTATGCTAATAGTTTTCAAGTAGAGTTTAATTATAATCCATTTGGGCATTTCGATTTAAGAATGGCTTATAAGTATTACGATGTTAAAACAGATTATAACTCTGGACGATTGGAAAGACCCTTAACACCAAAAAATCGTGTGTTTGTTAATGTTGGCTATAAAACACCACAAGATGAAGAGCAACTAGGGCGTTGGAAGTTTGATGCTACTTTTAATTGGTTAAGCGACCAACGTTACACATCGACAATAAATAATCCTGCACAGTATCAATTACCAGAGAGAACGCCAACAGTAGCAACGTTAAATGCGCAAATAACAAAAGTATTTTCTCCAAAATTTGAAGTATATTTAGGAGGTGAAAACATTACAAATGTGAGACAACCAAATCCTATTTTGGGAGCCGATGACCCTTTTGGTGCGAATTTTGATTCTACTTTTGTATATGGTCCAATTTTTGGAAGTATGTATTATATGGGATTACGATTTAGAATAAAATAAAGAATTATATTAACAATCTGTCATTCCTGCAAAGGCAGGAAACTATTAAATTTAAAGCAAATAACTTAAAAGTGGATTCCTGCCTTCACAGGAATGACAAAAATATAAAACAAACAAATATGAAAAACATAATTATTGTAGCATTAATGTTTATTGGAACAGTAACATTTGCTCAAAGTAAAAATGCCAAGGCTTCTATGGAAGTAGATGGTGTTTGTGGGATGTGCAAAGCACGTATTGAAAAAGCATGTTTAAACACTAAAGGTGTTAAGTTTGCAACTTGGGATATTGATACCCATCAATTAGATCTAATCTATGATGCTCGTAAAACAAATTCCGAAATTATTAAAAATCAAGTTTTAGCTGTTGGTCATGATGTTCAAGATACAAAAGCAACCGATGAAGCTTACGCAACAGTTCATGCTTGCTGTAAGTATCGAGATGAAGATGTGCAAGATGATCATAAGGCGGAGGAAAAAGAAGATAACTAGGTATATTAAAATATTATGAAAACGACACCTGAGCATAATGAACGTGTTAGAACGATGAAGTTTTTTTCAGTTTACCCACATTATGTCAATAAAGTGGAGAAAAAAGGAAGAACGAAAGAAGAGTTGCATACGGTAATTAATTGGTTAACAGGATTTACCGATGATAAAATAAAAGAACTCATAGACCGAAAAGTAACATTTGAACAGTTTTTCCAAGAGGCCGAAGTTAATCCAAATGCAGAATTAATTAAAGGTGTTATATGTGGTTATAGAATTGAAGAAATCGATAACCTTTTAACTAAACAATGTAGATATTTGGATAAATTGATTGATGAATTGGCCAGAGGTAGAAAAATGGAAAAGATTTTACGAACTACTTAAAGAATAAAGTTAAGATTTATAATCAAAAAAAAACGCTTCAAAATAAATTGAAGCGTTTTTATTATAATTTGCATGTCGAGGCTCTTCTTACATCATTCCTGGCATACCGCCACCTCCCATTGGAGGCATTGCAGGAGCATCTTCTTTTATGTCTATTAAAGCGCACTCTGTAGTTAGAATCATACCTGCTACAGAAGCAGCATTTTCTAAAGCAATACGTGTTACTTTCTTAGGGTCAATAATACCAGCTTTAAGCATGTCTACATATTGTTCAGATTTCGCATCGTAACCAAAGTCTTTTTTGCCTTCTAATACTTTATTAATAACTACCGATCCTTCACCACCTGCATTTTCAACGATAGTTCTTAAAGGAGACTCAATAGCTTTATTTACTATTTGAACACCTGTAGTTTCGTCTAAGTTTTCTGTAGTGATTTTTTCTAAGATAGCCTTAGCTCTAACCAAAGCAACACCACCACCAGCAACAATGCCTTCTTCTACAGCAGCTCTTGTAGCATGTAAAGCATCATCAACACGATCTTTTTTCTCTTTCATTTCAACCTCAGAAGCAGCACCAACGTAAAGTACAGCAACACCTCCAGCTAATTTAGCTAAACGCTCTTGAAGTTTTTCTTTATCGTAATCTGAAGTTGTTGTTTCAATTTGAGATTTAATTTGATTCACCCTCGCTTTAATATCAGCAGCTTTCCCAGCACCATTTACAATAGTTGTATTATCCTTGTCAATAGTAACAGTTTCGGCTGTACCTAACATGGTTAAATCTGCATTTTCAAGAGTAAATCCGCGTTCTTCAGAAATTACGGTACCTCCAGTTAAGATGGCAATATCTTCTAACATTGCTTTACGTCTGTCTCCAAATCCAGGAGCTTTAACCGCAGCAATTTTTAATCCACCACGTAATTTGTTTACAACTAAAGTAGCTAATGCTTGTCCATCTACATCTTCAGCTATAATTAATAATGGGCGACCAGATTGTGCAACAGGTTCTAATATTGGAAGAATTTCTTGTAAGTTAGAAATCTTTTTGTCGAATAATAAAATGTATGGGTTTTCTAAATCGGCAATCATTTTGTCGGCATCTGTCACAAAATAAGGAGATAAATAACCTCTATCGAATTGCATACCTTCAACAACATCAACGTATGTTTCCATACCTTTTGCTTCTTCAACAGTAATTACGCCTTCTTTACCTACTTTGCTGAATGCTTGAGCAATTAACTCACCAATAGTATCATCGTTATTTGCAGAAATTGCTGCTACTTGTTTTATTTTTTCAGAAGAATTACCAACTTGTTTCGATTGTTTTTCAAGATCGGCAGTAATGGCTTCAACAGCTTTGTCAATGCCTCTTTTTAAATCCATTGGATTTGCGCCAGAAGCTACATTTTTTAAGCCTTCTTTTACAATAGCTTGTGCAAGAACTGTTGCAGTTGTAGTACCATCACCTGCTAAATCGTTTGTTTTTGAAGCGACTTCTTTTACCATTTGTGCACCCATGTTTTCATGAGCATCATCTAGTTCAATTTCCTTAGCTACAGATACACCATCTTTAGTTACTTGAGGTGCGCCAAAACTTTTACTAATAATTACGTTACGACCTTTAGGGCCTAATGTTACTTTTACTGCGTTTGCTAATGCGTCAACACCACGTTTTAATCCGTCGCGCGCATCAATATCGAATTTTATATCTTTTGCCATAATGAAAAATTTTATTTAAAATTTTTAAATCTCAATTTTCAAATACCAAATTTCAAAAAAAGGAAACTGATTATTTGAGTGAGAATTTTTGGGATTTTGTTTTTTTAAGTTTTTTGAGATTTGCAATTAGATAATTGCTAGTATATCACTCTCACGCATGATTAAATAATCATTACCTTCAAGCTTAAGTTCTGTTCCTGCATATTTACCATATAAAACAGTGTCTCCAACTTTTACGGTAATAGGTTCGTCTTTTGTGCCTTTTCCAGCAGCTACTACAGTACCTTTTTGAGGTTTTTCTTTTGCGTTATCTGGAATAATAATTCCTGAAGCTGTTTTTGTTTCAGCAGCAGCGGGTTCAATAAGAACACGATCTGCTAATGGTTTAATGTTTAATGCCATTGTTTATATTTATATTTTAAAATTAAATTTAACGCTTAAGCGTTATGCTAAAAATGTGCCAATAGTTAGTAACTGACAAACTTTCAGACCTGTCTCTAGGATAGCCAAGAACAAAAAATGCCAACTTGTACAAGTTGGCATTTTTTGTTTTTTTATGAAGCACAATTATTGTGCAGAATCTGTTGCTGTAGTTGCTTCTGGTAATGTTGTTGTTCCTGCATCGGTAGGAACTGCTGGTAAAGGTTGTGATGTTGTAGCATCTGGGTCTAATGCTTTAGAATCTATATTTTCAGAGCCTCTATTAATGGCTACATTAGAAAGTAAAATTAAAACTAACAAAAGCGTTGCTAATGTCCAGGTGCTTTTATCTAAAAAGTCTGTTGTTTTCTTTACGCCTCCTAATTGTTGTGTGCCACCACCACCAAAAGACGACGATAATCCACCTCCTTTAGGGTTTTGCACCATCACTACAACTATAAGCAAAAATGCTACTACTACTATAAGTGCTAAAAATATTGTAAACGTACTCATTATTCTTTATTTATTCTGTTCTTGTAATTGTTCTACTGCCTTAATTTGGTTTGCAAAGAAACTACTTTTTTCTGGATATTTCAAACTTAAAATTTTATAAGATTGAATTGCTTTTTTGTAGTTTTTTTGCTCAACATAAATACGCGCTAAAGTCTCTGTCATTAACGCTTCGGGTTGTATCATTTGTGCCTTCGCTAAATTGCCTTTTGGCGATGGCGATTTCGATGGATTTATCTTTGGGTTTTTAGCAATAAATTTATCTATTAGCTGAAATTTTTTTGCCTTTTCAGATACTGGCGAAATTTGCTCTTTTACTTCTGGACTTTCTGGTTTTTTATTTCCTGATCTATCAATGGGTTTAAAACGTGTCAATTTTAGCCATTCGTTAAAAGAATGTGTTTCACTTTTATCAAACTGCAGGGGTTTACCTAAACTTAAAATATCTTCGGCTGTTGCTTCTTGTGTTCTAGTTTCTTCAGTAACGTTTTCAATAAGTTTCGATTCGTCTAAAGTAAAAGCAATTGTTTTTTTAGGAAGCGCATCTTTAGGTTCAAAAAGAGCAGGGTCTAAAACACCTTGAGTTTCTTGAATTTGTTGTTTAAGCGCTTCATCAATAGCAACGCTTTTGTTAATTGAAATGTCTTCAATATTTACATTAATATCTTTTAAATGCGCTGTATTTTGTTTAATAAACTGCGAAATTTCATTTTGTATAAAACTGTCTGATGTTATAAAATCGAATAAAATGCTCCTATCGGTAGTATAAGCAGCGGTCGTTTTAAGTTCTTCATTATATTTAATGCTACTCTGGTTTTTTAAACCTTTAAGGTAAATAGCACGAGCCGATTGAAAATATGGATAGGTATCAATAATAGATTTTACTGCTTCAGTCTGCTCATGCGTTATAGACTGCGGATGCTGAAGTATGTACGTAAAACTATTACTATTTTCTACCATCTAGCTAGGGTTGCATTAAAAATGTCTTGTGTTAGTCTATCTAGTATTTCTTCGTGTGCAGTTGCTTTTTGTGAGCCAATAAGTTGTGCACTTCCTGGATAATCGAAGAAAAATGAAAAGGTCTTATTTTCTAGATTGTCTTCTTCTTTATTTCTATTGTAAAAACTAATTTTTACTGAGATAGTCAACCTATTTTGTGCTGCGGTATTTTGTGATGTAGAGGTGGTTGGTGAAATTCTATATTCGCTAATTTCACCTTCGTATACCAAGTCTGGATTTGATGAAACTAGATTTAAATTGGTTTGATTTTGAATTAAATCTTCAAGTGTTATTTTGAAATCCCTTTCAAGCCCTGGTTCAACTAAAATAGCATTGTTTTCGAAACGAACAACTTGGAAGGTGTCTGCCTCAATTGAATTAGGCTGTGTGAAACCGTATTGAACTTTACAATTAACAAGAATTACTGTCGCTACTAGTAAAAAAAAGAAATATTTTAGTTTGTTCATTTTATTTAACATGTTTCTCACAGAGTTTTAGGATTAACCTAAATAACGATTAACTATAAATCGTATTGTTTTATTTTTCTATATAATGTGCGTTCGCTGATGCCTAATTCTGCAGCTGCTAATTTACGCTTTCCGCTGTGACGTTCAAGCGATTTTTTTATTAATTCTAATTCCTTATCGTGAAGAGATAATGTTTCTTCCTCTTCTATCTCTTCTGCAAAGTGATATTTATCTTGAGAGTTTATAAGGTCTTCATTTGGTGTTGTATGCTCTGGAATTGATAAAACCTCAGGTTCGGTAATATTTTCTTCAAATTCTAATTCATCATCGTTGTTACCACCATAAATCTTTTGAATTAACCCTTCGTTATCTTTCTCAACTTCTTTAACGTTGCCTGTTTTCATAAGCTCCATAGTGAGCTTTTTCAAATCATTTAAGTCGCTTTTCATATCGAAAAGAACTTTGTAAAGTATTTCGCGTTCACTGCTAAAATCGCTTTCAGACTTAGATGTTTTTATAACTGCAGGCAAATTCGTTCCTGCCGAAGCAGGTAAATAGCCTTGAAGTGTTGAAGCGCTTATGGTACGATTTTGCTCTAGGACAGATAGCTGTTCGGCTATGTTACGTAATTGTCTAATATTCCCGCTCCACCTATGTTTAATAAGTAATTGAATGGCATTATCGGTCAATTTAACTGTTGGCATTTTATATTTGAGGGCAAAGTCGCTTGCAAATTTTCTGAATAATAGATGAATATCATCACGTCTTTCCCGTAGCGGCGGTAAATGAATATCTATGGTACTTAATCTATAATAAAGGTCTTCACGAAATTTTTCTTTTTGAATAGCTTCAAGCATATTCACGTTGGTGGCTGCTACAATACGAACATTTGTTTTTTGTACTTTACTTGAGCCTACTTTTATGAATTCACCGTTTTCTAAAACTCTTAATAATCTTACTTGAGTTGTTAATGGAAGTTCACCAACTTCGTCAAGGAAAATAGTACCGCCATCTGCCACTTCAAAATAGCCGTTTCTTGTTTGTGTAGCACCTGTAAAAGCGCCTTTTTCATGTCCAAATAACTCACTATCAATAGTTCCTTCTGGTATAGCGCCACAGTTTACTGCTATATATTTGTTGTGTTTTCTATGTGATATTTGATGAATAATTTTAGGAATACTTTCCTTACCTACGCCGCTTTCTCCGGTTACTAAAACCGAAATATCTGTAGGAGCTACTTGAATAGCTTTTTCGATAGCGCGATTTAGTGTTGGTGTATTCCCAATAATACCAAAACGTTGTTTTATAGCTTGTATTGATTCCATGAAATTAATCTTCTTTTTTATTCCCGTGAAGACGGGAATCTCTTTTAATTCTCAATATATTCTGAAGTTCCCTTTTCATCATTATCACCTAACCATTCCCAGTTTAACTTCAGTTTTATTTTGTTGTGTTTTGTTAAGCTAATTTTAGCAATTGCTTTTCCTGCCTTTAATTCATTTTCTGTTGTTATACATTGGTATAACATATTCAATTTATTATCGTTTAAGTGTCCAATTATTTTTCCAAATTTAATGGTGCCTCCAGAATAATCTGCAGTAACCAAGTCGCCCTCTTGCTTATATCTAAACTGTGTTTCAGAATTTACTTTTCCATTTTCTGAATTCTCTAACAGAGAAAATGTTTTGTTATTAAAGTTGAATTCTGACATTACTTAATTGTTTTCAGAATACCCTACGGCAGTCCCAATCAAGGTAGCCGTTGTACAATCGTGTGTCTGTACATTAACAAAATCGCCTATTTTATAATGTTCTTTTGGAAAAACCACCACGATGTTTTGCGGCGTTCTACCAGACCATTGCTCATTCGATTTTTTTGATTCTTTTTCAATTAATACTTCAACGATACTATTTAAATGCTCTTTGGTTCTTTCGCCACTATGCTTTTGTTGAAGCTCTACCATGTAGGCAAGTCGTCTCTTTTTTATTGACTCAGGGACATCATCTTCCAACTTACGTTCGGCTAAGGTTCCTGGGCGCTCAGAATACGTAAACATATAGCCAAAATTATATTTTACATATTCCATTAAGGATATGGTGTCTTGAAAATCTTCATCAGTTTCAGAAGGAAATCCAACAATCATATCTTGGCTTATAGCACAATCTGGAATTATTTGACGAATGTTATCTATTAACCCCATATATTCAGCTCGTGTATGTAAACGATTCATTTCCTTTAAAATGCGGTCACTACCACTTTGAACTGGTAAATGAATATGATTACATATATTATTAAACTTTACCATAGTTTCAACAACATCTATAGTAAGGTCTTGCGGGTTAGATGTAGAAAAACGAATACGCATTTTTGGTTGTGCTTTTGCACATAACTCTAATAATTTAGAGAAGTTTACCGAAGTTGCTTTTTGGATATCACTAGCTTTATCAAAATCCTTTTTTAATCCGCCACCATACCATAAATAGCTATCTACGTTTTGCCCTAAAAGAGTTATTTCTTTGAAACCTTTGTTCCAAAGGTTGTTAACCTCTTCTAAAATACTCTGTGGGTCTCGACTGCGTTCGCGACCACGTGTAAAAGGGACTACGCAAAAGGTGCACATGTTGTCGCAGCCTCTAGTTATTGATACAAAAGCTGTAACACCGTTTGTGTTTAAACGCACTGGTGATATATCGCCATAGGTTTCTTCTTTTGAGAGAATAACGTTAATAGCGTCTCTGCCTTCATCCACTTCGGCTAGTAAATTTGGTAAATCTTTATAAGCATCTGGTCCTACTACCAAATCAACAATTTTTTCTTCTTCAAGAAATTTATTTTTAAGGCGCTCTGCCATACAACCTAAAACACCAACTTTCATTTTAGGGTTGTGCTGTCTTTTTACAGCATTATATTTCTCTAAACGTTTTCTAACAGTTTGTTCGGCTTTATCACGAATTGAGCACGTGTTCACTAAAACTAAATCGGCTTCTTCTAAATTTTGAGTGGTGTTAAAACCTTCTTTAGTTAATATAGATGCTACAATTTCGCTATCACTAAAATTCATAGCACACCCGTAGCTTTCTATAAAAAGCTTACGTGTATTTTCTTTTTTTTGTTCTAAAACAAGTGATTCGCCTTGTTTGTTTTCGTCAATAATCTTTTCCATAATGTGCTTGAACAAATGCGGGTCAATAAGCATGCAAAGATACAATTTATTTGTGTTTTATGACAAAGTGTCATATTAAATACTAATAATTTTGAAAATCATTTTTAATAGTGTTACTTTGAGAAACAAATCAACTAAATTTTATATTATGAGTACTATTGCGGGGTTATTAAACAAAATTGAAAATGCCAAAGACCTTGATTTTGGAGATATTTTCAATAAATCTATTGAGCTATTTAAAAAAGTATGGCTACAAGGCTTAGTTATGCTATTGTTAACTTTTGTTTTAATGATACCTTTTTATATTATAATGTATTTGCCTTTAATTGCAATGGGTATTCTTGATCCCGATGCTATGGCGAGTGGAGGTCAACCTGAACTAGCTTTTTTAGTTCCATTTTATCTTTTTATGCTGGTATTTTCATTTTTTGCAATGGTAATAGGCTTTGCATTGAAATCTGCATTTTATAGAATTTGCAAATTCAAGGATTTCGATCAAGCTTCTAAAGACGATTATTTTTATTTTTTCAAAAAACCTTATTTAGCAAAAACAATAAAGTTAGCAGCCATGACTTTTGGTATTGCGCTCGTTGCAACATTATTATGTGTTCTTCCAATAATATATGTAATGGTGCCAATAGCTTTAATGAATGTTATTTATGCATTTAACCCAGATTTAGAAGCCTCAGATATTGTTAAAGTTGGATTTAAACTTGGTAATAAAAAGTGGTTATTAACTTTTGGACTTATGATAGTTGCTGGAATTTTGGCGCAATTAGTTGGTATGATAATGTGCTTTATAGGAGTGTTAGTTACAGCTTCATTTGCATACTTGCCTGCGTATTTTATATATAAAGAGTCAATAGGCTTTGATAATACAGACGCCATTGAAGAAATAGGAACACCAGTAGAATAAAAATTTATTTCACACTGTAAAGAGGCTGTCTAAAAAGTCTTTATAATTTTATTTGTCTGGTTGAGCCTGTCGAAACTGATATTGATTATCAGTAAGTTAAAAATATATTGATAAGCTCAATATGACATCGAACTTACTTTTTAGACACCCTCTTTTTTGTTTCAAAATTGAGGAGGAAATGTATTTAATTAGGAAGTTAAACTTTTTTTGATATACATTTGTACCCACAAAAATTCATTTATGGCAAAGAATTTAGTAATTGTTGAGTCACCAGCAAAAGCAAAAACAATAGAGAAATTTTTAGGAAAAGATTTTAAAGTTGAATCGAGCTTTGGACATATCTCCGACCTCCCTTCTAAGGAATTAGGAGTAGATGTAGAAGGTGATTTTAAACCAAAATATGAAGTTTCAAAAGATAAAAAAGCAGTTGTAAAAAAACTGAAAGATTTAGCTAAAAAAGCAGAAATGGTATGGCTTGCTAGTGATGAGGATCGCGAAGGGGAGGCGATTGCATGGCATTTAGCAGAGGCTTTAAAATTGGATAAGGATAAAACAAAACGTATTGTTTTTCACGAAATTACTAAAACAGCCATTCAAAAAGCTATAGAGAATCCAAGAAGTATTGATTACGACTTGGTAGATGCCCAACAAGCACGTCGTGTTTTAGATAGAATTGTTGGTTACGAGTTGTCGCCTGTTTTATGGCGTAAAGTTAAAGGCGGCTTGTCTGCAGGTCGTGTACAATCGGTTTCTGTGCGTTTAATTGTAGAAAAAGAGCGAGAAATACAAAGTTTTACGCCTGTAGCATCATATAGAATAGATGCGGAATTTTCGAATGAAAGGGGACAAACCTTTAGAGCTAAACTTCCTAAGAATTTTTCTTCAAAAGTAGATGCTCAAAAGTTTTTAGAACAAAATATATCGGCTTCATTTAAAGTAGCCGACTTAGAGAAAAAACCAGCAAAAAAATCGCCAGCGGCACCATTTACAACATCTACATTACAGCAAGAAGCAGCTAGAAAATTATATTTTTCAGTAAGTAAAACCATGACTATGGCGCAACGTCTTTATGAGTCTGGTTTAATTACTTATATGAGAACAGATAGTGTTAATCTTTCTGATGAGGCTAGAAAAGGAGCCGAAGCCGAAATTAAAAGTGCTTTTGGTTCAGAATATAGCAATCCTAGAAATTATAAAGGAAAATCTAAAGGAGCTCAAGAAGCACACGAGGCGATAAGACCAACTAATTTTGCCGTACATTCTGTAGATATTGATTATGACCAAGCTCGTTTATACGATTTAATATGGAAGCGTTCAATTGCTTCTCAAATGAGTGAAGCGCAATTAGAAAGGACGAATGTAAAAATTAGCGCTTCTACACATAATAATAATTTTAGTGCAAATGGTGAAGTAATTAAATTCGATGGATTTCTTAAAGTCTATTTAGAAGGAACCGATGATGAAAATGAAGAACAAGAAGGCATGTTGCCTGCTTTAAAAGTAAATGAAGCACTCCTTAATAATTATATAACTGCTACCGAGCGTTATACCAGACCGCCATCGCGTTACACCGAAGCATCTTTAGTGAAAAAATTAGAAGAACTTGGTATTGGTCGTCCATCAACCTATGCACCAACAATTTCAACAATTCAAAATAGAAACTATGTTGAGAAGGGTTCTGTTGATGGAGAGCAAAGAAGTTATTCGCAACTTACATTAAAAGATGGTAAAGTTAAAGATAAGGAATTAACTGAAAAAGTAGGGTCGGATAAAGGAAAGCTCGTGCCAACAGATATTGGTATGATTGTTACCGATTTTTTAGTAAATCATTTCGAATACATTCTTGATTATAATTTTACAGCCAAAGTTGAATCTGATTTTGATGACATCGCAGATGGAAAAGAAGATTGGACAAAAATGATGAAAACTTTCTATCAGGAATTTCACCCTCAAGTTGAAGATGTTAAAGAAAATGCTTCTAGAGAATCTGGCGAACGTGTTTTAGGTACAGACCCAAAGTCTGGTAAACAAGTAAGTGTTCGTTTAGGTAAGTTCGGGCCTATGGTTCAAATTGGAACAGTAGACGATGAAGAAAAGCCACAATTTGCAAGTTTAAGTCCAGACCAACAATTAAATACAATTACTTATGAGGAAGCTATGGATTTATTTCAACTTCCTAAAAGTTTAGGTACTTATGAAGGTGAAGATGTACAAGTTAATAACGGTCGTTTTGGACCTTATGTAAAATTTGGTTCAGCGTTTGTGTCACTCCCTAAAGGAGTCGATCCGTTAAGCATAGAGTTAGATGAAGCTATTGTTTTAATAAAAGAAAAGCAAAAAGCAGATGCTCCTATATATATGTATAAAGATCTACCAGTACAGAAAGGAAAAGGGCGTTTTGGACCATTTATTAAATGGAACAATATGTTTATTAATGTAAACAAAAAATACGACTGGGATAATTTATCAGATGAGGATATTATAGAACTTATTGAAACGAAGATTCAGAAAGAAATTGATAAAGTTATTCATAACTGGGAAGAAGAAGGTATTAGGGTTGAAAAAGCTAGATGGGGTAGGCATAATGTGTTAAAAGGTAAAATAAAAGTCGAGTTGGCAAAAACAGTAGATGTCTCTAAAATGACTTTAGACGAAGCAAAAGCTATTATTGAAGCTAAAACGCCAAAGAAAAAAGCAACTAAGCGCAAACCTGTCGCAAAGAAAAAATAATTAAACTTTTGATTTTAAGTTTGTTATTGGGTTTTATCGAATAAAATATCCAATAATTTAGCAATTTATAAGAATTGCAATGTTATTTTTACGGTAACCATATACAAAAACTCATTATTTCTTTTGATATTTGTGTAAAACCCCAAGAAAGGTGTGGATAAGCATTTTTAGCATAATAATCTTATGAACTTTAATTTTCTCTCACCAGTTTCAGATATGGTTTTGGCTCATAACGAGTTAGTATCATCCCAAGCACTAGGAAGAAAACTTCGTATTCATTCCTCCCAAAACGGTATTCCAGATTTAGACAATGTTAATATTGCCATAGTTGGTGTGCTAGAAAACAGAAATGATGTTAATTATATTGGTGAAGAGTTTCAGTTAAATGAAATAAGAAAAACGTTATATGGCCTTTTTCCAGGTAGTTGGGGAGCTACCGTAGCCGATCTAGGAGATATTAATAAAGGAGAAAGTGTCGAAGATACGTATTTTGCTCTTAAAACCACTGTAAGTATTTTAGTAAAAAAGAATATTATTCCTATTATAATAGGCGGGACACAAGATCTTACATATGCAAACTATCGAGCTTATGATGATATTACTCCTATGGTAAATATTGTTAACGTAGATAGTAAGTTTGATTTAGGAGACTCTGCCAAACCCATAAAGAATAATAGTTTTGTTGGAAAGATTATTTTGGACGAGCCGTATAATCTTTTTAATTATGCAACTATAGGGTATCAAACTTATTTTAATTCACAAGAAGAAATAGATTTAATGGATAAGCTTTATTTTGAAGCTTATAGATTAGGGCAAGTATCTAAAGATGTAACATTTGTTGAACCAATTATGCGAGATGCAAATTTGGTTAGTATTGATTTGGGTTCTGTGAAAGGATCGGAGTTAAGCTTAAATCAAAAAATTTCGCCTAATGGACTAGATGGTAAAGAGATTTGCGCTATTGCTCGTTATGCAGGTATAAGTAATAAAGTGTCTTCTTTTGGTATTTATGAATATAAACCATCAAAAGACGATGAAATGACTTCCATGCTTATTGCACAAATAATATGGTATTTTATCGAAGGGTATAACTTTAGAGTTATGGATGATGATTTTTCCGACGAAACAAGCTACCAAAAATTTATTACCTTAGTAGACTCCCAAGAATTAGTCTTTTATAAAAGTAATAAGACCGGCAGATGGTGGATTGAAATTCCTTTTTTAGCAGAAGTTAATAATAAATTGAAAAGACATACGTTATTACCATGCATGCACCAAGATTATCTTGACGCATGTAATAACAAGGTCCCAGACCGTTGGTATAAAGCGTTTCAAAAGAATAGTATTTAACGAATAAAAGTAGTTAAAAGGTTTATTTCATCGACGAAATGTAATTTTTTAACGACGAAATGTAATTTTTTTTACAAAAAAGTTGTTTTTTAAGAAATATATAAATATGTTTACGCTCTCGAAATTGAAGCTTAAATAATTAACCTCGAGTTTTCTATGGATATGAAGAAGTTTATATTATTAACCGCAGTATTAACATTGTTCGCTAGTTGTGGCTCTAAAGATAGGGGCGAGCTAGTTGGTGTTAAAGGAAAAAAGTGGCATCCAGAAAAGCCATATGGAATGGAACTTGTTCCTGGTGGTGCTTTTATAATGGGTAAAGCAGATGATGATTTAGCTGGTGTTCATGATGCACCTGCCAAAACCGTAACTGTTAGAGCCTTTTATATGGACGAAACAGAAATCACAAATAGTGAGTATCGTCAGTTTGTTAATTGGGTAAGAGATTCTATTATTAGAACAAAACTTGCCATACTAGCAGATGAAGTTGGTTTAACCCAAGAAGATGAAGGTACAATAGGTGAATTTGCATTTAAAAATGCAGATACAGCTAATATGACTGTTTACGAAAAATATATCTACAACAATTATACAGGTTTAGGGCCAACAGGATACGAAGGTTATAAACTTAATAAAGATGTAGATCTATTATTTGATACTTCAGAATATATAGACGAGTATTATGCCGAAGTTATGGATACCATGTATTTACCAGAAGAAGAATCGTATAACGGTCAGCGTACATGGGATGTTTCTAAGTTTAAATTCCAATATACTTATATGGACATCCAAAAAGCAGCTAAGGACAGAAGTCTTAGACGTAAAGATGTTTTAATAAAAGAGGAAGTAGAAGTATATCCAGATACAACAACATGGATTAGAGATTTCGCTTATTCATATAACGAACCAATGCATAATGATTATTTCTGGCATGACGCTTATGGCGAATATCCAGTAGTAGGCGTTACTTGGAAACAAGCAAAAGCATTTTGCCAATGGAGAACGTTATGGAAGAATGCCTACCAAAAAGGAAAAAAAGGAGCACATTTTGTAAACTCTTTCAGATTACCATCTGAAGCAGAGTGGGAGTATGCTGCAAGAGGTGGTTTACGAGCTGCAACTTTTCCATGGGGTGGTCCATATGCTAAAAACGACAGAGGTTGTTTTATGGCAAACTTTAAACCAGTTCGTGGTGATTATGCAGCAGATCAGGCTTTATATACTGTTGAAGCAGATTCTTATGAGCCTAATGATTATAACTTGTATAATATGGCAGGAAACGTTTCAGAATGGGTGAATGCCTCTTACGATCCATCATCTTATGAATATGTTTCAACTGTAAATCCAAGTGTAAACGATAATGAAAATCAACGTAAAGTAGTACGTGGAGGATCTTGGAAAGATGTTGCGTACTTCTTACAAGTGAGTTCAAGAGATTACGAATATGCAGATTCTGCAAGAAGTTATATAGGATTTAGAACCGTTCAAGATTATATGGGGACACAAGTAACAAAAAACGGTAAATAATAAATCAAATCAATAATAAATACTATTAATTAACCTACTTAAGTATTCGTACTTAACATTAAAAATCGAAAATTATGGCACAGTCAAGAGCAAGTAAAAAGTTTATGAATTTAGCTTACGGATTAGGAGCATCAATTGTAATTGTTGGAGCACTATTCAAAATTATTCACTTTGAAATTGGACCACTAACAGGTAACGTCATGTTAACCATTGGTCTGGTAACCGAAGCAATTATTTTTGCTATTTCAGCATTCGAACCAGTAGACGACGATTTAGATTGGTCGTTAGTGTACCCAGAATTAGCTGGAGGGCAAGCTTCAGAAAAAGAAGCAAAAGATCCACAAGGATTATTATCTAAAAAATTAGATGAGTTATTAAAAGACGCTAAAATTGATGGCGAGCTTATGGCAAGTTTAGGAGACAGCATTAAGAATTTTGAAGGTGCTGCTAAAAATATTTCACCAACGGTAGAATCTTTAGAAGCTACTAGAAAATATGGTGAAGAGTTATCTTTAGCTGCAGCTCAAATGGAGTCTTTAAACAGCTTATACAAAGTACAATTAGAAAGTGTAAACAGACAAGCTTCTATTAACGAAGAGTCTGTAGAAAATGCTGCTAAATTAAAAGAGCAAATGCAATCATTAGCATCTAACTTATCATCATTAAATGGTGTTTATGGAGGTATGCTTTCTGCAATGAACAAAAGCTAATTAGGGGTTAACCCAAATTTATATTAATTAACCAAAAACCTAATTAGACATGGCAGGAAATAATTTATCACCAAGGCAGAAAATGATTAATTTGATGTATTTAATATTTATAGCAATGCTTGCTTTAAATATGTCAAAAGAAGTCCTTTCAGCATTTGGATTAATGAACGAGAAATTAACCGAGTCCAATCAAGCGGCGTCGGAACGTAATACAGCTTTTATTGCCAATCTTGAGCAAAAAGCTATTGACCAAAAAGAAAAATATGAACCATTAAAGCTTAAAGCAAGTCAAATAAAAGATTTAGCAACTAACTTTAATTCATATTTAGATGATTTGAAATCTAAAATGTCGGCTACAGTAGACGATCCTACAGATTACGAAATCATGGATAAAGGTGATTATTTAGATGAAAACTTCTTTAAAGGTGATAAGTTAAAGCCCGCTGGAGAAGAATTCATGAACCAAATGAAAACTTTTAGAGATGGTGTAGCAAGCGTTTTAGCCGATCAAAAGGGAATGGAAAGCGTTATAAAAGATGTTCAAGAAAAGTTTAAGACCGAGGATAAAAAAAGAGGAGCAGGTCATCAAAATTGGTTAGAGTATCACTACAAAGGATTTCCTTTAGTAGCATCGCTAACTAAAATGACGCAGCTTCAAGCAGATATTAAAACTACTGAGTCTGAAGTATTGTCAAATATGTTACAAGGGACACTTTCTAGTGAGGTGTCAATGACAAACTATACAACCTTGTTAGAAACAACAAAATCTGCATACTTTAATGGAGAAACCTTTGATGGTCAAATTGTACTTGGTAGAAAAGATGCTACTACAAAACCTAATAGAGTTGAGTTAACTTTAGATGGTAGACCTTTAACCGAAGATCAATATTCTATTGAAGACGGAAAAGTTAAACTGAATGTTGGAACAGGAACACCTGGTGAACATAAAATTGAAGGAAAATTAATTTTTGCTCAAGACGGTGAAGAAGTTGAAGTTGATGTAAATCAATCTTTCGCTACAGTTCCAAAACCAAATTCTGCTACTATTTCTGCAGATAAAATGAACGTAGTATACCGTGGTGTTAAAAACCCAATGACAATTTCTTTCGCTGGTATTTCAGATAATAATGTTAGTGCTAGTGCTCAAGGTTTATCTAGAGCAGGTGGTAGTAAATATGTAATGGACGCGACAAGAATTCAAGGTAGAGAAGTTACTATTAATGTAACTGGTAAATTACCTGATGGACAACCAGTAAGCGATAGAGCTACATTCAGAATTAAAGATTTACCAAAACCAACAGGAACTATTAGAGGTGAAGATGGTGCAGTAAAAATGCAGCGTAGCAGTCTTGAAATATCTACTATTGGTGCTAAGTTCGACGATTTCGATTTCGAACTACCATTACGTGTTACAGGATTTAAATTTAAAGTTCCTGGACAACCAACAATAAATGTTAGTGGAAGTAAGTTAGATAGTAGAGCGAAATCAGCTTTACGTAAAGCTAAGCGTGGTTCTGGTGTTCAAATATTTGATATCCAAGCTAAAGCTGGTGGCGTAAGTGTAATACTTAAAAAAGTATCACCTGTATTCGTTGAGCTTACAAATTAAAATTTAGGGACTAATTAAATTAGGCTTAATAAATAAAATTAAAGAAAGATGAAACATTTATAACCCGAGCTTGAATTACTAATTTAAGCTTGAGTTGAATGTTACATGTGACCGTTGAAGATAACAATAAAAAGAAGCACATGAATTTTAAAAGTTTTTTAATAACCGTTGTAACTGTTTTTTCAGTAGTAAATACATTTGCGCAGGCGAATATATTGAATGCAAAATCTCCAGAGGAGATTGGTGTTAGAACAGAAGCACAAATAGCTATTGATAACGATCAAGCGTTACCATACGGGTATGTTGACGACAGAGATATTTTATTCTCTAAAATGACATGGGAAAAAGTTGTTCTTGACGAGCGTGCTAACTTCCCGTTATACTACCCTATTGATACAAACAATATTGGTAGCGATAGACGATCATTATACGATGTGCTTATGAAAAACATCAAAAATGGTAATATAGAAAACATTTATGATGATTCTTATTTCACAACAAAGCGTACTTTAAAAGATATTGAAGCTGCATTATCTAAAGTTGATACTACCGAGTTAGGTATTGAGCAACTAAATGCTGGTGAAGAATTATCTGGAGAGTATATAGACAGAAGAGACATTACCGCTGCAGATATTACAGAATATCATATAAAAGGACTTTGGTATTTCGATAAGCGTCAAGCTGAAATGAAATACAGACTCCTAGGAATTGCTCCTGTTTCGCCAGATGTGAACTTTATTGACGAAGAAGAACCAGATTTAGTAGAACTATTTTGGGTATTCTTTCCAGACGCAAGAGATGTTTTGCATGAAGCAAAATCGTTTAATAACGAGAATAGTGCTATTCCATTTTCTTTCGACCACGTATTAAATTCAAGACGTTTTCATGGGTATGTTTACCAAGAAGAGAATGTACAAGGCGATAGGAAGATTAATGAATATGTCGCTCAAAACGCTCTTATGCAACTGTTAGAGTCAGATAGAATTAAAACAAAAATTCGAGACTTCGAACTTGACATGTGGACTTATTAATTTACATGATAAATTATAATACAAGAATGCTCACTTTTAAGTGAGCATTTTTTTTATAATCATTTTGAAGCCAAAAACCATTTTCTAATTACCTTCGCATCAAGATGAAAGTAGATTACATTATTGTTGGTATAGGTTTAGCAGGAATAAGTTTCTGCGAGCAATTAATTGCTAATAATAAAACCTTTGTGGTTTTTGATGACGCCTCTCAAAAGTCTTCAACCGTTGCAGGCGGGTTGTATAATCCAGTGGTTTTAAAACGCTTTACACCAGTTTGGAAAAGTAAAGAACAATTGGATCTTGCCTTGAAAATGTATTTTGAAATAGAATTAAGACTCAATACCATACTAGATTATAAAATTCCAGTATATCGTAAGTTTGCATCACTAGAAGAGCAGAACAACTGGTTTGCAGCTTCAGATAAGCCATCTCTTTCTAAATATTTGTCAACTAATATTGTAAAGAATAAAAATGAATCAGTTAATGCACCTTATGGATTTGGTGAAGTTTATGGTACAGGAAGGATTGATGTTAAAACATTAATTAGTGCATATAAATCTAATTTAACAAACGATAACTTATTTGTTGAGAGTGCTTTCAGGTATGAGGATGTTGAGGTATTGGGTAATGGATTTAATTATAAGGGTACAACCTCAAAATATATTGTATTTGCTGAAGGATTCGGAATTACAAAAAACCCGTTTTTCAAACATTTACCACTCGTACCAACAAAAGGCGAGCTGCTTACCATTTATGCTCCCGAATTAAAAATTGATTTTGTATTAAAAGGCCCCGTATTTTTAATTCCATTAAAGAAGCATCACTATTTAGTTGGTGCTACTTATGAATGGAAGAATTTAACGAATAGTGTTACATCAAGCGCTAAAAACAAGCTTTTAACTAAACTAAAAACTCTCATAAATTGTTCTTTCAAAGTTGTTAATCAAGTAGCTGGCGTTCGTCCAACAGTAAAAGATAGACGTCCTTTAGTTGGTGAGCATCCTGATATTAAAAACATGTTTGTTCTTAATGGATTGGGTACACGTGGTGTTATGATTGGTCCGTATGTTTCAGAGCAACTTTATAAGCTTATTGAGACGCAAGTTCCGTTAGAAAAGGAAATTGATATTGCTCGATTTTAATAAGTTTTCTTGAAGCTTATTTTTTAGCTAAAGACTTATCGTAATGCATAAAAAAATTAATCCAAATATTTCTGGAAAGTCTTAAAATAACAGGCATAAAGATTATAAGTGTAGCTACAATTGTAATAAATACAACGTGTATACTTGCATTAAATACAAAAAAAGAAATAACAAAAGCAGCCACCGCAAAAGCAATTCCAACTGGGTAACTTACATACATCGATCCGTAGAAGAATGAAGGTTCAATTTTATATTTAGTACCGCAATTACTACAAGTTTCATTCATAGCAAGCGCTTCAGATAGAATATAAGGATTCTTGTTCTTAAACATAGATTCCTCATGGCATTTAGGGCAGGATCCTGTAAAAATACTGTATAATTTATTCCCTTTTTTAAACATAATAATTGTGTATTTTTGCCAACGCATTAAAGCACTGCAAAGATAACTTATTAAGTATATAAGGTTTGCAATAAAAGTTACAATTCTATGATGAACATTCATAATTTATCGATTTCATTTCAAGGCGAATACTTGTTCGAGGATATTACTTTTAAACTTGGTAATGGAGATAGAATTGGGCTTATTGGTAAAAATGGGGCGGGAAAATCAACAATGCTTAAGATTTTATCTAAGGAAATGGAGCCTGATACTGGGCAGATTGCTGCAGATAAAGAATTAAAAATTGGGTTTTTAAAACAGGATATCGATTTTGATTTTGGACGAACCGTGTTAGAAGAGTCTTATGAAGCATTTACCGAAATAAAGCAACTCGAAGCTCAAATAGAATCTATTAATACACAATTGGCTGAACGCACGGACTATGAAAGCGATAGTTATCATCAGCTAATGATTGATATTAATGATATTCAGCATCAATATGAAATAGCTGGGGGTTATAATTATCAAGGAGATACAGAAAAAATACTTCAGGGTTTAGGGTTTAAGCGAGAAGATTTTAATAAACTAACCGATACATTTTCTGGAGGTTGGCGTATGCGTATCGAACTTGCAAAGCTTCTTCTTCAGAATAATGATATTTTACTTTTAGATGAACCGACAAACCACTTGGATATAGAATCTATAATCTGGTTGGAATCCTTTTTGAAAAATTATTCTGGAGCGGTAGTAATTGTATCACACGATAAAATGTTTTTGGATAATGTAACAAATAGAACAATAGAAATATCCTTGGGGCGTATTTATGATTATCCGAAGCCATATTCTAAATATTTAGTGCTTCGTGAAGAGTTAAGAACGCAGCAATTGGCATCTCAAAAAAATCAACAAAAGCAAATAGAACAAACAGAAAAATTAATTGAAAAGTTTCGAGCTAAAGCCTCTAAAGCTACCATGGCTCAATCGCTAATAAAAAAGTTAGATAAGATAGATCGTATTGAAGTTGATGAAGATGATAATAGTGTAATGACTCTTAACTTTCCAATTTCAATAACTCCTGGAAAGGTTGTAGTAGAAGCCGAAAGAGTTTCAAAGAATTATGGAGACAATCAAGTGCTTAAAAATATTGATCTACTTATAGAGCGCGATAGTAAAACAGCATTTGTAGGACAGAATGGACAAGGAAAATCAACTTTAGCAAAAATTATAGTTGGAGATATTAAGTATGATGGCTATTTAAAACTGGGACATAATGTACAAATAGGATATTTTGCCCAAAACCAAGCAGAATATTTAGATGGTAATAAAACTGTTTTAGATACCATGATTGATGCTGCAAACGAAACCAATAGGAGTAAAGTTCGCGATATATTAGGGTCTTTTCTCTTTAGAGGAGAAGAGGTTGATAAGTATGTTCGTGTATTATCTGGGGGAGAACGTAATAGACTTGCTTTAGCAAAGCTTATGCTTCAGCCGTTTAATGTTTTAATAATGGATGAGCCTACCAACCATTTAGACATTAAATCGAAAAATGTTTTGAAAGAAGCATTATCAAGATTTGAAGGCACTTTAATTTTGGTGTCTCACGATCGTGATTTTCTTCAAGGTCTTACCAATATAGTCTATGAGTTCAAAGATCATAAAATAAAAGAGTATCTAGGGGATATCGATTATTATTTAGATGCTCGTAAGGTGGATAACTTACGTGAAGTTGAAAAACGTACCGTAGTTAAGCAAACCCCAAAAGAAAAGAAGCAACAGTCTTATGAAGACCAGAAAAAAATAAAGTCATTAAACAACAAACTTAGTAACGTAGAATCTAAGATAAACCAACTAGAGCGAGACATAAAAGCTATTGATGTGCAGTTAGAGGTGAATTACGAAGAAGTAACCTCGCAACCAAATTTCTTTGATAATTACCAAAAGAAGAAAGCCGAATTACAAGAGTTAATGCAAAAATGGGAGGACGTTCAACTGGAAATTGAGCAGTTCATCGATTAGTAAATGTTAAAGTTTTGTGTATTTCGTCGAATAAAATAGATTTTAATCTATCTACAAGCTACTTTCGTAGGAGAATTAATCCCAAATTTATTCGACATGAAGACATTAAAACTTATAGTTGCCTGCTTTTTAGTTTCGGCATATTCCTTTGCAAATGTATCGTCTATTGAAAAAGAGGCTTTAATAGCCATTTATAATACAACCAATGGTAGTGAATGGAATGTAACCTGGGATCTTACTACTTCTGTAGATACATGGCATGGTGTTCAAGTTGAGGATAATAAAATTGTTGAAATCAATTTACAATTTAATAATTTACAAGGAACACTTCCTTCAGAAATTGGCAACCTAATTAATCTTAGAAAGTTCAATTTAGGTTTCAATAAAATAACAGGAGAGCTTCCAGTTACCATCCAAAATTTAAAAGAGTTAACTTCATTAGAATTATATATGAATGCTTTAGAAGGTAACATACCTTCAGAATTAGGCACTTTAAAAAACTTAGAATCATTAAAATTATATAGTAATAAGTTTTCTGGAAATATTCCAACTTCACTAATGGAATTAACCAACTTAAAAGAACTTTTATTGGGAAGCAATTTTTTAACAGGAACCATCCCAAATCAGATATATGCTTTAACTAAATTAGAAAAGTTAAGCTTGATGGATAATAAAATGGATGGTGAGATTCCAGTTGAAATTGCTCAGTTAGAAAATTTAGAAGAGTTACTATTATCTACAAATCAATTTTCTGGAGATTTACCAATGGAGTTTTTAAATCTTAAAAAGTTGAATACCATTATGGTAAGTGATAATAATTTAAATAACGATTTCACAACCTTTTCTGGAAACAATCCACCAGATTTAATTTTCATGGAATTACAAAACCAAAGTGCAACAGCAACTATGGATATAGAAAAAGAATAGTAATGTAATAGTTTATCATAAATTAGTTAGTTAGTAAAAAGCAGATAATAATTAATCTGCTTTTTTTTATTTTTGAATTTATGATGGAACATTTTTTTATTTGCCCTCATTGTTGGGAAAACATCTCTATGCTTTTAGATAATTCTATTTCATACCAATCTTATATTGAGGATTGTGAAGTTTGTTGTAACCCTATTCAAATGGTAATTAAATTTGAGAATACCAATTTAGTAAGTTTTCAAGCAGATAGTATTGAGCAATAATTTTTGTTTTTTATGTTTGCTAAAGTTAAAAAGGGTTGTATATTTGCAGTCCGAAATGATTTGGTCGGCATTATGAACCGAGAGTTAAAAGCTAAGACAATCATTTTATATTATATCGCGGGATAGAGCAGTAGGTAGCTCGTCGGGCTCATAACCCGAAGGTCACTGGTTCGAGTCCAGTTCCCGCTACTAGAGAAGAAAAGTCAGCATTTTTGCTGGCTTTTTTTATTTTACAATCTTTTGAATCCATTGATATACTTGAGAGTGATCCCGATTCTCACTTCAATGAGATATCTCGAATTTTATCTTGATTACATTCGAAAAGCTCACAACTTCTCTTTATTTATATAATAAAACATTGTTTATTAGTGATTTTTATTTTTTGTAACTTTTGTTGAACTCACGTTAGTTAAGTAAATATACATTCCTAAGTTTATATAAATAAATTGGTAAAAGACAAAATATATACATATATTTGGTAAACCAAACTGGTAAACCAATTTAGCTTGTAATGCAACCTTTAAACAGAATAGACTTTGTTAAACTAATATCGATAGCAGGAAGATTCGTGCCACTATTAGGCTTCTCAAATTCCCTTCATGGATTTCATAATTACGATGTAAACAAGGAACTATCTGTACATATATTCTCAAAGTATTTACAGTTTTTAGATTATAGGATTAAAGGAGAAGTGGCGGTTCAAATGGGTTTTTCAGGAGTAGATCTAGCAGTTAGACCCAAAGGATATGTATTACCCGAACAGATAAAAATTGATTTGCCTAAAGCAGTGAGTGATATTAATACTGCTGGTTCACATTGCGAAATGATAACCACAAGTATTGAGAATATTAATAATTCATTGGATGTTGATATTATTGAAACAGCTACTAAACAAAAAATAAACTATTATCATGCAAATTGGTTTAACTATATCGCTGGTAAATTATTTCAAGAGCCCATTGCTATATATAAAGAGCAAATAAAAGAATTAAGCATTTTTAATAGTAATTATAATATAATTGGCTGTTATAAAAAACATGAAGGTAAAAAGGAGGGAGTCTCCTTTTGGGAAATAAAACGAATATTAGAGTATTCAGATTTAAATTATTTTGGAACACAAAATGACATTAGACACGCCAAAACAGAAGGTGATCACTCTTGGATAAGTGGCTTCAAACTTTTGTATGAGCATATAAAAGTTATAGTATTAAAAGGTTTTAATGGGGTGTATTTAATGGTAAATGGAAAGCTGTTAACGTACCAATTGATAAGAGTATGCTAGATTTTGATGCATATTTCAAACTTTTGAAAAAGTATAAATTAAACACACTAGTATCACTACATTTAGATTATGAATTGGGAGGTGCTGAAACAGGATATACTAAAATTTTAGTAGATAGAAAAATCGTTTTTGATGCCGTGAAAAAAGACTTGAATATCATTCAGAAAATATGGAAACACGCTTAACAAAAGCTTTAAAAATGATTAAGATATTAAATTAGAAATAACAAAACACATGAAGAAAAGAATATTCATTTTATGCTTAGTCATTTTATCATTTGCTTGTAAGGAGCAAGTAAATACTAACATCATTAAAGTCGCTACTATTGAAGAGTTAAACAGTGCCATCGAAAATAGTAAACTGGCAGATCACATTGTTTTAGCCAATGGCGTTTGGAAAAATGTAGAAATAAAATTTCGAGGACAAGGCACGAAAGAAGCCCCGATATTTTTAAGAGCTGAAACCCCTGGTAAAGTGATTATAGAAGGTGAATCTTATTTAAAGTTTGGAGGCGAATATTTAGTAGTGGAAGGCTTATATTTTAAAAACGGATTTTCCCCATCAAGTTCAGTAATCGACTTTCGAATTAACGAAACCGAGGTAGCAAATAATTGTAAAGTTACCAATTGTGTTATCGAAGATTTTAATAAACCAAAAAGAGATAATAGCGATTTATGGGTAAATTTTTGGGGTAGACATAACGAATTAAGTAACTGTTATATGGCAGGCAAAACGAACCGTGGTCCTACCGTTAGAGTTAACTTGGTAGGTATTGAAAGCATTAATAATCATCATCAAATTATAAACAATCATTTTGGGCCAAGACCTGTAAAGGGAGGTCCAAGTGGAGAAACTATTCAAATAGGAAATAGTTTTACATCTATGACTCCTAGTTATACTATGGTTGCAAATAATTTATTCGAAGAATGTAATGGAGAAGTTGAAGTTATTTCAAGCAAAACCAATTTCAACGAGTTTAGAAATAATGTATTTTATAAAAGCGAAGGTTCTTTAGTTACGCGTCATGGAAACTATTGTACAATTGATGGGAATTATTTTATAGGAGACGCCAAAAACAAAAATATTGGAGGTATTCGTATTATTAATACTGGGCATTGGGTAACAAACAACTACTTTTTTAATATAAAAGGTGAAAATTTTAGAAGCCCTTTAGCTGTTATGAACGGTATTCCTAAATCACCGCAAAACAGATATAATCAGGTAACCGATGTTGTGGTGGCTTATAATACCTATGTAAATTGCAATTCACCATGGCAGTTTGGTGTAGGAACCAATATTGCACAAGCTGATGTTTTACCAAAATCTGAGATACGTTCAGCAAGACCCATAAGAACTATGGTGGCTAATAATATTATTTATAATGATGAGGCAAGCGAATCGATTGTTATGGAGCATGATAAAGTAGACGGTGTTACATTTAAAAATAACATAGTAGAAAATCAAGGAGTAAAGGTTAAAGATTATAATAAGGGAATTACATTAGCTTCATTAGAATTAAAAGAAATATCGGAAAATATTTTAATTCCTACAGGTGTTCTAGATACCATTAGTCTATACCACGGTTTTGATTTTAATACAATTTCAAAAGATATATTTGGAAACTCAAGAGCAGGGAACAACCGTATTGGAGCAGTTGTGAATTCAAATGTTCCGAATCCTAATATTTTGGATAAATCAAAATATGGAGCGGGTTGGTTTTCAAATGAAACAATAGTAAAAGAAGCTGTAACACATATTGTAGATAAAGCATCCGATTTTCAAACTAAAATAAATGAAGCAAACAATGGAGATATTATAGCCTTAAAAGAAGGTGTTTATAATATAAATGAGTCTTTAGAAATAAATAAAACTATCATAGTTCAATCTCAAAAGAATGGCAAAGTACAAATTATTTTTTCTGGAACTAGAGGTAGGTCTTTGTTCGAATTATATCCAAAAGGGAAGTTAACTGTGAAAGGTTTAGTATTAAAAGGAAACACTTTAAATTATGCCTTTTCTAGTTTAAAAGAAAACATGTCTAATCATTTTGGATTAACTGTTTCAGAATGTGAAATCAGTGATTTTAATTATGCTTTAAAAGTTTATAAAGAATCATTTGCCGAACGTATTACATTTGATAGTACATCAATTTCTAACTGTGAAAATGGAATAGAATTATCTGAAGAAATCAATGATAAAGGTGATTATAATACAGAGTATTTAACTATTGATAATTGCAATTTTAATAATGTAAAACAAAATGTTATAGATTATTACAGAGGCGGTTATGATGAATCTACTATCGGCGGAAACCTGTTAGTAATCAATAGTACATTTACTAATTGTGGACCAAAAGAGAAAACCCAAACATTATTAAATCATAGAGGGATTGTAAATGTAAATATTACCAAAAACATATTCAAAAACAATACGGTTAAGTATGTTTCTATTCTTTGGGGAGCAAAAAATAATTCACATTCAGATAATCAAATCTCTAACTCTGGGAAAATTACAGTTGAAGAAAACTTAAAAATGAAATTGATGTATTAATACCACTCAAAAGAAATCAAATTTAATATGGAAAAACCATTATTCATTATAATTATACTATTTACAGTAGTTTCGTGTAAAAATAATTCTAAAGTTACTTCAGTTGAAACTGTTCAAATTAAAAATGAAACAAAATTTCCAAGTGATGTTATTCCGTTTATGGATAAATGGAAGATTCTTTTAGGAGATGGAACCCGATCTGAAAATTTAGTTAATTTCCAAAAAGATGATTTTTTTTATGTAGAAAGGGATGAAGATACAGATTGGGTTGTTTATAAAACACCAAATTCTGGTGTTACTTCAAGAACATCAAGCAATACCAGAACAGAATTAGGCGAAAAGAAACATTGGATTCCAGAAGAAGGTGGGAAATTAACTGGTATTTTAAAAGTAATGCATGTTTCCACGACTGGAAATGCAAATGTATCATCTTCATATTCTGTGGTAATAGGTCAGATTCATAGCGATGAAGGGCATGAAAATGAACCATTAAAAATCTTTTATAAAAAATTTCCAGACCACAAAAAGGGTTCTGTTTTTTGGAATTATGAAATCAATACCGAAGGAGATAATTTTGGAAGATGGGATTTTTCAACAGCAGTCTGGGGTTATGATTTTTCTGTTGTAGGAACAAGTCCAACAGAGTATCCAAAAGAGCCAGAAGATGGCATTGCTTTAGGAGAAGAATTTAGCTACGAAGTAAATGTTTATAAGGGCATTATGTATTTAACATTTATAAGTAAAGGTCATGAAACTATAAAATTCGCAAAGAATTTATTGAAATCAGATTTTGCAAAAAAATCAGATATTCCCCAACAAGTATTAGCTACCTACGCTAAAAGAGGTCGTGATGGTCTTGAACGTAAAAATGCATATGCAGGTGAATTACAGTTTTTTAAGCAAGGTGCTTATAATCAAGCTAACGGGAAGTCTACTAAATCAGAAACATATAATGGTGATATAGAAAAACAATATGCAAATGGGAGCTATGCAGAAGTTTGGTTTAAAGCTGCTACTTTAAGTGAAGGAACTCAAATAACAAGAGAAAATGATTAGTTTTAAACATTATCAAATAATACTATTAACCTTGTTCTTAGTCTTTACATCTTGTAAAGATACTACAGTACAAACAGATTTAAAAGTTTTAGATACTCAACATCCTAGTTTAATTTTAACAAAACAAGGTGTTAAAGATATAAGAGCGCAATTGGGTAATATTCCAATTTTCGATAAAACTTTAGAAAATGTAAAGGCAGAAATTGATGCAGAAATAGAACTAGGAATAGAAACACCAATACCAGTAGATTATTCTGGTGGATACACACATGTTCGTCATAAGCGTAACATGGTAGTACTACAAAAAGCAGGTGTATTGTATCAAATTTTAGATGATGAGAAATATGCTAAGTATGTAAAAGATATGTTAATGCAATATGAGGAAATGTATAAAACATTACCACTGCATCCAAAAACAAGATCATATGCAAGAGGCAAATTATTCTGGCAATGCCTAAACGATTCCAACTGGTTGGTTTATGTAAGTCAGGCTTATGATTGTGTCTATAATTATTTATCTGAAGAAGAACGCAATACGCTAGAAACTAATTTATTTAGACCATTTGCCGATCATATTTCTATAAACAGTCCGCAATTTTACCAAAGAGTGCACAACCATAGTACATGGGGAAATGCCGCTGTTGGTATGATTGGTTTGGTAATGAACGATCAAGAATTAATTGAACGTGCTTTATATGGGATTAAAGATGTAGGTTTAGATAAAACTGCCAAAGATGATGATGGGGGGTTTTTAAACAAAAATGGAAAAGCTGGGTTTTTAGCAAACATAGAAGAACCTTTTTCACCAGATGGTTATTATAATGAAGGGCCATATTACCAACGTTACGCTATGTATCCTTTTTTAATTTTTGCAGAAGGATTACATAATGTAAAACCAGAACTAAAAATATTTGAATACAAAGAAGGTGTATTGTTAAAATCGATTAATACTTTGTTAAATTTATCTGATGCAGATGGTGAATTTTTCACGCTTAACGATGGTCAAAAAGGAATGTCCTATTACAATAATGCTTTAGTTACAGCAGTAGATATTTCGTATCATTTTGGTGCTCAAGATCCAGGTTTGCTATCAATAGCCTCTGCTCAAGACCGTGTTTTATTAGATAATTCTGGTTTAGCAGTAGCACTTGGTATTAAAAATGATAAAGCAAGACCTTTCAATAAAAAATCTATTAACCTATCTGATGGATCAAATGGAAAACAGGGTGGTGTTGCTGTGTTAAGAAATAAAGATATTGAATTAGTTTTTAAATATACAGCCCAAGGATCTAGTCATGGCCATTATGATAAGTTGTCTTATTCTTTATATGAAAACGGCGAAGAGATCCTTCAAGATTATGGTTTATCACGATTTGTAAATATCGAGCAAAAAGGAGGAGGAAATTACCTAAAAGAAAACAAGACTTGGGCAAAACAAACCATTGCACATAATACAGTAATACAAAATGAAACCTCTCATTTTAATGGGAAGTATGAAATAGGAAGTCAGTATCATTCGGTACTAAACTATTTTTCCACAGAAAATGATAACGTTCAAGTTGTAAGTGCAAAAGAAAATAATGCATATCCTGGAACAGAAATGCTCCGTACAATGGCAATTATAAAAGACGAAGATTTCGAAAAGCCATATATGTTAGATATTATGAAGGTAACTTCTAATAAAGCAAACAAATATGATTTCCCCTATTACTTCTTAGGGCAAGTAATACAAACAAACTTTATTTATAAAACGCCTAATACATTAAATACTTTAGGGAACAAAAATGGATATCAACATTTGTATGTTGAAGGAATAGCAAAAGCTTTAAATGAAAACAGTAAATTATTGTGGTTAAATAAGGGTAAGTTTTACACTTTAACCTCAGTAACTAATAGTGAGGATGAGTTAATGTTTACAAGAATAGGAGCAAACGATCCAGAATTTAATCTTAGAAGAGAGGCTGCAATAATGCTAAGAAGAAAAAATACTAAAAACACACTTTTTGTATCTACTATTGAAGCACATGGAGCATACAGCCCAGTTACAGAATCTGCTGTAAACTCAAACAGTAGTATAAAAGAATTAAATATTGTTCTAGATACTGAAGATTACACAGCAATAGAAATTGTAAATGTAAATGGTAATACCAAGCTATTTATTACAGCAAATATAAATACTTCAAAAGAAGCAAAGCATACGTTAAAAATCAATGATAAGAATTATGAGTGGTCAGATTCTTATTATTTTAAATAAATAAAAACGAATAGATTATGAAAACATTTGGAGCAAGCAAAGAATTTTTATTAGATGAAGCCCAAGAATGGGAAACTGTAGGAGAAGGTGTAAAAAGAAAAATTATGGGATATGATGACAAAATCATGCTGGTTAAAGTACACTTTGAAGCAGATGGTATTGGTTATGAACATAAACATTACCACTCTCAAGTAACCTATTGTATAGATGGAGAATGGGAATTTACTATTGGAGGTGTTACTCAAACTGTAAAAGATGGAGATTCAGTATACATCCCACCAAATGTGCTTCATGGAGCAAAATGTACTAAATCAGGTATTTTGATAGATGTTTTCAGTCCTATCCGAGAAGATTTTATGGAATAACACTGTTAAAATTCATAATTAATTTGTTTTAACAAAAAATTAATATATATTTGGGAAACCAATCTGGTAAACCAATTTGGTTTTCCAGATAAATTACTAACTAAATGTATAATGCTAAACAAAATCAAAAATTAATATGAAAAAATAGTACAAAAAAAGGATAGGTGCACGCCTATCCTTTAAAAATCATTTACTTCTTTTAGGAGGGAAGTAAAAACTCAAAACATGCATTACTTTCATAAAACATGTGTTCAACAAAATTACAAAAAATTTTATCAGAACGGTTGTTTTTAATAAAGTGATTTTTTAGCTGTATAATTTCTATAAGCTAAGCAAAAGTAGGAGACTACTAATTAAACTTTAAACAAAAAAAACTAATTATGAATTTAAAAACTAAGCTAACACTAATTGCGATATTGTTCTTCAATATTGTGTTAATTGCACAGAATAGTACTGTGGTTAAAGGAGCGGTTGTGTCTGCTACAGACAACATACCAATTCCTGGTGTAAATGTTATTGTGCTAAATACCACTAAGGGTACTACCACAGATTTTGACGGCGCATATCAAATTCAAGTGAACAAAGGCGAAGTCCTACAATTTTCTTATGTTGGATTTCAATCTCAAACCGTAATAGTAGGAGATCAAAAAACAATTAATGTAGCGCTTACCGAAGATTTAGCGCAATTAGATGAGGTTGTTGTTGTGGGTTATGGAACTCAGAAAAAATCACATCTTACCGGTTCTATTTCTAAAGTGGTGAACGAAAGTTTAGATCAAATAGCTGTAGCAAGGGTTGACGATGCATTAATAGGACAAGTTTCTGGGGTAAACATTTCTGCGTCAAATGCAGAGGCTGGAGGAGCTCCTACTATTAGAATTAGAGGTACGGGCTCGATATCATCTGAATCTGGTCCTGCAGTGGTTGTAGATGGTGTGATTGTAGACCCTGACTTTCTTGGAACTCTAGACATGAATGATGTAGAATCTTTTGAGGTTTTAAAAGATGCAGCTTCTGCTTCTATTTATGGTAGTGAAGGAGCTAATGGGGTAATTATGATTACTACCAAGACGGGGAAAGCAGGAAAAACAAAATTTAGTTATGACACTTACACGGGTTATAAATCAGCTTTCGGGAGTGATGATTATAAGAGAAATGCTACCGATTGGGCAGCTGTAGAATTGGCTGAGACGGAGTCTATTTCTAATGGTAATTTGTACGCACTAAAACTAATAGAGGTAACAGGTATTGATAGAGATTGGCAAGATGTTATCTTTGATGGAGGCTTCATTACAAGTCATTCTCTTTCTGCAAGAGGTGGTACTGAAAACACAAAATTTAGTGTAGCTTTAAGATATCTTCACGATGAAGGCGTTGTAATTTTTGATGATTACAAAGTGTATTCTGCAAAATTAAAAGTAGATTCTAAATTGACCGATAAGCTTAAATTCGGATTGAGTGCTACACCTTCTTATTCAAAACAAAGAACAATACCTTCATCTTCATCTATACATAATTCTATAAGACAATCGCCTTGGTTACCTATTTATCATACAGCAGAAACGCTTCAGTTTATAGATAGAGATGCGTATCCAAATGTTGGGATAGGAGATTATTTTCGAGAAGATCATTTGGATGAATTGGATATAAATGGCGATGGTAGTAATACAACCCCGCGTACTTCAGGAGATCAAAACCCTTATGCACAACATGCTGAAAGAGAACATTATCAGTTTAAGACCAAATTATTAGGGTCTACATATTTAAGTTATGAGATTTTAGAGGGTTTAACAGCAAAAACAAGTTTTGGGGTTACTTTAGAACAAAGTAAAAGAACAAGGTGGGATGGAACACAGCATCACCATGGAGATCCAGCAAGTTATGAGTTGAGAAATAGATTTAGATCTAGATTGATTTCAGACAATACCTTGTCTTATAATAAAACAATTGGTGATCATGAAATAAGTGTATTAGCGGGTACGACAATTCAAAAGAGAAAAACGGAAACGACTACTGTTGAAGGAGGCGGATATTCAAATGATTTGCTTAAAAACTTACAGGGAGCAACAATTATCACCAAAGCACCAGATGCCCAAATAAATCTTAAAATTAGAAAGATTGGTTATTTTGGTAGGGTTACCTATGCTTACGCAAATAAATACTTATTTAATGCTTCAATTAGACGAGATGGTAGCTCTGTTTTTGGTTTAGAATCTAAGTGGGGTAATTTCCCTGCAGTATCTGTAGGGTGGAATGCGCATAATGAAAATTTCTTAAGTGATAGTAATGTTCTAAGCAAATTAAAGTTTAGAGCGAGTTACGGTCTTACAGGTTCTGAAAACTTTAATGTTGGAGACGATTTAACTAATACTTGGCCTTATTTGGCGCTATTACAAAGCACCAATGCGCTTACGGATGAGGGCGCTATCGCCGCAGGTTTTTCACCTAGAAATATTGCCAATGCCTTATTACAATGGGAGTCTTCTAAAGAGTTTAATCCCGGAGTAGATTTTGGTTTTCTTAACAATAAAATAACAGGCTCTTTAGATTACTATAAGAGAACAAGTGATAACTTATTGTTAAATCAAGATGTTTCTTATGTTACTGGGTTTAGTGGAGGAATCGTAAATAAAGGAGAAGTAGAAAATAGAGGTTGGGAACTTGAATTGAGAACAAAAAATATTTCTTCAGAAAATTTTTCTTGGAATACGACCTTAATAGCATCGACCAACACAAACGAATTAATGGATTTTGGTAACGACAATGGAAACCTTGGAGTGGATACATTTGATAGAAATACACAATGGATAAACTTGGTTGGTAATCCGATTTCTTCTTTTTATGGCTATGTTGCAGATAAGGAAATAACAACGCAATATTGGTCTACTCCCTATAATAGAATTAACGGGCAGGCTGAGGATATTATTGTTAAAGATTTAAATGGAGATGGTTTAATTACAGATGATGATAAGACCATTCTAGGAGATCCTTATCCAGATATCACTTGGAGTTTAACCAATGAATTTAAATTTGGGAATTTAGATTTTTCTTTTATGATTCAAGGAAGTCAAGGAGCTCAAGTAAGAAACGTTGGAGATCAATATTTCTATCATTTTAGTGGCGCAACTGTTGACGGTGGTGCAGAACAGTTGGTGGATGATGGGATTATTGATGATGTCTCGTTTCTTCAAGCGAAAATTTTTACAGACGATATTGTCCAAAATGCAGGATATTTTTCATTACGTAATGTAAATATTGGTTATAAATTCCCAGAGGATCTTACATCAAAATTAGGGATGTCATCAATACGGTTATATGCTAGTGGACAGAATTTACTATATATTACTTCTGATGATTATCACGGCTTTAATCCAGAACATATTGACTCTAATGATTCACCTATAACATATGGATCGCAAAGAGCAGGTACACCTTTGTATAGTACTTACTCAATTGGTTTAAATGTTAATTTTTAATTAAAAAAAAGTAATCATGAAATATTTAAAAAATATAAAATATTTAATTATTGCATTAACAGGAGTGATATTTATTTCTTGTGATGTAGATGAGTTTTTAAACCCGCTGCCAGATACTGCTATTGCTGCAGATGGATTCTTTCAATCAGACGCAGATGTTTTAGCTGGGATTATTGGAATTTACGACGCCTTACAAGGGGTAAACGAAAATACAGAATCGAGTAACTCAAATTACAATAGGGGCGTGCAATTTGAGTTTCTTTTGACCGAGCACCGCTCAGACAATACAAGAAGTGCGACTCTCGAAGGCTCAAGAGCAGATTTTCACAGGTATGTAACAGATGCTAACAACATACAATCAGAAGATTATTATCAATCGATGTATGAAATTATTTTTAGAGCAAATAATATTCTTAACTATGTTGATGCAGCAGATGCTTCAAATATTTCTAAATACACAGCAGAAGCCAAATTTTTAAGAGCCTATGCTTATTTTAATTTGGTTAGACTGTATGGAAGTGATAATGATGCTATAGGAGGAGTGCCATTGGTAACTGCCGTGGCAGAGTCCAATGAAGATGAACTACTCTTTACCAGAGCACCTAAAGCAGCAGTTTATGCACAAATTGTTTCAGATCTACAAGATGCAGTTGCCAATTTAGATAATAGTTATAAAGCTAGAGCTTCAAAAGCGGCAGCACAAGGGATTTTAGCTAAAGTGTATTTATCGCAACCAACCCCTAACTATACTGGAGCAAAAGATTTATGTGAGGCTATTATAGTTGATGGGTCGTTTAGTTTACAAACTGATTTTAATGATGTGTTTTACAATGAATTGAATAACGAAGTTATGTTTGTTATTCGATATGAGTTTGGAAATCCAAATGAAAGCCAAGGTTTTACGGCTGAATTCACCTCTTTTAAGCGTCAAGGTAGACAGGATGGTTTAAACATTGTTAACCCTAATTTAGTAGAAGATTTTACTTTAAATGGAGGGAATAGAACAGCAGTTTCTTATGCTGTGTTTGGTGATCCATTAGATCCTTCAATTGAAGTTACAAAGTTTTTACCTGAAGGGACTGATATTACTACAGACCCAGCTGCTCCAACTTATGGTGCTAATCCTAGAGATGCTGGTAATGATTGGATTGTATTACGTTATGCCGATGTATTATTAATGCATGTAGAAGCTATTATGGCAGGCACGGGTAATGCTAATACTCCAGCTGCTTTAAGCTCATTCAACGCTGTTAGAAATCGTGCTGGTTTAGCTAATGATGCTGATGGAATTATAACACAAGAAGAATTGTTACTAGAAAGACGCGTAGAATTGGCTTTTGAAAATCAGCGTTTATTCGATTTGTTAAGATTTGGAGTTGCCGATGCTGTATTGCAAGATCATTCTGCAAGAGATAATGATGAAGATATAACAGTTTATCCTAGCTATAATGCTAGAGCCTTATTGTTACCAATTCCATCTAGAGAAATTAATTTAAGTAAAGGGCTTTTAAAACAAAATCCTGGTTACTAATAACATAAAAAATTAGAAAACATGAAACAGAAATTGAATGCTTTAAAAAACACTATGGGTTTAGTGTTAGCTCTATTAGCTATAACTTTCGTGGTAAGCTGTGAAGAAGCTTTTGAGTTTGATTTACCCGATACAGGTTCTATTCCCGACCTCACTTTGCCAGAAGCAAACTTTAGCTATACTCCAAATCCAGTAGATTTTAAAATAGTTTCATTCACCAATGAATCTAATGAATCTACAAAATATAAATGGGATTTTGGTGAAGGCGTAGTATGTGAAGAAGATACTAATGGTGTTATTGTTTGTGGTACAGAAAATACTTCAACAGAAACAGATGTAGCCTTTGTAAGATTTGATGCTGGAGAAGGTGATTACGAAGTAACACTCACAGCTCTTGATGCAAATGATGCATCAGGAATTATTAAGCAAATAGTAGAAATAAGAGATGTATTTGTGCCTATTAATCCAATAGTTATTAATGGAGATATGGAAGAAGGTTTTAATCCTAGTTGGAAAATTGATGACACTACTGGGATATCTAAGGATACCCCTAATACTTCTAGTGATGGTGCTCCGTTTTTATATGATGGCACTCCTGCTCCTGGTAAAACTCGAGGCATGAAATTTTCAGCTAGTGCTTCTAATCCTGCAAATCAAGGTAGTAGAAGATATGCATATCAAGCTTTAACTGTGTCTCCAACAACAGCCGATCGTACGGTTAAGTATGTTATTGAGTATATGTATGCTATAAAGGTTGCCGCTACTCCTGGTAGTAATATAACAGTGCAAATTTTAGATGGTCACTTTGATGCAGCACTTGATGCTATAGCTAGTGCACCTTTGACAGAGTCAGTTGCTAGTGAACTTAATGGTAAAGGAAACTTTGTAACAGTTAAAAAGGAGTTTACTTCTAATGAGAGTGGTTTAGTTTCAATTTGGATTTCTGGCGAAACAGATCAGGATGCATATATAGACAATATAAATGTGTATCCAAAACCATAATAAAATAATAATAAACAAGTAGAAATTATGAATTTATTAAGAAAAGGAATATTTGCCTTACTAATAACAGGGCTTATAGTCTCATCATGTGAAGATGATGACACGATAGTTGCTCCTAATGAAGGCGACGGAGGTACGGGACTAACAGAGATTACATTTCCAAGTCATGCCATAACTGTTAAAATTGAGGATGGAGACGGAACTATAGTTACTGTGCGCCCACAAGGTCTGGGGGTTACGTCTTATGTAGTAGATTTTGGAGATCCAAATAGTACGGATGATGTTATAACAATTACAGAAGATGCCGGTACAGCTACTTACGATTACCCTAATAATGTTGAAGAAGAAACTTATACAATAACGGTAACCGCAAAATCCAATCAGGGTTTCCCAGATGTTGTTCAGACTAGAAATGTAACAGTGGAGCATAAACTTACTACGTTATCTTCTTCACCTTCATCACCAACTATCCTTGATGAAAATGTATATGCTGTTTTTAGTGATGGTATTGAAATTGATGGTGCTTTTACTGCTTATACAAATAAATTGTCAGGGGCTAATTTTGATAGTGATGATGCAGAATATAATGAAGTAGAAGTTGGGGATATAAAAAATAAAGTAATTCAATATTCTAGGCTACATAATACTATTGCTGCATCTATTACTTTCGACCCTGTAATTGTTATTGCAGATGTTTTTGGAACGGGATCTTCCGCAGATTATCTTCACATGGATCTTCATTCTATTCATGAAATTGGTATTGATAAAGTAAAAATAACAATGGGAGGTAAAACTTTTGAGCAAACCTTAGAAAGTGATACGTGGACAGGTATAGATATTGATTTTGCTGCTGAAGGAATTACTCAAATAGATGAAATAACGTTAGAACTAGCTACAGGAGGCACTGCAAATAATGAGGCAACTCTTAATGTAGATAACATCTATCTTTATAGAGAACCACTTTCAGTTCCCGATTTCACTTTTGATGATGTAGCAAGTGATTTTGATGTTACATTTACAGATGCGTCTTTACTCGCAACCAGTTATAGTTGGGATTTTGGAGATGGTATAGGTAGCTCAACTGATGCAAATCCAACATATAGTTATACTGATGATGGTATGGAAAGAACATATATGGTAACATTAACAACTACAAATTTTATAAATAAACCAACTTCTATTACAAAAGAAGTTACTGTAGGTGGACCAGCAGGTCCTATTAATCCAGAGATTTTATGGGGAGATTTTAATGGGAGCTCTGGTGATGTGTACCCGCCTTGGAAAATAGCCAACACTCCTGGGAATTCAAACCCTTTTAGCGGTTCTTCTGATGGGTCTTGTACAGAATATGACGGAACAGAAACTGGATCTAAAACAAGAGGAGCAAAATGGTCATCTGGTAATAGTGCTGATGATATAAATGGTGCTGCCGACCCTGATGATACTAGATATGCATACCAAGCAGTTACGTTAAGTCCTAATACAGATTATATTTTTGAGTTCGAATATGCTATAAAAACAGGAGGAGCCGAAACTAACAGTGTAGTTGCTGCAATTTTAAATGGTCATTATAGTGACAGTGATGTTGCTCTTGCCAGTAATCCTTTGGTTGAGCATATTGGTACCGAAGCAAAAGGAAAGTTTGCAGACAATTCTTGTTCAGGAGGAACAACAGTGAAACTTCAGTTTAGATCCAACTCTGTTGGTGAAGTATCTATATTTATTTACGCATTTACAGATGTAGATGCTTTTGTAGATAATGTTAAAGTTTATCCAGTAGAATAAATTAGTATCATGAAAAACTTCCGAAGAAATATATTGCTAATTGGATTAATAGCCTTTCTATCTGTTAACGCTACTTCTCAAAACAAGAAAAGTAGTGTTACAGAATCGGATGTGAAAACTGAAAAGAAGAAAAGAAGAAAAAAAAAGAAGGTTAAGCTGCCTAATATAGATTTAAGCCATTGGAAAGTTACCTTACCTGTAGCAAATGATAAGGGCAAACCTATTGAAATAGACCCACCAGAAATATTGAATTTTGCCAATATAGAAGTAGCTAAGCCATATATGTATATAGATTCTACAAAAGGAGCTATAGTATTTCATGCGATGCCAACTGATTCCAAAACTAGGAATACCAAGTATACACGGTCTGAGTTAAGAGAGCAAATGGTACCAGGAGATAATAATGTTAATTGGACGTTTGCTGATGGAGCCTATATGAAAGGTAAAATAGCCATGGAAGCTACAACTAGAGATTCTGATGGCAAGTATCATAGAACTATTATCATGCAAATTCATGGGCGTTTAACCAATGAACAGCGAGATTTAATTGGTGAAGATGACAACAATGCGCCTCCCATTTTAAAAATATATTGGGATAAAGGTAAAATTAGAGTAAAAACTAAAGTGCTTAAAAATTTAAATGCAACCTATGAAGAAATGTTACATGAAGATGCATGGGATAATGATGATGGTTTTAATTTTGAAGAGGAAGTTGGATTTAGAAAATTCACACTAGAAGTAAAAGTTTCTAAGGGTAAAATGGTTATTATTCTAAATGGTAATGAATTCAAAGTTTATGAAAATATTCACATGCGAAGGTGGGGTATTTTTGAAAACTATTTTAAGGCAGGTAATTATTTTCAATCAAGAGACAAAGGGTCATTTTCAAAAGTTAGGTTTTACGAATTAGAAGTAAGTCATTAATTAAAATTTATATAATAAATTATAATGTCAACAATAAACTATATTAAAAAGCTTTTTTTAGGAATGTTTTTAATTCTTATTACTAGCCTAAACTTTAGTTGTATGAATGGAGGTTCAGATGATGTGCCTGTTGCTGTTGGTAATGAGGATGATAATGGCGATGAGGAAATTATTAATGATGAGGAAGAAGTAACTTATAAGCTGCCAGAAATTGATTTAAACAATTGGAAAGTAACGTTGCCTATTGGTAATCCAACAGAAGTAAAACCTCCAGAAATTCTAAATTATGGAACTAACGAAACTTTGAAACCATTTTTTTATAACGATTCTATAAATGGAGCATTAGTATTTTATACATATCCAGGAGCTTCAACAGCAAATTCTTCTTACTCTAGAACAGAGTTAAGAGAGCAAATGGTGTCTGGAAGCAATAATACAAATTGGACGTTTGGACAAGGAGGAAACATGAAGGGAACACTATCAATGGATGAAATATCAAAAGATAGCAATGGTAATTATCATAGAACCATTATTATGCAAATTCATGGTAGGTTAACCAATGCACAACGAGATTTAATTGGACAAAAAGATAATAATGCACCACCAATGCTAAAAATATATTGGAATTATGGGTATATAAGAGTGAAAACAAAAAAGCTTAAAGATATTAATGTGTCAGATGTAGATATTTTGAAAACAAACTCATGGACAGATGATGAAGGGTATAATTTTTCAAAATATGTAGGCTTTGACAAATTTACATTAGAGGTAAAAGTTACAAACGGTCGCATGGAAGTGATTTTAAATGATGAAGAATCTGTTGTTTATAATGATATACATATTCAAAAATGGAACGTTTTTGAAAATTATTTTAAAGCAGGGAATTATTTATCATCAATTGATGCAGGAGCATTTGCAAGGATTAAATATTATAATCTGGAAGTGACTCATTAATATTTATAAAATAATAGACATAAAGAGAATAATATTTTTATTATAGTTTGAGTTTAGTTTAAGTTAAATTTCACTGGTCATTTAATGACCAGTGAAATTTGACAAAAAAATCAAAGAATATTGTGTTGTTTTGTTTAAATTTAGGCAGGTTTTTTGGTTAACCAATTTGTTTGAGTTGTGAGATTGACAATAAAAGGAAATAAATTAATCACTATAGGAATCATTGTATAGAAGTTGTATTAGCATCTTATTGGAGCGTTAAATTAGAGTGTATGAAATTAGAGGTACTTACGGTAAGCGATAATCAGGAAATTCAAAATTCAATAATCGTTAAGATTAAAGAATTAATAAACTATAAAAATCTTGAACCAGGGGATAAACTTCCTTCCGAAAGAATGTTATCCGAAAAATTTGAAGTAAGTAGAAGCAATGTTCGTGATGCCATTCAAAAGTTGGAATTTTATGGCATATTAAAATCGATTCCCCAAAGTGGAACTTTTGTTGCCAACATTGGTGTTATTGCTATGAATGGGATGATTGATGATATTTTAAGATTAGAGTCGCCTAGTTTTAAATCTTTAGTAGAAACAAGAATTTTACTGGAATTAAAAACAGTTAGATTAGCATCCTTGAGACGTACAAATAAAGATTTAAAAAAAATCAAAGAAGCACTAGATGCCTATGAAAAAAAAGCATTATCAGGAGAAGATGCAGTTCAAGAAGATTTATTGTTTCATTTAGCAATTGCAAAGGCAAGTGGGAATAGTACTATGAATACCTTTATGCTTACTATAACGCCACAAATAATTATGAATTTTGAGAAATATCATGTTTGTGATAAAAGATTATCAGTTTTAGGAATTAATGAGCATAAGGAAATTTTTGAAGCTATTAAAATCCAAGACCCTGTTTTAGCAAAACAAAAAATGAAAGACCATTTTAGTATATTATATCAATATTGCTATAATGTGAAATAAAATAAATTGATTTGAAAAATGAGAATGCACGCTCTCATTTTTTGAATAAATATATTAGGAGGGGAGTGTACTACACAATATAGTCAAACTATATTATTATGACATTCAATACGGCACATGTTGTCTTTTCTTAAGCGACGTTCATTCGTTTTAGAAAAACCTTCTATTTAATAATATTAATAAACGAAATAAATGAAAATTAAAGGCTTACGTTGGTGGATTATCACATTAATTTTTATAGCAACTGTTATCAATTACATTGATAGAACAGCTTTTGCTTTGCTTTGGCCAGAAATGGGTAAAGACTTAGGTATGGGTAAGTCTGATTATGCAATTATGTTAAACGTATTTATGGCGTGTTATGCCCTAGGTAAGTTTGCATCGGGTAAGTTATATGATAAAATAGGTACCCGTTTAGGTTTTACAGTTTCAATTATTATATGGTCTCTAGCATCGGCTTTTCATGCATTTGCTAGAGGAATAATAACGCTTTCAATTTTTAGAGGCTTATTAGGTATTGGAGAAGCGGGTAATTGGCCTGGAGCAGTAAAAAGTAATGGTGAATGGTTTCCTGTTAAAGAAAGAGCAATAGCTCAAGGTATATTTAATGCTGGAGCGTCAATAGGAAATGTAATTGCACCATTTGTAATTGTTTTCTTGTACACACAATTTGGGTGGAAAACAACCTATATTATTTTAGGAGCTGTAGGTATGTTATGGGTAATTCCTTGGTTGTTCTTAAACAAATCTACTCCTGAGAAGCATCCATGGGTCACTGAAGAAGAAAGAACTCTAATTGTGGCGGATAGAATAGAAAAGGATGAACTTATTCATAATAAAAAGGTTAAAAGTTTAAGTGTAAGTAAAATATTAAGTTATAAACAATCATGGGGTGTATTATTCTGTCGTTTCTTTATAGAGCCAATTTGGTGGTTTTTTGCAGGTTGGATGCCAATTTATTTAAATGATAAATTTGGATTGAGTATAGAGGAAATAGCTAGCACGATGTGGATATCTTATTTAATGGCTGCTGTAGGGAGTATTTTGGGAGGTATGTTTGCGGGAGAATTAATGAAAAAACGTTCTGTAGATTTCTCTAGAAAAGCAACTATAGCGTTAGGAGGGCTTTTAATTTTAATAGCCTTTGTATGCATAATTACATTTGTAGGAGAAAACAATTTCATGACGTTTATATACTTAGCAGGACTTGCATTATTTGGGTTTCAATTCGCTATAGGTAATATACAAACAATTTCAAGCGACCTCTTTAGAGGGCCGTCTGTAGGTACTTTAGCTGGATTAGCTGGAACTATAGCGGCTGTATCACCAATGATAATGAATTGGTTTGTAGGTCAAATTACAACAAGTTCATATACACCCGCATTTATTGCGATATGTGTCGCAGTGGCGTTAGGAGTTCTTTCAATATTTGTATTTATAAAAAATATAGGACCAGTAAGAAAAACAATAGATTAATATTAATTATCAATAAAAGAATTTAAAAAATTAAATAATATGAGCAATTTAAAAGGTAGAGTGGCAGTAATTACAGGAGCTACAGGTGGTATTGGTTTCCAAGTAGCTAAAAGACTAGGAAAAGATGGATATACTGTAATTTTAAATGGTATCGAAGACGAAGTTGGAGCAAAAAGAGTTGAAGAACTTACTGCAGAAGGAATTACAGCTGAATATTATGGATTTGACGTTACAAAAGAAGATGAAGTAACTTCAAACATTAAAAAAATTGGTGAAAAGTACGGTAAAATAAATGTGCTTGTAAATAACGCAGGAGGATTAGGTGGAAGGTCTAGATTTGAAGACATGACTACTGAATTTTATAGATTTGTTATGGCATTAAATCTTGACTCAACATTTTTTGCTTCCAGAGCTGCTATACCATTTCTTAAAAAAGGAGAAAATGCATCAATAATCAACTATACATCAAATGCTGGATGGAATGCTGGTGGTCCAGGAGCTGGAATCTATGGCACATCTAAGGCAGGAGTTCATACAATTACAAGAGCACTAGCAAAGGATTTAGCTGAATATGGTATCAGAGTAAATGCAGTGTCTCCTGGTACAATTGATACGCCTTTTCATACACAAATTAAATCAACCAAACCAGAAGTTTTTGCTTCATGGAAAAATAATATTATGTTAGGAAGATTAGGACAACCAGAAGAAGTTGCTTCTGTTGTTTCATTCTTAGCTAGTGAAGATGCATCTTTTATAACTGCAGAAACTATTCAAATTGGAGCTGGACAAGGATTAGGAATATAATATTAAATATTCTTTTAAGTAAAATTTCGAATAGTCTATAATTTTATTGTATAAAGAATCAAAAACCCTAAAATGGTAAATTAAAAGGAAAAGTGGCTGACGTAATCCATTAAGAAGAGAAGGGCGTACTCACTAGCTTGCCGATTAAGTTGCTTATTTAAAAGCAATGAGTCATTATTTCTTAATGGAAATAATATAGAAATTAGTGGCGGGTTAGCTTATAAGTAATTTAATATGCCTAGTCCAGAATAATGGCTACAGATTAATAAAAGGATTGAATTTATAAATTAGGGCTGAACAATTAGGTTATTGTTCAGCTTTTTTTAACATGTAAATATTTTAATTTATTCCTTTATGTAATTTAAACAAGTTCTCTAAGGTGTTGTTTTTTACCAAATTAGGTAACGTAACTTTTAAATTAGGCGTACGTTGCATTTCTCTTTTAATAGCAAATAGAGCTTCTTCGTTTCTAGCCCAACTTCTTCTAGAAATACCATTATTAACATCATAAAAGAGCATGCTTTTTAGGCGTTCTTCAGCTTCTCGTGTACCATCGAGTAATAACCCAAAACCACCATTAATAACTTCTCCCCAACCAACACCACCACCATTGTGAATAGAAACCCAAGTTGCGCCTCTAAAGCTATCACCAATCACATTATGAATAGCCATATCTGCTGTAAATTTACTGCCATCATATATGTTTGAAGTCTCTCGGTAGGGAGAGTCGGTTCCGCTTACGTCGTGATGGTCTCTGCCTAAAACCACTGGTCCTATTTTACCTGAGGCTATCGCATTATTAAATGCTTCTGCTATTTTTATACGCCCTTCGGTATCTGCATATAGAATGCGCGCTTGGGAGCCTACCACCATATTATTTTCTTTGGCATTTTTAATCCAGGTGATATTATCTTGCATCTGCAACTTAATCTCTTCTGGTGCAGACTCCATAATACTTTGCATAACTTCTGCTGCGATGGTATCTGTTATATCTAAATCTTGAGATTTTCCAGAGGTACATACCCAACGAAATGGGCCAAATCCATAATCGAAACACATAGGACCTAATATATCTTGAACATAGGATGGATATTTAAAGTCGATGTTGTTTTTTGCCATAACATCTGCTCCAGCACGGGAAGCTTCAAGTAAAAAAGCATTCCCATAATCGAAGAAGTAGGTGCCTTTTGCAACATGCTTGTTAATGGCAGATGCATGTCTTCGAAGTGATTCCTGAACTTTTTCTTTAAAGAGTTCTGGATTTTTACGTAGCATTTGGTTTGCTTTCTCAAATGATACGCCAACAGGATAATAACCCCCAGTCCATGGTATGTGTAGTGATGTTTGATCGGATCCTACATGAATAAAAATACCTTCTTCATCAAAGCGTTCCCAGACATCTACTATATTTCCAATAAAAGCAATGGATACAATTTCATTTTTATTTTGCGCTTCTGTCGTGCGTGTTATGAGGTTGTCTATATTGTCAATTAAAACATCAACCCAACCTTGTTCATGACGTTTTTTAGCTGCTTTTGTATTAATTTCTGCGCAAATAGTAATGCATCCTGCAATGTTACCAGCTTTTGGTTGTGCACCACTCATACCACCCAATCCTGCTGTTAAGAATATTTTTCCTGCAGGAGTTTCTTCTTTTGATAAAATCTTTCTAAAAGCATTCATAACAGTTATAGTTGTGCCATGAACAATACCTTGTGGGCCGATATACATAAATGATCCTGCCGTCATTTGTCCATACTGTGTAACACCTAATGCATTAAATTTTTCCCAGTCATCTGGTTGCGAATAATTTGGAATCATCATACCATTTGTAACAACTACTCTAGGCGCATTTTTAGATGATGGAAATAATCCCATAGGATGCCCAGAGTACATATGCAACGTTTGCTCGTCTGTCATAGTAGCTAAGTATTGCATAGTGATTAGATATTGTGCCCAATTCTGAAAAACACTTCCATTTCCGCCATAGGTTATTAGCTCTTCAGGGTGCTGAGCCACGGCAGGATTCAGGTTGTTTTGAATCATCAACATGATGGATGCGGCTTGCAATGATTTTGCTGGATAATCATTTATAGGTCTTGCATAAAAATCGTAATCAGGTTTAAAACGATACATATAAATACGTCCAAAATTTTTTAGTTCTTGAGCGAATTCTTCAGCCAATATTTTATGCCATTTACTCGGAAAATATCTTAGTGCATTTCGAATTGCTAATTGCTTTTCTTCTATGGAAAGAATGTCTTTTCTTTTGGGTGCCCTATTTATGTTTAGAGGATAAGCTTTTTTATTGGGCAATTCTTGTGGTATACCTTGTATAATCTGTTCTTGAAATGTCATTTTATTATATTTTTTGTCATTACGATGATCCTATAAGTGCGAAGTGTCAATCTGTTGCTAGAATGATGAGATTACTTCACTATGTTAGTAATGATGTTAATGAAACTTTATTTAACTATTAAAGATTGTTCTTTTACTAAAAGAATCATATTATATATGTCATCTTTTAAAAGTCTATCGTCTTCTAATTTTTTGACTTTATTTCGTATTATTTTGTGATTATCTTCTAATATTTCTGAAAATTTATTTGGTCTTCTAAATTCCATCGCTTGAGCTGCATACATAAGTTCTATCGCTAGAATCTTTTCAATGTTTTCTAGAATCTGATTAAATTTTCGACTTGAAATACTTCCCATAGATACATGATCTTCTTGCCCTAATGATGTAGGAATGCTATCGGCAGAAGGCGGAAAGCATAAGGACTTATTTTCGGTAACTAAAGCGGCTGTTGTGTATTGTGGAATCATAAACCCTGAGTTTAATCCACCTCCAGTCGTTAATAAACGAGGTAAGCCGTATTTACCTTCAATTAGTAAATAACAGCGTCTGTCTGAAATATTCCCAAGTTCTGATGCTGCTATAGAAGCATAGTCTAATGCCATAGCTAATGGTTGACCGTGAAAATTACCTCCCGAAATAGCTTCTGTGTCACTTAAAACGATAGGGTTGTCGGTAACGGAATTCATTTCTATTTCGGCTAATTCTTTTAAGTGATAGTAGGCATTCCTTGATGCTCCATGTACTTGTGGAATACATCGCATGGAGTAAGGATCTTGCACACGTTCGCAATCTTCATGAGACATAATGTTTTTAGAACCTACAAAGAGCTTGCGCATGCGTTTGGCTACTTTCAAATTCCCTTTAAAAGGTCTTATTGTATGAAGCGCTTTTTTAAATGGTGAAGCGCTACCTTTATAGCCTTCAATACTCATGGCGCCAGCAACATCAGCTAAATTAAGCAGGTATTTCATTTTGTTTAAACCAATAATGGTATGGGCTAGAATAAATTGTGTGCCATTTATTAAACCTAAACCTTCTTTAGCTTGAAGTTGTATAGGATTTAAGTTATAATCTTTTAGCACTTTTTTCGCAGGATGAATAGTGTCGTTTATCCAAAACTCACCTTCTCCTAGTAATGGTAAAAACAGATGCGATAACGGTGCCAAATCGCCAGATGCGCCAACAGATCCTTGTTCTGGAACAACAGGTATTAAATCATTATCAATAAAGTATAGAATTCGTTCTATTAGTTCTAAACGAACTCCAGAAAAACCTTGGCATAAAGCATGTACTTTACAAATCATCATGATTTTAGAAAGTTGTTTGTCAATTGGCTTTCCAACACCAACAGCATGTGTAATTAGTAAGTTTTCTTGTAGCTTATTCGTTTCATTTGGTGTTATTTGTACATCACATAAAGGACCAAAACCAGTATTTATACCATATATTGCTTTGTTAGAGTTGGCCATAGTCTCAACTTTCTTTCTACAGGCATTTACCTTGTCTGTTGTTTCTTGTGTAATTATAGCTTGCATTTTGCTTTTTGCAATAGCCATTACTTTGTCTGTAGTGAGTGTATCTATTCCGTATTTAAATACCATAAGTTTTTTAGTTTGAACTTAACAAAGTTATCTGTATTTTTGATTCACAATAAGACCATTATTTTTATTAATTAATAACTATGAGTTATCAAATAGAATTAAGACATTTGCGGTATTTTTTGGCAGTTGCCGAAGATTTACATTTTAGAAAGGCCTCAGAGAAACTATTTATATCCCAGCCAGGACTTAGTAGACAAATAAAACAAATGGAGGATGATTTAGGGATTCAATTGTTTGAACGCCATAATAGAAAAGTGAAATTAACAAAAGTTGGTCTGTATTTAAAAACAGAAATAGCTAGAAACTTAAAAAGTTTGGATCACATTTTAAGTCATGCTAAACTTTTAAATAAAGGTATTGTTGGCGATCTTAAATTTGGATATGTAGGATCTGCAATGCAAGAAATTATACCTAATTCCTTAATCAAGTTTCAAAAAGAAAATCCAAAAGCATTATTCGGTTTAAAGGAAATGGATAACCAAAGACAAATAGAAGGTCTATTATTAGAAGATATTGATATTGGTTTCGTTCGATTGGATCGTGTCCCTAAGGGTATTAAAGTGAAAACCATATTAACAGAGAATTTTTGTTTGGTTTTGCCTAAAAATCATGTAATTAATGCAAGAAATTTTAAAAGTTTAAATCAACTTAAGGACGATTCATTTATCTTATTCGATCCTACCTATAGCTCCAGTTATTATGAGAAAGTCATGCAAATCTTTGATGATGCTGGATTTTCACCTATTATAACTCATAATACAATTCATGCAGGTTCAATTTTTAAGTTGGTCGAAAACAATTTTGGAATATCAATTGTTCCAAAATCTTTGCAATCTAGTAATGAAGAAGGTGTTAAATTCATTGAGTTAAAAAATATTACTCAAAAAACAACTTTGTCGGCTGTATGGAATCAAGAAAATAGAAATCCTATGTTAAAAGAATTCTTAAAACATATACAATACTACAAAATAGGTTGTTAACTTGCTTTTATTCTGGACTAAAATTCCCTACTTTTGGCATCATTAAAAAATAAACTATAAAGAATGAAAGCAATTAAATTATTAAGTATTGTACTAGTGGCTACGATTTTTGTGTCGTGCAATAAAAAAGCAGTAACTGTAGATGCATTAAAAACAGAGATTGATTCTGTTAGTTATGCGATTGGAATGGATGTTGGAAGAAATGTACAAATGAGTTTTGATGAAATAAATAACGATTTATTTATGGAAGGTTATTTGAATACTATTGATTCTGCTGATGTTTTAATTGATAAAACAGCCGCTCAAGGCCTTGTTCAAGCTTATTTCCAGAAAAATCGTGCAAAAATTCAAGAAAAGCAACGTGAAGCTGCTTTGAAAAAAGCTGAAGCAGAAAATGCAGAGGGGAAATTAGCTAGTGAAAACTTTTTAGAAGAAAATAAATCTAAAGAAGGTGTACAAACAACAGCTAGCGGGCTTCAATATCTTGTATTAAAAGAAGGTGAAGGTGAATTGCCAACTGCTACATCGAAAGTTAAAGTGCATTATCATGGAACTTTAATAGATGGTACTGTATTTGATAGTTCTGTAGATAGAGGAGAACCTTCTACATTTGGTGTAGGGCAAGTAATAAAAGGATGGACAGAAGGGCTACAACTTATGAAAGTTGGGTCTAAATACAAATTTTTCATACCTCAAGATTTAGCATATGGTGCAACTCCAAGAGGTGGTAAAATCAAGCCATTTGATGCCTTAGTTTTTGAAGTTGAACTTTTAGAGATAGTAGAATAATTTAGTTATTTTATTTATAATAAATGAAAGCAGGAAGTTTAACTTCCTGCTTTTTTACTTTAAAAAGGTTGTAACTTTGCAACTTAAAGGAATGTGTATATGAGTCATAAAGCAGGTTTTGTAAATATTATTGGTAACCCCAATGTAGGTAAGTCAACTTTGATGAATGCTTTTGTAGGTGAAAAGTTGTCAATTATTACCTCTAAGGCGCAAACAACACGTCACAGGATTTTGGGTATTGTAAACGGAGATGATTTTCAAGTGGTTCTTAGTGATACACCTGGAATTATTAAACCAGCTTACGAGCTTCAAGAATCTATGATGGGCTTCGTTAAATCTGCTTTTGAAGATGCAGACGTTTTAATATACATGGTTGAAATTGGTGAACAGGCATTAAAGGATGAGGCATTTTTTAATAAAATTACCAATTCAAAAATTCCAGTCCTGTTACTTCTTAATAAAATAGATACATCAAACCAAGAACAATTAGAGGTGCAGGTACAACTTTGGGCTAGTAAAGTTCCAAATGCAGAAATTTTTCCAGTTTCTGCACTTCAAGGGTTTAATGTTAAAGAGGTTTTTAATCGTATTATAGAATTGCTTCCAGAATCACCACCATTTTATCCTAAAGACCAGCTAACGGATAAACCAGAGCGATTTTTTATAAACGAAACTATTCGTGAAAAAATATTAATTCACTACAAAAAGGAAATACCTTATGCAGTTGAAATAGATACCGAAGAGTTTTTCGAAGAAGAAAAGATTATTAGAGTTCGATCTGTAATTATGGTAGAGCGCGAAACACAGAAAGGTATTATCATTGGTCACAAAGGAAGCGCACTTAAGCGTGTAGGCGTCGAAGCTAGAAAAGATTTAGAGAAATTCTTCGCAAAACAGATTCATTTAGAACTATATGTTAAGGTGAATAAGAATTGGCGTAGTAATCAGAAACAGCTGAAACGTTTTGGTTACAATCAGTAAGATTTGCTAAACTTTCCTTCAATTTCCGTTAACACTTAAGTTACATTGGGTTATTAGTTTTGAGAAAACTAAAAATCCAAAAATGAAACTATTAAGTAAAATTTCACTATCAATTTTTTTAATTGTGGCATTATCATGCCATAAAAATGAAGAAGCGTTTGAGTCCGAATTGTCTAATTCGGCAAAATCAACTAACTCTAAATCATCAAATTTTCATGTTAATTTTCAGTATAAATCAACAATAAAAGTTGGAGGAGAAGGGGCGTCAGAAATATCGGCATTCGATTCAAAAAACAACAAGCTTTTTGTAGTTAATGTTGCGAGTACCCAAGTTTCAGTTTTTGATATTTCAGATATTAATAATCCCATTGAAGAAGCACCAATAGCAATTTCTTTAGGATCACCAAATAGTATTGCGGTAAGTAAGGGTAGACTAGCTATTGCATTAGAAGCAGAAGTTAAACAAGACCCTGGCTTTATTTTGCTTTATGATACAAAATCATTGACTTTGTTACAGTCGTATCAAGTAGGTGCATTGCCAGATATGGTGGCATTTTCACCAAATGGTAAATTTATTATTTCTGCTAACGAAGGGGAGCCAGACGATTTATATTTAAATGATCCTAAAGGAACTATTAGTATTATTGATTTAGAATCTAATACAATATCTACCCTCGATTTTGAACCGTTTAATACCATGCAAGCAAGCTTAGAAGCAAATGGTTTTAGAGTATTTGGCCCAAATGCTACATTAGCTCAAGATGTAGAACCAGAATATGTAGCAGTTTCTAATAACTCTGAAACAGCTTGGGTAACACTTCAAGAAAACAATGGCGTTGCAAAAGTTAATCTGCTAACTAAAAGTATTGAGGCAATTTATCCATTAGGTTATAAAGATTTTAATGCAGCAGGCAATGAAATTGACCCAAGTGATAAAGATGGGGTTAAGGCCTTGGGTAATGTTCCAGTTTATGGTATATATCAACCAGACGCTATTGCTTATGTGAAAATAAGAGGTGTAGATTACATAATTACAGCAAATGAAGGGGATGCGCGTGATTATGATGGATTTAGTGAGGAAGAGCGTGTGGCTGATTTAATTTTAGACCCAAGCATTTTTCCTAACAGAGAAGAATTACAAAAAGATGAAAACATAGGACGCTTAAAAATTACAACCACATTAGGAGATCTAGATGGTGATGGCGATTATGATGCCATCTATAATTACGGAGCAAGATCATTTACTATTTGGACTGGTAATGGAAATATGGTTTACGACAGTGGTAATAGTATAGCTACCGAAACATTAAGTGCAACGCCCACTAGGTTTAATGATAATGACAAAAGAAGTGATGATAAGGGAGCAGAGCCAGAAACTGTAGAAGTTCTAAACATTCAAGGCAATAAACACATTTTATTTGTTGGACTGGAAAGAAACGATCAAGTTTTAGTTTATGATATTTCTAACCCTGCATCTCCTAAGTTTTTGCAGATTCTTTCTCATGCTGGAGATGAGGCACCAGAGGGTCTCTTAGCAATTTCAGAAAAAGATAGCCCTAATGGTAAAGATTTACTTCTAGTATCAAACGAAGATAGTGGCACTGTTTCTATTTATGAAAATAAGTAAATAAAAGCACGATTCATACTTGCTTTACGGCAAAAGGACTCTTAAAATTAATAAGTTAGAGTCCTTTTGTTGTAAATAAAATCTAGCATAAACTTATTTGTTGTTTATAAGCTTTAGATTACTTTCTTCAATCAAAGGTTTTTTTGAAATATTGTATCATTCATAAAATCTCTTAAAGCAAACATGTCCTTTTTACTAGTGTCTCGTCCAATTCTACCTCCAAAATAAAGAACAAACCAAAGTAAAATCATTAAAATCATTATGCTTATTTGTATCGTATACTCAGTATTTAATTTATAATTGGTGTAGGCCCATATTCCAAAAGCAATAAAGAGACCCGCAACCATAAAATGCAAGAACATAAACATGGTCCAGACCGTAGGATTTGGTCCGTACAATCCATGAAGTAAGCTAGAATTTTCATCAATCGAATCTATTTCCAAATGTAGTTGCGGTGACCAAAAATGTTGTTTTTCTTTAGGGAATTTAATAAAAACATGATTGTCAACACAGGTTGTAATAAATTCAGATTTATCATTTTTAGAAATCTTAAACCGTTTTAATATGGATTTATTATTCTCGTTTATTTCCAATTTAAAACGTGGTCTTAAAACAATGTCATTTGTAGTTGCCATTAAGTGAAATTTAGTGTCAATTAAAGTACTATTTTTTATTCATATTTTAAACTTTATCAATCTTTACTTAAAAAGGGTTTTACGTGGGGATATTTCCTATTTTTGCAAAATATTTGAAAAGCAAAAAAAATAATCAATCAGTCTTAGGCTGTTCTAGATAATTAAAACATTATGAGTAACATAGTTGCTATTGTAGGAAGACCAAATGTTGGAAAATCGACGTTTTTTAATCGTTTAATTCAACGAAGAGAAGCCATTGTTGATGCCGTAAGTGGAGTTACAAGAGACCGTCATTATGGAAAAAGTGATTGGAACGGAAAAGAGTTTTCTTTAATTGATACTGGTGGTTATGTAAAAGGGAGTGATGATGTTTTTGAAACAGAAATTGATAAACAAGTAGAATTAGCTATTGATGAAGCCGATGCTATTATTTTTATGGTAGATGTGGAGTCTGGTGTAACAGGCATGGATGAAGATGTTGCTAAACTACTCCATAAGGTTAATAAACCTGTGTTTCTTGTAGTAAATAAAGTCGATAATGGAAAGCGTGCAGAAGATGCTGTAGAGTTTTATTCGTTAGGTTTAGGAGATTATTATACAGTTGCTAGTATAAATGGAAGTGGTACTGGTGAATTGTTGGATGCATTGGTTGAAGCTTTACCAGAGAAAGAGGAGGTTGTAGAAGAAGAATTACCAAGATTTGCTGTTGTTGGTCGTCCAAACGCGGGAAAATCATCGTTTATTAATGCTCTTATTGGAGAAGATAGATATATAGTTACAGATATTGCAGGGACAACACGAGATTCAATTGATACAAAATACAACCGATTTGGATTTGAATTCAACTTAGTTGATACTGCTGGAATTAGAAGAAAATCTAAAGTAAAAGAAGATTTAGAGTTCTATTCTGTAATGCGAAGTGTTAGAGCTATAGAACATGCCGATGTATGTTTGGTTGTTTTAGATGCAACCCGAGGTTTTGATGGACAGGTACAAAACATATTTTGGTTAGCAGAACGAAATAGAAAGGGCATTGTGATATTGGTTAATAAATGGGATTTAGTAGAAAAAGACCATAAATCTGTTAAAGAGTTTGAAAGAGTCATAAGGCAACAAATGGAACCTTTTACAGATGTTCCTATTGTTTTTATTTCAGCTTTAACCAAACAACGCATTTTTAAAGCTATTGAAACGGCAGTAGAAGTTTATAAAAACCGTTCTAAAAAAATTAAAACTAGCCAGCTTAATGATGTTTTATTACCTATAATAGAAAACTATCCACCACCAGCATACAAGGCTAAGTTTGTTAAAATTAAATACATTATGCAATTGCCTACACCACAACCGCAGTTTGCTTTTTTCTGTAATCTTCCGCAGTATGTAAAAGAACCGTACAAGCGTTTTTTAGAAAACAAATTGCGTGAGAATTTTGGTTTTAATGGGGTACCAATTAGTGTTTATATGCGGAAAAAGTAACATTTCATTTGTAAAGATTTAAGTTAATTTTAAGAAAAATCACACGATAATTGAATTATTTTCGTTGAATAGTTTGTATCAATTAAATATGTGTCCAAGGCTCTATATTTTGGTATAACAATTGATACAAATAAAAGCTATTAACCATCAATCAATCAAATGAAAACATTTTTTTTGTTTTTAGTGTGTTCGTTCACATTTTGTGTTTTTAGTCAATCTAAAGACTTTAAGATTTCTGGAACTGTTATTTCGGAAGAAGAAAAGTCTCCTCTAGAGTCTGCAACTGTTTACTTAGAGAGAATAAAAGATAGCACTTTAGTTACCTATACAATTACAGATAGAGATGGCAGATTTTCTTTAGAAAATAAAACGACGAATAATGAATTAAGGCTTTTAATTTCATATGTTGGTTATCAAACATATTTAAAAACAATAAAAGTTAATCAGTCTGAAATAGATTTAGATTCTATTAAAATGCAAATTGATGCAAATGGACTTGATGCTGTTTTAGTTAAATCTAGAGCGCCAATTACAATAAAAAAAGATACACTAGAATTCAACGTAAAGTCCTTTAAAACTAAGAAAAATGCAAATGTAGAAGATTTATTAAAGTTATTGCCAGGTGTTGAAGTAGATGAAGAAGGTAAGATTAAAGTCAATGGTAAGGATGTTAATAAAATTCTGGTTAATGGTAAACCCTTCTTTGGAAATGATCCGACTATTACAACAAGAAACCTTACTAAGGATATTATTGAAAAAGTACAGGTTTTAGATACGAAGACGAAGGCAGAAGCTTTTTCTGGTGAAGAAGGAGATGATGACAGTAAAACAATAAATCTAACAATAAAGGAAGAAAATAATAAAGGTGTTTTTGGTCGTGCATCAGCTGGTGGAGGGACTAATAAAATATACGAGTACGCAGGAATGTTTAATCGATTTGATAATGATCAAAGAATAAGTGTGCTCGTTGGTGGAAATAATCATAATTCTCCAGGGTTTAGCTTTGGTGAAATTAGAAAAATGTATGGCGGTGCAAATTCTGTTAGGTTTAATAGCGATGGTTCATTTCAAATAGATGGGCGATCATTTGGCGGTGGTGAAGGTATAACAACATCTAAAAACGCTGGTGTTAATTTTGCTGATGAATTCGGTAAAGGAGTCGATATTTCTACAGATTATTTTTATAGTGGAAGTGATTCAGAAAATAAATCAACTACTCAGAGAGAAAATATTTTACCAAATTCACGTTTTTTTACAGATTCTGAATCTAATTCATTTAATTCTAACGATAGTCATAGTGCGAATTTAGAATTTGATATTGAAATTGATTCGACATTATTAATTAATATTGAACCATCTCTAAGATATTCTAAAAACCGAACTGATTTTTTTAGAAAAGAATCTTCAAATGATCCAGATAATATATTAACTAACGATTCTGAGACGAAATCTGTAGTGGAAACATTTGGGCGAAATTTTAGCAATGAAATAGACATTACAAAAAAATTAGGTTCTAAAGGGGCTTATGTTAAGTTTAGTGTTGAAAATGAAATTATTTCGAGAGATAGAGAAGATTTTTTAAATTCCGAAACGAATGTTTATGGAATAAATCCTGAAAACATTGTGAGGGATCAATATACTAATGGGAAAAATGAGTCTAATAATTTCAATACAAGGGTGAATTATAATGTTCCGCTTATTGCTAAAAAGTTTTTTTTAAACTTTGAATATCGATATTCAAGAAATAAGCAAGAAGATAATCAAAGCACTTTCGAGCTTGATACAAATAATGAATATACAGTTTTTAATCCTGAATTAAGTACAGATTTCGAATATATTAATGAAGTTCAGAAACCTGCTATTTCGTTAAACTTTAGAAACAAAAAATGGTCAGCTCGTTTTAAAACAAGTTATGTGTTTAGAACCCTAGAAAACAATGATTTTTTAAGGCCAGGAACAAGTATTAATCGTCGTTTTGAAGCAATTGAACTTAGGTCCCGATTTTCTTATAGATTTAGCCCGAAATCTTCACTTTATGCTAGCTATCGTCTTAATAATAATCCGCCTCAATTGTCTCAATTACAGCTCTTTAAAAATGTGTCAAACCCTCTTAATACATTAGTTGGAAACCCAAATTTAAGCCCTGTTAATTCGCATTGGTTTTATGCAGGATATAATGCATACGATTTTCAAAAGAGAACAGGGTTTAATAGTTGGTTAAATGGTTCTATAGATAATAATCAAGTAGTATCTAATACAACTATAGATGAGAATTTTGTCCGAACTACTACTTATGCTAATGTCGATGGTAATTATAGGTTGTCAGGTGGTTTTAATTATAGTAATAATGTAAAAATAGACACCCTTAGAACCATTAAAGTTGGAGTGGGAGTTTATAGCAATTTAAACAGAATTATAAACTTTAATAATGGAATCAAATATTCTAGTAATGTAAAATCTTTATCACCAAATATTAATTTCTTGTTTACATGGAAAGACGTTTTAGAATTTAGACCGAGATATTCAATTTCTTTCACCAAAAATTCTTATAATTTAGATTCATTTCAAAATAGAGAGTTTTTATTTCATTCATTAAAATTAAGTACAGCAACCTTTATCCCTAAAAACTTTGAATGGAGAAATGAAATAAATTTCACTTACAATCCTAATATTGCAGATGGTTTTCAAAAAAGTGCTTGGTTTTGGAATTCAACATTAGCATATTCATTTATGAAGGATAAAGCAGCTCTTACATTAAAAGCATACGACTTGCTTAATCAAAATACGAATGCTAGACGTATTGCTACCGAAAATTATATTCAAGATTCTCAAAGTACAGTTTTGCAACAGTATTTTATGTTGAGTTTTAGTTGGAAATTTAATAGTCTAGGTCAGAAAGGAGAAATAAACGACAGAGGTTTTCATCGTTTTTAATTAATTAGTCATTATTTTAGGTGTAGTTTTATTCTTGTCATATACAGGGTTTAGATGCATAAAAATAAATTTTCAGTCTACCAACTACCACCTGCACCACCACCAGAGAAACCGCCGCCGCCGCCAAAACCTCCAAATCCGCCACTACTGCCAGAGCTTCCCCATCCGTTGGATGAGCCTCTTCTGTAATTTCCGCGTCCCATGTTGCTTAGTATGATGGCGTCTAGTAAGTCTCTACTATCTAATCTTTTACCTCTATTTCTATTATTCTTACCACCACCACGTCTGTTTTTCGAAATAGAAATTATAATAATAATGAAAATAAAAATTAGCATAATTAAAAGACCAATTGGAAATTGCTCTTTATTTCGCTCTTTCGTGTTTTGATATTCACCACTTAAAACTTGAAAAATGGCATCGGTGCCTTTATCTAAACCACTATAATAATCGTTACGTTTAAACTCTGGAATAATAATATTACGAATTAATTCTCCTGTAATACCAGCTGTAAGCCTATGTTCTAAACCATAACCTGGAGAAATCCATATTTTACGATCGTTTTTTGCTAGTAAAACAAAAACTCCGTTATCTTCCTTAGCCTGTCCAATCCTCCATTTATGTCCCCAACGTGGAGCTAATAACCCAATGTTTTCTCCTTTTGTTGTTGGGATAATTACAATTAAAACCTCTGTAGATGTACTATCATTATAATGCTTTAGTTTTTCATAAAGAGCTTTGTATTCAATGCTGTTAAGTGTTTTAGTACTATCAATAACGGGTGGTATGAAATTGGGTTTGTCAGGAATATTATATTGTGCAAATGTCAGACTAATGGAGAAAACCCCAATTAAAAATGAAATGATAGAGTTTCTTCTTTTTTCGATGTTTTGTATATTAGATATTGAATACGACATACTTTCTTAATTTTTAGAAATCTCGTTAGAAAGTTCATCAATATCACCATGATGCCAAGGGAAATGTTTTTGTAATTCTTCACCTGCTTTTAGAACACCGTCAATTAACCCTTGCTTGTAATCACCTTTTTTAAAGTAGGATTGTATAACGTCTTTCGTGCTATCCCAAAAGCTGGAAGGTACAACGCTATTAATGCCTTTGTCTCCATAAATAACGAATGTTTTATCTTCTACAGCAACATAAATTAAAACACCATTTTCGTCTTTAGTATTATCCATTTTTAGATAATGAAAAACTTCTAAAGCTCGATTAAAGGCGTCAATTTCTGATGTTTTTTCAATATGAACACGGATTTCTCCAGAAGTATTTTTCTCAGATATTCGAATAGCTTCAACGATTTCCTGTTCTTCTTCAGCAGAAAGAAAATCTTCTATTTTAGACATGATTTTTAGTTGAAATCAAATTCTACGTCTACTGGCTTATCACTACCCGCTTCAGAATCAAAATAGGGTTTGTCATCAAAATTAAGTATTCCAGCTATAATTGAATTAGGGAATGTTTTAACATGAATGTTATAAGGTTTTATTGCTTCATTATAGCGTGTTCTTGCAGTCTGAATTGTGTTTTCGGTACTTGTTAATTCATCTTGAAGTTTCAAAAAATTCTGATTGGCTTTTAAATCTGGATAGCGCTCGACAGTAACCAATAAACTTTTTAATGCGCCACTTAAACCACCTTGTACTTGGTTGTATTGTGCTAATTGCTCTGGGGTAACGTTTGAGGGGTCTATGCTTATAGAAGTTGCTTTAGCACGAGCATTTATTACAGTTTCAAGAGTACTCTTTTCAAAGTCTGCAGCACCTTTTACGGTATTTACTAAGTTGCCTATTAAATCATTTCTGCGCTGGTAAGATGTTTGCACATTTCCCCAGGCTTCACTTACGCTTTCATTAAGTGTAACAGCAGTATTATTAAATCCTTTTCCCCAAGAATAAAGACCTATTACAACGATTCCAATAATAATCCATGGTAAAAATTTCTTCATGATAAAATAGTTTTAAGATGTTTTAATTGTTATTTGTTTGACACAAAAAACTGTTAAAAGTTACTTGAAATTTAATGTTTTTAGAAAAATTTAATTTTAATGCAAATATTGGTTTTAAACCAACTTTTATAAATGTTGTTTAATTTTAATAAGCTGCGTTTTCACGTCTTCAAGTTTACTTATAATTTCAAAATTACTTAATGCTTGTTTTTTTTCTTCTTTTAAATGAGTTTTCGCGCCTTCAAGAGTAAAGCCTCTTTCTTTTACCAGATGATAAATAAATTTAAGATTTTTTATGTCTTCTGGTGTAAACTTACGGTTGCCTTTAGCATTTTTCTTTGGTTTAAGTACATCGAATTCTTTTTCCCAAAAACGAATTAAAGAAGTGTTAACACCAAATGCTTTGGCGACTTCGCCTATGCCATAATATCGTTTTTCTGGTAATTCAATATACATTAGTCTAAAGATTGATTTTCTAAGGAAGCATTTTCCAAAAGTACAGCAAATTCTTCAGCTGTTAAACTTCCATAGTAAAAGTTTATAGGATTAATTCGTGTACCATCTTTAAAAATTTCGTAGTGTAAATGAGGCGCTTGAGATCTGCCTGTACTTCCAACAAAACCTATTAAATCGCCACGTTTTACTTTTTGGTTTTTCTTGACATTATATTTGTATAAATGGGCGTATAGACTAACATAGCCATAACCATGATCTATTCTAATATGTCGCCCATAACCAGCAGCTCCAGCATCTGCACGTTTAACAACACCATCACCTGTAGCATATACTGGCGTGCCACGTGGAGCTGTAAAGTCCATTCCCCAATGCATTTTTCTTGCTTTTGTAAACGGATCCGATCGCATGCCATAACCAGATGCCATTCGAGATAAATCTTTGTTGTTTACTGGTTGTATTGCAGGAATTGCAACCATTAATTTTTCTTTTTCTTCGGCAAGTTTGGCTATTTCATCTAAAGACCGCGATTGTACAACTATCTGTTTTTGCAGAATATCTAAGCGCTTACTACTTTCTATAATTAATTTAGAATTGTCATAACCTTCTAAGTCTTTATATCTGTTAATACCACCAAAACCAGCTTTACGCTGCTCTTCTGGAATAGGGTTTGCTTCAAAATAAACACGATAAATGTTATTATCTCTATCTTCTATATTAGATAGAACCGCTTCTGCATGTTCCATTTTTTTATTTAGAAGGCTATATTGCAACTGCATGTTCTGCAATTCTCTTTTTAAAGCTTTTTCTTTAGGAGATTCAATATATTGGCTCGAAATAAAAACGAAGATAAAACCAAACATAGCAGAGGCAATAATAAACATTGAGGTGTACTTTAAGGTAGTCCTTTTTTTGCGCTCAATTTTTCTATAAGAAAGCGATTCTGGATCGTAATAATATTTTACCTTACTCATTACCTAATTTATGCTATTTTTGCATCTAAATTTAAACAAGTTTAGACTGCATGCTATATGCAAACGAACAAACCTACAAAATATTTTTAGCAAAACTAAATCATAGAAATGAAATGTAGGGCTAGTAAGTTCTAAATTTAAAAATAGATTAACAAAGAAAATATAAAATCACTTCAGTGTAAAATATATAATTGAAGCAAGTTTTTTGATAAATAAATGAAGTCACAAGAAATTCGATCCAAGTTTTTAAGTTTTTTTGAAGACAAGAAACATAGCATTGTACCATCGGCACCTATGGTTTTAAAGGATGATCCCACATTGATGTTTGTAAACTCTGGTATGGCACCCTTTAAAGAGTATTTTTTAGGTAATGCACAGCCTAAGAATAACCGAATTGCAGATTCTCAAAAATGTTTACGTGTTTCTGGAAAGCATAACGATTTAGAAGAAGTTGGTTACGACACATACCATCATACATTATTTGAAATGCTTGGAAATTGGAGTTTTGGCGATTACTTTAAAGAAGAAGCTATTGCTTGGGCATGGGAGTTGTTAACCAAAGTTTACGGTATAGACAAAGATATTTTATACGTTACAGTGTTTGAAGGTAGTGATGATGCCGATAATCTTGATATGGACACCGAAGCTTACAATTTTTGGAAAGCCCATATTTCTGAAGACCGTATATTAAAAGGAGATAAAAAGGATAATTTTTGGGAAATGGGCGATCAAGGACCTTGTGGACCTTGTAGTGAAATTCATGTCGATATTCGTTCTGCCGAAGAAAAAGCTAAAATATCTGGTAAAGAATTGGTAAATAAAGACCATCCTCAAGTAGTTGAGATTTGGAATTTGGTATTCATGCAATACAACCGAAAAGCCAATGGAACATTAGAAACTTTGCCAAATAAGCATATAGATACTGGAATGGGCTTTGAGCGCCTTTGTATGGTTTTACAGAATGTTCAATCTAATTATGATACCGATGTTTTTACGCCCATAATTAGAGAAATAGAAACCATTACCAATAAAAACTACGGTAAAGATGATAAGATGGATGTCGCTATCCGTGTCATTTCGGACCATTTACGTGCTGTTGCATTTTCAATTGCAGATGGGCAACTACCAAGTAATACAGGCGCTGGTTATGTAATTCGTAGAATTTTGCGTCGTGCAGTACGTTATGGATTTACTTTTCTTGATAAAAAAGAACCATTTATTTATAGACTGGTTGATGTTTTATGTAAAAGAATGGGAAATGCTTTTCCAGAATTAAAAGCCCAAAAACAACTTATTGAAAATGTTATAAAAGAAGAAGAGCACTCTTTTTTAAGAACGCTAGATCAGGGGTTAGTATTGCTTAATAGAATTGTTGACGAAACAAAAGGCGATACAGTTTCTGGTGAAAAAGCCTTTGAGTTATATGATACTTACGGATTTCCAATAGATTTAACGGCTTTAATTCTTTCGGAAAAAGGTCTAAACCTTGATGAAAAAGGTTTTAATGAAGAGTTGCAGAAACAAAAAACACGTTCACGTGCAGCTAGCCAAATGTCTACTGATGATTGGACGATTTTAGTAGATGATGCCGAAGAAGAATTTGTAGGTTATGATACTTTAGAGGTAAATGTTAAGTTAACTAGGTATAGAAAAGTTACTTCTAAAAAAGACGGTAATATGTATCAATTAGTCTTCAATTTAACACCTTTTTATCCTGAAGGAGGAGGACAAGTTGGAGATAAAGGCTATCTTGAAGATGCGCATGGCGATGTGGTTTATATTCTAGATACTAAGAAAGAGAATAATGTTATTATTCATTTTACTAAGAATTTACCAGAGCATATAAATGAAACTTTTAAAGCTGTTGTTGATGCCAAACAACGCCACAGAACAGAATGTAATCATACAGCGACACATTTACTACATCAGGCTTTAAGAGAGGTTTTAGGAACGCATGTTGAGCAGAAGGGAAGTGCTGTACATTCTAAATATTTACGTTTCGACTTTTCTCATTTTTCTAAAATGACAGTTGAAGAATTACGAGATGTAGAAAATTTTGTAAATCGAAGAATTGAAGGGAAATTACCTCTTGAAGAAAAACGTAATATCCCAAAAGAAGAAGCAATTGCTGAGGGCGCTATGAGTTTGTTTGGTGAAAAGTACGGCGATACTGTTAGAGCAATTCGGTTTGGGCAATCAATCGAGCTTTGTGGAGGTACTCATGTTAAAAATACTGCAGATATTTGGCATTTCAAAATAGTGTCTGAAGGCGCAGTTGCAGCAGGTATTAGACGAATTGAAGCTATTACCAGTGATGCAGTAAAAGATTTTTATTTTGATAACAATAGAGCTTATTTTGAAATGAAAGACTTACTCAATAATGCAAAAGAGCCAGTTAAAGCTTTGCAGAATTTGCAAGACGAAAATACGAGTCTTAAAAAGCAAATAGAAATCCTTTTAAAAGATAAAGCCAAAAATATTAAGGGAGCGCTTAAAAATGAATTAACTGAAATTAATGGGATTCAATTTTTAGCTAAAAAACTCGATTTGGATGCTGGTGGGTTAAAAGACGTTGCTTTTGAAATTGGAAGCCAATTTGATAACTTGTTCCTATTGTTTGCAACAGAGCAAAATGGGAAAGCTTTGTTGTCTTGTTACATTTCGAAAGAATTAGTTGCCAGTAAAGGGTTAAATGCAGGGTTAGTGGTTAGAGAACTTGGTAAATTTATTCAAGGCGGCGGTGGCGGACAGCCATTTTTTGCAACCGCTGGAGGTAAGAATCCAGATGGGATTGATGAGGCTTTAAACCAAGCAAAACAGTATCTGAATTAGTAGTGCCTTTGCGCGAAACCTATGCAAGATGAAATTACAAACCAAAATACCTTTAGAAAAACAGTCTAATAACTTAATCGACTATAATTCTAACATCCTTTTAATTGGTTCTTGTTTTTCAGAAAATATAGGAAATAAGCTAGAGTATTTTAAGTTTCAAAATCTTCAAAACCCTTTTGGAATTCTATTTCATCCTAAAGCAATAGAACGTTTATTCGAAAATGCAATTTCTAAAAAAAAATATACTAAAGCAGACGTCTTTTTCCTTAACGAACAATGGCATTGTTTTGATGGACATTCAAAATTAAGTAAACCTTCAAAGGATGATTTATTAAATTTTTTAAATGAGCAACTAGAAATAACAAACACTCAAATTTATAATTCAAGCCATGTAATTGTTACTCTGGGTACTGCTTGGGTATATAGGAATATAGACTCTAATACAATAGTTGCTAATTGTCATAAAGTTCCTCAAAAACAATTTGATAAAGAATTATTATCGGTTGAATTAATTTGTCAATCATTAAAAAATATAATAGACCTTATTCAAAGTAAAAACCCAAAGGTTTCAGTAATTTTTACAGTTTCTCCTGTAAGACATTTAAAGGATGGGTTTATTGAAAACATGCAAAGTAAGGCACATTTAATTGCTGCTGTTCATCAATTGTTATCAAACTCAGCAGAATCTAGGAATCTTAATTACTTTCCTTCTTATGAAATCATGATGGACGAACTTCGCGATTATCGTTTTTATAATGAAGATATGATTCACCCAAGCGAGCTAGCTATAAATTATATTTGGGAAGCCTTTAAAACGGTTTGGGTTTCAGAAGAAGTTTCAAAAATTATGGACGATGTCGATTATATTCAAAAAGGACTTCAGCATAAACCTTTTAATCAAAATTCTGAGGCACATATACAATTTCTTGAAAAGTTAGAATCTAGAAAACAAATATTAGCTTCTAAATTACCTCATATTAAATTTTCATAACGACTGCATTCTTAAAAATGCCACTTCATCAGCATTAAGTGTCATTTTGACCACTTGTTTCTTTAAATATACGTAATTCGTCGTATTGATTTCCCCTTCATTAATTGACATTTTTGTGAAGCTATTAATTATAAAATAATTCAATAATGAGAAATTTAAACAAACTTATGTTATTCGTAATGATGGGATCATTACTAACCTTATCATCATGCTCAAGTAGCGATGATGGTGGCAGTGCTGGAACTGCAGGATCAGGTACTATTACAGCTAAGGTAGACGGCACAACTGTTACGTCTATTGATATTGCCTCTCAGGCTACTTTTACTGCTAATGGCGGTGGTGTATTAATATTACAAGGCACCGATTCTAGTGGTAAAGGATTTGTTTTAACCATTAATGGATATAATGGTACTGGAACTTATGATATTTCAGATTCGAATGTATTCATTTCAGCTATCTATATTGAAGCAAATGCGACTAACCCAAGTGCGACTCAAAGTTGGTCTGCTCCTTATGCAAACTCTGGCGTTATTGGTGAAATTAAAGTAGCAGAAGAAACTGATGATAACGTAAAAGGGACATTCTCTTTCACTGGAAAGAATGCTAACGATGACACTACTAAAGTGATTACAGAAGGTTCATTTAATCTTTCGAAACAAACACTTTAAATTTTATAAAAATGGAGTTGTGTGAAATTCACGTAGCTCCATTACCATTATTAACCCTAACAAAATTCAACAATGAGAAATTTAAAACTATTTGTTTTTCTATTAGCTGGTACGCTAATGTTAAACGCACAGAAAGCTGAGGCTCCTAATTTTACCTATAATATTGAAGGTAAAGTAGAAAAAATGACACTTACAACTTCTGGTGTTATGCTAATTATGCATGGAAAAGGATTAGCAGGAATTAAACCAGGTCAAGAAGGATTAGTATTTAATTTTGAGGATTACGGAAAAGTTAAAGAAGAAGAAGTTTTTATAGTTCCAAATACACCATATGTAATGGTTGGACAAGCAGGTTTTGGTGGAATTGCTGCTAAACAAAGCGTTATTGACGTAGTATCTGGAAAACGTTTATTTGACACAAAAGCTAATGGATGGAAAGCAGCAGGAAGACCAACGCTAATTATGCCAGAAAACAAATTAATTGTTTCTGGGCAACGTACAGCTAAAGAAAAGTATACACAAGCAGTTGGTATTTATGATATGAGTACTGGTAATGAAGTAAAACTCTTTAAATTAAAAGGTTCAAATTCGTTAACGGGAAGACCAAGTATTATTGATGGTGGTGTAATATTGCCAACTTTTAAAGGTATTTACAGAATAGATATGAATACAGGCGCAGAAAGTTGGGTGGTAGATTTAAAGAATGTTGCTTATGTTATTCCTGATAACGATGGCAAGTCCATGTTCGCTGTTCAAGGAAAAGGAAAAAATCATGTAATTCATAAGATAAGTGCTTCTGGGTCTCAAATATGGGGCGAAGGAAAAAAACTTAAAGGAGTCGTTTCAAACTTCGAAGTAACTTCAAAAGGATTAGCCATTGTTAGTAATGTAGCAGACACTGGCAAAAAAGGTTTGGCAAAATTGGCTGCTGCAAAAGCACAAAGTAATATTTCTTTTTTATCGGCGAGTACAGGAGAGGATTTATGGGAGAAAGCACCAAAAACAAAAGGGTATGTGCAGCATTTTTATATTATGGATGATGGTATCTTATTTGGTATAGGTGAAGGTGGAATTAACAAGATTTCTTATGAAGGTATTCCATTATTCAAAAAGCCTTTAAAAACAGGTGAAAACATTCACACTATGGCATTGACTAAACAAGGAATGATTTATATTACAGATAGCGATGCCAATATTGTTAATTTAGATACTGGGGAGTCTATTTGGAATAAACCAATAAAATATAAACGGGCGAAAGCAGTAACTAGCGTTTATGACGAGGCGCATTCTAGATACTTAATTAGTACTGGCGAAGAAATGATTGCTATAGACGAGAATAACGGCGATATTAGTACTTTGGCAACCTATGACTTTGAAGAAAAAGAAAACCCAACTGGTCTTGAAGTTAGAGATAGTGGGTTGTTACTAACTTCCGATCAAAACTTAATGATGCTTGATTTTGACGGATCAAGTAAATTTCATGAATATTATCGCTCACCGGGGAAAAGTGCTTTTGCAATAGTTGCTTTAAGCGCATTGGCATTGGCATCTACTGCAGCTATGGCAGATGCAAGTTTTCAAGCTGGAGCCAATAGAAACTATATTGGGCAATACAATCAATATGGCGCTCAAAAGAAGAGAGAGGCCGATGCTTTTGCTGCAATAGCTTCAGCATCTTTTAATGAAATGGCAAAACGATTTAATGCCACAGCTGCTACTGAAAATGCACAGTTTATTTTAACAAAACTTGATAGCGGTGTTGGGTTGGTAAAAGTAAACAAGGATAGCGGTAAAGTTGATAAAGAAATTCTCTTGAAAGATAAGAAGCCAACTTATGAAGTAGATGAGTTTGGGGGGTATTTATATTATTTAGCAAATAACAACACAGTCTATGCTTACGATCTTAAGAAATAAATCTTGTTGTTGAGATTTGTTTGATTGGGCGTGATATTTTTATATTGCGCTTAATCTTTTTTTCTTGGCACTTTATCGATTTTTTAGATTCAATCTCACATTTAATCGTAAATTAGAAATGCTATTAATCAGTTCATATAGAAAACATTAGTTCCAAAATTCACGAAAGTGGTTTTGAGCTAATGTTTTTTTTTGAATTAATATGAACTAAACTCATTTTTATTACTTGTAAATTAATATTTTGTTATGATTGCTTTTGATGTTTTTAGCATTATTATTGGTTTGTTTTTAGTCGTTCTTTTGGTGTTTATAATCAAAATATTTTATAACACAACAAGATATAGGAATCAAATTTACTTGAGCGAAATATCGCTTTGCAACCTGTTTGTAAAGGAAACAGAAAAGTCTCAAATAGTAAATAATAACTTTAAATTGGTAGATGATTTAAACGAATCTTTAATTTGTCGCTTACTAAAAATTACCAAAGAACTCCTTTCAATTCAAAATCTTATATTTGAGAAACCCTTCTAATTTACTCCCATGTACAAAGGTTTTCTCTCAATCCTATTATTTGTTTTCAGTTTTTGCTGTTTTTCTCAAAACAAGTTAAAAATAATTGACAGTCTAAAACTTGTAATAGCCAAAAATCCTTCAGATTCTATTAGAATAAATGCGTATAGTGATATTTGCTGGTATTATAGAAATATATCAATCGATTCTGCATTTGCTTATGGCGATCTTGCTTTACAATTGTCCAAAAAGATAAATAATAAGTTAGGTGAAGCCCAAGCATATAATGATATTGGTATTCTTCATTATGACTTGGCCGAATATCGTAAATCTATGGATTATTACAAGAAGTCTTTGGTAATTAGGTCTAAGTTAAGAGATACAATGGGCATAGCCGCGCTTTATAATAAAATAGGATTAGTGCATCAAAATACTTTTAAAATGGATTCTGCCATTTTTTTTGCAACGAAAGCCTTAAAAATTTATGAGATTAAAAATCATACAAGATATGTAACGTTCGTTAAAAACAACATCGCTAATATATACAAAGGCTTAAAGCAATATAAAAAGGCTCTAAATACTCATTTGGAGATTGCTCAAGAGAACGAACGAAATAAAGATTACTTACAACTTACAAGATCTTATAACAATATTGCCAATGCTTACTTGTTCCTTAAAGATACTGTTAGAAGTATAGAATATTATAAAAAGAGTATAACGCTAGCCGAAAAGTTTGATTATAAAAGAGAATTGGCAGCTCTCTATAATAATTATGGAAGCGTTTTGTTAGGTAAAAAGCAATATAAAGAAGCTATTGATTTAACATCTCAATCTCTAAAACTAAGAAAAGAATTAGAAGACAACTATGGTATTGCTAGTACTTCTCTTCATTTAGCAGGATTACACCTTAATAAAAGGGACTTCAATAAAGCAAAAAACCACTTGTATTTTGGAGCAAAGTTATCGAAAAACATAGATGCCAATGAGCTTAAAATAGACGCTTATGATAAATTATCATCGTATCATGCATTTAAGAATAATCCTGATAGTGTTATATATTATAAGGAACTTTTTAAAACGCTTAAAGATACCATTTATAGTAATCAGGTTATAAAAGAAGTAGCTGAGGTACAAGAGAAGTATGATACTGCAGAGCGTGAAAGGCAAATTCTTTCTCAAAGAGCTGATATCGCTGAAAATGAATTGAATTTAAATAAGAAAAACACCCAACTTATAGGTTTGGTTTTAGCAATTGTGTTATTATGTATACTTACATATTTAATTTATAATCAGCAGCGATTAAAAAACTTACAGCTAAAGAAGGAAAGCGAACTAAAACAAGCACTTATTAGAATAGAAACTCAAAACCGACTTCAGAAGCAAAGATTGCAAATCTCTCGAGACCTTCATGATAATATAGGCGCGCAACTTACATTTATTATATCGTCTATAGAAAGTTTGCAGTATGGTTTTAAAATAACTAATAATAAGATTACTAGTAAATTATATCACATTAGTGCTTTTACAAAAGAAACTATTTATGAGTTGCGAGACACCATTTGGGCAATGAATAAAAGTGATATTACACTTGATGATTTACAAAGTAGAATTTCCAATTTTGTTAAAAAAGCGAATATTCATTCAAATGGTATAGATTTTAAATTTATAGTTGATACTAATATTTCAAAAGAGATAAAGTTTACCTCAGTAAAGGGGATGAATATTTATAGAATAGTTCAAGAAGCTATAAATAATTCAATAAAATATTCAGAAGCCGAGCTTATATCTGTTGAGATTTCAAATAATAACAACCTTGAAATAGATATTAATGATGACGGTAAGGGTTTCGATGAAAATAAAACACAATATGGGAATGGACTTAATAATATGAAGAAAAGAGCCCAAGAAATAGGTGCAGATTTAAACCTGAAATCGAAAGTAGGTATTGGCACATCAATAAAATTAAAAATAATAACTTAAATTTAAGTTGGTATTTATTTAATAGCTATTAGCATTACATGTTTCAGTCTAAAACCATCATTTGTTTAGTTTTCTGTTTGAATTTTTTTTTGGCGATTTTAGCACAGAACGATTCAGATATAAATATTCTTGAAGGTAATTTTGATGAAATAACTATTTCAAAACACTATACCTATAGTAGTAATGATAAACCTCTAGATATTAATCTGGTTTTAGAGACAGATTCATTGTTTGAGTTTCATGAAAAAACATTTCTAAATTCTGGTGTGTTTCATCCATATAATTGGGTAAAGATTAAAGTCTGTAATAAATCGAACTTAACAGACTTTGTTTTCGAGTTTAATCAAACATATATAGATTCTATTAGTTTTTATAAAGCAAAAGACAATCAATTAATTGAGACTTTTCCTAAAAAAGGATTGTATTTTGAAGAAGGAAATAGAGCTTCTTTTTTATCTAATAAATATGCCTATATCTACCCAATATCAATAAATAAAAACGATACCGTAAGCTTCTATATAAATGCTATTGTAAATGATGGAGCATTTAGAGCCATGAATAAAATTTGGAGTGTTTCTGGATACAGTCAAAGAGAAAAAGATATTAAGGTTCGCACGTCCTATTTAGAGTTTTTTGGAGGTTTTACATTTTTGGTAGTTATTATATCTATTGCAATGTTTTTCTTTTCCAGTCAAAGCTTATATTTTTATTATGCTGGATTTGTTACGGTAATTTTTTTAAACCTTTTAGGGCTGCGTTATTTTGTGTCACCAATTTACTTTGAGAAGTATTTGTTCTTTGGTAATAATTTTTTGGAAATGTTTACGCTGTTACAAACATTTTTTGTGGTACAATATTTAAAACATTTCTTATCAATTAAAATGTACTACCCCAAATTGTTTGTTATTTTAGAGCGAGCTGCCTGGTTTGTATTGTTGTTTTTTGTTGCCGCTTTATTTTTAAGACAATTCCTATGGTTTTACGCAGTATCATACTATTTCGCAAAATTACTCTTGTTAGTAGTAACAATAAGTTTTTATACGATTGCTATTAAGCTATGTTTCAAAAAAGTAATTATGGCATATTACTTTGTTGTAGCCTATTTTCCGCTTATGTTTTTTGTTGTTTATTACTTGCTTACAGCATTAAAACTTACTTCTGGGTATAGCCCTTTGGAGTGGGAGTTTGTTATTTTCTTTGAAATTTTTGTGCTTAGTATAGCGATGGCGCATCGCTACTATTTACTTATTCAAGAAAACCTTGCCTATCAGAAGAAGCTATATGAACAGCGTTTAAAAATATCACGCGATTTACATGATAATATTGGTGCACAACTAACATTCATAATTTCTTCAATAGAAAATTTGCCGTATGCTTTTAATATTAAAAATAAAAGATTAACCAACAAATTGCAAAACATAAGCACGTTTACAAAAGATACTATTTACGAGTTGCGTGATACCATTTGGGCAATGAATAAAAGTAAAATTTCATTGGAAGATTTACAATCACGAATATCTAATTTTGTTGAGAAAGCCAATTTGCATTCTCAGAATATTCGTTTTGCTTTCAACTTAGACGATTCTATTCCTAAAAATACTGAGTTTTCTTCAATTGTTGGAATGAATATATATCGCATAATACAGGAGGCAATAAATAATGCTTTTAAATATGCAGATGCTAAAGAAGTTTCAGTAAGAATTCTTAATACGAAAGCCAAAATAGAAGTACAAATAGAAGATGATGGTAAAGGTTTTGATATACAGGAAATAGATAGTGGTAATGGATTAAACAATATGAAGAAACGTGCAAAAGATATTGGAGCAGATATTAAAATTGAAAGTAAATTAACGCAAGGAACACAAATTATACTTTCTTTAAACTAATAGAATACGAAGTTGTACGTATTGTTTTATTGCAATAAAATGATAACTTTTACATTTATAAGCTAAGTTCATGAATATAAAAACAGCCATAGCAGACGATAATTCTTTTTTAATAACTGCGGTTAAAGAAAAACTGTCATTTTTTGAAGATATAAATGTGAGGTTTTCTGCTATGAACGGTCAAGATTTAATTGAAAAAATTGAAGACAATCATAATATAGATATTGTTTTAATGGATATTGAAATGCCTATTCTAAATGGCATACAAGCAACCGAAATTATCAAACAAAAATATCCGCAAATCAAGATAATCATGCTTACAGTTTTCGATGACGACGAAAACATATTTAATGCTATAAAAGCTGGAGCAGATGGCTACTTATTAAAAGAAGTTAACCCAAGAGACCTCTATAATGGTATTAATGAAACCTTAGAAGGAGGAGCAGCAATGACGCCTTCAATTGCAATGAAAACTTTAAAGCTATTAAGAAACCCTTTAGCGATTAAAAATATTGAAGAGCAAGAGTCCATTGTATTAACCCCAAGAGAAGTTGAGGTTTTAGAGCAACTTAGTAAAGGACTTAGCTATAGTTTAATAGCTGAAAATCTGTTTCTTTCTGTGGGTACAATTAGAAAGCACATTGAAAATATCTATAAAAAATTACAGGTACATAACAAGCTAGAAGCAGTACAGAAAGCTAGAAAGAATAACCTAATATAATATTACAATAACATTCATTTAATATAACGGGTATATTTATAGCATATATTTGTCATGCTATTAATCAAGGGAATTACATTAGTTAGACTTCTTATGTCGAAGGAAACTGATGTTTTTTTTTGCGCTAAATTCATGCTATTAGTTTTTAAATATTACCTAAATTAGTGCATGCGTAAAATTCTATTTGGTGTCTTTGTTACTTTAGTTATCCTATTTACATTTAAGTATTGTGATAAAGAAAGAGCAGATAAAGTGCGACTTCAAGAAAGTTCTATGCTCATTCAAAAGCAAATTGAGCAAGTTGGAAAACTAATTGTTACCGAAGGTCATTTTAGCGAGGTTTTCAATTATAAAAACTCAAAAGATGTTTTTGGTGATTTTTTTACTTCAGAAAAAAAAGCTTTAGTAGTCGTTAATGCCGATGTCTCCATTGGTTACGATTTAAGTAATATTGAATACGATATTGATGAAGCTAATAAAACCCTAACAATAACGAGTATTCCTGATGAAGAGATTAAAATTAATCCAGATTTGGAATATTACGATATTCAATCAGATTTTTTAAACCCATTTGAAGCAAAAGATTATAACGATATAAAGAATATTGTAAAAAAGTCTTTAATGAAAAAAATTGAGGCTTCCGATTTAAAATCAAACGCAAAAAATAGATTAATCAGTGAGCTTTCTAAATTTTATATTCTAACCAATTCACTAGGATGGACATTGAAATATCATGAAAACTCCATGCAATCAATAGACGATTTAAAGACACTAAAGTTATAGTTTGCTATTTAAACTCATCCAGCCACCTCCATTAATTACTTCAATTCCATGATTTTTTAAAATAGTAGCAGCAGTACCAGAGCGCATACCGCTTACGCAACAGGTTATTACTGGTTTATTATACTTTTTAATCTCATTAATTTGAGTTTTAATGTTTTGCAGCGGAAAATTTTTAGAATTAACAATTGCACCTTGATTGTATTCCTTAACTGTACGTACATCAATAATAACGGCTCCTCTTGATTGAAAATCTTTAATCTTGTTGTCTTTGTTACCAAATAATAAATCTAATAATCCCATAATCTAATTTTTTAGCAAATTACTTTAAATAATTTTAAATCATTGGTAACAAAAGTTGCATGATGGTTCATTAAAATTTTATGTATATTCAACTTTTGTAACAATAAGTTAATATGGAGCCATACGTAACACTTACAATTGAAAATAGTATTGGGTATATAGAGTTTTTTCATCCAGATCATAATGCAATGCCTAGCGACAATCTTAAAAAATTAGAAGAAATTATAGTCAAAGCAGACAATGATGATGATATAAAAGTTATTGTACTTAAAAGTGGAGGAGATAGAACATTTTGTGCAGGCGCAAGTTTTAAAGAGCTTATAAGTATTGATAATGAAGAAGATGGTAAACAGTTTTTTTTAGGCTTTGCCAATTTAATTAATACCATGCGAAAATGCTCAAAATTAATTATTGGACGTGTTCAAGGAAAAGCTGTAGGTGGAGGTGTTGGTTTAGCTGCCGCTACAGATTATTGTTTAGCAACAAAATATGCTTCAATAAAGCTAAGTGAATTAAGTATAGGTATTGGTCCATTTGTAATAGAACCAGCGGTTTCTAGGAAAATGGGAAAAACTACCATGTCTCAGATGACTATTGATGCAGAATCTTTTTTTTCGGCTGAATTCGCTAATGATAAAGGCTTGTATGCCAATGTTTACAAATCTATGGATGCTTTGGATAATGCCGTCAGAGACTTAGCTAATAAATTAGTTAGCTATAACCCTGAAGCATTAAAAGAAATGAAAACTGTTTTCTGGAAAGGAACAGAAAATTGGGATGCCTTATTAGATGAACGTGCTAAAATTAGTGGCAATTTAGTTTTAAGTGCATTTACTAAAGAAACCTTGAAGCGGTTTAACCAATAACGCCCTTTTTTGTAATAATAACTAATCCATCATCTATTAATTGTCCTACTTCTGGTCGATTTTGCTTTATAGATTCTAAATGCTGCAAGATACGATCGCACAGAATGGTTTCATTTCCTTCAAATGCTAATTCGTATAGTTCTATAGGTAATAGCCAATCATTTGGGTGTTTATTAATGAGCTCTTCTAAAACTTTTGTTCTAGAAATTGTTCTGTTTTTATACTCCCTATAATCTCTAACTTGTTGGTATAAAGTCTCAAGTTCAAGCTGCTCTTCAGATTTATCAGGATGAATGGTTTTTGACGATGGTATATGGGTAATTAAATCAAAACTATGTAAATCGGCAGGTCCAGAAAACGCCGAAATAATTTCTTTTCCAACCGCCATGTCGTAGGTTCCCCATTCGGGTTTAAATAACACCCTATCTCTATGTGTAACTGTGCAGTTTTTAAAACTTATAAGTATAATTTTACCCTGAAGATTTCTCTTTCCAGTAATAATTTCACCAGATACTCTAATACCGCCTTCAAATTCAAGAGTTATGCTTTGTTCTTCATAAATATTATAGGCAGCAAGGTCACGTGGACTCATATCTTCAATGGCAATATTAATGCCTTTAAGTTTCCCTATTGGCGAACCAAAACCTTTACTATGGGTGTCTGTGCCATGGCCTACGAGTTCTTTTTCTCTATAGGCTAGAGCACTTTTTCCAGTAGTTTGTATGTAGATAGGTTTTCCTTTGTTTTCAATAATATCTGTAAATACTCCAGATATTTGTAACCCTGTAGTTAGCTCAATTGTGCCTAAAGCATTCGAATTTATAAGTTTATTAACCCCAGTAAGTCCGCCACATCTTAACGCCATGGTATTTGCAAACTCTTCAAGTACTAAGCTTAAGTGAGCAAAATCTGGTGTTACAAATAATTGAGGTTGTGGTTTGGTAATATCAAAGTTTTTAAAGGTTGCATCAATATTGTATGGTAGTTTTTTAACTTCATCAGTCATACACCAAGCGCTTTCGCCTATGGAAGATAATAAGCCTGCACCATATATTTTCGGATTTTCAAGACTGCCAATTAGACCATATTCAACGGTCCACCAGTGCAAATTTCTAATTAAGGCCATCTCACTCGGTTCACCCATATTGCGTTGCAGGTCTTCAACCTTTTTTTCAGCTAAGGCAATAGCCTCATCATTAGAATTTGGAGCTTCTTTGATAATAGATAAATGCCTTACGGCTTCATACAACTCGTAATCTTTAGCCGATGAAATAGCTTTGCATCCAACCTCTCCAAAACGTCGCAAATATTCGGCGTATTCTGGATTTGCTATTATGGGGGCATGCCCAGCACCTTCGTGAATAATATCTGGGGCAGGAGTGTATTCAATATGTTCTAATTGTCTTATATCACTAGCAATTACCAAAACATTATACGCCTGAAATTCCATGAAAGCATTTGGAGGAATAAACCCATCTACAGCAACTGCAGCCCAACCAATATCTTTTAAAATACGATTCATCCCATACATATTAGGGATGCTATCTATTGAAATACCTGTTTGTTTTAACCCTTCTAGGTAAGATTTATGAGCTACAGAGCTTAAAAAATCTACATTTTTGCGCATCACATATCGCCAAACAGCTTGATCTATAGCTGAATAATCAGTATAGTTCTGGGGCTTTATAAACTGTCTTAAATGCCTAGGAAGCTTGCTTAATATTTCATTAGACTCAAAATTATCCGACATTGTTTGTTTTTCTTTGTAAATCACAAGTAAAAATACGAATTCTTTAACAGAAAGCATTATTTAAACTAAATAATTATGAATATCGTAATGTTTATGAAATGGTTAGTTATTTAAAGATTTCCATATATTTATAAAACTAAAAATTTCTAACCAAACATGTATATAAGAAGAATATTTCCAGTTTTAGCAGTCTTAAAATGGACGCGGCGCCATATTTTTTTATTCCTATTTTTAGCATTAATCCCTGTTTTTTTATTCGATGTTTTGGGATTAAAATGGTTACATATCCCATGGTTGCCTTTAGGTGTATTAGGGACAGCAGTGGCATTTATTGTTAGTTTTAAAAACAACGCATCATACGATCGACTCTGGGAAGCTCGTAAAATTTGGGGAGGTATTGTTAATGCCTCACGTTCGTGGACTATTATGGTGAAAGATTTTGTTAATAACGACCATGCTAAAGAGTCGCTTTCTCAAGGTGAGTTATCTTTAGTACATCGTGAGTTAGTGCATCGTCATGTTGCTTGGTTAACAGCATTACGTTACCAGCTACGAAAAGATAAACCTTGGGAAATGCATCTTAAATCTAAACGGTCTAATATAGAATTTAGAGCTGCAAAATTTAGAGTTTGTGAAGATGAAATCCCAATTGAAGAAGCTATCAAGCCTTATATTTCTGAAGAAGAATCTAAAGAATTATTCGCTAAAGGGAATCAAGCATCTCAAATTTTGGGGATTCAATCTAAACGATTAAAGGAGTTAATGAATCAAGGGTTAATTGAAGATTTTAGGCATATGGAAATGGCGAATATGTTGGTTGAATTTTACACGCTTCAAGGTAAAAGCGAGCGTATAAAAAATTTCCCATATCCAAGACAGTTTGCAACTTTAAATTATCTTTTTGTGTGGATTTTTATTATCCTTTTACCCTTCGGAATAATGGAAGGGTTCGAATCTATTGGAGATCATATTCTAGAAGATTTAGCTATTCATGAATCACAAACGTCTTTAGGGCATTTGGTTCAAGAGTTTATTGCGAAACATTTTGTCTGGTTTTCTATTCCATTTAGTGCTTTAATTTCTTGGGTATTTCATACCATGGAGGCTATTGGAGAAAATACTGAAAATCCATTTGAAGGAGGGCCAAACGACATACCAATTACAGATATGAGTCGAGGAATTGAAATTGATATTAGACAGTTAATTGACGATACAGATATTCCAGAACCTTATGTGTGGAAAAATGATATTGTAATGTAATAAAAAAGAGGCTGTCTAAAAAGTAAGTTCAATGTCATATTGAGCCTGTCGAAATATTTTTAGTTTATTGAAAACCAATATTAGTTTCGACAGGCTCAACTTGACAAAACGTATTACAATGACTTTTTAGACAGCCTCTTTTTCTTTGAGTTCATTATTGCTGTGCTCCCGGAGGATATTTAGACATGATTTCTGTGACAAATTCTTTTATACGGGCTTCTTTCTTTTCTATGTTTCTGCTTAAATAGCCAGTTCCCATACCTTGCCAAACAAGTTCTTTTTTATTGGCATCAATAAGATCTATATAAAGTGTTCCTTGTGTGCTTGTAGAAACTGTAGGTTGATTCCAGCCCCAGCCCCAACCAGGACCAAAGCCTCCCCAACCACCCCAACCCCAAGCGCCCATGCCCCAAGAATTGTTGTAAACATCTACGCGTTGTTGAGATTTAGTAAAAAGACTCACTAATAAATCTGGGTTTTCAGATTTTGAATAGCCTTTGGCTAACAACTCAGCTTCAATAGCTCGTAGTATTCTACGTTTGTCTAAATCGCTAATTTCGGCTTTATCAATACCAGTTTTAAAGAATGCAAAGGTTTTGTATTCACCAAAGTTTGCACCTTTATCATAATCTGCTGCAACTCTAACAGAGGTACAGGATGTTACTACCATTACTAACAATAATAGCGACAAAGTTTTAAATAATTTATTCATAATGCAATTTTTTACGGTTATAATAGTTGTAAAAAGCTAGAGTAAACCTGTATTCTATAAAGATAATTAATTTACAGAAACTTTCTTTTTTTTACTTTTAATAGCATCAAGAATCATACCAAGTATTAATCTAAAAATGAGTGAGAAAGGCTATTTTTTGGTTGAATTTGTTCGTTTGTCATAGCCGTATGGACAATGTCTACAACCGCTTTCACAACAATATCCTCTTTTTAAATGGTACCGCTCTGTAAAACAACGATATCCTTCTGGGGTAAGATAGTAGTCGCCTTCCTCAATGGGGATGATTTTTTTCATAGCACACAAAGTTAATATAATTTGGACTGATTTTTGAAATTAAAAGAATATGATACTCATTTCAAAATATTTAATTCCGAAGGGATATAACGGATTAACATTGTTTCCATTTGTGCTTTTAAGGTCAAAACGGTTAAAGCAAAATAGTGTATTGTTAAATCATGAAAGAATACACCTTAGGCAACAAATAGAACTATTGGTTTTGCCTTTTTATCTTATTTATGTTTTTGAGTTTATCTTTAGAATCATTCAGTTTAAAAATTGGAATACAGCTTATCGAAATATTTCATTTGAGCGAGAGTCTTATGCGAATGAATGTAACTTAGAATATCTCAAACATAGAAAGTTTTGGAGTTTTTTAAAGTATATTCGCAGGCATGATGTTTAGGCTCGAAAATAGTGTTAATCAACAAATAAAATTGCCTCATGAAGCAGGAGTTGAGTTGTTTCTAAAACGTGAAGATGGAATACATCCCTATGTCTCAGGTAACAAATATAGGAAGCTAAAATATAATTTAATCGAGGCTCAAAAAGAAGGTTTTGAAACATTATTGACTTTTGGAGGAGCTTATTCAAATCATATTGCTGCAGTAGCTGCAGCTGGCAAACAGATTGGATTTAAAACTATTGGTGTTATAAGGGGAGATGAGTTATTGGGGAAGGAATATGAGAATGCAACACTTAGTTTTGCAAAACAATGTGGTATGCAGTTTAAATATATCTCGCGCGAAGATTACAGAAATAAAACAAATGATTTATTTATTGAAAGCCTTCAAAATGAATTCGGTAGATTTTATTTAATTCCAGAAGGGGGTACAAACGATTTGGCAATAAAGGGTTGCGAAGAAATTTTAAACCAAGATGATACTTGTTTCGATTATATCTGTTGTTCCGTTGGAACAGGAGGTACTATCTCTGGACTTATAAATTGTTCAAAACCTAGTCAACAAGTTTTGGGTTTTCCGGCGTTAAAAGGTTCTTTTTTACATGAAGATATTAGTAAATTTGCAACAAAACCGAATTGGAAACTAATATCGGGTTATCATTTTGGAGGTTACGCTAAAATAAATGAAGAATTGGTGTCGTTTATAAACGAGTTTAAGTCTCTTTATAAAGTACCTCTTGATCCTGTTTACACAGGTAAAATGATGTTTGGTGTTTTTGATTTAATCGAAAAAAATTACTTTCCTAAAGGGTCTAGAATATTAGGAATTCATACAGGTGGATTGCAGGGAATTACAGGTATGAATAACGTTTTAAAAAGTAAAGGTTTATCTTTAATTGATATATAAATGAGTCGATTAGTTGTTATAGTTTTTATAAGTTTTTTAGCATTTAGTTGTGGCTCAAAGAAGGGTGTGGTCACTAAAAAAAATAAGTCGGAACCAGTTATTGAGCGCAAAGAACCAGTTTTAGCTGAAACATCTCCTAAAAAACCAGTACTAGTTAAAGAAACTTCAAAAGTATATGCCAATGCCACTGAAAAGTATATAGATACTTACAAAGAAATTGCTCAGAACGAAATGAAACTTTATGGAATTCCTGCTAGTATAACTTTGGCTCAAGGTATTTTAGAATCAGGTTCTGGTAAAGGTAGATTGTCGGTTAAGGCAAATAATCATTTTGGTATTAAATGTCATGATTGGACTGGTAAAAAGATATATCATGATGATGATAAAAAAGGAGAATGTTTTAGGAAGTATAATGATGCGAAATATTCATTTAGAGACCATTCGTTATTTTTATCTGAAAGAAAACGGTATGCTTTTTTATTTGATTTAAAGCAACATGACTATAAACGATGGGCTAAAGGTTTAAAATCTGCTGGATATGCCACAGATAGAAAATATCCAGAGAAACTTATAAGTTTAATTGAACGCTATAAACTTTATGAGTATGATAGAGCGTTGTTAGGTTTGGAAAATAATATTGCAAAAGATAATGAGTCGAGTAAATTATTATATACGGTTTCTAAAGGAGACACATTGTATTCGATTTCTAAAAAGTATAATACAACCGTACAAGAACTTCAACAAATAAATGGGTTAAAGGGTAACGACTTAGATATTGGTCAAATCTTATTGGTTCAACAATAACAATAAAAATTCATGATTTATCAAAGAAGCAGTGCCTTATTCTCTGAGGCAGAAAAAGTAATTCCTGGAGGTGTAAACTCACCTGTTAGAGCTTTTAAAGGAGTAGGAGGGACTCCTATTTTTGTAAAAGAAGCTAAAGGAGCTTATTTATACGATGAAGATGGCAATAGACTAATCGATTACATTAACTCTTGGGGGCCTATGATTTTAGGTCATGCTTTTGAGCCTGTTGTAAATGCAGTAGTTAGTAAAGCAAAAAAGGGAACTTCGTTTGGAATGCCTACAGAGATTGAAACTAAAATAGCAGAATTAGCGGTTTCAATGGTGCCTAATATTGATAAAATAAGGTTTGTTAATTCGGGAACAGAGGCTTGTATGAGTGCCGTAAGGTTGGCACGCGGTTTTACAGGAAAAGATAAAATTATAAAATTTAAGGGGTGTTATCATGGCCATAGCGATTCTTTTTTAATTCAAGCAGGTAGTGGGGCTAGTACTTTTGGTGTTCCTAATAGTCCTGGTGTGACTCAAGGGACAGCTAAAGATACTTTGCTGGCATCATATAATAACATTGAAGATGTTAAGCAATTAGTGACTTCTAATCAAAATGAAATAGCTTGTATTATTATTGAGCCTGTTGCTGGTAATATGGGATGTATACCACCACAGGATAATTTCCTGCAAGCATTAAGAACTATTTGTAATGAAAATGGTATTCTATTGATTTTTGATGAGGTAATGACTGGTTTTAGATTGGCTAGAGGTGGAGCGCAAGAATTGTTTAATATTAATGCAGATATTGTTTGTTTTGGAAAAGTAATTGGGGGTGGTTTACCTGTTGGTGCATTTGCAGCGAGAAATGAAATTATGAATCATTTAGCGCCACTAGGGCCAGTGTATCAAGCAGGAACTTTAAGTGGAAACCCGTTGGCAATGGCAGCTGGTTTGGCTATGTTAACAGAGTTAAATAATAATACTGAAATCTTTAATCGCTTAGCCGAAAAGACTGCCTATTTGCATAAAGGGATTTCGAAAGTTTTAAGAGAGAACAATATAGACCACACTATTAATAGACTAGGATCGATGATTTCCGTCCATTTTGATGAAGGCAAAGTAATAGATTTCGATTCGGCAGCTAAAGGCAATAACGATAGGTTTAAAAAATTCTTTCATGGCATGCTTGATGAAGGTGTTTATATTGCACCAAGTGCTTTTGAAACATGGTTTATAACAGATGCCTTATCTTATGAGGATTTAGATTTTACAATTGAAGCAGTTAGTAAAGTTGCTAAAATTTTATAGAAAAAGAAAAGAGGAATATTTCTAATGAAATACTCCTCTCTAACAAAAACTATAATCATCAAACTAAACTAAACCAATCTATTCTTGTTTTTTCTTTTTGTGCGGTTTTTTCTTGCCTTTCTGTTTTGCATTTGCTCTGGCTTGCGCTTTTTCCCATTTTGCAAATTGTTCTTCATTTAAAATCTCTTTCATTTTTGCTTTCATAGCAATTTTATGATCCAATAGAGCATTAGCCATCTTTAATCGATCTTCTTTCGAAGGTTTTTGAGCATCACCACTTTCTTTTTTTGCTTTACGACTTTCCATATGTGCTTTTCTAGTGGTAGCATTAGCTAAATTGATGTCATAAATTTCTTTTTGCTGTGATTCATTTAATTCTAAATGAAGTGTCATCTTTTTCGTTTTAAGATTAGCGATTTCTTCGGCACTTAAATTTTTCATTGCTTGCCCTTTCTTATGGCCATCTCTTTTAGGTTCTTGTGCCCCAACTTGAATGGCTAATAAGGCAACGATTATTAAAACAAGTTTTTTCATTTCTATAAATTTTATTGTTCAAGGTTTTGACTAAGTAATAATAGAAAGGTTTAACGCTAGTTCAATTTTAACGTTATATTAACATCATTCTAAGGTGAAGTGAGTTCCGAGAAAATTTATTTAGAGATAGGAATTTGAACGCTTAGCCCTGTTTGAAAATCGGGAGCGTTATTAACCGAAAAGTCTTCTTTGAAATAAAGAGATAGCTTAAATTTTGGACGGCCATATGTATAGATAAATGTCCAATCGGAAAGTGGATTATATAGAGTTTGCACGCCATGTTGCCAGCCACCATTTATTTCTCTCCATAAACCTCGCAGATGATAGTAACCAGCTTCTTCTTTTTTTCCATATCTGGATTGAATGTGGAAATTCACACTAAAGGCATGATAATTTTTTTGTTCAGTATATTTTGTGAATTCAACATCACTTTGCAAGCTTGCTAAGTATTTGTTTGTTCCTAAATCAATAAGATTGTCTCTAAAGTTTGCAAAGTTTTTTCGCAATAAACTAGCTCCTAAGCCAATATTAAATTCGTTGCCACTTTTTAGTTCAATTTTTTTGACAGCATTTGTGGAAATACCAATATCTACAGAAGCATTAAATTTAGAGGTATTAACACCTATATGACTTCCTATATTAAAAAACAAATTCCTAGTTTTATTAACTTTTAAAGTTGGATAATAAAAATGATTTAGTTCAATACCGCCCAAAAAGAAATCATTATTATTTAATTTAAGTGTTCTCCCGTTTCTATCAATATATTCAAAATTCACCTGGTTTAGCCCATAAAAACGTCTGCCGTAGGGATCTTCACCTCCAAAAACATTACTGTGAAACCACTCAATACTTTCATCGCTAGTAAAAAGAGAAAAGGGGTGTTTTCCTTTGGTAATTAGATACGATCTTAAAGTAATGCCCAACTCATGTTTTTTTGCTAAAGGAATATTTAGGTTGGCTCTAAACTCTTTAATAACCGCGTCGATAACAATATTAAGATAATCTGCAGGCGTTGTTTCTTGGTCAATAAAATTAAAACGGCGATCATGCCAAATGGTATTGCTTAATTTTTCTCTTACAGCAGGATCTTTTGGGTAATAAGCTTCCACAAAAGGATGAAAGTTGTTTCCGCTAGTATAGTTAAATGAAAGCATTTTTTGTTTAGGTGGAGCAATTTTGAAATTATTGTTTATTCTCGAACTAAAAATCCCAAAATGATGCGTTGCTAAAATGCTAGGCTTATCAATACCGTTTTTAAAAGTTAAACTATCCTTTTCTTGTCCAAGTAAGATAAAACTTGAAAAGCAGAATACAATAAGAAGCATTTTTTTAAGCATTGGGCAAAAATAGGTAAAGTTTAAAGAAATAATAATTATGCGTTTGTTAATTCTTTTTGAGCTTGTTTTATTAGGTCTAAAGTGGTTTTGTATAAATCTATTTTGTTCATTTTACTTTTTAACCAACTGTAAAAACTAATAACAAAAATATCTTCACGATGAGTTTCCTTCCAATGGAATGCGTTTTCTACCGTTTCTTTAAACTTGTTAGAGGTTATTAGTTCTGGGTTTTTATAATAATGTTCTACGAAACCTAAGTACGTTATTACGCGTTGTTGGTTGATGCTTCTTAGGTATGGATAATGGGTTCTTTTAAAACTTCGGAGTCTAGATTCTACTAAATCAATATTTTTGAGTTCAATGTGTAGTAAAATTTCTGTTAGGTTCTTTTTAATAACCCATTCTTTGCCTGCTTTTTCTATATACCATTTGTCTGTATGGTATAAGCTTGAAAGTATTTGATTCGCATTTTTAAAATTTCCTTTTTGAAAATAAAACATAATCAAACTTAAATATATATCTAATAGAGCTTCAGTATCTGCGTGCTTTTTTGTTATTAACGGCTCTAAAGTGTTAATTGCTAAATCTTGTTTATTACTGTAGTTTAAGTTTAATGCTATTAATAAATGGTATTTAAGATTGAAAGCATTGAAGTGTTTTTTCTTCTGAGATTGCATAAGGTCATACATTATTTCTAAGTATTCCTGAGACTCATTGAATTTTTTATTCCGAAATAAAGTATTTGCAATAGCATACAAAATATGAATATGATAATAAAGCTGTTTATCCCGATGTTTATGTTTTAGTATAGAATAATATGTATTAATTAAAAAGGGTTCTATTTTTAAATAATCTTTAGTTACAAAAGCAGAAATACTAGCAATTGTGATTAATTGATACAAAGATTTAAACGACATAGTGTCACTCAAGTTAATGTTATAATCTTGTAGTGTCTTGTTGAGTATGGTTTGAAAATCTAAAACTTCTCCTTTATATGAAATGTTGTTTAAGGTTTGTCTAATTTTTGCATACACAATATTAAGGTCGTCTTCTAATTGAATATTTTTTTGATTGCTTTTGAATTTTGAAATAAGTAAATCGATTTCTACTGAAGGATTTGCGTAAGCATATTGAATTTTGGTGTGGTAAATTTCGTTTAGAAGCGGAAATAAGTCGTGTTCAGTAGCTAATTTTTCGGCTTTATTTAAAACTTTATATGCGACTTTGTTTTGATTTTGTTGTAAAAATGATTTTGCAGCTAGTATGTATTTAATGATTAGCATATCAACAGAATTCTCTTCTTGTAAGCTTTGGTTTGCTGTAAAATCTATTAAAGATTGGTGTAACCGTTTCCTTAAAGCATGATAGGCATCTTTTTTTTGATTGCTGTAAAGTCTTGCGCAAATAGCGTTTGAGTTTAATTCATCTTTTAATAGTAGATTGAATAGCTTGGTGTTTTTAGTGTCGTTGCGTTTGTTCTTTTTTTCTAAATATGCGATAAATTGATGCTGTTCTTCAATTGATAATGTAGAAACTATATCTTTTAAATCATTCATTTAGTCGTCATTAAAAATTTTATTTTATCAATAAATATAGTAATAATTATATATAATGTATAAATTATATCGTCAGTATTGTTAAATATTTAAATTCCAAAATTGTTCTAAGTATTGCAATTTTGTCTTGTAATCATTAAAACAAATATTATGAATTATCAAACAACAGTTTCTATTGATGAAAAGTCAAAAGAAACAAAAATTAAAAAAGAAGCTGAAGTATATGATCAAAAGCCAACAGCGGCTTTTATAGGAGCGTCATGGTCTGCCTTGTTAATTGGTATGACCTCTTATTGTATTGGTTTATGGAATGCCGATATGATGCTGAATGAAAAAGGGTATTACTTTACTATACTGCTTTTTGGACTGTTTTCTGTTATTTCTGTTCAGAAGGCTGTAAGAGATAAGTTAGAAGATATTCCAGTTACCGAAATTTATTATAGCATAAGTTGGTTTACAACGGTAGCATCAATAACACTTCTTGTTATAGGATTATGGAATGCCGATTTGCTTTTAAGTGAAAAAGGTTTTTATGGTATGTCTTTTCTTTTGAGTCTGTTTTCAGCAATTGCAGTACAGAAAAATACGAGAGATGTACAATATATAGATAGAGCAAAAGTCGAAGACAAATAGGAGTTATATGACTAGAATCAAAACAAAAAAGATCTATGGGTTGTTTTGATGATTGGTTAGTTAATTAACCCAAAACCTCGTGGTAATGCTGCGAGGTTTTAAATAATTATCTTTAACAGATTAATAATAAAAACATGAATTCAAAAATTCTAAACGATATAAAAGAACTTGTTGAAGAGCAAGTCATTTCAAATAAAGTAGCCGCCAATATCGAAAACTATTATAAGTCTAAAAAAGCAGATTCACCAAATCGATTATTTACTGTTTTTGCCGTTTTAGGATCTACACTAGTTGGTCTTGGTATTATTTTAATTCTAGCTCATAATTGGGATGATTTTTCAAGAAGTATAAAAACAATTTTTGCTTTTGCGCCATTAATTATTGGGCAACTAATAGTAGGCTATACTATTTTAAAGAAGAAGAATACAACATGGCGAGAAGCCTCAGGAGTATTCTTGTTTTTTGCTGTAGGTGCTAGTATGGCTTTGGTGAGTCAAATTTATAATATCCCAGGAAATTTTAGCAGTTATATGCTAACGTGGATTTTACTCTGCGCACCATTAATTTATCTTTTAAAATCTAATGCATTAGCAATTCTACATATTGTTTTTACAACAAATTACGCTTGTGCTTTTGGGTATTTTAATGGTAACCAAACACCTTGGTTGTACATATTGCTATTAGCTATATTAATACCACATTACTATCTATTATTAAAAAACAAAAAGACACATAACATTACTTCAATTTTTAATTGGCTAATACCTTTAAGTGTTATTATTGTGTTAGGTGCTTTTGTTGATAGAACCGAAGAACTCGGTTTTTTAATGTATGTTATATTATTCGGGTTGTTATATAATATTGGGAAACTACCGTTTTTCGATAATCAAAAATTAAGACGAAATGGCCATTTAGTCTTAGGTTCTTTAGGAACTATTTATATGTTATTGTTAACAAGCTTCGAATGGCTCTGGAAAGATATTTTAAGACATGATATGGTATTTGGTACTCAAGAAATGTATGTGTCATTAATACTTTTTATAAGTACAATAGGTGTTTTGATTTTTTCATATTCAAAAAAATGGATTCAAAACTTCAACTTATTTCAATATGTATTTATACTTTTTTCAATCATCTTTTTTATTGGAATGTCAGGTAGTTTTGCTTCAATAGCACTAATAAATTTTTTAATACTAGCTCTAGGAATTCTTGCTATAAAGATTGGTGCAGATAAATTTCACTTTGGTATTTTAAATTATGGTTTACTAATAATAACAGCACTTATTGCTTGTCGATTTTTCGATACTAATATGAGTTTCGTAATAAGAGGTTTATTATTTGTAGGTGTTGGTGTTGGTTTCTTTTTTACCAATTATATCATGCTGAAAAGACAAAAATTGAATAAATAAAAGAAGATATATGAAAACAATACACATATTTATACTATTTATTGGCCTAGCAATAGCACAACTATTCGTGCCAGCACAAATGATTTTTAATAAAGAATCTATTATAAGCAACGGGGCAGCCTATAAGTTTAAAACGCAGCCAGTAGATCCTAGCGATCCTTATAGAGGTAAGTACATAAATTTAAATTATGATGTTAGAGCTTATAAAACTACAGACAGCATTTGGGAAAGAAAAGATAAAGTTTATGTTTATTTAGAAACAGATAGTTTAGGTTTTGCAAAAGTGTCTGAAGTTAGTAAAGAACCCTTAAACACATCTAAAGATTTTATTATTGCAGAAGTTGGCTGGTATAGTAAAATAGAACAAGAACTAAATTTTAACTTACCTTTTAATCGCTATTATATGGAGGAAACCAAAGCATATGATGCCGAGGTTGCTGTAAGAAATAATCAACGCGATTCATTGCCTAATAATACATATGCATTAGTGTATATTAAAAATGGAGAAGCGGTATTAAACGATGTTGTTATTAATGAAATTTCTATTAAAGATTATGTTGATAAAGTTGACTAAAATCAATAGAGTGAATTATTGTATATTAGTAATCTAAGGGTTTTATTATATGTCTTATTGGTTGCACATTATTATTGTAATTCTTATTGTTTATGTAATAATAAGCATTGCATTATACTACTTACAGGATTATTTATTATTCAAACCAGAAAAACTTTCTAAGGATTTTCAGTTTTATTATGAGAATCAAAATATAGAGGAACATAATTTAGAAACTAGAGATGGAGCTATTATAAATGGTATTCTATTTAAGCCAAAAAGCGAATCAAAAGGCATTGTTTTATACTTAAAGGGGAACTCTAAAAGTATTAAGGGCTGGGGTAAATTTGCTGTAGATTTTACCAGACATGGTTATAATGTCCTTATGGTAGATTATCGTGGGTTTGGTAAAAGCACAGGCAGACGCTCACAGAAAGCTATTAAAAGAGACTTGCAAGTTGTTTATAACAAGATAAAAGAGAAAACAACCGAAGACAGAATTGTATTATATGGACGTTCATTAGGCTCAGGGTTTGCTGCTAAATTAGCTTCAATGAATAACCCTAAAATGCTTATCCTAGATGCGCCGTATTACAGCTTAACTAAAGTTACTGCGCGATATGCTCCTTTTATGCCATTGTCGTTATTAATAAAATATCCGCTACCAACTTACAAATGGTTAAAGTATGTACAATGCCCTATCCATATTATTCATGGCACTAATGACAGTTTGATACCATATAAAACTAGTGTAAAATTATCGAAAGTAAATCCAAAACGCACTAAATTACACACCGTAATAGGGGGCGGACATAAGAACTTAAATAATTTTGAGTCCTATCATGAAATGATACATGATATCCTAAATTCTAAACCAGAACAAATAGATTTATCTACAACAAGTATTCATGTTAAACACAGTTCCAAGGCATCTAAAGCAAAAGCTTAAAAAGCTAGTTTTAATTATAGTAAGTCTATATGTTATGATTTCTGCATCCTTATATTTTATACAAGAAAGACTTTTGTTTTTACCAACGGTATTAGAAAAAGATTATAAGTTTAGTTTTAATTATAATTTTGAAGAAATAAATCTTGAAGCAACCGATGGGGCTAAGCTAAACGCACTTCATTTTAAAGTTGAAAACCCTAAAGGAGTTATCTTATATTTTCATGGTAATTCAGGCGATCTATCTCGTTGGGGAACTGTAGCAGAATTTTTTGTAGAAAAACAGTATAACGTCCTGATTATGGATTACAGAACCTATGGAAAAAGTAAGGGTAAACTTAATCAAGATGTATTCTATGAAGATGCAGAGATGTTTTATAGTTATTTGAAGAGTCAATACAAAGAAAGCCAAATTGCTGTGTATGGTCGTTCCTTAGGAACAGGTATAGCTACATATGTAGCTTCTAGAAATAATCCAAGTAAGTTGGTTTTAGAAACTCCTTATTATAGTATAGAAGATGTGGCACAATCTAGATTTCCTATGTTTCCAGTTAGGCTATTTCTTAAATATAAATTTCCAACCTATCAATTTATTGGTAGCGTAACTTGTCCTATTACCATGTTTCATGGAACAGAAGATATTATTATTCCTTATAGATCTGCTCAAAAATTCTACGAAGAGGCACCAAAAGACTTTACAGAGTTTGTGAAAATTGAAAGTGGAAATCATAATAATTTATCCAATTTCAGTTTGTATCAGCATCATATAAAAATACTATTTCCATAGTAACTCTTAAAAACCTTAACACTTCAGTTTATATATCTTAAAGAATTGATAATTATGTGTTAAACATATCTAAATCTTAGTAACCATTTTACTAAATAAGCGTCAATTTGTATTGAAATTAATTTATAAGATTATGGTACGATTAGCATTTATTTTAAGTTTGTTTGTTACTGCTAGTGCTTCTGCAACTATTAGTGAAATGACGCATGATTACGACACAATTCCAGAATACGAATTATCTTGTATTTTAGAAGATTCGATTTGTGATCAAGCCGATGAATTTGTAATAGAACTTGTTGAGTTTGAAGAGGACGTTACAATACCTTTTGATACAAAATTGTATTTACCAAAAGGGTTTAATCCTCTAAAAGGTAAGCACGATTTAGATTGGAATATAATTGAATTGGTTACCATAGATGAAGAAGTAGAAGTTTTAATCGATACAGAAAAATACCTTCCAAAAAACTTTAATCCATTAAAAGGATTACACGATATAGATTGGAATACAGTTGGACTTATTGAAATTGAAGAAGAAGTCGAATTAAATTTTAATACGAAAGATTATTTGCCTAAAAATTTCTGTGCATACTCTGGTATGGTCTAGAATTATTAGGTTAGTTAAGTTGTTAGTTTAGTTAGTTTAGTTAGTTAAAAAAATCCAGTAATTAATTTTACTGGATTTTTTTGTTAACCTAAATTTACTATTACTTTGTTAAGAAACGACTTCAACAAACAATCCATCGTCTGTTTTTTCTACTTTAGCTAGACTGTTTTTAGTTAGCTCCTTAATGGTTTTGTCCCATTTTTTATTTGACAAACCAGATTGAGCTTTTAAATCATTCAATCCTAATCGCTCAGCTTTTTTAAGTAACTCTAACAATGCTTTTCCTTCTTCACTAATTGCAGGGGCTTTTTTCTCTGGTCTCATTTGAGGAAAGAATAATACTTCTTGTATTGATTGATTATTGGTTAAAAACATAATAAGTCTATCCATGCCAATTCCCATACCAGATGTTGGAGGCATACCATATTCTAAAGCTCGTAAAAAATCGTGATCTATAAACTCGGTTGCCTCATCATCTCCTTTAGCAGCAAGTTTCAATTGATGCTCAAAACGTTCACGCTGGTCTATTGGGTCATTTAGTTCAGAATAAGCATTAGCAATTTCTTTACCACATACCATAAGTTCGAAACGTTCGGTTAGTTCTGGGTTTTCTCTGTGCTCTTTGCACAACGGACTCATCTCTTTAGGGTAATCTGTGATGTAGGTTGGCTGTATATAGTTACCTTCACATTTTTCACCAAAAATTTCATCAATCAATTTTCCTTTACCCATGGTAGCATCAACTTCTACACCTAAGTCTTTAGCGGCTTGCCTTATTTCATTTTCGCTCTTGCCTGTAATGTCAAATCCTGTAAAATGCTTTATAGAATCTGCCATTGTAACACGGGCATACGGTGCTTTAAAATCTATTTCATGCTCCCCAAAAGTAGCTTTTGTACTCCCATTTACAGCTACAGCACAATGTTCTAGTAAGCGTTCACAGAAATCCATCATCCAGTTGTAATCTTTGTAAGCTACATATATTTCCATGGCTGTGAATTCTGGATTATGTGTTCTATCCATACCTTCATTTCTAAAGTTTTTAGAAAACTCATAGACACCATCAAAACCTCCAACAATCAATCTTTTTAAATACAACTCATTCGCAATTCGCATATATAAAGGCACATCTAAAGCGTTGTGATGTGTTATAAACGGACGCGCCGCAGCACCACCTGGGATGGGTTGTAATACAGGAGTTTCTACTTCAAAATAACCAGCATCATTAAAAAATGAACGCATGGCATTAAATAATTTGGTTCGCTTAACAAATACTTCTTTTACTTGAGGGTTTACCACTAAATCGGCATAACGCTGTCTGTAGCGTTGCTCAGGATCGGTAAAAGCATCATACACCACACCGTCTTTTTCTTTTGGTAATGGAAGTGGTTTTAATGACTTACTTAATACTGTAAAATCTTTGACTTTAACTGTTTTTTCACCAACTTGCGTGGTAAATAATTCACCTTCAACACCAACAAAATCACCAAAGTCTAATAGTTTTTTAAAAACATCATTGTATTTGGTTTTGTCTTCATTTGGGCAAATTTCATCACGATTAAAATACACTTGAATTTTTCCTTCTGCATCTTGTAGTTGTGCAAAACTTGCTTTACCTTGAATTTTTATCATCATTAATCTTCCAGCAACAACAACCTGTTTGCCTTCTTCAAACTGTTCTTTTATCTGTTTTGAACTATGACTTACAGGATACAAATCTGCTGGGTAGGGATTAATCCCTAACTCGCGTAATTTCATTAACTTCTCTCTTCTAACAAGTTCTTGTTCCGATAATTGCGACATATTCTAAATGCTGTGTAAATTTTAATGTGCAAAGATAATCATTTGATTTACGATTTACGATTATTGATTTGGGATTTTTGATGACTATATCTATCTTAGATTTGTAACAAATGATTTGTTTTAGCGTCAAACTGGTAATCATCAATCATTAAAAAATCAATATGAGTTTTTGGAGAGTTTTACTGTCTATTATTTGTCCACCTTTAGCTGTTATAGATAAAGGTTGTGGGTCTATTTTTATTGTCTTCCTATTATGGCTTTGTGGCTGGGTGCCAGGTGTTATTGCAGCTTTAGTTATACTTAATAATCCTAAGAATTAAACCATTAAAATGTCGTAATTTTGCTGTCTATGAATAAGCAAATTGAGCTGCAAGATTTAGGTTTAAAAGACTACAAACAAACCTGGGATTACCAGGAACATTTGTTTAAAGGTATTGTTCAAACTAAAATTAAAAATAGGAGAGAAGAAGCTAATTTGCAGACAAGAAATTATTTCTTGTTTGTAGAACATCCACATGTTTATACTTTAGGTAAAAGTGGCGATATTTCGAATTTACTTGTTGATGAAGATCAATTGAAAGCCAAAAATGCAAGCTTTTATAAAGTGAATAGAGGAGGCGATATAACCTATCATGGGCCTGGACAAATTGTTGGTTATCCTATCTTAGACTTAGATAATTTTTTTACCGATATACATAAATATCTCCGGTTTCTTGAAGAAATGATTATTCTCACGCTGGCTGAATATGGTTTAAAAGCACAGCGTAGCGATGGAGAAACGGGGGTTTGGTTGGATGTAGGTACACCATTTGCAAGAAAAATATGTGCTATGGGAGTTCGTGCCAGTCGTTGGGTAACAATGCATGGTTTTGCTCTTAATGTTAATGCTAATTTAGGATATTTTGATTTAATGATTCCTTGTGGTATTAAAGGAAAAGCAGTTACTTCTCTTAATGTTGAATTAGGGGTTAAGCAAGTTGATGAAGCTGAGGTTAAAGAGAAATTACTAAAACATTTTAAAACCCTTTTTGAAGCAGAGTTTTATTAAAATTAAATGGTTCTCAATACTTCTCAGGTACGAAGGTCTGGTAGTTCATTGGTGGTCGCACATACGCCTTGTAATCTGGTAATTCTGGAAGTTCAATTGATTTTATATTCATCCTTTCATAAGGAATCTGGCTTAGAACATGACTTATGCAGTTTAAACGTGCTTTTTTCTTGTTGTCTGAGTTTACCACGTACCACGGGACTTGCTTAGTATCGGTATGTGCAAACATATTATCTTTTGCTTTAGAGTATTCTAACCAACGCGAACGCGATTCTAAATCCATTGGGCTAAATTTCCAACGTTTTAAAGGATTACTTATACGGTTTTTAAAACGCTTTTCTTGTTCTTCATCACTAACTGAAAACCAATATTTTAAAACGATAATGCCAGAACGTACAAGCATCCGCTCAAATTCTGGGCAAGAACGTAAAAATTCATTGTATTCCTCTTCTGTGCAAAACCCCATCACTTTTTCTACTCCAGCACGATTATACCAACTTCGGTCGAAAAGAGCAATCTCTCCTGCTGCAGGTAAATAATGAACATATCGCTGGAAATACCATTGTGTTTTTTCTCTTTCGGTGGGTACGCCTAAGGCAACCACTTTACAAATTCTTGGGTTGAGAGGTTCGGTAAAGCGTTTTATGGTGCCTCCTTTGCCAGAGGCATCTCTGCCTTCAAAAAGGATAACAACTTTTAACCCTTGCTTTTTAACCCACTCCTGAAGATGTACTAGTTCTGTATGTAATTTTGCTAATTCCTCGTCGTAGTTAAATTGGTTGTTTTTAGACATATATAAGGTATGTTAAAGGGAAATGACAAGTTAATAAAAAAATGAAAATCTAGCAGTCTAAATTTGCTAAAAACGAATATTTATATGGGTGTATATGTAGTTGTTTTTAACTATTTTCTGTATAGAAAATAGTCTTTTACAAGTGCTATATAAGCTTGCTTTGCCTTGTCTTGAGAGATGTTTTCAACTTGAAATAGGGCGTTTGTTTTAAAAGCATTTATTATAGGTTTTTTACTTTTAGGTCTACGGTAATTATTAGTGGCTTTTTTATAGTAGGCATATAGTTTAAGCAATGTGTCTGCAGGAAATGGATCAATATGAGCATTCACACGCTCAACAGCTTCATTAAATTCTATGTCTAAATCGGTACTATCCATTTGCTTCGGCAATAACACTCTCTCCGCCTTTTACTTTTTGATTAAGCTGTACTTTTATTTTTGTGCCTAAAGGTAAAAATAAATCGACTCTCGAACCAAATTTAATAAAACCAGAGTCATCGCCTTGCGTGGCTTTATCATTTTGTTTGGCATAGTTAACTATTCGTTTTGCTAATGCTCCAGCAATTTGCCTGTATAAAACTTTTCCGTAAGACTCATTTTCTACTACAACCGTTGTGCGCTCATTTTCTTCACTTGCTTTAGGATGCCATGCAACCAGATATTTCCCAGGATGATACTTGCTAAAAATAACATGACCTCCTATAGGGTAACGTGTTACGTGAACATTTAGTGGAGACATAAAAACACTTACTTGTAGGCGTTTGTCTTTAAAATATTCCTTTTCGAAAACTTCTTCAATTACTACCACTTTACCATCTACTGGAGAAACCACATGTTTATCGTTAAAAGCTGTATGACGTTTAGGGTTTCTAAAAAACTGCAGAATAAGCACTAGGAATATCAAGAGTGTAATCATGATTAATATTTGTAACCATTGAATAGTAATGAACCTATCTGCTAATAAAAATCCAGCTAAAATAGCTACAAATGTTATGGTAATGATTTTATGTCCTTCTTTATGAAACATACTTGAGTATTCTTAAAAATAAATAAATAAAAGGTGCTGCAAAAATAATACTATCTAACCTATCAAGCAATCCTCCATGCCCTGGCATAATAACACCACTATCTTTTACACTTGCTTGACGTTTAAATTTAGATTCTATTAAATCGCCAATTGTACCAAAAACACTAACAATGATAGCAATTATAAGCCAATTTGTAAAGCCTAAATTTTGAGTAAAGTTAGCAATAAAATAACTTGCTATACAAGAAAAGAATAAACCACCTAGAAAACCTTCAACAGTTTTTTTGGGTGAAATTTTCTCAAAGAGTTTTTGCTTACCAAAATTTTTACCAACAAAATAAGCAAACGAGTCATTAACCCAAACTAATATAAAAGCACCTAATAAAATACTTGGGTTATAGACTTCATAATAATTTGCTATTAATACCAAGAATACAAATCCACTGGAAAGATAAAAAGTTGTAAGAATGAAACGTTTTGATATAAAAAGCGGTATCCTTTTTTCTGAAAACAAATCTTTTATTAAAAAAAGCTCAACAAAAATGGTTAAAACCATTAGGATTTGTATAGCTTCATCAAAACCTTGATCGTAGTTTAAAACGAATTGCCAATAACCAAATACGGGATAAAGAATAACAAATATAAAAAAGGGTATAATGCTTTTAAGTTGAATAAGCTTATTGAATTCGACCAAACAAATGATTCCAAAAACAAAAAAAAGAATTAATGAGGCATGTTCGAAATTTAGACACACTATCAATAATGAAATATAAAGTAAACCTGATAGTCCTCTAATAAGAAATTCTTTCATTCTATAAGTCTTCTAAAAGTAGTAGGTAGAGGTTTTTAGCACTACTTCCATAACTTAAGAAATCTTTTTCGTCTCCAGATTTAAAATGTTTTATGGTAGTAATATTGGTAGGTATTTTTTTTCTATTGTTAGATTTAATACCTCGTAAGCCTTCACCAATACTTTCAACAATTTGACTAGTTGTGGCGAATACTATAAAGTTAAAAGGAAGTTCAGGGAGTTTTTTTTCAAAAATTTGTCTAGATGAAATAAGTAATGAACCATCATTTGCGATTAGATTTTCGCATGTAGTTAAAAAAAACGAGGAGTCACTTATTCTGTTTGTTATCTTTAAATTAGAATTTTGAAATTTACTTTCTAATTGGTTATCAATAATTAATACATTCTTCTCTTGCCAACCATTTTCGTTTATAATACTCTGTAAATTTTGGAATATTTCATTTAGGTCTTCACAGTACAAAAATTTACCACCATTAGCTTTAAAGTTTATAGTAAACCTTTCGTCTATTGGTAATTTAATTTCAGGCATGTATTTGCCTCTGTCATTTGATTTTAGTTCTTCATCTTTGTTTTCAGATTTCAAACCAAAAATTTTTCTAAAAAGACTCATTTAGATACTGCTATTAACACAATTTAATCTGGTGTTTATCAAATATAAAAAATCTTAAATTAACCTAACGATTAATTTAAGATTTTTACTAAAAGCTTAACAAATATATACGTTTCAACTATTTGTCTAGGATTTCTCGCTCTTCTTTTTCAAAAGCACGTTTCCCAAATATTTTTTCAAGATTATCTTTAAAAATAACCTCTTTTTCAAGTAATACCTCGGCAAGTTCTGTTAGCTTGTCTTTATTTTCTTCAAGTAGCTTTATTGCTCTTTCGTATTGCTCTTCAATGATATTAGAAATTTCTTTATCGATAAGCTCTGCTGTTTGCTCGCTATAAGGTTTATTGAAGCCAAATTCATTTTGACCAGACGAGTCATAATATGTTAAGTTTCCTATTTTATCACTCAAACCATAAATGGTAACCATAGCCCGAGCTTGTTTAGTAACCTTTTCTAAATCACTTAAAGCGCCTGTAGATATTTTATCGAAAATAACTTTTTCTGCAGCTCGTCCACCTAATGCTGCACACATTTCGTCAAGCATTTGTTCTGGTCTAACTATTAAACGTTCTTCTGGTAAATACCAAGCAGCACCTAAAGATCTTCCTCTTGGCACTATGGTAACTTTTACTAATGGAGCAGCATGTTCTAGCATCCAACTTACAGTGGCATGACCAGCTTCATGGAATGCAACTGCTTTTTTCTCACTAGGCGTTATAATTTTATTTTTCTTTTCTAACCCACCAATTATTCTATCTACGGCATCAAGAAAATCTTGCTTGTCTACCTCTTTTTTGCCATTTCTAGCAGCAATTAATGCTGCTTCATTACATACATTGGCTATATCTGCACCTGAAAAACCAGGTGTTTGCTTAGATAAGAAATCTGTGTCTAAATCTTTAGCTTTTTTAAGCGGACGAAGATGTACTTCAAATATTTCTTTACGCTCACGTACATCTGGAAGGTCTACAAAAATTTGTCTATCAAAACGTCCTGCACGCATTAAGGCTTTATCAAGTATATCTGCTCTATTAGTTGCTGCAAGTACAATAACGTTAGCATTGGTACCAAAACCATCCATTTCGGTTAGTAATTGATTTAGGGTGTTTTCGCGTTCATCATTACTTCCTGACATTGCGTTTTTACCTCTTGCGCGTCCAATAGCATCAATTTCATCTATAAAAATAATTGATGGCGATTTTTCTTTTGCTTGCTTAAATAAGTCACGAACTCTTGAAGCTCCTACACCAACAAACATCTCAACAAAATCTGAACCAGATAGCGAGAAGAACGGTACTTTAGCTTCGCCAGCCACGGCTCTTGCTAATAATGTTTTTCCTGTTCCTGGAGGTCCTACAAGTAAAGCTCCTTTTGGAATTTTCCCGCCTAATGTGGTGTATTTTTCAGGAAACTTAAGAAAATCTACAATTTCTTGAACTTCTTCTTTAGCACCTTCTAAACCTGCAACATCCTTAAAAGTTGTTTTAACTTCGGTATTTTGATCGAATAATTTCGCTTTCGATTTTCCTATATTAAATATTTGCCCACCAGCACCTCCACCAGCACCACCAGACATACGGCGCATAATGAAAATCCAAACACCAATAAGTAATACAAAAGGTAAAATACCTAAAAGGAAATCGCCTAGAAAATTTTCTTCTGTTATGTAAACAGGTTCTAAGTCTAAATTATTAGACTTTATAACTTCATTTAATTCATTTTGAAAAATCTCTAATTCTCCAAATTCGAATTTGTAATTAGGTAATTGGGTAGCAGTTGGAATTAAAGTAGTTGGTTTAGAACTTCTATGAATTTCTTTAGTTGCCGCATCTTTTGTAAGATATACTTTTGCTATACGTTTGTTAACAATTTCGACCTTTGCTACATCGCCATCTTCTACAAATTGCAAAAATTGTGTTGGGTTGGTTTCTTTACCTTCTTGAAAACCACTATTGCTAAATACCGAAGTCCCAATAAAAATAGCTATTACAATACCGTAAATCCAATACGGACTAAACTTTGGTTTTTTGTCTTTTATGTTTTTTTTGTCGTTTGCCATGTTTTTTCTAGTAACTAGTTTCTATTACTGTTGTTTTTGCATCTCCCCAAAGGCTCTCAATGTCGTAATAGTCTCTTATCTGTTTCTGAAACACATGTACCACCACATTAACATAATCTATTAAAACCCATTCGGCATTATCAAGACCTTCGGTATGCCAAGGGTTATCTTTAAGTTCTTTACTTACTTTCTTTTGTATGGAATTTACTATGGCGTTAACTTGTGTGTTTGAAGTACCTTCGCAAATTATGAAGTAATCGCAAACCGTATTTTCAATATCTCTTAAATCTAGAATATTTATCTCTTTACCTTTAACATCTTCAATGCCACTAATTATTACAGATATTAGCTGGTCTGCGCTTATTTTTTCTTTCGCCATTAATTTTTTTTAATTTATGCAAAGTTATTATTTTTTTAGTTCTTTATACTTTAAATTAATCATAAGATTTTCTAACTTATAATAACCTTTAAATGCGTATAATCAAACTTGATGCCACCGATTCCACAAATAGCTATTTGCGGGACTTAATTGCATTAGAAACACTAGATGATTATACTGTGGTAACTGCTAAAAAACAAAACCAAGGAAGAGGACAAATGGGAGCAGTTTGGAGTTCTCAAACTTCTAAAAGCCTTACGTTTAGTGTCTTTAAAGATGTTTCTGGTTTAGATATTGATGCCTCTTTTAGCATAAGTATGATAAGCGCGTTAGCTATAATTAAGGCATTGCAAAGTTTCTCAATCCCTAAACTACGTATAAAATGGCCAAACGACATTTTGTCAGGAGACAAGAAAATTTGTGGGATTCTTATTGAAAATGTCATAAAACAGAACAATCTTAATGCATCGATAATTGGTGTAGGACTCAATGTGAATGAAACAGAATTTAAAAATTTACCGAGAGCGACATCATTAAAATTAATTTCTGGTAATAATTTTAATTTAGAAGAAGTATTATTGGCAATATTAGAAAGTTTGAAGAGTCACTTCAGCATCTTTCATAAAGGAAATTATGCTTTGTTAAAGGAAGAATACGAGAGCCATTTGTTCAGAAAAAACATACCATCTACATTTAAGAATTGCAATAATTTAACGTTTTCTGGATTTATCCAAGGGGTTTCTAATTCTGGAAATCTTCAAATCTTGTTAGAAGATAACATTATTAAAGAATTTAATTTAAAAGAGATTACACTGTTGTATTAAATAGCGTTTGGAATACTAGTAACAAGGGTTTCTATAAATTTTTTAATAGGGCCTTTTATCATCATTGCCATCATTGGGTTAAACTCACCAGTAAATTCTAATTGAACTTCACTAGATGATGCAGTAATATCTTTTATGTTACCTATAAGAGAGAAATCTATTTTTCCACCTGCTGCTCCTAATACAATTTTGTTAGGAGGTATAACTTCTTTCTTTTGAAGAGTTATCTCTGGCATACCTTTAAGCGCAAATAAAAATTTATCGTCTTCTAATAGTTCAAACTTACTTATGTTTTCTGGCATTAAAGATTCGAAATTTTTGAAATCTGTTAAAAAATCAAAAACTTCTTGTGAAGATTTACTAACTGTAATATTTGGTGATTCTAAATTCATTTTGTTGTAATTTGTTTTTTGTTGAGTTGTTAAGGTGCCTTATTTTTTTCTGACTAAATGCCTTAAAGACTAACAATTTCACTTTTACATATCAATTAGCGTTCCATTCACTTGGATTAGAATTCCATTCCGATAAAGTTTTTACTTCTTTTTCAGAAATGTAATTCGTGTAAACTGCCTGTTCCAGTAGGCTTTCATAATTACCAAGCGTTTGTAGTTTGACTTGTTGCTTTTCAAAATTTTCTTTTGCAACATCAAATCCATAGGTGAAAATAGCAATCATGCCTTTTACATTTACGCCTGCTTCACGAAGTGCTTTTACCGCATTCAAACTACTTTTGCCAGTACTAATTAAATCTTCAACTACAACAACATTTTGTCCGCTTTCAATAAAGCCTTCAACTTGGTTTTTACGCCCATGCCCTTTAGCGTCTGGTCTTACATAAATAAACGGTAGTCCTAAATATTCTGCCACTAGTATACCTATACCAATAGCGCCAGTAGCTACACCAGCAATAGCATCTGGCTTACCATACTGTTTTTCAATTTGTTTTCCCATAGTTTCTCGTATGTAATTACGAATTGGAGGAAAAGATAAAATAATTCGGTTATCACAGTAAATTGGTGATTTCCAGCCTGATGCCCATGTAAATGGTTCTTTAGGACTCAATTTTATAGCCTTAATTTGCAATAAAACTTCGGCTGTTTTTCTAGCGGTATGTTTGTTGAAAATCATAGTTGCAAAATTACACATAAATTTAGTTCTACATAGTGCTTAAAACTGAATTAAAATATTTTTTTCAACAATGTTAGAAGTGTTACTAAAAATGATATTTTTACCAACTAGAGAACTATTAAAGATAACATGTATCAAGTTTTTGTTGGAGATAAACCAATTGTATTAACAAATAAGGTTGAATTGGAGAATGGTTTTAGGAATTATTTGTTAGATACGGCAAATATGGCTAAAGTTATTAAACGACTTAATACGACTTCTTTAAGCGAAGTTCGCTTGATTCATAAAAATAAAGATAAGCTTCTTAAAAAATTTTTAAAAAAACTTCCAAATGTCATTGCTGGAGGAGGAAAAGTTTATAATGATGAAGGTGCTGTTTTGTTTATTTATAGAAACGATAAATGGGATTTGCCAAAAGGGAAAACTGAAGGCAATGAAACTATCGAAAAGACAGCATTACGGGAAGTTATGGAAGAAACGGGCGTTGCTGGATTAGAAATAACAAAACCTATAGAAACGACTTATCATATTTTTAAACGTAATGGTCGTTATAAAATTAAAATCACTTATTGGTTTGAAATGAAGACTAGTTTTAAAGGTGATTTATTTGCACAAGAAGAAGAAGGGATTACTAAAGTGTCTTGGCTTGGTGAAACAGAAATTAAAGAGGCATTGAAAAACTCTTATGCCAATATTAGAAGGCTAGTTTAGTTATTCAATTGATTCTGTAAACAGGGTATTGTAAATGTGCCTTTTCATAATGTATACTTTGTTTATGTAACCAGTCCAGTTGTGCATACCAATTATTTCTAAACACTGTTAAATCTTTTTTACGGTGTTCGAAAGTCGCTTCTAATTCTGGGTTGTTTTCTAGTAATTTCAATGCTTTGTCTTCCCATACATAAGGAGAAAATCCTTCTTTCTGTTGTAAAATAGTATCAAAGAAATTCCAATTAAAAAATGAATCTGGTCCTTGTGGTTCCAAGGTTTCTAAAATATATCTTATTGAAGGCTGATTTGTATTAATTAGATAGTCACCTTTTATAAATTTAATACTTTCATCTAATTTTGATAGAAATACATCATAGTGTTGATAATGTCCTTCATAAGGTTGTTGCCGAGTTTTGTAATCTCTAATTCGATAAGACTCAACCTCTATAAGTGTATCTTTTTCAATTTGAATCATTTCCACATCATTTAGTTTTAGTAAATCAATAATACGATGCCATCCTTGTGGTATAATATAAGCTTTAGGGATTTCTACTTTTAAACTAGGTTTAAAATAATTTTGATAGGCAACTTCTTTTGTGAATGGCTTTGTTTGGTCATATTTCAACCTGTTAAATCCTGTAATCTCACTGGTGGTTTTTTCAGCATTATAGCCTTTAAATTTTATAGTTGAAACTTTCGTGGTGTCAACTACCCAGTTAAGAATATAAGATTTGCCTCCATATAGTTTTAATAACATATTTTTTCTAATGCTTGATATCTCCTTGCCATCTTCTTCAGTGATATCTATCATGCTTTTCATAAGGGCATAGGTGCCTTCAACACGTTGTTTGTATGGTTTAAGCATATGGGTTTCAACAGTAATGCCCAACGTATTGAATAGTGCGGTGTAACCAACAGAATATCTGGGGTAGTCTAAAAATTGAGCAAACCCTTCTTCTGGAACTTGATTAAAAACATTTACATATGGTGTTATATCCCATTTCTTTTCGGCTAGTTTTTGTTCTAGTTTAGTCGCCATTTGGGTATGTAAATAATTACCTAAATCCTCTCCAAGTTTATTATGTTGTGTAAATAAATGTGTTAATGTATATTGATAATCAGCACCGTTGCTTACATGATTGTCGATAAAAACATCTGGTTTTACCATGTGAAAAATTTGCGTAAAGGTTCTAGTATTTTTTGTATCACATTTAATAAAATCTCGATTAAGGTCATAATTTCTAGCATTTCCTCTAAAGCCATATTCTTTTGGGCCATTTTGATTGGTTCTGGTAGTAGAATTTCTATTTAAACTCCCGCCAATATTATAAATAGGAATAGTTGCTAATACCGTGTTTTTTGGTATTTCAATGTTGTTATTAACAAAATCTCTAAAGAGCATCATAGTAGCATCAATACCATCAGACTCTCCTGGGTGGATACCATTCATAATTAATAGAATGCGTTTTTCGTTATTTCTTATTTCTGAAAAATTAAACTCTAAGTCCTTATTTAGTATAACAAGATGTAAAGGTTTTCCAGAATCGGTTTCACCAATAGAATCAATAAAAATTTCAGGATAAACTTCAGCTAGGTTTTCATAAAATTGAATTGTTTGCTCGTAGGTAGCAGTTTCTAATCCTTTTGATTTCTCGAAATGAGTTTCAAAATCATAATACGGTTTATTATTGTTTGGATTACAGGAAACAAAGACGATTAAAATAACAAGAATAGCTTTCATTCAATAAAATTTTTATAAAGCTACAATTATATTGTTTTATTTCTCAAACGTTTTAGTATTTCAATTTTCAAAATATACTAATACAACTTGCGCTTCAACATTTTAACTGTAAATTTGCAGCTTCAAAATACAAATCATGACGGAATTTATTAGAAAGCGAGCTGCAAATGCCAAGAATGATATTTTAAGTGGGATTACTGTTGCATTGGCATTAGTTCCAGAAGCAGTGGCTTTTGCGTTCGTTGCTGGTGTAGATCCGTTAGTAGGGTTATATGCTGCTTTTATGATTGGTTTAATTACCTCTATTTTTGGAGGTCGACCAGGTATGATTAGTGGGGCTACAGGTGCATTAGCTGTGGTGATGGTAAGTTTGGTTGCAGAAGGAAATGCCATGGGAGAAGCTAGTGAACAATTAGGTTTATACTACTTATTTGCCACCGTAATATTAATGGGTGTTATCCAAATGCTAGCTGGTGTTTTAAAGCTTGGTAAATTTGTTAGATTGATTCCGCATCCAGTAATGATGGGGTTTGTAAACGGTTTAGCGATTGTTATATTCTTATCGCAATTGGGCATGTTTAAAGATGTGAATGGCGATTGGTTTTCTGGTAATTCACTTTGGGTTATGGTTTCTTTAGTCGCTTTAACCATGGGAATTATGTTTGGTTTACCCAAGCTTACAAAAAAACTACCAGAGGCTCTAGTAGCCATTTTAGTGGTATCTGCTATTGTTATTTTTGGAAATTTAGATGTAGCTACGGTTGGTAGTTTTATAACTGATGGGGGCGGGGAAGGTTTAAAAGGTGGACTTCCTCAATTTCAAACAGATATTTTTAGTAAAGTACCTTTTAACCTGCAAACACTCTGGTTTATTGGGCCATATGCTTTAATTCTTGCTGCCATTGGTCTAATTGAATCATTAATGACACTTAATTTAATTGACGAATTAACAGAAACAAGAGGCAATGCTAATAGAGAATGTATGGCACAAGGTGGTGCTAACATTGTAACTGGCTTTTTTGGAGGTATGGGCGGTTGTGCTATGATTGGTCAGTCATTAATTAATATAAAGTCGGGGGGTAGAACACGGTTGTCTGGAATTGTGGCTGCAGTACTATTATTAATGTTTATTCTTTTTGCGTCTAGTTATATTGAACAAATTCCAATTGCAGCCTTAGTAGGTGTTATGTTTATGGTAGTTATTGGAACTTTTGCATGGAGTAGTTTTAGAATTTTAAACAAAATTCCATTTAGCGATGTTATTGTATTAGTTGCTGTATCTTCATTAACCGTTATTTTCGATTTGGCTATTGCGGTAATTGCGGGAGTTATTATTAGCGCTTTGGTATTCTCTTGGGAGAATGCTAAACGTATTCGAGCACGTAAGCGTATGCGCGATGATGGAACAAAAATCTATGAAATCTGGGGGCCATTATTTTTTGGTTCTATTATTGCTTTTAATGAAAAATTTGATGTTAAGAATGACCCTGAAAAGGTGGAAGTTGATTTTGTTGAATCTAGAATTAGCGATCATTCTGCCATTGAAGCAATATTTAGTTTGGTTAATAAATATGAAGCTGCTGGCAAGCAAATTAAATTGAAACACTTGAGTGAAGACTGTAAAATATTACTTTATAAATCTAGCCCTAAGTTTAGAGAAGTTATTGTTGAAGATATAGACGACCCACGTTATCACTTAGCCGAAAACCCTGAAGCTTTCACTAAAGGGCTATCGGAGTATAAGTTGTAATTTAGCTATTAGCTATTAGCTATTAGCCATTAGCTATCGCATAGGTCTTTTTAGTTGTTCTTTTACTCGATCAAAAGACTTCTTGCTAGCGCGTTCCCATCTATAGATTTTGTGCTTTTTATTCCTATTTTCTTGATATTTTGTATCCTTTTCGCGTGTTTCTTTATCCCAAATAAAACGCTTTCTTATAACGTTTTTTACTATTTCTTCTGAAGGATTTATACGCTCAAGAGCATTTAAGCAAGCCAAAGAAACATTATGTACTTTGTCATATATGCAATTAAGAAGTGCAGGAATTGATGATGGTTTACCTACATGCTCTAAAGCTTCAGCCGCTAACTTTCTAGTTTTATAATTCCCGTGTTTTAGGGCGTATTCTAGCTTATCAACCTGCTCGGTTTGTTCCCAAAGAATTATCGTCTTTTCAGAAGGCTGAATAAGTCTTAATTTAAAAAGAAAGAAAATAATTTGATGTAGCATAATAAGTTGGAATAACCCTTACTTATTAGTATAAAATAAACAAGAAATGTTACATTAATTTCATTCTAGGTTGATGTAATTTTTAAATATAAAATGAACTTTCATCGACTAAAATAGTAGTAAGTTCTACTGTATGATTATCAGGATCTTTGAGATAGATAGAGTGAAAGTAATAATGATCTTGAAATTGAAAAGGTTCGTTTATAGAATTGAAATATTCTTGTGCTTTTTTAAAATCACTATTTGAAATGTTAAAGGCAAAATGGTCTATCTTAACATTTTTAGATAATAAATTAACTTTTTCATCATTAAGATTTGCTGGAAAAATAGCTACTCCAGTTTTACCAGAAAGCATAAATACAGGGAACTCACCCCATTTTTCGAGTTGGTATTTTTTTAAGCCCATAACTTTTGTATACCATTCAATAGAGATATTCATGTTTTTAGCACGAATAGCAACGTGGTCTAGAAAGTTAATGTTAAATGCAGACATTATTTAACTCTTACACTATCTGGCACCAATTTGGTGTAATCTCCATTATTTCTAATAACATCGCGTACTATCGAAGAAGCAATGTAAGATGTTTGTGCAGATGTTAAAAGAAAAATAGTTTCAATAGGAGCGAGGTCCCGATTGGTATGTGCAATAGCTTTTTCAAATTCAAAATCTGCGGGGTTTCTCAATCCCCGTAAAATAAATTCAACGCCAATTTCTTTACAGTAATCAACAGTCAAACCTTCATAAGTTGCTACTTTTACTTTTGGTTCATCGGCAAATGCTTTTTTAATAAATGCTTTTCGTTCTTCAAGTGAGAACATATATTTTTTACTTCCATTAACACCTATAGCGACAATAATTTCGTCAAAAAGCGTAATGCCACGTTTTATAATGTCGTAGTGTCCTAAAGTTAAAGGATCAAATGATCCTGGAAATAATGCGCGTTTCATTTTCTGCTTTTGTCATTCCTGAGAAGGCAGGAATTTTTTAAACTTATTCTATTTTTGATGGATTCCGTATCAAGTACAGAATGACAAGTAATTTCAATGCTTATCAAATATAGTATTTTTTGATGACTACTGGTGCTTTAAACCAAACACTATTTTAAAGCTTCTTGTATTGCATTGTCAAACAGGTCACTAAGACTAATTCCTGCTGCTGCCGCTTGCTGAGGTAAAATACTTTCTCTAGTAAGACCTGGAACGGTATTCATTTCTAACAAATAAGGTTCACCATCTTTAAATATAAATTCGCTTCTTGAGAAGCCTTTCATTTTTAATACTTCATATACTTTTTTAGCTTCAGTAATCACTTTGTCTTCTAGCTCTTTGCTTAACCGAGCAGGAGTTATTTCTTGAGATTTCCCTAAGTATTTAGCTTCATAATCGAAAAAATCGTTTTCAGAAACTATTTCTGTAATGGGTAACACTTTGGTTTTTCCTTTATAAGTTATAACACCAACCGAGACTTCGGTGCCATCTAGATAAGATTCAATAATAATTTCGTCATCTTCTTTAAAAGCTACGTCAATGGCATTTTGTAAGTTCTCTCTTTTATGCACTTTGGTTACTCCAAAACTACTACCTGCTTTATTAGCTTTTACAAAACAGGGCAATCCTACTTTATTAATAATATTGTCTTCATTAATAGTATCACCAAGATTTACATAAAAGGATTCAGCAGTTTTTATGCCATAAGGTTTTAAAACACTTAGGCAATCACGTTTGTTAAAAGTTAAGCTTGCTTGGTACATATCGCAACTTGTGTGAGGAATATTTAATAAATCGAAATAACCTTGCATAAAACCATCTTCTCCAGGAGACCCATGAATGGCGTTAAATACGCAGTCAAAACGTATAACCTGATTGGCAACTCTTACAGAGAAATCATTTTTATCAACAGGAAATTCTGCATTATTGGAATCTACATATACCCATTTGTCTTTAAAAATATGGATGCGATAACCATTGTATTTCGAGCTGTCTAACGTTTCAAAAACAACGTTGCCACTTTTTAAAGAAATCTGATATTCGCTAGAATATCCGCCCATAATAATGGCTATATTTTTTCTTGTAAGCATATTTTATCTATTTCTGTGAAGGCTGAAATCTTTTAATTAAAATTTCTATCAGTCCAAACCCAACAATAAAACGTATCTAAATTAGGTATAGCTAAAATATCATATAAATAGCAAAAGAAAAAACAGTTCGGTTTTTATATATTTGCCTAATTGAAAATTCTGTAAATGAGTATCATTAAATTTCTTTCAAGTAAAATATTTTTAAAACAAATGGCATTGGCTATTGTAGCCCTCATTGTTTTATGTTTTATTATTTTAAAATGGTTAAAAGTATCTACAAATCATGGCGATTTTGAAACTGTTCCAAACCTAACGGGTAAATCTATTAGCGTTGCACAAATAGAATTAGAAGAGAATAATTTAGTAATGCAAATACAGGATTCTGCTAACTTTAATCCAAAATATCCTAAGTTTTCAGTTATCGAGCAAGAGCCACTTGCTGGATCTAAAGTAAAGGAAAACAGAAAAATATACTTAACACTTAATCCGTCTGGCTATAGAAAAATTTTAGTTCCAGATTTAAAGGAACGTACTTTTAGACAAGCAAAACCTACACTAGAGGCTTTAGGTTTTAAAGTTGGTAAACTTACTTATGAAAACAATATTGGTAAAGATTTGGTTTTAAGAATGCTTTATAAAGGAAAAACCATTAAGCCTGGAGATATGCTTCAAAAAACATCGGTTATCGATTTGGTGCTTGGTAATGGTAACAGACCTTAAATAATGGACGACTACACACCGCAATTACCAGACGAAGACAATCTTTACGAACACCACGCATTTACCGTAGATAAAGGACAAGCTCCGTTGCGTATTGATAAATATTTAATGAATTTTGTTGAAAACGCAACCCGAAACAAAATACAGGCTGCAGCAAAAAATGGAAGTGTTTTTGTAAACGATGTTGCCGTAAAATCTAATTACAAAGTAAAACCATTTGATAAAATTAGAGTATTGTTTTCGCACCCGCCTTTTGAAAATTTATTGGTAGGAGAAGATATTCCAATTGATGTGGTTTATGAAGATGACTACTTATTAGTTGTTAACAAATCTGCAGGTATGGTGGTACATCCAGGGCATGGTAATTATTCTGGCACTTTAATTAATGCCTTGATTTACAGATTTGATAATCTACCTAATAATTCAAGTGAACGCCCAGGGTTGGTACACCGAATTGATAAAGATACAAGCGGACTTTTAGTGGTTGCTAAAACCGAGCAAGCCATGGCGCATTTGTCTTTGCAGTTTGCAAATAAAACGAGTGAACGCGAATATGTAGCTATAGTTTGGGGAAATGTTGAAGAAGATGAAGGCACTATAGAAGGTAATATTGGTAGACATCCTAAAAACCGATTACAAAACACGGTTTATTTAGATGATGAAGCAGATAAAGGAAAACCCGCTGTTACACATTATAAAGTTATAGAGCGTTTAGGCTATGTTACTTTAGTGTCTTGTAAATTAGAAACTGGTCGAACCCATCAAATTCGTGTACACATGAAACATATTGGACACACGCTTTTTAATGATGAACGCTATGGCGGTGAAAAAATATTAAAGGGTACAACTTTTACCAAATACAAGCAGTTTGTTGAGAATTGTTTTAAAGTCTTACCAAGGCAAGCGCTTCACGCAAAAACGTTAGGTTTCGAGCATCCTAAAACAGGTGAGTTTATGAAATTTGTAACACCAGTTCCAGAGGATATGCAATTGTGTATTGAAAAGTGGCGTGGGTATACTAAGCATCAAGAGATGTAAATTTTTGCGAAATCAGGAGTCTCTTAAATCAGAATTCTATTTTTATTATTTGGGCGTTACCTCGAAAAGGGGTCAAGATTGGAGTTTATCTTAAGCGAAGTCGAAAGGCTATATCTTTTTAGAAGTCATTGCAAGGAGTTTCCGCAGGAAAATTAGAAGTAACAAAACAGGACAAATCACTGGTTTTAAGTACAGACCCAAGCATTAATTTTATACGTTGTATGCAACAATTTTTATTAATCCAGGTTACAGTTTTTCATTCAAATCCTGTCTTCCTATAATTGCCATTATTTCTATAATATCCTCATTTACTTTAAAATAAATGCTGTCAACTCCGCAAATACAGCGCCTGTAGTCTCTTTTTATATAGTCAACCGATTCAAATGAAAAAGGTCTTTGAGCAATAATTTCGAAATATTTAAAAAATGATTCAAAGTATTTGTCTGCTTGAGTCATTCCAAATTTTTTCACACCGTAATGATGAATCCTTATCAAGTCATTTTTAGCTTCATTGCTTAATCTATATTTAGTCATTAAGTAAAGACTTTGATTGCGCTAAAATTTCTGTTTTACTTTCACTTGTAAATCCGCTATTTTCGGCTTTCTCCAATTTAGCGCGAATCCAATTAATTTCAACTTGTTGTTTTCGAGCTTGTCTAATTAAGTCATTTACTAGTTCGCTCTTACTTGAATACTCTTTTTTATCCACTTGAGCTTTTAGCCATTCATCGTTTGGCTTTGTGAATGATATACTTTGTCTTGCCATAATTTATTTATTTGATGTAAATATACACCAAATTCGAATCATTTTAAAATTGTTGCCAATGTTTTTAAGGATATGGGTCGGTTTAATATTTTATATCCAACGTTGTGCTTAATACAAAAACACTCTCTTTATTTGAACTTTATAAGAGAAATTTCTTAATTTAACATTCTAATTAAATTTTATGTCTATTACATCTGTAATATCATATTCGGATATTGTAAAATAGATAGTCAATTTTCTTTGACTATCACTATTCTTTACTTCAGGTAATAACCTGAAGCATTTCTACCTATTTACATTTTACAAATAAACACATCAATTGTGAACGCTTTTGTATTTAAGTTAATTTACGAATACTGTAAGTGTTTGCGATATTTTAAAATACACAGAATATGAAATTAGAACATTTCGGATATAACGACAAAATAGAAAAATTAAGAATTCAATATAATCTAATAAACTTTGAAGTTGGGAGAATTATTTCAGAGCATAAAGAAAGATATATTGTTAAAACAGAAAAAGGGGAATTTGATGCAGAAATTACAGGAAATTTGAGATATACTGCAAATACTCGTGAAGATTTTCCTGCTGTAGGAGATTGGGTTGCAATTTCTGAATATGATGATAATAAAGTTCTCATACACTCTATTTTTCCTAGAAAAACCATAATTGAAAGACAAGCAGTTGGCAAACAAGGGGAAAAACAAATTATAGCAACAAATATTGACTTTGCTTTTATAGTACAAGCAGTTGACAGAGATTTTAATATCAATCGAATAGAAAGATATCTAACAATTTGCAATACATCCAATGTAAAACCGATTATCATTCTCAATAAAATTGACTTGATAAACGATACCGTTTTAAATGATTTGATGTCTAAAGTTCAAGAAAGAGTGAAGCAAGTACCAGTAATTGCTATAAGCAATGAGTCCCAAAAAGGGATTGAGAGAGTGAAAAAGCACATAGTAAAAGGCAAAACTTACTGCTTGTTGGGCTCGTCAGGAGTAGGAAAATCAAGTCTTTTAAATAATCTTTCAGGTAAACAACTGATGAAAACAAATACGATTAGCACTAGTACAAATAAAGGACGGCATGTTACTAGCCACCGAGAGTTAATAGTTCTTGAAAATGGTGGAATTATAATTGACAATCCCGGAATAAGAGAAGTGGGTATTGCAGATTCAATTGGAGGGTTGGAAAAAACATTTGAAAAAATAATTGAGTTATCTAAAAATTGTAAATTTAAAGATTGTACCCATACAATAGAAATTGGTTGTGCTGTTATCTCAGCCGTTGAAACAGAAAAAGTAGATAAATTATTCTATGAAAATTATCTGAAAATGAATCGAGAAAAAGAACATTTTGAATCGACTGTTGCTGAAAAACGGAAAAAGGATAAAAATTTTGGAAAAATGGTAAAACAATTTAAAAACTTAAAAAAATCAAATAAGTACTAAGCACAACAAAGACGTGTATAATCAATAGCGGTTTGAGTGCCAATTCAAGCCGCTATTTCATTTAATTTAAGTATATTTCAATTCGAAAAGTAGTTGCGTTAAATCCGCTACTGCTCATACACAAGACCGTTAAACGAAGTTAGCCGAAATTTTTTACAAAGTCAAGTAATCAATTCAATCTATAACCACATCACAAATAATTCTAGTCTTAAATTTCTAAAGTAAATTAGTAATTGTAAATTTGAATTGAAAAAACAGCTTGATTCATGAAATTAGTAATATCTCCAGCAAAATCTTTGAATTTTGAAAGCCCGTTACCAACTGCACAGCATACTGAAGCACAGTTTTTAAAACAATCAGAGCGTTTAAATAAACTACTTAAAACAAAATCGGCAAGAAGCTTATCAAAACTCATGAGTATTTCTGATGCGTTAGGACAGTTAAATTACGAGCGTAATCAGTCATGGAAATTACCTTTCACAACAGAAAATTCAAGACCTGCGGTTTATACTTTTAACGGCGATGTGTATAGAGGTTTAGATGCCTATACCATTCCACAAGAAAAACTAGGCACGCTACAAAATACAGTCCGCATCCTTTCAGGTTTATACGGTGTTTTAAAGCCAACCGATTTAATTCAGCCATATCGTTTAGAAATGGGAACAAAATTAAAAGTTGGAGTAAAAAAGAATCTTTATGAATTCTGGAAAAAAGACATCACTAAAGCCTTAAACGAAGAACTTGAGGACGATGAATTATTCTTAAACTTAGCTAGTAACGAGTATTTTAAAGCTATTGATACCAAAGCCTTAAAAGTGCCAGTTGTAACTGCAAATTTTAAAGATTTTAAAAATGGCGAGTATAAAATGATTTCGTTTTTTGCAAAGGCTGCACGTGGTATGATGGCGCGTTATGTTGTTGATACCAACGCAAAAACTATTGATGATTTAAAAGGTTTTAATTATGGTGGTTATGGTTTTAGCGAAGACATGTCAAAAGATAATGATTTAGTTTTTATTCGATAAATTTGTCATTCCTGCGACCGCAGGAATCCACTTTTTAACAGATTAGTTTAAATGTATTTCTACTTTATTATTGCCCTTCAAGCCTACTGCCTTTATCATCTTTATAAACATAGAAATGCTTTTTACTGGTGGATTTTAATTCTGCTTTTGCCACTAATAGGTTGTGTTATTTACTTGATTACTCAGGTTTACAATAAGCGTGATGCAGAAAAAATAACAAATGAGATTACACATATAATTAATCCTACTAAAAAGATTAAGGATTTAGAAAAACAACTTGAATTTTCAGAATCTTATCAAAACAGGGTGAATTTAGCAGACGCTTATTTAGAAAATAAAGATTATAAAAATGCAATTCCTTATTATTTAGATTCCATTGAAGGAAACAAGCAAAACGACTTTTATGTTATAAAGCAATTAATAGAGTGTTACTTTAATTTAGAAGATTGTGAGAAAGTCATTTCGTATACAGAAAAAATAAAGGACCATCCAGAATTTAAAAAGTCTCGATCTCAATTTTTGTACGGATTGGCTTTAGAAAAAGTTGGAAAAATAGAAGAAGCAGAAACAAATTTAAAAGAAATAGATATTCGCTATTCTTTTTATGAAGAGCGCCTAATTCTCGCAAAATTTTTATTAAGTAGAAGCAAAAAAGAAGAGGCAAAAGATATTCTTGAAGAGATTAAAACAGAATCTCAATACATGACAAAACCAAACAAACGTATATATAGGTTAACAATTCAAGAAGTTGAAAAACTTTTAATAGAAATAAATTAAGAGGAAATCTGTTGAGCTAAATACTTTCCAAAATGCCAGTTCGAGTGATTTTTTTTGAAAAAAAATTGTATCGAGAACTAATTCATAAACAAAAATCCTATTCTCGATACAAATTTCACTCATTTCATTCGTCAAATTCACTCGAATTGACAGAGTTTTATAAAAATGCACAATGTGTTAAGAGGAAGATGTTATTTAGGTGTAGCTTTGTTATTAATGTCAATTTTAGTTTCAATGGCTAACTTCTTTTTTACCCGTGGTCGTCTAGCACCAAAAGTACCCCGATTAATTTTGCCTCTTTTCGTTTTTTTATCGCCTTTTCCCATAATAAATAAAGTTTTTTTCTTCCCGATAACCCCAAAAACTATCGGGAGGAAACATTAATAAGGTCTTTATTCTTAAATTACAAAAAAATAAGGTTTTTGGCAAATTATTTAGATATCAAAATGTTTAAGCACAAACACCCATATCAACCATTCATACAACAAGACACTACAAAATTAATAGTTGGTACCTTGCCACCACCTCGCTTTTCTACTGGCAAACTTTTAAAGAAGGATGTGGATTTCTGCTACGGAAGTTATTACAACTCACTTTGGTTGTTTATTGATAAAATTAATAATCTAAATTTAAGATATGATAATTCTCAAGAAGCTATTAATGAACGAAAAGAGTTTTTAATCGAAAATAAAATAGGTGTTTGTGATATTGTTGAAAGTGCCGAACGCGATAAAATTGATGCATCCGATTTAGGGATGAAAAACATTAAGCTGCGTAATATTATAGGGTATATTAAGCAGTTTCCGAGTATTGAAACTATATTATTTACAGGAGGTAACAGTAAAAATGGACCAGAATATTTTTTTAGGAAGCATTTAAAGGAATATAATTTGAAGTTAGAATTGGTTTCTAACGAAGTTCCTAGAATACATAAATTTGCATTGTGTCACACTAAGGGCAGTCAAAGTATCTCAAGAATTGTCAAAACCGTTTCTTTAACTTCAGGTTCTGGTGCTGCTAATATTTCAATAAGTAGATTACCACTTTATAAACAACTAAAAGCTAAAAATCCTAATTTCAACACTTTCGATTTTCGCGTGATGCAGTATCGTGAATATTTTTAAAAAATAGACAGCTTTTTTGAATACTATCTTTCAAACTGTTTAATACTTACTGATGATAAGCCGCATTATGTGCCAACGTGTTACCACAAGTGCTGCAATTGCCAGCAGATCCCGATCCGCCTAAACATCCATTTGAACAAGTATAGTGAAATACGCCAGATGCATTTTGAGATGAATTAGTAGTAGGTGTAAGAAATGGTCCAGCTGGAGGTGTGCTGTTGGGCTTATTATGGAAAGCAGCATTATGGACTAAAAGATTACCACAAGTTTTGCAATTTACTGCTGAGTCTGCACCTCCAGAACACCCTTTAATACAAGTATAATGAAAGACCTGTCCCGTCGAGCTTTGCGTAGTTTGAGTACTCGTATTATTTTGAGTAGTGGTACTAGGTGTAGTTACTATATTTTCAGTTTCGGTTGGTTTTATGGTGTTTTCTTTTTTCGGTTTAGTACTATCATTGCATGAATAAAAAGAAATGACCGAAGTTAATAAGAGTAGTGCAAGAATATTAAAGTATTTCATAGGTTTAATTTTAACAGGTCAGTTACAATAAGTTATTTTACATCTGCCTCTTAACGAAGATACATGAAATATTTAACAGTTTTATAAGGCTTTTAAGCTTCAGCATTAAAAAACACTTTGTAGTAATGCATTTTTTTTTCGTCGTCATAACCACGTTCTAAATATTCTTCAGAAGCATCTGGAGCATCTATATCGAGTTTTATTTGAATATTGGTGTCTAGCTTTATTTCGGTTTTAATTTTACGCTTTTCTTTGGTTACAACACGTTCGGCAACATCAAATTGATTTCGAATAACCAAATTTTGTTCACTTTCATAATCTTTTTTGTAATCTTCAAATTGTCTTATGTGCTTTTCTTCATCAAAGACATCTTCTTTAAAAAGCTCAATATTTACCGTTTCATTTTCTTTAAAAAAATCAATGGTTTTTGCTAAAAACGTATTCTGTTCTTGAGCGCCATAATTTGTTTTTAAAATTTCGGTAGAGAATTCTTTACAGAGTTCTATGTATTGTTGTGTGTGGTTATTAGCGTCATCGGCATATTTAATATTTAAAAACTGATTAATCCAATATTGTGCATCGTAACTATTATTATCGACACTTAGTATTATAGGGCCTTCAGTATCATTCTGATTTAAGATTAGGCAACCTTTATCTACTTTTTTCGAACTAATGCCTTTTTGTACTAAAACATCATAGCTTTTGTTTTCTAAATAAGTTTGAAAAAAGTTCACCTTATTTTCAATTTTAAAAATACCAATCGCATTTGTTGTCATATCTCCATATTCAATACCTTCAAAAAGAACCACCAAAACATCGCCTGTTTTAATTTGTGCAGAAGTCGATTGCTCGTAAAGATGTGTTACAATATGCTTTGAAACTTCAATAAAAGCATCATGGTCTTTAAATATTTGTGTGGAGTAATTATTTATTTCGTTTAGTGCGATACTTGCATGATGGCTAAAACGATAACTCTGTACCTCACTACCAAATGGACGCAATAAAAAAGGAAGCATAAGGTCATAACTAGCTTCGTCGAAATCGACTAAATTCTCTGAGAATGCATTTTTAGTATCGTTAAACTTGTTACCAACTTTATGGATTATAAATTTAGAGATGGAGGCGTTTTTTCTTGAAATCATTAGACAAATTTTAGAATTGCAATACTACTTATTTACGAGTAATTAATTGTTCTAAAATTTTAAATTATTCTTTAATGACTTTAAAAGTTGTAATTTGTTCTTGAGATATTACTTTAATAAAGTACATGCCATTTTTAAAATTATTTATGTTAAATGAGATGTATTGTGTGCCTTTATTAATTTCTGATTTTGATAATTGTTTTCCTTCTGTATTATAAATTAATAGCTCACTATTTTCCTTAGTAGGGCTAGCAAGAGAAATATTCACAAAATCTTGAGTAGGATTTGGAAAAGTTTTTGCGTTTTCAAATTCAGTTTTATTTGTACTTAATGCTTTTTCACTCCAAAAATATTTGGTTTTAAAATTTTCGACCCAAGCAGAATTTATCCAATCGTAAAATATAATTTCATCCCATTGGTCATTGACGCCATGTGTATAAACACTTCTTGTAGATTTTACCCAGGAAGATGAGATATCATCCCAATCTTCATTCAAATTTTCATCTAATAGTGTGCCGTTGTAAGTGAAGGATTGTTTAGACGAATTTGTATAAGTATTTGCGATATTAGTTTCAGATAATATTTCTGTAACTAAAGAGCCATTATAAGTGTACGTGCTTTTAGAGTCTCCCATGATGTTCCAATCGTCAACGCCATTCCAAGAAAAAAACTCATCTTTTGTTATTAAAGAGCCGTTAAAAGCGTGAGTTGAGCGTGTATCGTTGACCCAATCCACCATGTTAGAGTTCCATAGCTGTAAAATATTTTCGATAACAAGATTATCTCCATTATAAGTTTTTAATTCTTGAGAAGAAAGAACCCAGTCTGTTGCATGCGTATAATTTGTTTTTATATCGTTATTACCATCTCCATCATAGGAGTATTCTGATTTTGAAATGTTAACCCAAACCATGTTAATATTATCCCAGAATTTATAAATTTCTTGTGTTAAATCTAAATTCTCTCCTCCATAGGAAAAAATAAATAAATTAGAATTCCTCCAAAGGTTTGGGGTGTCTTCCTTAATAAATGTTATTGCACCAGAAAAGAAAGCATCATCAAATATATAGTTATAATGGCTTCTCTGCAGCAGATACCAGTCATTAGTTAATATAGGATTATTCCATTGGAAGACCTGAAGGGAATCTATTTTGTATTCTTGTGATTTCACATTTTGTGAGTAAAATGTAAAGGCCAAATTAATTATTAAAAAAAATACAATGTTTTTCATCTCTACTAGATTTAAAAAGTAGGCAAAACATAATGAGGAACTATAAAAATATAATGTAAAGTCATTAATGAATGCTACATATGTAACATTCTTTACAACGTATGTAACATTTTAAAAAAAACGAGCGCCAAAACAATTTGCTTTGACGCTCTAGATTCGAGGACTTGGGTTTTTAATAGATACTAGCAATTTATTATGAAGGTCACAAATTGAATGTGTCCTTTATGGAAAAATTAATTATCTGTAAAGTGTATTTTGTTTGATTTGAAATTGAATGTAAATAATTGATTAATAGCTGGATTAAAGATAGAAATTAGTTTCTAATAAGCAAATATGTTATCGCTGTATTTTAATTTATTTGATACAGTATAACCGAGTTGCTTTCACCTTTTGTTACAAATTCTAGATTTCTATCGGTATCAATATTATCTATATCGATAGCTGAATTTCCATAAACAGGAAAGTTAGGCAATAACTTAGTCTGACTATCGTATAGAAATACTTTTTGAGTTTGCAAATCGGTAGTGGTTACATAAATTTTATCATTTATATAAAATAATTGTGGCGCAATGTAATTGCCATAATCTATTTCAACAGATTTATTTCTAATGGAAAGTTTGTTTTCAGATTGCGTAACTAAAGTCTTGGAAGAACTTGTGATATGATGATTCGAAGAAAGGTTTAAATTTTGAATTGCAGCGTTTCCTCGAGCGTCTATAGTAACAAGTTTACCATCTTTAGAAGTCGTTGTGAATTTGTTGGTGTATAGATAAATCGCTTCAGTAGAGTAAGAGCTATTGGTTTTTGGGGTTACTCTGTTTTTTCCTGTACGATCTAAAATATAAAGTTTAGTATCTGTTTTTATGGTTATATAATCTTTACTGCCAATTCTAAAATGTTGAGGTTGATGATTTATTATACCATTTGCCGACTTAAATTTGAATCCAGATACTATTTTGGCTTTGGTATTGTACATTAATACATTCTTGCCTTGTGTTACCAATAGTCTGTAATTCTTCTTTTTATCATAGTCAAATACCGAAAGAGGTTGTGTTATTTCGTCGTTAAATTTAGCTGGGAATGGCGCAACATCATTTCCGTTTCTATCTAAAACATATATTCGATTTGGAGTAGCAAAAACCAATTGCAACCTGCCGTTTTTGTAAATATCAATCTGATTTATTTTACCCAGAACAGCACCATGCAAACGTTTTTTCCAAAGAATTTTACCTTGATTTGAAATCAAGTATAAATTGTTGTTTATATCTTGAACAACAATTTCCTTTTGCTTTGTAATATGATTTTTAACGAATTGTGGATTAGTAAGCAATTCATTTTCTAACTTGATGCTAAATTCTTCAGATATTGAATGCTCTAGAGCTCTAGTTTTACTTTTATTGATAATACCGTTTACATGAGCGAAATTAGTATCATACACAAACTGAAGCCCCGAAACCTTATAATTAGTCAGATTAATATTTAAGTTTTCAGTGAAATTGTTTTTTATTACATTTTCGAGTGTTGATGGGTTCATTATAAGCATCATCGAAGAGGCATCACTTAGTTCGCTTTTTATATCTTTAAAGTAATTACGTCCGCTAAGTGTGGTTTTGTTTTGGTAATTAGCTATAATGTTTTGCGTCATTTCCATATCTGTTGAAAACACAAAAAAGTTATCAAGTAAACAGTAATTGGTAAAGTTTGTTGAACTAATAAATGGCTTAAAATTTTGAGCGAACAATCCTGAATTACTAAAATTATAAATAGTTACTTGTCGGTAAGTGTCAATTTCATTTTGTTGAGCCAATAAGGCGTCTTTAGTTGCAATGGCATCAATAGAATGCAATACAACTGCTCTATTTTTAGATTCATAAATAACACCAACTTCAACTATATTATCAAAAAGCGAGGTAGATTCAAATATAGAATCGTTGTGATTGAATTTAGCTAAATTATTCTGAAAAACCTCATAATTATCAAAAGTGATACTCATAAAACCGTCACTGTTTGATGGTGTTACATGTTGAATTTGATTTTCTTGCGGAGTCGTATTTTTGAAGACGTTTATCAAGCTTTTACTTGAATCTGTCGCTTTAGTAATGCCACTTAAAACTATTTTATTTTGATTAATATCAGTATCTAAAGCAATATAGTTTGTAAAGCTATGAAGCGGTATGGTGTTGTCTATAAAAAATGATTTAATTAAGTCGCTATTAGGTTTAATAATAACTGATAGTGTTTTATTATTATCTGTGGTACTATAGGTTTTTTCAAGAAGTTCATTCAAATTAACTTTTTCAAAAGCACCATCAATTATTGATTTTGAAGACGATGCTATAAAAATACTATCTATAATTGTGCTATAAAAAACAACGTTGTTTAATGTAGATTTTACAATAGTTCTATTATCATATTTAAGTGTTTCTTCAATATAGTTTGAGACAGAATCTTTTTGAAATAACTGCGCATGATGTTTTGTAACTAGCGAAAATTCTAAACTATCTTGTTCAGATTTATTTATTCCTATTAATACATTTCCAGTAGGTTTTAATAAAGAAGTGCATGTTAATTTAGACTCTAATGATTTAAAAGAATTAGATTTTAAAAAATGAGATAAAAAATCATTATTATATATACTGCTTTTTAAACTTTCGAGATTATTAGTTTTTATAATAACAGAGCAGCTTTCTGGAATAAAATGTATCAATTTAGAACGATTTGTTTTAGAATTAGAGCAGCCTAAAAGAGTAGTAGCTAATAGTATAAAACAAAGAAAGCGCATAGGGTAATTTAGTTTTTACAAACCTAGTACATTTTTTACTCTTTTAAAACTCCAAAGCCAATTGTTCTGGTAGTAATTTAAAGGATTTTCTGTGATACTTTGTAACCCCAAATTCTTTAATAGCTTCGCGATGTTCTTTGGTAGGATAGCCCTTATTTTGTTTCCAATTATACATTGGGAATTCCTCATGAATTCTTTCCATATAATTATCCCTGTAAGTTTTTGCTAAAATCGAAGCTGCTGCAATGCTTAAAAATTTAGAATCACCCTTAATAATAGTTTCGAAAGGAATATTTTTATAAGGCTTAAAATGATTGCCATCCACAATTATAAATTCTGGCGTTGTTTGTAATTGATTAATAGATTGATGCATCGCCAAAATTGAGGCATTAAGAATATTGATTTTATCAATTTCTTCTTGAAATATATGCGCGACAGCAAAGCTTAAAGCTTGTTCTTCAATTATAGGCTTTAATGAATGCCGCTTCTTTTTACTAAGTTGTTTAGAATCGTTTAATATTTTGTTTTTAAAACCCTTTGGCAATATAACCGCGGCGGCTGTTACTGGGCCTGCTAGACAGCCTCTTCCAGCTTCATCCGTGCCGCATTCAAGTTCAAATTCAGAATATCTTAATAATAACATACGAGCAAAATATTATCAAATCTATAATTTTATCCAGAAATTATTATGCGTACATAAAATATTTATATCAAAAATTGAGAATAATACAAAAGACATTATTGAATTATTAATATAATTAATACAATTCAATAAAATTATTAAAAAATTACAATAAAAATTACCAATTTAATAATATGAAAAATATGCATCTGATTTTATAATCGTTTTTTTAATATTATTTTTTGGTTTTTTAAGATAATATTAAGATGTTTGTCACTGACTAACTCAAAATAAATATTTAAACATCCTATTTTTTAGGGTGATAATAGATAAAGCCAGTAAAATTTTACTGGCTTTCTTTATTTTAAAATAATTCACTTCACTTAGCGTTCAAATAATTACTTTTGTCACCTAAATAAAATTATCTAAATTAAAAATCAAAAGGCATACAATTGATGAAGAAAATAATTCTGACTTCCATTTTTATGTGTTGCTTAAATATTTTGTTTGCTCAAGATAGACCAACGAGACTATCTCAAAATTTAGGAGAATTAAATATTCAAGATACCCTTAGTGGTAAATCAAGTAGAAGTACCGGAATTAAAAATATTAAGAACTCAAAAGCAAAAATAGAAGACTACCTAATAATTTCTCATAAGAACGACACCACTTATGTAGACACTACACTTACTATTCAAAAAGAGTATAAATATAATTATTTGCGTCGCGATAATTTTGGCTTAATGCCTTTTTCTAATTTAGGACAAACTTATAATACCTTAACCTATAATTTTCAAAACACCCTTTTAAGACCAAATTTTGGTGCTAGGGCGCGACATTTTAATTATATGGAAATTGAAGATATCAACTATTATAGAGTCCCAACACCTTTAACCGAATTGTTTTTTAAAACAGCTTTTGAGCAAGGGCAATTAGTAGATTCCTTTTTTACGGTAAATACGTCGCCTCAATTTAATTTTTCAATTGCTTATAAAGGCCTAAGGTCTCTTGGTAACTATCAGCATTTATTAACAAGTACAGGAAATTTTAGATTTACCACTAATTATTTAACCAAAAATAAACGCTATTCAGTAAGAGCTCACATGGTTACTCAAGATTTGTTAAACCAAGAGAATGGTGGATTACAAGACGGAAGTGTTGTAGATTTTGAATCTGGCACAGAAGAGTTTTTAGATCGTTCTATTTTAGAAGTTAACTTCGAAAACGCAGAAAGTGTTTTAAAAGGCAAACGATTTCATTTAGAACATAACTATAAGATTATCAAGAAAAAAGATTCATTATCTAAAAATAAATTGAGTATTGGACATATTATGTCATTTGAAGATAAATTTTTTGAGTACGATCAGTCTTCTGCTGCAATTAGTTTTTTTGGAGAAGCTACCAAAAGTTCTTCACTAAAAGATAAAGTAACATTAGAAAATTTTTATAACCAATTGCAATTAAATTATAGTAATAATATTATTGGCGATTTACAATTTAACGCAAGTCATAATAATTACAATTACGGTTACAATAAATTAGTAGTTGTAGGTAACACGACAATAACAAATAGACTAAAGGGAGATATCTTCTCAGCAGGCGGAAAATATTTAAAGCAATTTAAAAAATTCGAACTTCAAGGAGAATTGGGCTTAAATATATCAGGAGATTTCGATGGTAATTTTCTAAAAGCTAGGGCTAAGTTTAAACTCAATGAAGAGGTTTTTGCCCAAGCATCAATAAATCATAGCTCAAAAGCACCTAATTATAATATGTTGCTAAACCAAAGTGTCTATTCAAATTATAATTGGCAAAACAATTTCAATAATACCGAAACGCAACAATTAGCATTTCAGGTAAAATATAAAGACCTAGCAGATATAACAATAGATTATTCTACAATAAGCGACTACGCCTATTTTAAAATAGATGATTCGAGCATCACAAATGAAAACCCAAACCCAATAAAGCCTTTTCAAACCTCTAACTCCATAAACTATTTAAGAGTTAAATTAGCTAATGAAATTAAATACGGAAAGTTTGCTTTAAACAATACCATACTATATCAAAATGTTCAAGAAGATAATAATGTATTTAATGTCCCAGAGCTAACCACTCGTAATACATTATATTATTCCACGCATATGTTTAAAAAAGCAATGTATCTGCAAACAGGAATAACATTCAATTACTTTACAAGCTATTATATGAATGCTTATAATCCCTTACTTGCCGAGTTTTATGTTCAAACAGATAGAGAATTTGGAGATTTTCCGCGTCTAGATTTCTTTATAAATGCTAAAATTCGTCAAACAAGAATTTATTTAAAAGCAGAACATTTCAATGCAGCCTTTACTGGGTACAATTATTTTTCAGCACCCAATAATCCATACAGAGATTTCTCAGTACGTTTTGGTGTAGTGTGGAATTTCTTTCTCTAGTATATTTACTTTTTATAATTTTAATTATGGTCTTCCCTTTCTAAGGTTGGTTTATGCTTGAGTTTATCCTGAGCGTAGTCGAAGGGTTCCAAATCCTCGTCCCTGCTTCGTTGTGCTGTGTGCTTTCTACTACTATCTCTAAAGCGGGGTGTATTTGTATTGTTTATATTTTAAATCAACTAAGAAGTTAGTTAACATATTGGTTTATTCATTAAGTTTAAAGAAGCCATCATTCCAATCACAGTTTATATGTTTTAGTGTCGTTTCGTTCTACATTCCTCGCCCCTGTATTTAGTATTTAGTCACCTATTAGGTTTCAACCAGCAATAAAGTTAATAAGATTAGTTGTTATAAAGTACAGAAAACAAGGGGTTTAAGAGAGGGATAAAAAAAAGTAAAAAAAAAGATTAAAAAAGGTATTGTAGAATTAAAAAAGGATAGTATGTTTGCACCCGCTAAAACGGGGTATAGAAGCTCAGCAGTATAAGCAAAAAGTTCATTTATATTAGATAGTTTTTAAGTTTAAAGAATGGTGTAGAAATTTTTCTTAAAAAAAAGATTTAAAAAGTATTGTGTGGTATAAAAAAGGGTTTTATATTTGCACCCGCTTAAGGAGGAAAGGCTTTAAGTTAAGACAAAAAAAGTTCATAAACATATTGAATTGACAGCGTAAAAATTAGATTGGAAACGATTTAATTT
>NZ_CANKXK010000005.1 GCF_947487605.1 uncultured Algibacter sp.
GCCGATTATATCGCTTGGAGAGATGGTTTCGCTGGTGTAACTTCTACCGATATTTGTGGTGCTGCTACAATGAGCTTCACAGAAGGTACTTGGGATTCACAAGGATGTACTGATACTATAATTGTAACCTTTACAGCTACTGATGAATGTGGATTGACTTCTAGTCAAAATCAAACTTTCGTTATCTCTGATACAACGCCTCCTGCTTTAGCTGGTGGTGCTGATGGAGCTGCTGAGTGTACAGGTGATGATCCTGCTCTTAATGCCGATTATATCGCTTGGAGAGATGGTTTCGCTGGAGTAACTTCTACCGATATTTGTGGTGCTGCTACAATGAGCTTCACAGAAGGTACTTGGGACTCACAAGGATGTACTGATACTATAACTGTAACCTTTACAGCAACTGATGAATGTGGATTGACTTCTAGTCAAGATCAAACTTTCGTTATCTCTGATACAACGGCTCCTGAGTTAATAACTGAATTCCCTGCTCCTATTTCTGTGAGTTGTGATAACATTCCTGATGCGGCAGAATTAACGTTTGCTGATAACTGTTCAACAAATGTAACTGTTACTTTCACAGAAGAGTTTATGTATACTACAAATGATACTGAAGAATATGAGATTAAAAGAACTTGGAGAGCAGTTGATGATTGTGGTTTAGAAAGGGAAGTTGAGCAAATCATAACAGTAACTGTTGATGAATTTATAACTCAAGTTTCAGATGAAGCTTGTGTTGATGATGGCACAGTAGACCTTAATCAGTATGTAAGTGATTTAGATGATGATGCTAGCTGGACATTTGTATCAGGTGTTGGAACGCCTATACTGACCGATAATATTTTTGACCCATCAAACTTATTAGATTTCAATGGTGATTATGTATTTAGCTATACGTACACAAGCCCAACAGAATGTTTAGAAACAACTGAGGTGACAATAAATGTAAATAACGAATGTGTGGTATTCCCATGTACTTCAAATGATATAGTTATTTCTAAAGCAGTTACGCCAAATGGTGATAGTTATAATCAATCATTCGACATTGATGCCGATCCTAATTGTGGATTCTTAGCAGAAGTTAAGATATTTAACAGATGGGGAGCTCTAATTTTCGAGTCTAATAGTTACCCATTAGGGGTCAATGCAACTGGCACACCAGATCCTCTTAAATGGGAAGGACAAGCAAATGGCTCAATCGGTAATTCAGATACTGCTCCAAATGGAACATATTATTATATAGTCACTTTAAAAAATAGTACTGGAAACGGTGGAGTTGGATTACCTCCTTTTACTGGACCAGTTTACTTAGGAACCAAATAAAACTTTAACCTATGAAACTTATTAAACATTACATAATCGCAATTGCATTGTTTAGTTGTACGTTTGGAGTTGCGCAGCAATTGCCGCAGTTCACACAGTACATGTACAATACAATTTCTATAAACCCTGCTTATGCAGGTAGTAGAGAAGCCTTAAGCATTGTAGGCTTGCATAGAAGTCAGTGGGTTGGCTTTGATGGTGGCCCAGTAACGCAAACACTTTCTATTCATACACCTTTAAGAAATGATAGAATTGGCGTAGGGTTGTCTTTTATTCAAGATGATTTAGGCCCAGAGAATTACTCTTATTTATATGGAGATTTCTCATATACTATTCCAACTGGTGTTGATGGCAAATTAGCTTTTGGTATTAAAGGTGGTTTAACAGGCTATAGTTTGGATCCAGATTTTCAAGCATCTCAAAGTTTCGATCCTTCTATTAGAGGTATCGAAGATAGATGGAGTCCTAATATTGGTTTAGGTGTTTTTTGGCACACGAATAAATGGTATGTAGGTTTATCTGCTCCTCGTGTATTGAATACAGACAGAAACCGAGAAGATGGATTTGAAGCTCTTGAACGATTGAGCTACTATTTTACTGGTGGTTATGTATTCGATTTAAGCAAAAACATTAAGTTTAAGCCATCATATTTAGTTAAAGCAACAAATGGTGCACCACTATCTTATGACTTAACAGCGAACTTCTTATTTAATGAGAAATTTTGGTTAGGTGGTTCTTATAGAGTTAACGAACGTACTGGAGCATTTGGTGGCTTTGCCGATTTTCAAGTTTCAAGACAGTTACGTGTAGGTTATGCTTACGAGAAACCTATATCCGATATCAACAACTTTACGAATGGTACTCATGAAGTATTATTAATATATGAGTTCAAGTTCTTAAGCAATAAATTAAAATCACCTAGATATTTCTAATAAAAAAATCACCCCATGAAATTAAAAAATTACATATTAGTTTGTATCCTATTGACGGTGAGTTTTACAGCTTCGGCGCAATATGGAAAACAGAAAAAAGCAGATACTTTATTTAATAAGTTTTCATTTGTAAAAGCTTCTGAAGCTTATCAAGAACTTATAGAAAATAAATACAATGAGGATTATGCTATTAGAAGGTTAGCAGATTGCTACGCGCTTCTTAGAGATTCTAAAAATGCAGCCAAATATTATAAAAAAGCTGTTAATCAAGAAAATATTCCAATTGAATACTATTATAACTATGCACAAGCTTTAAGAGGTATTGAAAAATACGACGAATCTAAAGAATGGATGAAACGTTATAAAGATTCTGGAGGCGTTATAAATACTAGTAAGTATTTGAAAAAAGGTAATTTCATTACAAACATCTTTAATGCAAAGCAACAATATTTTTTAAAGAAGTTTAATCATAATTCAAAGTTAAGCGATTTTGGAGCTTATGAGCATAACGGTAAAATATACTTTGCTTCAACTCGTGATGAAGGAGTATCTATTAAGCGATTATATGGCTGGAACGAGCAACCCTTCTTAGATATGTATGCTGTTGAAAAAGATAGTAAAGAACCTGCAGATCATACTTCAAAAATAAAAGGTGATGTAAACTCTATCTATCACGATGGTCCTGTTACTATTACAAATGATGGTAATACTATGTATTTCACTAGAAATAGCTTTATTAAGAATGTTTACGACAGTAATAGTAAAGGCATAAACCAAGTAAAAATTTATAGAGCAACTCTAGTCGATAGTACTTGGACTAACGTTGAGGATTTATCTATTAACGATTCAGAATACAGTACACAACACCCTGCCTTGAGTCCTGACAATAAAAAACTATATTTTGCATCAGATAGACCTGGTGGCATGGGCGCATCAGATATTTATTCTGTAGATATTAATGACGATGGTTCTTTAGGAGAGCCTAAAAACTTAGGTGAAGTAGTAAATACTAAAGGAGCCGAAGGTATGCCATATTTAAACAATGAAGGAAGTTTATTCTTTTCTTCAGATGGTCATGTTGGTCTTGGAATGTTAGATATTTTTGGAACCATTGCCAATGAAGATGGTGACATCGTTGATATCATCAACCTTGGTGTTCCAGTAAATTCAAGTAAAGATGATTTCTCTTTTACAATGAATGAAGATGGGCTTTCAGGATACTTTGCTTCCAATAGAGCTGGTGGCATGGGAGATGACGATATTTATGCATACAACAGAGTACCATTATTAAACGTTGAAGGTACTGTAACAGATATTGTGAATAAAAAACCTGTACCAAATGCTATAATTACATTGTTAGATGGTAATGGTAAGCAGATTGCTTATATGGAAACTGATGAAGAAGGCTATTATGAAATCAATATTGATAGAGATGTAGATTATAAAATTACTGCTAGCCAGAAAAAATATGAAGATGATGTTAAAAACTTCACTTCTAAAAACATTGAAACTAGCGTAACAACTATTACTGCAGATCTAGAATTAACACCAGTACGCGATGTTGTTAAATTAGCCGATTTAGGTATTATTTACTTCGATTTCGACAAGCATAATATTCGACCTGATGCTGCATTAGAGCTTGATAAAATTGTTAAGTTAATGAACGAAGATTATCCAGGAATGGTAATTAGAATTGAGTCGCATACCGATTCTAGAGGTACATTATCATACAACGATAAATTATCTATAGATAGAGCTAATTCTACTTACGAGTACATAGTTTCTCAAGGAGTTGATGCTTCAAGAATTACAGAACATCAAGGATTTGGTGAGCGTAGATTAACTAATGGATGTGATGGAAGTATAAATTGTGAAGAAGATAACCATCAATTAAACAGACGTACTGAATTTATAATTATTCAAATGGAATAGACGTTTGAACCTCAAACAATAATTTTTAAAACCATCAAGTGAAAGCTTGGTGGTTTTTTAGTTAATTTAACAGCTCACGATTGTTTAGTAATTGTTTAAATTATTCAGCCTTACCTACTAAAAAAGATAACAGCTATAAAAACAATTAAGATTTCACTAACCTTTGTACGCTAGTTATAAGTATACTATTCTTCTTAACTACATGTTAAAAGTCATATAAACAAAATAATTTATAGGGAGTTATGGAAACATGTCCTTTTGCTTCATATAACCATACGGCATTGTTGGTAATAGATTTAGATTCTAGTGTTGCATGTTATCAGTATATCTTTAATTTTGATACAATCAACTACCCTTTTCCATACAGAAAACATATAAAAGCAAAATGGCTTTCCATTGGAGGTAATGCTGAATTACATTTAGGCGAATTTATTGGAGATACAACACAACACTATTACACTAGACATATTGGATTTACCGATAAATCTATAGATTCTATATTTTCAAGACCAAAAAACTTAATTATACGTTACCTCAAATTGAAAAAACACCAAATGGTGAAAGAACTAATCGTATTACCGATATTGATAGCAATAACATACATATCATTGAAAGACAATAGATAGACTAATGTTTGAAGTCCATCTTAAGAACTAAAAAAATCCTCTCATCTCTGAGAGGATTTTATACCTAAAGCTAAATTCAATAACAACAAGTTATCAAAAAATAACCATTTAATTACCAGTGTAAAAAGTCATAATAGACTAATACTTAGTTGCTACTAATCAGTAAATAAAAGGTTATGGGGTTATTGCTTAATAATATTAAACAATATTATTTCTTTATGAAGATGTTGGTATAATACCACTTTCCTTCAGAGTTTTGTTCAGCAGAAATTTCAAAGTTTGTAAAATCGCCTTCTATGTTTGCTTTATGTCCTTCACTTCTTATCCACGCATTAACAACGGACTGAGCAGAAGTATACCCGTAAGCAACATTTTCTGAAACAATTTTAGCTCCAGCATTATTTTTTAAATAACTGCTTCTAGTATAAAAATTATCGTGAGAAACAACAGCATTATCAACCATATAGTCTGTATGTGTATATGCAACAGATTTTACAACAGGTAAGGCATTTAATGGATTTAGACCTTCTGAAAGTCTATGATTATTAATAAGCTCTAAGATTTCAATCTCAATAGTTTTAGCAGTAGGTACTACAAGATTTTCAGTAATAGCTTCAACTTGATCGTCTACACTATCCGTTGAACATGAGTATGTTAGGATAGTAAACAGTGCCAATAAAGGCAGTTTTCTTAATAACTTCATAAGTAGGTAAATTTAGATTTGGTTCTGTAAAATTAGCAGCCTACTTAGAAGAGAGTGTTAAGGAAATGTTAAAATCGATTAAATACATGTATTTTGTCGATACATTATGTTTTTAATCGATGAAATACGTTTTTTAGAATCAAAAAGGTGTATTTCAACGATATTTTATGGAGATAATCGATGAATTTGCCAATTGTAGTCCTTTTGAAGTTGATAACGTATTCTATCATGAAGTCTATTAGGGCGTCCTTGCCAGAATTCAATTTCTACTGGCTTTACAATATAACCACCCCAAGTTACTGGTCTAGGGATTTCCTTGCCTTCAAATTTTTTTTCAAGAGATAATAATTTTTTTTCTAAAACTTCTCTATTAAATACAACTTCACTTTGATTGGATGCGATTGCACCTAATTGGCTTCCTCTTGGGCGCGACTCAAAATAACCATCACTTAAATTTGATGCTATTTTTTCTGCTTTACCCTTAATAATAATTTGTCGCTCTGCCCCATGCCAGAAAAACGACAAGCATACGCTAGGGTTTGCCTCTATAGCCTTTCCTTTTTCACTTGTATAATTGGTATAGAATATAAACCCTTCATAGGTGTACTTTTTAAGTAGCACTACCCTATTTTTTGGATAGCTATCAACACCAATGGTGGAAATTGTCATAGCGTTGGTTTCATCTTCAGCAAAAAAACGATCTACCTCATAAAACCATTTTTGAAATAGTTCCATAGGGTTTTCTGGCACTTCGCTTAAAAGTAATTCGCCTTTCTCGTAAGATTTTCTATAGTTGCCTAAATCCTTTTCCATACAGTTGCAAGTTACGTGTTTTTTAAAATATTTATAAAACATTTTTATTATATTAATACCAAACTTTATGCTATGAAATTTGTTTGTGCTATAGAAATTAATAAGCCAATAATTGAAGTTGCTAAACATTTTGAAGACCCTCAAGCCTTAAAAGAATCGCAAAAAGATTTTATAAGAGTAGAATTAATAAGTGGTGTTGAAGGAGAGGCTGGAGCAAAATGTAAATTGGTTTATAAGAAGTTTGATTTGATAGAAACTATAATTCACAACAAATTACCTAACGAGTTTTATGCAACTTACGAGCATAAGAGTATGACAAATACCATGCTATCAAAGTTCACGGCTATAAATAAAAACAAAACCAAGTTAGATACAGAAATTGAGTATTTAGAATTTAAAGGTTTTGTTATAAAACTAATTGCGAAACTATTCCCAAATATGTTTAAAAATCAAGTAGATAAATGGCTTGTGAGGTTTAAAGCTTATTGTGAAAAAGTATAGTTCTATTTAAAATCGAAGGTTTTACCATCTTCTGCTAATTCTACATTATCAAAAACTTCTTTTGCTTCTTCCTTGAATGCATTTAAACTATCGTAACGCGTTGAATAATGCCCAAGTATCAATGTGCCTACATTAGCTTTTTTAGCAATACTAGCGGCTTCTTTGGCTGTAGAATGCTTCGTTTTTGGTCCTAAATGGGCATGTTTTTCTAAAAATGTAGATTCGTGATATAAAACATCTGCATTTTTTATAATTGGAATAATACTTTCATTATAAACAGTGTCACTACAAAACGCATAGCTTTTTGGTTTCTTTCCATTTTTAGTTACAAGCGTGTTCTTTATTAATTTCCCTTCTTCATTTGTTACATCAAAGCCTTGCTTGAGTTTTCTATAATATGCAACGTTTATTTTTGCATCTTCAGCGGCAGTAATATCTAATTTTCGGTCTTTAGGTTTCTCTTTAAACAAAAAACCATTTGTGTAGACCCTATGTTCTAAAGGAATGGTGTGAACTTCAACCACTTCATCTTCAAAAATTAATTCTGATTCTGTAGAAGTTAATTCATGAAAGAAAATATTGTAATTAGTCCAAGAATCGGCGAGTTTCATTTGAAGCGTGACCACTTCTTTTATACCTTTTGGACCATAAACATGTAAATCGGCTTCTCTGGTAAGCAATCTAAACGTAGAAATTAAACCTACCAAACCAAAAAAATGATCTCCATGTAAATGAGAAATAAAAATATGTTTTATACGATTAAATTTTATTTTATGCTTACGAAGCTGTACTTGAGTTCCTTCACCACAATCAATTAAAAACATGTGGTTACTAATTTCTAGTACTTGAGATGTTGTATTGGTTAAAGCTCTTGGTGTGGCACTATAGCATCCGAGTATTGATAATTTCATTTTATTTACTCGGTTTATAATTTAAAAAATCGGTTACCGAAAAGTTGCTTTTAAAACTAAAAGCAAAAGGTGTATTGCCATAAGTGTTTAGATAATCTAATCGATTTTTTGCATCTTGAAACGTTGGTTCATAACCAATTGGTACATACCAAAAGGCCATGTGCATTATTTTCATTTTAGAAAACCATTCTTTTTTACGTTTAAAAACTTCAATATGTCCAGATTTATATGTGTAATTAAATAATGCTTCTAAGTCTGTCCAAACAGACATATTAATAATTAAGGTGTCATCTTGAAAGACTTCAAGGGCTTCATCTTTATCTTCATCTTGAAGGCGCCAAATAAATCCTTCTGCTTTATCTGCTATGGCATTTATTCTATCTAAGTTATTTACAAAATCTTGCATGATTGGGTCTTCCATAGGTGCCAATCGTTTTGCAATATTTACTTGTGCTAGATGAAACTCACTCATATTAAAACCCTAAATCACGCTCCATTTCTTCCATTTCAATAATATCGTAAGCTTCTTGAATGCTTGGAACTACAATTATTTCATCTGGGATAACATTTAAATCTACCTTATCTGAAACAATTACAAAGGAATGTTTCGTATTTCTATGTGTGTTTGATAATTGAAGAAATTCAACAATATCTTCTAAACTTATTTTGTTTAAACTAGTTAGACTAATTATAATATTGTCATTCTTAAATTTAGGATATAATGCTTGAATTTTTTTTACTAATTCAACTATAGTTGCCTTTTCTTGGGTAATGATAGAGACATTACCATTTTTATCTATTATCATACCTATTGTTTTATTTTTGATGCTAGCAAATAAATAACTGCCATCCTTATAGCAACACCATTTTGTACTTGATCTAGAATTATGGCTTGTTTAGAATCGGCTACATCACTAGTTATTTCAACTCCTCTATTAATTGGTCCTGGATGCATGATAGTAATTTCTTTATCTAAAGAATCTAATAGGGCCTTATTAACTCCAAATTGTTGTGTATATTCTCTTGTAGAAGGAAAATAGTTTATTTCCATACGTTCATTTTGAACTCTTAACATATTTGCAACATCGCACCAGTTTAAAGCTTTGCGCAAATTAGTCTCTACCTTAACCCCTAATTTATCTATATATTTTGGTAATAAGGTTTTTGGCCCGCAGACCATAACTTCTGCTCCTTGTAATTGCAGTGCGTAAATATTAGAAAGTGCCACTCTACTATGTAAAATATCGCCTACTATAACCACTTTTTTACCTTTAACCTCTCCTAGTTTTTCTCTAATAGAATAAGAGTCCAGTAATGCTTGCGTTGGATGCTCATGAGCCCCATCACCTGCATTAATAATGCTTGCTTTAACGTGCTTTGATAGAAAAACACCTGCTCCAGGGTTAGGATGCCTCATAACTACCATATCTACTTTCATAGATAAAATGTTATTTACAGTATCTATTAAGGTCTCCCCTTTTTTTACTGATGATTGTGCTGATGAAAAGTTTATAACATCTGCAGACAAACGCTTTTCTGCTAATTCAAAGGATAGTTTAGTTCTTGTAGAGTTTTCAAAAAATAAATTGGCAATAGTAATATCTCGAAGTGAAGGGACTTTTTTAATAGGTCTATTGATTACTTCTTTAAAGTGGTCGGCTGTTTTAAAAATAAGTTCAATATCTTGTTTGTTAAGATATTTTATTCCTAATAAGTGATTCACACTTAATTCGCTCATTGTAGCTCTTATTAGATATTTTTATTAATTTAATTAGGTTTCGACTTTAGCCTGTCTTGAACGACAGTCGAAAGGCTCAACCTGACAAGAACTTCTAACTTCCTGCTCCTGCCTTCAAACTTTAATTATTTTTCAATTAAGTAAACCGAATCTTCATCATCATGCTCTTTCCAATTTACTTTTACTTTTTCGTTATTAATAACATCGACCTGTCGACCTCTATAGTCTGGTTGAATAGGTAAATGTCTGCTAAAACGTCTATCAATTAACGTTAATAATTCAATTTCGTTTGGTCTTCCAAAAGATTGTATAGCCGTTAAAGCCGCTCTTATGCTTCGACCAGTATATAATACGTCGTCTATAAAAATGATGTTTTTATCTTCGACTATAAAATTAATTTCTGTTTTATTGGCAGCCAATGTTTTATCGCCTCGGCGAAAATCGTCTCTATAAAATGTAATGTCTAAATGTCCTAATTGAATATTTTTAACCTTATAATCTTCTCGTAGTATTTTGGCTAATCTATCAGCTAAAAACACACCACGAGGCTGTAAGCCTATTAAAACTGTGTTAGAAAAATCGTTGTGTTTTTCAATTAGTTGACAAGCCAATCGATGAAGAATGATGTTTACCTCTTTTGCGTTAAGTAAAACTTTTTGACTCATATATAATCCAAACGTATCTGGGGTACAAAGGTAATGCAAAAATTTAAAATTGCAGATGATAAATACTGATAATAAAAAAAGCCTTCAATTTCTTGAAGGCTTTAAGTTATAAATGTTGGGAAAATTATTTCTTACCGTCCATTTTATCTTTAAGAGCTTGTAAAGCATCATTAGCATCACCTAAAGTTGGTTTTGCTTCTGCTGCTGCAGTTGCCGCTTTTTTGGCTGCTGCTTTTACGTTTTTAATCTCTTCAGCTTTAAATATTGCTGTGTGAGACGCTACTACACGTTTAAACTCTTTGTTAAATTCAATGATTTTGAATTCTGCTTCTTCTCCTTTTTTAAGTTTATTACCGTCTTCTTTTTCAAGATGACGAGATGGTATAAAGGCAACGATATCTTCGTTAAATGCTACCGTAGCACCTTTATCAACTATTTCGGAGATTGCTGCTTTATGAACAGTTTCTAAAGCGAACTCAGTTTCATACTTATCCCAAGGATTATCTGTAGTTTGTTTGTGACCTAAACTTAATTTACGTCCTTCTACATCTAATTCTAAGACAACAACGTCTAATTTATCACCTACTGCACAAAACTCAGATGGATGCTTGATTTTCTTAGTCCAAGATAAATCTGAAATATAAATTAATCCGTCAATACCTTCTTCTAATTCAACAAAAACACCAAAGTTTGTAAAGTTACGCACAATACCTGTATGCTTAGAAGCTAATGGGTATTTACCTGTGATATCTGTCCATGGATCTGGCGTTAATTGTTTGATACCAAGAGACATTTTACGATCTTCTCTATCTAAAGTTAAGATTACTGCATCTACCTCATCTCCTACAGAAACGAAATCTTGAGCAGAACGTAAATGTGTAGACCAAGACATTTCAGAAACGTGAATTAATCCTTCAACACCATCTGCTACTTCAATAAACGCACCGTAATCTGCAATAACAACTACTTTACCTTTTACTTTATCACCTACTTTCACCTCTTCTGCAAGAGCTTCCCATGGGTGTTTGCTTAATTGTTTTAATCCTAATTGGATTCTTGATTTGTTTTCATCAAAATCAAGGATTACAACATTAAGTTTTTGGTCTAATTCTACAATTTCGTTAGGGTGATTGATTCTAGACCAAGATAAATCTGTAATATGAACTAATCCGTCTACACCACCAAGATCAATAAATACACCGTAAGATGTGATGTTTTTAACAACACCTTCTAATACTTGACCTTTTTCTAATTGACCAATAATTTCTTTCTTTTGTTCTTCAATATCAGCTTCAATAAGTGCTTTATGAGAAACTACTACGTTTTTAAATTCGTGGTTGATTTTTACAACTTTGAATTCCATAGTTTTATTTACATACTGATCGTAATCTCTAATTGGTTTAACATCAATTTGAGAACCTGGTAAGAATGCTTCAATTCCAAAAACATCTACAATCATACCACCTTTAGTTCTGCACTTAACAAAACCGTTTACAATTTCACCTGTGTCATGAGCAGCATTTACTCTATCCCATGCTTTAATTACTCTTGCTTTTCTATGAGATAATACTAATTGTCCTGTTGCATCTTCACGAACGTCAATTAATACTTCTACTTTATCTCCAACAGCTAAGTTAGGATTGTAACGGAATTCATTTAATGAGATTACACCTTCAGATTTTGCATTGATGTCAATAATAGCATCTCTATCTGAGATATGTACTACTGTACCTTCAACAACTTCGTCATTTAAAGTGTCTACAAAGTTTTCTGCTACTAATTTTTCAAATTCTTGTAATTGTTTGTCGTCAACTTCATCAATACCTTCTTGGTAATTGTGCCAATTGAACTCTTTTAAGAATTTTTCTGGGTTTGCTTGTGCTTCAGATACTACTGGAGCTTCAACTGCTGTAGTTTCAGTTACTTCAACTTCAGCTTGTTTTTCGTTTTCAGCCATGTGCTGATTAAGATTTGTATTCTATTTATTTCGGAAGTTTTAAGCGATTAATAAACAGAAGTGGTAAATTATTTTTATGTTTCATTCCTTTTATCTTTCCGACTATTCGCTAAAAGGAGCGCAAAAATACATATTATTGAGGTAATTACCTAAAAATGAGAAAATAAATAATAAGTTTTTTAATTCTTATGCGCCCCTTGATTTAACCTATATAAATGTTTGAAATGAATGTGACTTTTTTAAACCGCCTGTGTCTTATAAAAAGATAACAAAAGTAAAACCTTAATTTATTAAAAAAGATAAGAAATTTATTATCTTGTAAAACTCAAATTAATTTAAAATTCACAATTATGACAATGAAAGCAAAATACCAATCAGTTCTTGATTTAGGAGAATCTTTAAACATTCAAGACGGTAGTGTAACTGAAGAAAATGGTGTTCTAAAAGTAAAGGGAACGGCTAATACACAATATGAAAAAAATATCCTTTGGGACAAAATAAAAGAAATAGGCGGTGATAGCCCTTCTGATATTATGGCGAACATAACTGTTGCAGACGAAAGTGTATATCACAGACATGTTGTTAATAGTGGTGAAACTTTAGGAAAAATAGCGAAACATTATTATGGTGATGCTATGAAGTATAAAGAAATTTTTGCAGCAAACACAGATATATTAAAGAATCCAGATTTAATTTATCCAGATCAAGAATTGATTATTCCTAATTTATAATTGAAAAGGAAATATTTAATAATAAAAAAAACGGCAAATTGCCGTTTTTTTTATTCCATACCCTCAATTGTCATTTTTGCTAATTGTAATATTTTATCAAACTGATCTTGCAATGTCATATTTGAGTTATCTAATGCAATAGCATCCTCTGCTTTAACCAGAGGAGAATCTTCTCTGTTAGAGTCAATATAATCACGTTCTTGAACATTTTTTAAAACATCTTCATAATTAACATTGTTGCCTCTTTCTAAAAGCTCATGGTAACGGCGTATAGCTCTGGTTTCTGCAGAGGCAGTCATAAATAATTTTAGTTCTGCATCTGGAAATACAACGGTTCCAATATCTCGACCATCCATAACAACACCTTTATGCCGTCCCATTTCTTGCTGTTGTTCTACCAATTTTTGCCTTACTTCAGATATGGTAGCTACTTTGCTAACAAAACTCGAAACCTCAAGGGTTCTAATATCTTTTTCAATATTTTCATCATTCAAATAAACTTCAGCAAAACCAAGTTCTTTATTAAATTTAAAACTTATGTCAATACTGTCTAGCTGAGAAATTATAGCTTCAATATTAAAATTAAGATCATTAATAAAACCATTCTCCATAGCAAAGTAAGTAATAGCTCGATACATCGCTCCAGAATCGACATAAATATACCCTAGATGTTTTGCAAGTTGCTTTGCAACCGTACTCTTTCCTGTGGAGGAAAATCCATCAATAGCTATGGTTATTTTATTATTACTCATCACGGATTCAAATCAATTTGCAATCCAAAAAAGTTTGAATTGGCTGCACTCGTATATTTAGCATGCGTATAACTAAAGCGCATTTTATTCATTTTTATTGAAATTCCAGCAGATAATCCAGAAAAATTTCGCTGATCAACAATACGTAACTCCTCACCTCTTCTAAAGTTATAACCAAGTCTGATATTAAAACCACCTTCTGGAAATAATTCGGCTCCAAGAATAGTGTGTCTTATAACCTGCCCCAAGAAAGCTATTTTCTCGGAGGTTTGATTTCCTCCTAAATCGCTAGTAGCTCTTGCTGGATTAGGTCTAGCTATTGGCCAATCTTGTAGGTTTTCAAAAGTAACATGCCATCTTAATGGAACATGCTCTAATGTTTGTGACATACCAAAATCGATTTCAAATGGTAATGGCTCATTTAAACCTGCATAAGTTGTAATTTGCGACCCTAGGTTTCTAATTGCTAATGCGGCATTAAAATCTATATCTTCATTTATATACAATAAACCTAAGTCTACAGCAGCTCCAATAGAATTATACTGTTCTAATTTTGAAGTAATTAGCTTAACATTTGCTCCAAAATAAAAATCGGAATATCCCAATTGCAAAGCATACCCTACAGATAGGGCTGCCTCGTTACCTGTAAATGTTCCTGTAGCATTCCCGTCTTCATCATACCCATCAAAAGTTCCATAATTAATATAGGTAATTCCTGCATGAAAGGTTTGTGTACGTCTATCAACTGTATATGCGTACGACGCTGTACCGTAACCAATATCTCCTAAATAACTTGTATAATTTAAAGCTAATTGATTATCCATTTCTGGATTTATAGTAGCTGGGTTAAATAGAGCTTGAGTTACATCGTAATCTACATTTGTAAGCACCTTGCCTCCCAACGCTGCCTGACGAGGAGATGATACCAAATTTAAGAATTGATAGGTCGATTCGCCTCCTACTTGAGCATGCAAGCAAACACTCAACAACAAATAAAAAATTATGATATTCTTTTTCAGCATATTTACGGCACAAAGGAAATAAAAAATTTATTAAAAGGCTTCATGTTATTTAATTGGATTTGCTTTATTCCTTTTAATTATTCTTTATATAGAGTCCATTTTTTTTAGAATGACAATTTTAAAGGAAACCTTGAAATTATAATTCATGGAGTTCATCTTAAAGTAAATCTATTTTAAAACGATAGCATGTCTCATTTATTTTAAAACACAAAAAAACCTCGAATTAATCCGAGGTTTTTAAATGTAATAATAAAGTTTATAGTTTTTTTGCGTTTTTAACTTTTTGACTAGTTACAGCCAATTTTATAACGTCACTCATATCTGTAACATAGTGGAATGTAAGTCCATTTAAATATTCTGGCTTAATTTCGTCAATATCACGTCGGTTATCTTCACAAAGTAAAATTTCTTTAATTCTAGCACGCTTTGCAGCAAGAATTTTTTCTTTAATACCTCCTACTGGTAAAACTTTACCTCTTAGTGTAATTTCACCTGTCATAGCTAGGCTTTTCTTTACTTTTCGTTGTGTAAATAAAGAGACTAACGATGTAAGCATAGTAACACCTGCACTAGGACCATCTTTTGGTGTAGCACCTTCTGGCACGTGAATATGAACGTTGTACTTCTCGAAAATAGTAGTATCAATACCAAATTCATCAGCATTCGACTTTATATATTCCATAGCAATGGTAGCCGATTCTTTCATTACCTTTCCTAAGTTTCCAGTAATTGAAAGGCTGCCTTTCCCTTTTGATAAAATGGATTCAATAAATAAAATATCACCACCAACGCGTGTCCAAGCTAATCCCGTTACTACTCCAGCTACGTTGTTGTTTTCGTATTTATCTCTTTCTAGTTTAGGACCGCCTAATACCTCAATTATGTCTTCGTTAGAAACTTTTATGTTATAATCTTCTTCCATAGCAATATTTTTGGCAGCATAACGCACCATTTTTGCTATTTGCTTTTCTAGCCCTCGAACGCCAGATTCTCGTGTATATCCTTCAACAATTTTCTCAAGTTGAGGCTTTCCTATCTTCAAATTATCTGTGGTTAAACCATGCTCTTTTAATTGTTTTGGTAATAAATGGCGTTTTCCAATTTCTACCTTTTCTTCAATTGTATAACCCGTAACATTAATAATTTCCATACGGTCACGTAAAGCAGGTTGAATTGTAGACAAACTATTTGATGTTGCGATAAACATAACTTTAGACAGGTCGTAACCCATTTCTAAAAAGTTATCATAAAACTCACTATTTTGCTCAGGATCTAATACTTCTAACATGGCAGAAGAAGGATCTCCTTGATGCGAGTTTGATAATTTATCAATTTCATCTAAAACAAAAACTGGGTTTGATGTTCCTGCCTTTTTTAAACTTTGAATTATACGCCCTGGCATAGCTCCTATATAGGTTTTTCTATGTCCGCGAATCTCTGCCTCATCTCTTAAGCCGCCTAAAGAAATGCGTACATATTCTCTACCCAAAGCCTCGGCAATAGATTTTCCTAAAGATGTTTTACCAACTCCTGGAGGGCCATAGAGACATAAAATTGGTGATTTCATATCGTTGCGAAGTTTTAATACCGCTAGATATTCAATAATTCTGCGTTTTACATCTTCCAAACCAAAATGATCTCTGTCTAATATTTTTTTTGCGCGTTTTAAATCAAACTTATCGGTGCTAAACTCGTTCCAAGGTAAATCTAAAAACAGTTCTAAGTAATTGCGTTGAATAGAATATTCGGCAACTTGTGGATTCATTCGTTGCATTTTCGCAATCTCCTTCTCAAAATGTTTTGCTACGTCTTCATCCCATTGCTTTTCATTTGCTCGAGCCTTCATTTCTTCAATTTCTTCATCATGACTCACACCTCCAAGTTCTTCTTGAATTGTTTTCATTTGTTGATGTAAGAAATATTCGCGCTGTTGTTGGCTCATATCCATCTGAACCTTAGATTGGATATCGTTTTTAAGTTCTAACTTCTGAAATTCAATATTCATGAACTTAAGCGTAGCTAAAGCACGTTCTTTCAAATCATTTATCTCAAGTAAAGATTGTTTTTCTGTAACTGAAAGATTCATGTTTGAAGACACAAAGTTTACTAGAAACGAATTACTCTCTATGTTTTTAATAGCAAACGAGGCCTCACTTGGAATGTTAGGACTTTCTTTAATTATTTCTAATGCTAAGTCCTTTATAGAATCGATAATTGCAGAAAACTCCTTATTATTTACAGCTGGTTTTGCCTCAGGAATATCTCTTATAGTGGCGTTCATATATGGCTCCTCGGTAAGTACTTCGGCAACTTTAAAACGCTTTTTCCCTTGAATGATTACAGTAACATTACCATCTGGCATTTTTAAAACACGTAATATTCTGGCAACCGTACCAGTTTCATGAATTTCTTTTGCTGAAGGATTTTCGACTGATTCATCTTTCTGTGCAACAACTCCTATAACTTTTCCTCCTTTATTAGCATCATTTATAAGTTTTATTGACTTATCGCGTCCAGCAGTAATTGGTATAACAACACCAGGAAACAATACAGTATTTCTTAAAGAAAGGATTGGTAAGGTTTCAGGTAACTTCTCGTTATTTATAGCTTCTTCATCCTCTGGAGTCATTAGTGGAATTAACTCTGAGTTTTCATCAAATTCCTGTAATGACAAAGTGTCAAGAGTCATAATATTAGATTTCTTCATAAATATATTTAGGTCAATCTGTCATTAAAACAAGATTGATCATTTTTTATAATTCAAATTAAATATTTTAAAATATTGAATATCAGTAATTTGAATGCAAACTAAGATATACATCAGTATTATAAAGTCAATAGCTGTGCCAGACTGAAACTAATCATTACTATCAATATAAATTAATTAAGGTTTTTCCTAATAAATTATTTTATATGTAAGATTATATATCTATTTTTGATACTTAACTTAAACTCAAAACCATGAAATTAAAATTAATTTTACTAAGTGTTTTATTAATCAGTGTTCTATCCTGTAGTTCGGATTCCAATGACAATCCAGACTCACAAGTTCTAGACGATGTTTTAGTGAAACAAATAGTTTATGCAAAAGGTACATCTGATGAATATATAAATACATTTAACTACGATAGCAATAAACTTACTAGTGTCGATTATGGTGATGGTTACAAAAATGTTTATACTTATGATGGAAATAATAACTTGATTAAAGACGATTATTATGAAGAAAATATACTTACAGCTTCTATAGTACTAGAGTATAACTCACAGAACGTTTTAACTAAATCAACGGAAATTTTTTACCCTAATTCGGGGTTAGATGACCGCCAATATGAAAATATATTTACCTATAATCCTGAAGGAACTATAACGAAAGTAGTATATATTGATTATTTTGATTCCAATGCTGGCTTTGAACTAGCTTGGACAGAAACCATCTCTTATTCAAGCAACAATATAATTGAAATAGCCCATGATGATGGCTTTACTGAAACTTATACTTATGATAATGAAAATAATGCCTTCCAAAATATCCATACTGTTGAAATTTTAAATCTTTTAAGTGAAAATGAATTTGGATCTTTAATTTTTGGAAACACTAATAACGTAATAAGTTTTACTGAAGATGATAACAGTGCTGGAGATAATTACAACGATACCTACGAGTATACTTATAATAATCAAGGTTTTCCTATTACTGGCACATATACGTCTAAATACGGCAACCAAGTTGTAGACATTGAAACACTAGAGTTTATTTATCAATAAATAAATAATTAATTAATAAACCATTTATAAAGCGTAAACCTAATTTAGGCTTACGCTTTTCTTTTTTAGATTTTCCCAATTTTCTTCAAAACAAACAACAAAATAATTGGCAATGTTAATAAGCCAATCATCAATAAATTAGTTTCAAATAACCAAGGAGATAGTATTAAAGTAATAACAAAACCACCAATAGCTCCTCCAAAATGTGCATCATGCCCTATATTTCCTGTCCTTTTTTTCATTCCGTAAATCGAATACAATAAATAACCTATTCCTAAGATATAACCTGGAATACCTAAGTCTACATTGCCTATTCGAGAAGGCAAAAATAGAAAGTAATACTCCCGTTCTGGATTTAAAAGGATTGCAGAATATAAAATTCCTGTTACAGCTCCGCTTGCTCCAACAGCACTGTAATGATATTCGTTTTTATGAAAATATAAAGATAATAAGCTACCAGCAACCAAACTTCCTATGTAAATTATAAAAAAACTATATTGACCTACTTCATAAATCACTTGGCCAGAAAAAAGATATAACGCAAACATATTGAAGAATAGATGAGCAGTGTCTGCATGTAAAAATCCTGTACTTAGCATTCTAAATTGTTCTCCTCTCCTAATGCTACCTATATTAAATTTGTGCCTTTCGAAAAAACCAAAATCATTGAACCCCTTGTACGATACAAATATATTCGCTGCGATAATTATAATAGTAATTACATCTAAATTGCCCATTGAGTCCAAAGGTTTAAAGTCAAATAATATATATTTGCAAATCTAAAATTAATTCATGCAATTTCTAGTCTATATTCTTGTTTATCCATTTTTATGGCTAATTTCTATATTGCCCTTTAAATTGCTTTATCTCTTTTCGGATTTTCTCTATGTTATAGTTTATTACATTGTAGGCTACAGAAAAAAAGTAGTCTATGAAAATTTGAAATTGGTTTTCCCTGAAAAACGTGAGATTGAAATTAAACGTATTTCTAATAAATTCTACCATCACTTTTGCGATTTAATAGTAGAGTCTATTAAATCTTTAACTATTTCTGAAGCTGAAATGAAAAAACGCTTCAAATTTACTAATGTAGAATTAATTCGAGAGCTAGAAAAAAAACAGAGAAACACTATTTTAATGTGTGCTCATTATGGGAATTTTGAATGGATTTTTATACTTCAAACCTATATTAAAAGCAAAGGTTATGGTGTTTACAAGCCATTAGCTAATAAATATTTTGATGCGCTAATTAAGCGTAAAAGAGCTAAATACAATAGCTATTTAATAAGCACAAAAGAGGCAATACCTTCTCTAATAAGAGCTAAAAGGAATAACGAATTAACTATAAGTGGTTTTGTTGCAGACCAGTCACCAAGATTGGATAAAGCTTTTTATTGGAATGAGTTTATGGGTGTTAACACACCTGTGCATACTGGCGCCGAAATGTTAGCTAAAAAATTAGATATGCCAGTTGTATTTTTTGCTGTTAATAAAATAAAGCGTGGATATTACGAAACAACTTTCGAAACTATAACGACCACCCCAAAAGATTATAAGAATTATGAAATCACAAATAAGTATTTAAAACTGGTTGAAGCACAAATTTATAAAGCTCCAGAGTTCTATTTTTGGACGCATAAACGATGGAAGCATCGTAAAAAGCAGCATTAATTTTTTGCCACTTCTCCTATTTCAGTTATAAACTTATCTGCTAAAGCATCTGCCTCGGTTTGTGTTTTAGCCTCTGTATAAATTCTAATAATAGGCTCTGTATTACTTTTTCGTAAATGAACCCAACTATCTGAAAAATCTATTTTTACGCCATCTATGGTAGTTAAATCTTCATTTTTATAACGATCCTCCATTGTTTTTAGAATACCATCAACATCTAAGCTAGGTGTTAACTCTATCTTCTTTTTACTCATAAAGTAATTAGGATATGTTTTACGAAGTTCACTAACTCGCATTTTCTTATCTGCTAGCAAGCTTAAAAACAATGCTATGCCAACAAGTGCATCGCGTCCATAATGAGACTCTGGGTAGATAATTCCACCATTACCCTCTCCTCCTATTACTACATTGTTTTTCTTCATTAAATTAACAACATTAACTTCTCCTACCGCACTAGCTTCATAAGTGCCACCATGCTTTTCAGTTACATCGCGAAGTGCTCTTGTAGAGCTCATATTACTTACGGTGTTTGCTGGTGTTATACTTAATACATAATCTGCACAAGCAACCAAAGTATATTCTTCACCAAACATCTCACCATTTTCATCTACAAACGCTAAACGGTCTACATCTGGATCGACTACAATACCAAAATCTGCACGTTCTTTTACTACTTTCTCAGACAAATCTGTTAAATGTTCTTTGAGTGGCTCTGGATTATGAGGAAAATAACCAGTAGGTTCACAATATAACTTAATAACATCAACACCTAAACGCTCTAAAAGCAACGGAATAATAACACCTCCCGAAGAATTAACACCATCTACAACTACTTTAAATCTAGATTGCTCAATAGCCTTAACGTTAACCAATGGTAAATCCAAAACTTCAATAATATGTAAATCGAAATATGCCTGATTCTTAGTTATTTTTCCTAAGCTATCGATATCTGAAAAAGACATTGTATCACTTTCTGCTATTTCCAAAATTTTAGCGCCTTCTTCACCATTTAAAAATTCGCCATCTTTATTTAACAACTTAAGTGCATTCCATTGCTTTGGATTATGGCTTGCAGTTAAGATAATTCCTCCATCAGCATGTTCCATAGGAACAGCCATTTCTACAGTTGGGGTTGTAGAAAGTCCCACATTTACAACATGAATTCCTTGACCAACCAACGTGTTCATAACTAAATTCTGAATCATTTTACCAGAAATTCGAGCATCGCGTCCAACTACTATTTTGTAAATTTCTTTTTGGCGTTGCTGTTTAACCCAAACACCATATGCTGCCGCAAACTTAACGACGTCAATAGGTGTTAAATTATCACCTACTTGACCACCAATAGTACCTCTAATTCCAGAAATTGATTTTATAAGCGTCATGAATAAGAATTTTTATTAAGCAACAAATATACAATTAGAAAACTGTAATTCTTAAATCCTAATTCGTAAATTACACGAATGAATTTTTTAGCACATATCTATCTTTCTGGAGAAAATGATTTAGTTACAATTGGTAATTTTATTGCTGATGGCATCAAAGGAAAAGATTATAAAAATTACCCTATAGACATTCAAACTGGCATATTATTGCATCGCAATATTGACACCTATACAGATGCACATAAGACTGTAAGAATGAGCACTAAGCGATTGCATGAAAAATATGGACACTACTCTGGTGTGATTGTAGATATTTTATACGATCATTTTCTTGCAAAAAATTGGAATATATATTGCGATGAACCTTTAGATGATTATGTGCAAAAATTTTATAACTCATTAGAAGAAAATTATGATATATTACCACTTCGTATCCAAAAAATGATGCCTTTTATGGTAACCGATAACTGGCTTCTAAGCTACGCTTCTATTGATGGAATAACTAGGGTTTTAGAAGGCATGAATAGAAGAACAAAACATCGTTCTGGCATGAATGAAGCTGTAAATGAACTTGAAGAATTCTATTCAGCTTTCGAAAAAGAGTTTACACATTTCTTTGAAGAACTCATCGAATTTTCTAAATCAAAATTAAACGAGTTAACTTCACAATTATAAAATATGAGTCGAATTTTTTATTTATTTTTTTTTATAGCAATCACCGTTTTTACTTCATGTAAAAAAGAGAAAACATTAGAAAATAATAAAGTATTAAAAAGAGGGCTTATTACTAATAATGCCATGGTGGTTTCTGCACGTGCTGAAGCTTCTAAAATAGGCAGCAACATTCTTAAAAAAGGTGGCAATGCTTTTGATGCTATGGCCGCAACCCATTTAGCTTTGGCAGTAGCCTATCCATACGCGGGAAACATTGGAGGTGGCGGATTCATGGTGTATAGAAAATCTAATGGCGAAACTGGTGCATTAGATTTTAGAGAAAAAGCACCATTGGCAGCGACAAAAGACATGTATTTAGATGAGAACGGTGATGTAATTCCTGGAAAAAGTACTTTGGGAGCCATGTCTGTTGGAGTACCAGGGTCTGTTGCTGGGGTGTTTGCTGTTCATGAAAAAATGGGTAGTCTACCAATTGAAGGCATAATAACGCCATCTATTGAATTAGCCAAGAAAGGTGTTATAGTAACAGAAAAACAGGAAAAAATGATTGTTAAATATATGCCCGGTTTTAATAAAGCTAACAAAGATTCGATATTATTTCAAAAGTATTGGAAAGCAAAAGACACTATCAAGTATGTAGCATTGGCAGAAACCTTAACTCGAATAATGAAACATGGGAAGGATGAGTTTTACAAAGGAGAAACTGCTAAAATTCTAGCAAAGTTCATACAAGATAATGGTGGGGTTTTAACAGAAGAAGATTTGAATAAGTACGAAGTCAAATGGCGTAAACCAACAAGTTTTAATTATGATGACTTGAGTATTATTTCTATGCCTCCTCCATCAAGCGGAGGTATATGTTTGGCACAAATACTAAAAATGATAGAGCCTTATCCATTGCATGAGTATGGCCATAACTCTTTAAAAGCAATTCAATTAATAACCGAAGCTGAACGTCGTGCTTATGCAGATAGAAGCTTTTATTTAGGCGACCCAGATTTTGTTTATATCCCAATTGAAGAATTAATAAGTGAAACATATTTAAGTGGTAGAATGAATTCTTTCACATTTGAAAGTGCAACGTTGTCAAGTAACGTCTCACACGGAAATGTTGAAGTTATTGAAAGTGATGAAACCACCCATTACTCTATTGTTGATACTTTTGGAAATACCGTTTCTGTTACTACAACTATTAATGGTGCTTATGGTTCAAAATTATATTGTTCAGAGTTAGGTTTTTTTTTAAATAATGAAATGGACGATTTTAGTAGTAAGCCTGGGGTTCCAAATATGTTTGGTGTAACTGGTGGTAAAGCTAATAGCATCTTACCTGAAAAACGTATGCTAAGTTCTATGACGCCTACCATAGTAGAAAAAAACGGGAACTTATTTATGTCTGTTGGTACACCAGGTGGCTCCACAATTATTACTTCTGTCCTGCAAACTATTTTAAATGTTCATGAATATAATATGACCATGCAAGAAGCGGTTGATGCGCCTCGTTTTCATCATCAATGGCTTCCAGATGAGATAAGAATGGAACCAAATTCTTTCGATAAAAAGATTATCACAGAATTAGAAAAATTAGGGTATTCTGTAAACGAATCTCGCTCTCCTGTTATTGGCAAGGTCGACGGAATACTTGTTTTAGATGACCAAACGTTAGAGGGTGGTGCAGATCGTCGAGGTGATGATACGGCTGTCGGTTTTTAAGATTTTTACTTCTTTTAGTGCTTTCTAGTTAGTAATTTAGCTATAAGTAGATACCATTTTTTAGATTGAAATCTACAGCATTACTATAATGAGGTTTAAAAAAATAATTAAAATATCTATTGGGGTAATTATATTTTTTACGCTACCAAGCCTATTACTTTATGGCTTTGTATATTTTAAATATAACGAAGAATTACCAACAGGTTTGCAAGGAGACAAAGCAGATGCTCTTGCATACAAGATGTTGAATGCATTAGATTATGAAGCCTTTGAAAATACCGATTACATAGAATGGACCTTTAAAAAGAGACGTCATTATAAATGGTATAAAAATGAGAATAATTGCGATGTCCATTGGAAAGACTATAAAGTCAATATAAATCTTAAGGACGCTTCACTTAATAAAGCCTATGTCCATGGATTCATCATAGAAGGAGATGTAGGTGAAGAACTTATAGAGAAAGCTGTTAAATATTTTAAAAATGATTCTTTTTGGCTAGTAGCCCCCTATAATGTTTTTGATGAAGGAGCTGAAAGGCGTTTGGTAAAAAACCAAGGACTTTTGGTAACTTATAAAGAGGAAAATGCCAAAACCCAAAATTCGTATTTATGGTTGTTAGATGAAGAAGGCAAACCAAATGCCGTTAAAATGTGGACACCACTCCTACCTATAAATGGTCTTGAAGCTTCTTGGACCGATTGGATAATTACCGAAAGTGGTGCACAATTACCCACAAACCACAGATTTATTTTTAGCAACTTAGGAATCCAAAACTTAAAAACAAGTTTATAGAATTTCCCTTATTTTATTTGGAACGTTGCCCAACGAAATTATGGCTCTTCGATTTAAACAGCACGTTAAAGCTAGTTAAACTGCCGTATATTCTTGTAATATATTGCTGTAAATCTATCTTACCTTGTTCATCTAAATCACTAGAATTGATACGTTGTTCCATAACACGCAACCTATCACGAACCATTGTTATTTTATGAAAAAAGGTATCAATTGGTAACTCATAAGATTTCAAACTCGTATCTGCTGGTTCAAAAATAATTTTACCGCCTTTATATTTATCTGCAATGGGTACAATCTCACTTGCATCACTCCACTTTTTTAAAATTTTAACCAGACTGCTTTCAACTTCAAAAAAGCTAACAGCATCAACGTCGCCATCTGCTGCTTCAATAACTTCAAAATCACTATCTATATCTATAGTTTCCAGTCCAGTTTCAATAAAAGTTACCCAATAATGTTGCGATGTTACATTAGTAACTACTCCTTTTCCGTATTCAGAATGATTAATTCTAGAACTTATACCTAATAATTTCATCTATCAAATTTTACTAATTATTTACAAGTATAATAAATCTGAGATTAATCTTCACAAGAATTTAACATCTAAAATTGTACCTTTGCAACTTTGCATTTTATGAGCCACTTTGAAGAACATATTGAAGTAAAAGGTGCTAGAGTTCACAACCTTAAAAACATCGATGTATCCATACCTAGAGAAAAACTTGTAGTTATTACAGGGCTTTCAGGTAGTGGTAAATCATCATTGGCTTTCGATACAATTTATGCTGAAGGTCAACGTCGTTATATAGAGACTTTTTCGGCATATGCACGACAATTTTTAGGTGGTTTAGAACGTCCAGATGTCGATAAAATTGATGGCCTTTCTCCAGTAATTGCCATTGAGCAAAAAACGACAAGTAAATCGCCCAGATCTACAGTTGGTACAATTACAGAGATTTACGATTTTTTGCGCTTGCTTTTTGCTAGAGCAAGTGATGCTTATAGCTATAACACTGGAAAAAAAATGGTTAGTTATACCGATGAGCAAATTAAAAACTTAATTCTCGAAAATTTTAAGGATAAGCGCATAAATATATTAGCGCCTGTTATTCGTTCTAGAAAGGGACATTATAGAGAGTTATTCGAACAGATTGCGAAACAAGGTTTTGTTAAGGTAAGAACAGATGGTGAAATTCGAGATATTGTAAAAGGCATGCGCCTTGATCGCTACAAAACTCATGATGTAGAAATTGTTATAGACAGGCTCGTTGTAAATAAGGCTGTAGATAATGATAAAAGACTAAGCGAAAGTATTAATACAGCCATGTATCATGGTGAAGATGTCTTGTTAATAATAGATCAAGACACTAACGAAACTCGCTATTTTAGTAGAAGTTTAATGTGTCCTACTTCGGGAATATCTTATCCTAATCCAGAACCCAATAATTTTTCTTTCAATTCCCCAAAGGGTGCATGCGATGCTTGTAATGGTATTGGCGAATTATACCAAGTAAACGAAAACAAGATTGTTCCTGATGATAGCATTTCTATAAATGCTGGGGCTTTGGCACCACATGGCCCTGCAAAGAACAGCTGGATATTTAAACAATTTGAAACCATTTCTCAAAGGTTTAATTTTAAATTAACCGATGCTTATAAGGATATTCCACAAGAGGCAAAAGAAATGATTTTATATGGGGGTAATGAAAAATTTTCCATTGAAAGCAAAGTTTTAGGTGTTACTAGAGATTATAAAATTGATTTTGAAGGTGTTGCTAATTTTATCGAAAATCAGTACAAAACAGCAGAATCTACTTCATTAAAGCGTTGGGCAAAGGATTATATGGACAAAATTAAATGTCCTAAATGCGAAGGATCTAGACTAAAAAAGGAGTCGCTTTATTTCAAAATAAATAATAAAAATATAGCTGAATTGGCTAATATGGATATTGTTGAAATAGCGGAATGGTTTAAAGATTTACATAAACATTTATCTGAAAAGCAGTTAAAAATTGCTGAAGAAATAATAAAAGAAATAAAATCGCGCCTTCAGTTTTTATTAGATGTTGGCCTCGATTATCTAGCTTTAAATAGAAGTTCTAAATCCTTATCTGGTGGCGAAGCACAGCGCATTAGACTCGCAACTCAAATTGGATCACAATTAGTAGGCGTGTTATATATTTTAGACGAACCTAGCATAGGATTGCATCAACGAGATAATGAAAAATTAATTAATTCATTAGTTTCTCTTCGAGATATTGGTAACTCTGTTATTGTTGTAGAACATGACAAAGACATGATTGAACGGGCAGACTATGTTATTGATATTGGTCCAAAAGCAGGTAAACATGGTGGAGAAATCATCAGTATTGGTAATCCTGATGAATTAAAAACTCAAAATACCTTAACAGCAGATTATCTAAATGGTTCTAAAAAAATAGAAGTACCTAAAAAAAGAAGATCTGGTAATGGCAAAAAATTAACTCTAAAAGGATGTACTGGTAATAATCTAAAAAACATTTCGGTTGAACTTCCTTTAGGTAAAATGATTGGTGTTACTGGTGTTTCTGGTAGTGGCAAGTCTACATTAATTAACGAAACGCTTTACCCTATTCTTAATGCACATTACTTTAACGGTGTAAAGAAACCAATGCCATATAAAAGTATAAAAGGCTTAGAACATATAGACAAAGTTATTGATATTAATCAATCGCCAATAGGCAGAACCCCTAGAAGTAACCCCGCTACTTATACAGGTACTTTTAGTGAAATAAGAGCTTTATTTGCTAAAATTCCAGAAGCAATGATTCGTGGTTATAAAGCTGGAAGATTTAGCTTTAATGTTGCAGGCGGTCGCTGCGAAACATGTAAAGGAGGTGGTTTAAGAGTTATTGAAATGAATTTTCTTCCAGATGTCTATGTAGAATGTGAAACCTGTCAAGGAAAACGATTTAATAGAGAAACCTTAGAAATTAGATATAAAGGAAAGAGTATTAGCGATGTTCTTAATATGACCATTAATGAAGCCGTGTCTTTCTTTGAACATATTCCTAAGATATACAAGAAACTAAAAACAATAAAAGATGTTGGTTTAGGTTATATTACTCTCGGGCAACAAAGCACTACCCTTTCTGGAGGTGAAGCACAGCGAATAAAGCTCGCTACAGAACTAAGTAAGCGCGATACAGGTAATACCTTCTATATTCTAGATGAACCAACTACGGGACTTCACTTCGAAGATATTAGGGTACTCATGATAGTTTTAAACAAACTAGTTGACAAAGGAAATACCGTTCTTATAATAGAACATAATCTTGATGTTATTAAAACGGTAGATTACATAATTGATATAGGATATGAAGGCGGCAAAAATGGCGGAGAAATAATAGTGGAAGGAACACCAGAAACAATTATAAAGCACAAAAAAAGCTATACAGCCAAATTCCTCAAAAAAGAATTAAATTAATAATAAAAAAAGGTATATGAGAAAAGAGCAGCACCACAAAGGATGGAATCAAATTAAGACAAACGATTCATGGGCAATTTTCAAAATCATGGGAGAGTTTGTTAATGGATTTGAAAAGATGAGTAAAATTGGTCCTTGTGTTTCTATTTTCGGATCTGCAAGAACAAAACCAGATAACGAATACTACAAATTAGCTGAAAAAATAGCTAAAGGCATTGTTGAAGCTGGATACGGAGTTATAACTGGTGGTGGTCCAGGTATTATGGAAGCTGGAAATAAAGGAGCCCATTTAGGCGGAGGAACTTCAGTTGGCTTAAATATTGAACTACCTTTTGAACAGCATGACAACCCTTATATCGACCATGATAAGAGTTTAGATTTTGATTATTTCTTCGTTAGAAAAGTTATGTTTGTTAAATATTCTCAAGGGTTTGTTGTTATGCCTGGAGGCTTTGGAACATTAGATGAACTTTTTGAAGCAATTACACTTATACAAACCCATAAAATTGAAAAATTCCCAATTATTCTAGTTGGAACTTCTTTTTGGGAAGGTCTTTTAGACTGGGTAAAATCTACACTTTTAGATAAGTTTTCTAACATTAGTGCAAAAGATCTTGATTTAATTCATTTGGTGGATACCAAAGAAGAAGTAATTACAATTTTAGATGCCTTCTATAAAGAATCAAGGTTAAGTCCAAATTTCTAAACCTAATACCTTTTGTCGATAAATTAATATACAGATTTTGTGTATGTTGAATTATTAGTAGAGTTAAAAAACATATTTCATTATATTGCGTCGCTTGAAAAAAATTATCACTTAACTTCAAATAAATTGAAACTCAAACTTATAGCATTATCTGTATGCTTCTTAATGGTATTACAAACTTTTAGTCAAAATAAAATTGACTTAAAAGCCGATTTTGATATTTCTAATAAGGAAATAACTATTTCTCAATCTATTACTTATACCAACGAGACGCAAGATGAGTTAAAAATTATTTATTTGAACGATTGGAACAATAGTTATGCAACTAAAAAAACACCACTAGCTATACGTATTGCCGATGAATATGTAAACGATTTTCATTTAGCAAAAAACGAAGATCGTGGGTATTCTGTAATCACTTCTATTAAACAAAATAAAAAGGATGTTCGATACGAACAAGTAAAAAATCAAATTGATGTTATAAAAGTGGTTTTAAATACGCCATTAAAACCAAATCAATCTTACACATTAGAACTAAATTACATAGTAAAGATTCCGAGTAATAAATTCACAAATTATGGAATAACGAAAGAAGGTGATGTTAATTTAAGATATTGGTTTATTACTCCAGCTATTTACAATGGCAAATGGCGCTTTTACAGCAATAAAAATTTAGATGATTTATTCATTCCAAAAGCAGACTTAAGTTTAGAAATTAAGTATCCAAATGGTTATTATGTAACATCAGATTTAGATTTAACTGATGTTTCTGAACATACTAACAATCAAACAATTAAACTAGAGGGAAAGGATAGAATTAATAACCGAATTTATTTTAATAAAGAGAAGATATTTAATACCGTTGCTTCTGAGGGTTTATCAATCACTTCTAGTATAGATGACGAAGGATTAGAACTTATGAATAAGGTTTTAATTACAGATAAAATTAAAACGTTTTTAGAAGAAAATTTTGGAAAATATCCTCATAAAAAATTAGTAGTTAGCGAGATTGATTATAATAAAGATCCTGTTTACGGACTTAACCTGTTACCAGATTTTATAAAGCCATATCCAAGTAATTTTGAATACGAATTAAAGCTACTAAAAGTAATTGTTCATAATTATTTAGAGAATACTTTATTAATAAATCCTAGAGAAGAACAGTGGTTATTAGACGGAATACATATTTTTTATTTAATGAAATATATTGATGAACATTATCCTAACATGAAATTCCTAGGGTCTATAGCCGATATTTGGGGAGTGCGTTCATTTCATGCAGCAGATATGACATTTAACGATAAATATGTTTTCGCATACATGTCTATGGCAAGAACAAATAGAGACCAACCACTAACAATGGCGAAAGATTCTTTATTGAAGTTCAATAAAAATATTGCAAATAAATATAAGGCTGGTGTAGGTTTCAAATATCTTGATGATTTTATAAATTCAGATATTCTAGAAAATTCTATTGAATCCTTTTTAGTAAATAACAAGCTGCAAAATGTTACTGGGAAAGATTTTGAGTCCTACTTAAAAACCAAAACTTCAAAAAGCATTGATTGGTTTTTTACTGATTATCTAAGTACTCGAAAAAAAATCGATTTTAAAATTAAAGATGTACATAAAACAGAAGATTCGGTTACCTTAACAATTAGAAATAAACGCGAAAATAACATGCCCATTTCTTTGTATGCATTAAAAAATGATAGCATTGTATCTAAAACTTGGGTTGAAAACATCAATGAAAATAAAACAATTACAATTCCAAGAAATGGTGCTAATAAGTTGGTACTAAACTATGATAAAATTATCCCAGAATACAATCTTCGAGATAATTGGAAATCATTAAAAGGTTTTTTCTTTAACAATAAGCCATTACAATTTAGGTTAATAAAAGACATTGAAGACCCTTATTACAATCAAGTCTTTTTAATGCCAATTGTTGAATTTAATAATATTTACGATGGACTAACATTGGGGGCAAGAGCATATAACACAACACTTCTAAGAAAACGCTTTAACTATAAAATAGCACCTAAATATTCTTTAAAATCAAGGTCTCTAACAGGTGGTGCTTCAGTAATTATGACTCATTTTTTCGAGGATAGTAATCTTTTTGCCATTAAATATGGTATTGGAACCAGTTATACTTCATATGCTGAAGATTTGTTTGTTCGACAAATTAAGCCAACTATAAGCTTTTCATTTCGACAAAATGATGACTTTAGGTCTAATAAAAGACAATCTATAATCTTAAGATATCTAGATATAAATCGTGATGAAGATCCTAATGATTTATTAAATGAAACCGAGCCAAATTATAGTGTATTTAATGCCAGATATATTCATTCTAACGATAACCTTATCAACTTTAGTAAATGGTATGCAGACTTTCAAGTAGCTAAAACTTTTAGTAAAGTATCCTTTAATTATGAATACAGAAAACTTTTCGAGAGTAATCGTCAACTTAATTTACGTTTTTTTGCAGGTACTTTTCTTAGCAATAAAAGCGATGTAGGCTCAGATTATTTTAGTTTCGCTCTAGATAGACCAACCGATTATTTATTCGATTATGCTTACCTAGGAAGGTCTGAAAATTCAGGAATTTTTAGCCAACAATATATTGATGCAGAAGGTGGTTTTAAATCTAAATTAGATACGCCATTTGCCAATCAATGGATAACCACTTTAAATACAAGTACCACATTGTGGAAATATATACTTGCCTATGGCGACATTGGTTTAGTAAAAAACAAATTTAACGATCCCCATTTTGTTTATGACTCTGGAATTAGAGTAAACTTAGTAACAGATTATTTTGAAATCTATTTCCCAATTTATTCTAATCTTGGCTGGGAAATGGGCCAACCGCATTACGACGAGAAAATAAGATTTAAATTTACAGTAGATCCACAATCATTACTTGGACTCTTCAGAAGGCGCTGGTATTAAATGTTAAAATATTGAATAATATCACGCATATTATTCAATATTTGTGATAATATTAAATATATTCGAATAAAATGTTGTTTTTTTATCATATTCGCAAATACTTATAGTATTCTTTAATTGCAAAACACATAAAATTTAACTAAATTTGCACGGCTTCAACCCTATACTATGCAAATAATTCCCGATTTAAAAAATAACATATCATTTGAAGATTTTAAAGCTGAAGTTTTAAATGATTATGCCATTGCAGTACGAAGTCGCGAATGTAGTTTGCTTGGAAGAAGAGAAGTACTTACTGGAAAAGCGAAATTTGGCATATTTGGCGATGGGAAAGAGGTTCCGCAACTTGCCATGGCTAAAGCATTTCAAAAGGGAGATTGGCGTTCTGGCTACTATCGAGACCAAACGTTTATGATGGCAATTGATGCATTTACTGTTAACCAATTTTTTGCAGGCTTATATGCTAATACAGATTTGGAACTAGAACCAATGTCTGCAGGACGACAAATGGGCGGTCATTTTGTAACCCATAGTCTCGATGAAAAAGGTAATTGGAAAGATCTTACTAAGCAATATAATTCAAGTGCAGATATATCCCCTACTGCAGCTCAAATGCCGCGTTTATTAGGTCTTGCACAGGCATCAAAAATTTATCGCCATTTAAATGAAATAGACAGCACAAAATTTTCTGTAAATGGAAATGAAGTAGCTTGGGGTACTATTGGTAATGCTAGTACAAGTGAAGGTTTGTTTTTTGAAACCATAAATGCAGCTGGTGTTTTACAAGTACCAATGGTTATAAGTGTTTGGGATGATGAGTACGGTATTTCTGTACACGCAAAACATCAAACAACTAAAGAGAACATCTCGGAAATATTAAAAGGCTTCCAACGAGATAAAGACAATAAGGGTTATGAAATTTTACGTGTAAAAGGTTGGGATTACCCAAATCTAATAGAAACATATCAAGAAGCAGCTGCTATAGCCAGAGAAGAGCATGTGCCCGTTTTAATTCATGTTCAAGAACTTACACAACCACAAGGTCATTCAACTTCTGGATCGCACGAACGCTATAAAAGTAAAGAGCGATTAGATTGGGAGGCAGACCACGATTGCAATAAAAAAATGCGCGAGTGGATTATAGAAAGTGGCATAGCAAGTAATGAGTCTTTATTAGAGCTTGAACGATCTATCAAGCGAGAAGTTCGTGAAGCCAAAAAAAACACATGGGATGTTTTTTTAAAGCCTATTAGAAAAGAGCATAAAGAGTTAATAACCATACTTGAAAATGTAATTCCTAATAGTTCTAATGGTGTTTTCATATCTAAACTAAAAGATAGTTTATCCAAAATTAATGAGCCTACAAGAAAAGATATTTTATCGCATGCTAGAAAAGCACTAAGGTTTATGATTGGTGATACTTCAAAAGAAAAAGATATTTTATCCAATTGGATTACTACAAACATTAAAGAGAGTCAACCAAAATTTAGTTCTCACTTATATATCGAATCAGATAGATCTGCCTTATTTATAAAAGAAGTAAAAGCAACTTATAATGATGATGCAAGTCAAGTAGATGGAAGAATTATTATAAGAGATAATTTTGATGCCATTTTTAACAATTATCCAGAAGCTTTAATTTTTGGAGAAGACACTGGAAATATAGGAGATGTTAATCAAGGTCTAGAAGGTTTACAAGAAAAATACGGAGAACTACGCATCGCAGATACAGGTATAAGAGAAGCAACAATTGTAGGTCAGGGAATTGGGATGGCATTACGAGGCTTACGTCCAATTGCAGAAATTCAATATTTAGATTATGTCCTATATGCTTTACAGATTATAAGTGATGATTTAGCAACACTTCAATACAGAACCAAAGGAAAGCAAAAAGCACCATTAATTTTAAGAACCCGAGGTCACAGATTAGAGGGTATATGGCATTCTGGCTCACCTATGGGAGGTATTCTCAATTTAGTTAGAGGTATATGTGTGTTAGTGCCTAGAAACATGACTAAAGCAGCCGGTTTTTATAATACACTTTTACTTAGTGATGATCCAGCATTAGTAATTGAATGTCTAAACGGATATAGGCTAAAAGAAAAAATGCCAAATAACCTTAGTGAAATAAAAACACCAATTGGTGTTGTAGAAACCATAAAAAAAGGAACAGATATTACATTAGTATCATACGGATCTACGCTACGCATCGTTATGGAAACAGCCAAGGAATTATTGGCAATTGGCATAGATGCAGAAGTTATAGATGTACAATCATTATTACCATTTGATTTAAATCATGATATTGTTAAAAGCATAGCTAAGACTAATAATGTTATGATTATTGATGAAGATGTTCCTGGAGGTGCCTCTGCTTATATTTTAAATGAAATCCTAAACGTTCAAAGTGGTTATCAATATTTAGATAGTCAGCCTAAAACATTAACTGCCAAAGCTCACAGACCAGCTTACGGCAATGATGGGGATTATTTCTCCAAACCATCTGCAGAAGATATTTTTGAAGCCGTGTACGATGTCATGCACGAATTGAATCCTATTGATTTTCCAAAGTTGCGATAAGAATATTTTTAATTTTTGGTTGTTAGCTTCTTTTAATCCTTTACATTACAAGTTTTAATTTTTATATATTTATAAAAAACAATTTAAAGAATATGAAAAATTTGTTTGATTACGGATTATTATTACTTAGAGTTGGCATAGGCGGGTTAATGCTTACCCACGGTATTCCAAAAATATCAAAGCTCGCAGAAAGTCCCATTAAATTTCCTGACCCCATAGGTTTAGGTTCTACAACCTCTTTAATTTTAACCTTAATTGGCGAAGTAGTCGCTCCAATTTTAATTATAATTGGTTTAAAAACAAAGTTTGCCTCTATTCCAGCTGCCATAACAATGTTTGTTGCATTTTTTATAGTACATGCCAGCGATCCAATAGGTAAAAAAGAAAAGGCATTACTCTATTTAATTTGTTTTCTTGTTATATTTCTAACAGGTGCTGGGAAATATTCCTTAGATGGTCTACTTAATAAAAAGAAATACTAGGACAACTCTTAAATAATATTTTGTTCCATAAAAAGTTTTTCTAAATATTAAGAATCTATTTTTATAGATATCCTTCATATGTTTTCTTAAACTTCATAAAAAACATTCAAACCTTTTATAATAAATTTATTTAATGAAAGCTGTTTCTGTAACTACAATCAAAAAAGAATTACAACATTATTCTCAAAACGATCTTTTAACGCTTTGTCTACGGCTCTCTACATTTAAAAAAGAAAATAAAGAACTCCTCACCTATTTGCTCTTCGAATCACATGATGAGCAAGGTTATATAACTTCTATAAAAAACCATGTTGATGATCAATTTGAATTAATAAACACTAAAAGTTATTTCTACATCAGAAAAAGCGTTCGTAAAATACTTAAAGAAATAAAAAAATTTACGAGGTATTCCAAACAAAAAGAAACTGAGGTTGAGCTTCTGCTATATTTCTGTCAAAAGCTAAAAGATTTTCGCCCTAGTATTAATAAAAGTCAGCAATTAGTTAACTCATACCAACGACAGCTAGTACTAGCAAAAAAAATTGTAGCATCATTGCATGAGGATTTGCAGTATGATTATAGCTTGTTAATTGAGGAGCTTGAGTTTTAATATATCCACATAAATTAAGAATCATTATTATTAAGGCTTTATCAAGAATATCATACAAGAATTTATAAATTTGTCATTCTTGAAAAAGGCTTAGATAAATAGATGATTAACATTCATAAAAAAACATTACAAGATTTAGAATTTCATACAGTTTTGCAACAAGTTAGCGAACTATGTATAACACCCTTAGGAAATGAAAGAGCATTAGAAATTTATCCGTATAAAACTAAGGAAGAACTTCATATTGCTCTTAAATTAACTAATGAATATGTATCATCGTTTTATAATGATAATCGAATACCAAATCATGGATTCGATACTATCTCCAAAGAATTAAAACTCTTAAATATTGAAAACACCTTTCTAGAAATTCATGGTTTAAAGAAAATTGTGGCCATGTCTATAAGTGTAAACGCCATAGTTACTTTTTTAAAAAAGTTTGAAGAGTATTACCCAAGTCTAAACGATTTCGCTTCACATATAGAAGTTACAAAAGTAATTATAGAAAAAGTAGATGCTATAGTTGATAGATTTGGAGATATTAAAGATAACGCATCAAGCTTACTTTTTGAGCTAAGACAATCTATTAACCGCATAAAAGGCAAAATAAACCAAAGTTTTTCTTCTGCCTTAAATATGTATCATAATCTTGAATATTTAGACGATATTCGAGAAACCGTAGTAGACAACAAGCGTGTATTGGCTGTAAAAGCTATGTATAGACGTAAGGTAAAAGGCGCCATCATGGGTGGTAGTAAAACTGGAAGCATTGTATATATCGAACCAGAAACAACCTTACAGCATACAAGAGAACTCAATAATTTAGAGTATGAAGAACAGGAAGAGATTACAAGAATTTTAAAGGAAGTAACCAACTATATTCGTCCGTTTTTGCCATTATTAAAAGACTATCAAGATTTTTTAATCAATCTAGACGTAATTTCAGCAAAAGCCAAGTATGCCAAATCTATGAATGGGATTCTTCCAGAAATCTCTGAAGACAAAAGCATGTTGCTTCGTGATGCCTTTCACCCACTACTCTATTTAAATAATTTAGAAAAGAAAGAAAAAACATTTCCGCAGACTATAGAACTAAAACAAGACAAGCGAATCATTGTTATTTCGGGTCCCAATGCAGGCGGAAAAAGTATTACTTTAAAAACGGTTGGTTTATTGCAAGTCATGTTACAAAGTGGTATGCTAATTCCAGTACACGAGCGTAGTACAGCTTGTTTGTTTGATCGTATTTTAAGTGATATAGGTGACAACCAATCCATAGAAAACCATTTAAGCACTTATAGTTATAGGCTAAAACAAATGAATTACTTCTTAAAGAAATGCAATAAGAATACACTTTTCCTTATTGATGAATTCGGTACTGGAAGTGATCCTGAATTGGGAGGTGCTTTGGCTGAAACGTTTTTAGAAGAATTCTATCATCGTGAAGCATTCGGTATTATAACCACGCATTATTCAAACTTAAAAATATTAGCTAACGAATTACCAAATATGCTCAATGCCAATATGTTATTTGATGAGCGTACTTTAGAGCCACTTTTTAAACTCGTTATTGGTCAAGCTGGAAGTAGTTTTACATTTGAAGTTGCCCAGAAAAATGGCATTCCATACAGTTTAATAAACCGTGCTAAAAAGAAGATTGAACGCAGTAAAGTTAGGTTTGATGCTACTATTGCTAAACTTCAAAAAGAGCGCTCTCGATTAGAAAAAACGGGGCAATCACTAAAACTAAACGAAAAGAAAAAAATTGAAGAAGCCGATAAACTAGAGGAAATAAACACTAAAATTCAAAAGAAACTAGAAAGCTATCAGGAATTATACGATAGTAACCAACGTTTAATTTATTTAGGTCAAAAAGTAAATGATATTGCAGAAACCTATTTTGAAAACAAGCGTAAACGCGAATTAATGGCAGAGTTATTCAAGTTGGTACAAATTGAAAACTCTAAACGAAAAAAAGTTTCAGCAAAGCAGAAGAAAGTTCAAAAAGCTAAAGAACAGCAGGTAAAACAAGAAGCTGAAAAGAAAGTAAACGTTATACGTAAAAAGAAAAAGGCTGAAAAGAAAAAAGCTATTGAAACACCTAAACCTAAACCCGTTTTAAAAATTGGTGATCGTGTTAGACTTGAAGACGGTCGTGCTGTTGGTAGCATTGATAAAATTGAAAAAAACAAAGCCACAGTTAACTATGGCTTGTTTACTACAAATGTAAGTTTGGAACAACTCGAATTAGTTGAGGCTAAAAAATTATAACTGCTATTTTTTCATAATTTTATAGGTCTTAGCGTTAGATTGTGAATATAATCTAATCATATAGAAACCATCGCTTAGCGCACTTAAATCTACTTTGCTTTCAATATCCAGTATCGCTTTTATTTTTTTTCCAGACAGATCATATATATCCATATTGTAATTATCACCTTTTAAACCTTTAATATTTAAAATAGAGGTCACCGGATTAGGATATATTGAAACTTCATCTAAAATATTAGAATTAGTACTTAGCGTAGCTTCCTCAAAAGAAATAGCATCTACAAAACCCCTATCTAAACCGCTGCTACCACTAGCATCTTTAATATATAACCATTCAATAGTATTTGTATTCTCTGTAAATTCAATAGTTTTTGTAATCCAGCCAGATTCTCCAGAGATTTGCTCATCAAGAACACCATTTACAAAAACTTGTAAATAATCACTTGCTGCAGATGATACGCGCCATTTAAAAGTTACACTACTTTTATTACTAACCGTTGTTTTTATAATTGAAGATTGATTATTACCAATAGTCCCAGAAGCAGCGCAATCTACACCATCGCTAGACCAATTACCCGTTGCACCCCAAAAAGGTCTATCACTACCTAAAGTTGAAAAAGATTCTGATGAGTTTTCTACAGCAAGATCAAGAAGCGTTACTGCATACCTGTAAGTATAGGTTATATTCATATTGAAATTACTATTTCCAACATTACCTGTTTTTGTAGTTAGGCTGCTTTCATCTGGATTCGACAAGTTGAATGATTTTGATATATTAGTTAAACAATCATCACTGTTTAATCCAGTGTCATAGGTACATCTATTTCCATTATCATCTTCCCAAGCTCGGATGCGCCAAGTAATTTGTGTTGCTGTATTAGTTTTAGATCTTAAACCACTACTTTGAGTAAGGGATGTAGAGCCATTTACAGTTTTCTGTTTGCACCCCGTCGAGGCTTCCGTAGTGTTAATGTTATCTTTAGCGTAACCATACCAGGTATATTCTTCGTCCCCGACTTCACTAGTACAGCTATTGGAATTAGCTACAAACTTGGTAACCCAAGTTTGATGAAAAATATTTTGTGCGAAAATGCATGATGTAAATAAGCACAAGTAAATTATTAAAGTATATTTTGTTTTCATTTTATTATTTTTTAAAGTGAATAATAACAGCCAACACCAAGTTGTTGAATCTACAACTTTAGGTGCCAGCTGTATCTTTACTAACTCAAACTATCAATTTACTTAACTCTAAGGACATCGTAGTAAACGCGTACTTCATGGTTTGCCATCTCATCAAAATTTAAACGATGTGTATAATCTAAACCTCCTGGACGATTTTTATTAATATCCTTTAAATAAACTTTTAAAGTTCTTGATCCTAGATTATCATTACCAAATGCATCCTTATCTTTTAAACTACCAGATAGGTAAACATAATCTGTATCGTAATTAGGTCTGTAAAGTGTAAATGTTTCAGAATCATTCACTGGATGAGGAGATCCCTTATCAATTTTAAGATTATTACTTTCTGTCCTACTCCAACTTACATCCGTTGCGTTAGTATTACTTTTCACATAGCTTCCTCCCTGGTTCATTCTTCCTTTAGCATTGCCATGTACTTCTAAATGACTACCCTCTGTTCCACCTGGCGTATCGATTGTAGAAATGCGAATTAGAGTAATTTTAAACTGTGGATAGGCCAAATCGCATGATCTAATAGTATACTCACTAGACAATACAACTTTAGCAATAGGAAAATCTTTTCTAATATACCTTAAAGTATACCCCAAGGGTAGCCCAGGTGAATCTGCAGAATAATCGCCTCCGTTGGTAATATATTCAAACACACCAGCAGGTCCTGAAACTACATTAGCCGCATCACCACCAGAGCCACCAATTACTAATGCCTTAACTATGGAGCTACTCCAAAACGTATCGTACTCACCATTTCCACCTGCCGATCCGCCGTTGAAAGCAGCACTAAATGCAGCATTAGTTTCAGTTAATTCTGAGTCTGTTTCTACACTATAGATTAGCATACGACCATACTTTACCGATGACACAATTACGGGGCTGGTAGAATCTAAATCTGGGACATCTGTAAATAAAGATCCTGGACTATTATTTGGCGGTAAAGTTAAATCAATAGTATAATAGATTTGTAAGTACTTTACAACGTAACGATACTTTTTTGTAGTCTTACTAAAATCAAAAGAAGCAGACACACTATTTTTTCCTTTTGAATAACTAGCTCCTAAGGCTACACTCAAATGTTCTTGAGAATAAACCTCCTCTGTTGTAAAGTTAATTTTGGCTGGAGTAGATCCTGTAACACCTTGTTGTAGCATGTCTTTCACACTCTCTCTAACTGTATCTATTCGTGGATTATCTATAGTCGTTGAAGGCTTTCCATTTAAGTTTTCTAGTGATACGGATAATGTAATTGGTGCTCTCCCACCATTTATACCAATATATTCGCCAGTTGGTATTGATTCTCCTTTTAACATAGCACCAGGATAAATAACATCACTAGTAGGGTCTAGAAGTAACATTTCACTGTAACCTGGTGCCACTTTGTAATTTTTTACAACACACTCCAAAGTGTTATCTTCTGTGTCTCTTTCTGGTGTTCCAGTACCCTCTAAACTTGTTTCCGATTCTTCGGGTTGGTTAAAATTTGACAAGCTAGCCAGAAAATTATTAATTTCTGCTAATTTATCTTCAGATACTGGAGCTTCACCTCCATCATCTACACTGTCACTACTACAACCAAAAAAGGCAAATAGTATGACTAATAAAGTTAGTCCTAAATTAATAGGGGTAATTGTCAATAGCTTTGTTTTCATGATAAATATTTTTTGTGATTCAACATCTCAAAACTAGAAAGCAATGACCCTGAAAACTAATTTTTGGTATGGACAAAGTATGGACACCTTATACTAAAACTACCCAAACACCCCATGGACATTATATAAATATCAATGATCCCGTTCAACCATAAGATACTAATTAACAGCTATATAGACATTATTACATGTGGCAAAAAAGACCAAATCATAGATTTTATATGGACAAGTGCTTTTGAGGCTTTGGACAAAATTGAATTCCGAACTGATATAATAACTATCTTAGAGGGACAAAATAGCAACCTATGAAACTTCAATTTTCACTACTATTTCTTATAATTTTCGTTTGTAATTCTGTGATTGGTCAAAATGATAAATATGTTGATAGTCTTTTTGCCGAATACGAGAAGGAAAATAAGATTGAAATGCAAATCCCTTTGCTAGCTAAAATAAGCGAGTTCTACATGTACAATAATACCTTAGAAGCCAAAAAAATTGCTGAAAGTATAATTACTCTTTCCACCCAAGATGACTATGGCTTTGGTATTACTACGGGCTTTTTTTTAAAGGGTAATTGCTATGCCGCCCTACAAAAGATGGATAGTGCTATTTTTTTTTATAACAAAACGCTAAAGACCGCTGCGCGTTTTAAAACTAATAACTGCGTAGCTAGTGCATTAGCAAACATTTCGGTTATTGAAGGTCAAAATGGAAATTATGCAAAAGCAATAAAATTAATGGACTCGGTTGCAATAATAAACATAAAGGAGAAAGATTACCTTAATTATGGCGTAACTTTAAACAACAGAGCATACCATTTTTATGAGCAAGGAGATTACTTAAATGCCATGAAGGGATTTCAAGCAGCGTTAAATGTTCTTGATACCATAAATAGGGATATATATAGAAAAGCAGATGTATTAAGAAATATAGGCAAATTGAATTATCAGGAAAAAAGTTACCCAAAGTCAATTGAATATTTTACAAAAGCCTTAAATATATATAACGAATTAGATGACTTTCTTTACCAGTCATATTGTCTAGTAGATATTGGCAATGTATACATGGGTAAAAAAGACTTCAAAAAGGCAATTGAATTTTTCAATAAAAGCATCAAAATAAGCAGAAAATATGGGTTCAATGAAAACTTAGTAAATGCCTTAAGCAATATTGGTGTAGTCCAAAGAGAATTAAAGCAATACAAGCAAGCATTAAATTCACTAAAAAGCATAAAAAGAATTGAAAACTACGACGTAAGTATTACCAATTCAGTAATTTCCTTATATCAAACAGGGTACACTTACGCACTCCTAAACAATAAAACACTGGCTATTAACAATTTAAATAAAGCCGTAAAAATATCTGACTCGCTTAATCTTAAAAAAGAATTAATTAATGCGCTCTCGCTCAGATCAAAAACTTTTGAAAAATTCAAAAACTACGAAAAAGCACTGAACGATAACCTTGAAATGATAAAAATAAAAGACAGCCTTTTCTCTTTACAAAAAAACAATCAAATAAATCAACTACAAGTTATATACGAAACCGAAAAAAAAGAAGCCGAAATAGCCCTCCAAAATGAAGAGATTAAAACCCTAAATATTCAAGCAAAAAATGATAAGCTAACCAAAACACTTTATGCCAGTGGCATGTTCTCATTTTTAACCATTGCAGGATTAATCTATTTTGGCTTTAGACAACGTATTAAGAAAAATGAAATAGAGCGTGAAAAGCAGGAAGCCATTTTAAAACAAGAAATTGAATTTAAAAAGAAAGAACTCGCTTCTCAGACACTTCATTTAGTACAAAAAAGCACCTTTTTACAGGAGCTTAAAGAAAACTTAGAGAAGATTAAAAAATCACCAGAGCTCTTTAAAATAGAGTTTAGGCGCTTGGTGATGCTCCTAAAAAAGGAAAGTGCCGAAGATAAAGATTGGGAGGTTTTTAAATCTTATTTTTCCGAAGTACATAATAATTTTGATAATAAACTTAAGAACCTTTCTCAAGATATTACTGAAAAGGAAATTAGACTTGCCTCATTTTTACGCATGAATCTTTCCACCAAAGAAATAGCATCCATGCTTAATGTATTACCCGAAAGTGTTTTAAAAAGCAAATACCGCCTTAAAAAGAAGCTTAATTTAAATAAGGAAACCGATTTAAACGCCTTTTTGAATACAATGTAAAGCGGTATCTTTGTAAATGTCATTCTGAGCTTAAAAAAAACGTGAGAATCTTTGTTAAATTTAAAGATTGCCACGTCATATTTCCCTGTCTGCCGACAGGCAGGCTCGCAATGACAAATAGTTATGATTAGTATTCCACAAGATAAACAGCTTATTCTTTTTGACGGTGTTTGTAACCTTTGCAATAGCTCCGTTCAATATGTAATAAAGCACGACAAATCGAACAAATTCATGTTTGCGCCCTTACAAGGCACTACTGGAAAAAACATTGTTGAGCATTACAACATCGACACCTCAAAAATAGATTCCATTATACTGTACACGCCAGAAAAAGGGATTGTATACAAAAGTAAAGCAGCACTTAAAGTGGCTTCTAAACTAAGTTTTCCAACCAATTTGCTTGGTGTATTTTTAATTATTCCAGCCTTTATCCGAAATTGGGTTTACGATTTTATTGCTAAAAATCGTTATAAATGGTATGGTAAAAAGGAGGCTTGTATGATTCCTACTCCTGAATTGAAAAGTAAGTTTTTGGAGTAGTATAACGTTATTCTCAAACCAATATTAAGCAATAAAAACTGCATAAAATACTTACAACTGCGTATTGACTTATTGACAAGAAAATTCTAACTTCGCTTACTTATGCTGTCCCGATAGCTATCGGGATTATTTCAGTATTAAAACGACGTATATCATTAAAGTTGTGAAGCATTACAATCATAAATAGATTACTAATCACAGTATTTAAAAATTAAACTATGAAAATAATAAATGTTTTTATCTTGTTTTTCATATACTCGGTAACACTATCTGCACAGGAGAAAAAAGAGAAAATAAAGCCAATACCCGAAGAAAAATCCTTTACTACCAAACATGAAATAACCAGCGGGGGAAAGTCAATCAAATACAATGCTGTCGCTTCTGAAACCTATTTAAAAAATGATGTAGGGGAATCAGTAGCATCTATTTGGTCTGTGGCATATATTAAGGATGGAATAAGTGACCAAAGTAAGCGTCCAGTAACCTTTGTATTTAATGGTGGTCCTGGTTCTGCGTCAATGTGGTTGCATATGGGTATGTTTGGGCCTCAATTGGTGAAAGTTAATTCTAATGCAAAAGAAGATGATGGTGCTGCACCATATAACTTAGTGGCCAATAAAAATGGATTATTTGATCTAACAGATTTTGTCTTTATCGATCCCGTTGGCACTGGCTATAGCAGAGTTGTCGGTAAAGGAAAAGTGAAGGATTTTTGGGGTTTAACAGAAGATGCCAATTCCATAGCCAAGTTCATGCGGCAATGGATAACGGAACAAAATCGTTGGTTTTCTCCAAAATACATCGCTGGTGAAAGCTTCGGAACAACAAGAGCGGTTGCAGTAGCCAATGCATTAGAAGGCGGTGGGCAAAATATGTCGTTAAATGGCCTAATACTTATTTCTCAAGCATTAGACTATGCTGGTTCAACCTCAATTCAGGACAATATAACTTCTTATCTAACTTACTTGCCAAGTATGGCGGCAACAGCTTGGTATCATAAAAAAGCTGGCGTAGGAGAAACACTTGAGTCATTTATTGAAGAGTGCAGAAACTATACCTATAATTCATATGCGCCTGCTCTTTATAAAGGTTCGCTATTGGGCGAGATCGAAAAAAATGAAGTTGCTAAAAAACTGAGTTATTTCACTAGCCTTAGTAAGGGTTACATTTTAAAGGCAAATCTTAGAATTCTAATGCCTAGATTTCAAAAGGAACTTCTTTCAGAAGAAGGACTCGCCGTTGGTCGGTTAGATGGTCGTTTTATGGGGAATGAAGTTGATAAACTTTCTGATGGGCCCCATTTAGGAGACCCAGCGAGTTATCAAATAAGCGCAGCATACACTGCGAGTTTGAATTATTACTATGTGACTAAACTAAAGGTGAAAATGGATCGCCCATACATAACGAGTAATAGTGAAATTAATACGAAATGGAATTGGAGAACTGAACCTGAAGGAAAGGCATGGGAACCTACAACAGTAAATGTCGCCCGTAAATTGAGCGAAACAATGAGACGAAATACTGAAATGAAAATAATGGTTGCTAGTGGGTATTATGATTTGATTTGCCCATTTTTTGATGCAGAGTATACATTTTCTCGACATGGAATAGAGAGAGAAAAAATAAAAATGACGTATTACGAAGGTGGACATATGATGTATACACATGAACCTGATTTCATAAAATTATCCGATGACATTCGAGAATTTTTATCTAATTAAAATCAAAATAACACATCACAACAATGTATAAGCGACATTAAAACGACCGCTTATACTTACCGATAAGCGTAACTAAAAAAAAAAAATCAGCTCTATTTCAAACTCTTTAAAATAAAATCTACTTTTTTATTGGTGTTTTTATTTTGAGCATAGGAGTCGGTAATATGTTTCGATTGAACTGCCAATCCTTTTTGTATTAACGATTGTATTTCTTGTACATATTCAAGTGATACTTTACCCGTTAATAGCAAACTTAAGTTTTTTCCAGATTGGTAATAATCGTATACTTTTTTAAGCCCTGTTAGGTATAAATAGTCCTTTGTGAATCCGCCACCACGGTGCGCGCGGAGTGTAATATAAAATGCGGTTTCTCTATCTAAATCGTATTGATTGTGCAGGAGTCTAAAAGTTCTAGAAAATGGATAGCCTTTTGCTAAAGTATCCACAGCTATAACACGATACGCTAATTCTTTAAGGCGCGTAATGGTTAGGTTATTACTCATATATTCCGAAAAAACAGCTAAACCTTCTTGGGTTTCTTCGTTATTAGGGAAACCGTGAGAAAATATTTTTAACGGATGTAATAAGCCATTCATAGTCGTTACCATATGTACTCCAATTTCATGATTGGCAAGTACAGCTATTTCATTATCAGAATAGGTATGATTGGTGTTTAATACCAAAGTCTTAGTATTATTCAACACCATGGCTATTGCCGAAATCTTATCTGAAAATGCGATATTGTATTCGAAATTATATTGCTTTGAGAAAGCTTCAAAATGTACTTCGGCTTCCTTGGCAGAATATTTAGGTTGAAATGCTGGAGCATCACTATTTTCATCTTCAAAATGTAAAATAAACTTCGCGTTTTCAACATCATTTTCAGTTGGTGTACCAAAGCAATGTAAGCAATTGTAGTAAAATTTTTTACCGTTACCAATGGTTTCAATACATTGAATCAAACCAGAGTACGCATAAATAATATCCTCATACAGGTTTCTTATTTCCTCATCTTCAATAGATTCTAGAGATTGTGTAAATAATTGCCTGTGCAATTTAAACTTGTCGAAATTTATAGAAGGATATTTAAAAACAGGATCGGTTAAATATTTAGACGAAAAAAAACGTGCTTTCTCTTCTTCAATATTTATGGGATTAACATAACTAAGCAATTCTATTTGCTTAACTAGCTTATCAATATTTTTATCTATTGCTAAAAGTACTTTAGATGTTACACTACTGTCAATCTTCATAAATCTAACTTTTAAACATTTCGTATACTTCAAAAGCATGCTTCGGAATGCGATTTTTTAACTCATCTTCAACCGTTTTAACAACTTCTGGATATATAATTTGCTCATATTCATCGCAATATACTTTTGCGATTTCGGTAGCCAAAACTAAGGTATTTTTAAAGTTTTTAGTAATATATTTTAAGAAATATCCGTTGCCTTGGAAGGTGTCGTTTATTAATGATGTAGATTTAATGCTATTAGGAAATTGAATTTCTGAAAGACTTTTTCGCCATGTTTCAATAACATTTCCAAAACGATCATTATCCACATTGCTAGTACCTAAATTCCATGTAGGCACTTCCCTATCCCATCGTTTCCAATTGTAACTATGCATATCGTAAACCGTACAAAACCCGAACTTAGATTCTAGTGTTTCTATAAGTGCATGTACAACTTTATAAAAGTTGGTGTGCTTTTGAAGGCTTTTAGCTTTCATAGCTTCTGAAAGGGGTTTTTTCCAAAGATCCTTACCCCAAGCAGTTACAAATACTGCATCGTCTGGAGTACGGTTTAAATCGTATTCAAAACGCGAATCACAACCCGCAATAACAATGGGATGCGTTTTTACCATATGCTTTGTTTCGGGGTCTTCTTCATACCAGCGTTCGTATTCTGTATGAATACAATTCCCCCAAAGTTCTTTTCTAAATTGATGCCCATCATGTACTGCCCCACAGGCATAAGGTACATACTTATCAATTTTTATTGTAAACGAATAATCTGAAGACACCGCTTCAAATATTTCTTCGTTTTTAATCTTGGTGATAATGTCTTTTAATGCTAACTTTTGCATAATTTATTCCTTTACCAAAGTGCCCCACTCTGTCCAGCTTCCGTCGTAAATTGAAATATTTTTATAACCTGAAACTTCGGCTCCTAACGCTAAAATACAGGCTGTAATACCAGACCCACAGGAAAAAATAATATCATCTGTTTTATTTGCAACCATATATAAAGCTTTTGCTAAATCTTTTTTGGGTTTTAAAACACCATCTTCTAACAAATCTGTATATGGTAGATTTACTGAATTTGGAATGATTCCCATGCGCAAGCCTTTTCTGGGTTCGGCATCAATGCAATTAAATCTTCCTGAAGAACGTGCATCTATAATGGTATGTGTATTATTGTTTGAAGCTTCTTTTACATCATCAAAAAACTTCATATAGCCAGATTGTAAGTTTGCTATAAAATCACCTTTCTTTTCACTATAAGGGGTCATGGATTCAGTTGGATATTCTGCTTTTAACCAAGCTGGAAATCCACCATTTAAAACAGCAATATTGTTAAAACCGAACGCCTTAAATAGCCACCAAACTCTTGCACTGGAATAAATACCTTTGTCGTCGTATACTACTATAGCACTATCTTGATTAACGCCTAATGCTCTAGCTTCTTTTTGAAATTGTGCTTCGGAAGGAAACGCACTGGGAAACGGATTGTTAGTATCGCTAAATTTTTGTTTTATATCAAAAAATCTGGTCTTTGGAATTTGTTTTAAAGAAGAATCAAAAATTTTGTTGATAGTCCCATCTAAAACAATTATGTTATCGTTTTGCAAATGCTCATTTAACCACGTAACTGAAACTACTTGAGATGTCAATAATACTTTAGAAGTCATTATTATAAATTATTTTAAAGATGTAGACTAAAAAAAGTTGATAGACAATTAAACATTAAAATATAAAAACTACCAACTAAGGTTACCAATTAAGCATCTTGAACTGTTTTTCTAAGTCTCGTACGCCTATCGAAAGCTTGAAGTTTATCTATTACTTTCATTTCAAGGAAATCAATAACTTTTTCCTCAATCTTGGTCTTCAATTTATAAACTTTATTAATATAGGTTATCCCGCCAGGAGACATGACATTAACTTCAACTAATTTTCCACCAATTACATCTATACCAACAAAATAAAGTCCGTCGTTTACCAATTTAGGACCAATTTGTTTGCATAAGGCTTTTTCTGCTTTAGTTAGCGAATGCTTTTGTACACTACCTCCAGCAGATACATTAGAACGATGGTCATCACTACCTGGCACACGCTTCATGGCACCTACAGGTTCACCGTTCAATATTAAAATACGCACATCGCCTTGATCGGCGCCTTCAATATAATCTTGAAGAATAACATAATTGGAAGAGCCATCGCCACTGGTAATATAAAAATCGAGCAACGAATTAATATTACTCATAGCCGATTTTTCAATTAAAATAACCCCTGAGCCACCAAACCCATTTAATGGCTTTAAAATCATTTTGTCTGCTTTAGACTCTTTTATTTGTTTAATTAAATAGTTTTTACTTTTCGAGACATGTGTCGCAGGAATAATATTGCTATGCGCATCACCAAAAGCCGCAGTGTATAACTTGTTGTTTGCTTCACGCATGCCTTCTAATGAATTCATAATGAATACATCATCTTTAACTGAATCTAAAAAGTTAAGCATAATAGGGTCTAATGGCGGATTAGCACGAAAGAAAATAACATCAAATCCTGCTAACGGAAGCATTTCTTCACGCAGTTCTACTTTGTTATAAAAAGATTTTAAGGAACTAGGTGTTTTTTCCATTCTACCTAAAACGGTACAATTAGCAGTTGTTACACTATTTCTTATGGTTAAATTTGCTGGTGTACACATGGCAACACCATGTTTGCGCTTTACACATTCTTTAATTAACGCTAAGGATGTATCATTATCTGGGTCTATTTCTGCCCATGGATACATTATAAAACATATGTTCATTTCTAAAATCTTTGTTTATTCAAGCTTAAAAATAAAGAAATTATACAATTAATTTGACCAATATTACCAAATTATTAAAAGTTCTACTATTTACAGAAACGACAATTAATATTAGGGTGAGTAATATTATTTAAACTACTTCACTTCATCATAATGATCGTCCCATTCTTTAGGCTTCGGATCATGCAATTTATCTAATGATTTAGCAACAATCATTGATACCGTTGCATCACCAGTTACATTTACTACAGTTCTACACATATCTAAAGGTCTGTCTACTGCAAAGATAAGCGCTAAACCAATTGGAAGAAGTTCTGCTGGAAATCCAATAGACTCCAATACTATAACCAGCATAACCATACCTGCACTTGGTACTGCTGCACTACCAATTGATGCCAATAAAGCTGTTACAACAATAACTAGTTGATTTGTAAATGTTAACCCTTCTGGCCAAATAACTTGCATAATAAATACGGCCGCTATACCTTGATATAGACTAGTACCATCCATATTAACCGTAGCTCCTACTGGTAATACAAAACCAGAAACTTCTTTATCTACGCCTAAATGTTCTTCAACACGTTCCATAGTTACTGGTAAAGTTGCTGCACTACTACTTGTTGAAAAAGCCAACAATTGAGCTGGACTAATTTGCTGTAAAAACCACATAGGTGATTTTTTAGTATAAACACTAACCAAAATAAGATAGAATACAATCATTAGCATCAGCCCACCAACAACACAAAATGCGTAATATAAAAGCTTGATTAAAATTTCGACATCATCAAAAGCAATGATAACATTTGCTAATAAAGCGAAAACTGCATACGGTGCAAAAAGCATTATTAAATCTACCATTTTCATGACGACTTCGTTCAATGAATCGAAAAAATTTATCAACGGTTTTGCTTTCTTTTCACCAATTAATAACAAACAAATACCAACAAACAAAGCAAAAAAGATAACTTGCAACATTGATGCTTCAACAAAAGACTCGAATATATTACTTGGAAAAATATCTACCAAAGGTTGCAATGGGCCAGCTTCTTTTTGAGCTGATGCTTTCATTAATTTGTCGGTTACGCCTGCATCGTTTTCATATTTTAATTTAATTTTCTCAATGGTTTCCTGAGGCATCCCGTTACCTGGCTTAAAGGTGTTTACAATACTTAAACCAATAACAATAGCTACTAATGTTGTTCCTACATAAATTCCAATGGTACGTAAGCCCATAGATTTTATTTTAGAAATATCTTTTAAATCTGAAATTCCTTTTATTAAAGAAGCCAATATTAAAGGCACTGCTATGAGTTTTAATAGGTTAATAAAAATAGTGCCAAAAGGTGCAATCCAATCTGTTACGAATCCTTTGCCACCATCTACTGTATTCATTAAAAATCCAAAAATGATTCCCAGAATCATTCCAATAATAATTTTCCAATGCAGTGCTAGTTTCTTCATATGAGTGCTTTAAATTTATTGATGACAAGATAAGTATTTTTTGATGTTTAACTTAATAGTATAAAACATCTATTATTTTAACTGGTAACTAAATATTTACAGCAAATAATTTTTAGCATCTCCAGTAGTTCGTGTTTTTTTTTATGTATCAAAATATCTTGTATTATTTTCTTTATAAGATTTTATTATTTTAATACTATACACAACCATCTTTTTAATATGGTTTGTTATGTATTCATCCTATTCTGTTTTAAAATAACATTCAATATTTTTTAAAGAAAATAGTAACTCCAATTAGTAAGTTATTGAGATATGTATTATTTTATATTACATTTACAATGTCTTTTAATTTTCACAATTTGATATCACCAACATCCATAGATCAAGTGTTTGAAACCGCCCGAGTTGAGGAGGTTATAGGTGATTTTGTGCAGTTAAAAAAGGCTGGAAGTAATTTTAAAGGACTCAGCCCATTTAGCGACGAACGTTCTCCAAGTTTTATGGTGTCTCCTGTCAAACAAATTTGGAAAGATTTCTCAAGTGGTAAAGGAGGCAATGTTGTAGCGTTTTTAATGGAGCACGAACATTTTACGTATCCTGAGGCTATTAAATACCTAGCCAAAAAATATAATATCGAGATTGAAGAAACCGAACAAACAAACGAGCAAAAAGAGCAAGCAAATGAACGCGAGAGTTTATACTTGGTAAGTGAGTTTGCTAACGACTACTTTCAAAACATAATACATAAAACAGATCAAGGAAAATCGATAGGTTTAAGCTATTTTAAAGAACGTGGTTTTACAGACGAGACCATTAAAAAATTCAACTTAGGATATTCACTTAATGAGTGGCAAGCTTTTACCGATGAAGCTTTAAAAAAGGGTTACAATATAGATTATTTATCGAAAACAGGATTAACAATTGTAAAGGATGATAAGCGATTCGATCGCTTTAAAGGACGTGTAATGTTTCCTATAAAAAGTATGAGTGGGCGCGTACTTGGCTTTGGTGGACGAATTCTTATTGCCGATAAAAAAGCTGCTAAATATGTAAACTCTCCAGAAAGTGATATTTACCATAAGAGTAAAGTTTTATACGGTATTTATCATGCTAAACAAAGTATTGCAAAGGAAGATAACTGCTATTTGGTTGAAGGGTATACCGATGTTATTCAATTTCATCAAACAGGGATTAAAAATGTAGTGTCCTCTTCAGGAACAGCGCTAACCTCAGAACAAATTCGGCTTATAAACAGACTTACCAAAAACATTACCGTCCTTTTTGATGGAGATGCAGCTGGATTGAGAGCATCGCTTCGAGGGATTGATTTAATTTTGGAACAGGGTATGAATGTTAAAGTTTGTACATTTCCAGAAGGTGAAGACCCAGATAGTTTCTCAAAAAAGAATACTTTAGAAGAACTTTCGTTGTATCTTGATGAGAACGCCCGAGATTTTATTCAATTTAAAGCATCAATACTTTTTGAAGATTCTAAAAATGACCCTATAAAAAAGGCGGAAACAATTCGGGATATTGTGAATAGTATTTCAAAAATTCCAGACCGAATAAAAAAAGAGATTTATATTCAAGAGTGTGCTAGAATCATGGATATAAGTGAAGAAGTTCTTTTTTCAACTTTAGCTCAAATAAGTAAAAAGGAGTTAAACGAAGAAAATAAACAATATAAAAAAGATCAAAAAGCCTTTCAAGTTATTAAACATCAACAACCAGTAAAAAAAGTTGACGTTCAGTATGTTTTAGAACAAAAAATAATAGAGGTTTTATTGCTTTATGGCAATAGAACAGAAGATTTTGAGGATTTAGTTCTAAAAGAAAACGAAAAAGGCGAACTTATATTAGAACCTGTAATTCATCAAGCCAAAGTTTTCGAAAAAATATTTCTTGATCTTCAAGATGATGAAATGGAATTTACCAATGAAAAGTTTAAAACACTTTATTATACGGTTATTGATACTTTAAATCAGAATCCAAATTTTGAGTTACGGACTTTTGTTAATTCAGTAGACCAAGATATGGCTAACGAAATAACAAATATCTTAATGGAAGACGAGCGCTATGCACTAGATAATTGGGAACGTATGAATATATTTCCCAAAGGAAAAAATCATTCTGTTGCCCAATTAGTAAGTGAAACTATTTTAAGTCTTAGATGCTTTTTAATAGACCAAAAAGTAAAAGAATTTCAGCTAGAAACAATGAAAAACACTAATGATTCCAATAGAAATATTCTAGAGGAAGTAAAAGATTATTCAAGTTTAAAAATGCTGCTTTCCAGAAAACTTAACCGTGTTCTATAACTCGGCGGTTCTAAGTTTAGCTTGATTAACTAAGTCTACCAGATTAGTAACCTTAAGTTTACGCATTAATCGCGCTTTATAAGTACTAACAGTTTTTTCGTTAATATCTAACTCTTTAGAAATTTCTTTGTTTTTTCTACCAATAGTTAAAAGCTTTAAAACTTCTGCTTCTCTAGTTGATAATTTCTTATAAAATCTACCAGATCTGTTCATTTTAGTACCAAAAGCAAGTTGCTGTGTAAGTTCGTTGCTTAGGTAAATACCACCTTCTGCAACTTTCATTATAGCTTCGCTAATAGTAATAATATTAACAGATTTTGAAACATATCCAGAAGCACCAGCCTTTATAGCATTGATAGCGTAAACCTCTTCTGGTTCACCACTAAAAATAATGGTTTTAATGTCTGGATATTCAGTTTTTAAATGTCTTAAAACCGTAAGCCCATTTAATTTAGGGAAATTAACTTCGGTTAAAATAATGTCTACAGGAGTCTTTTTAATAAACTCCAAAATGGCTTCGCCATCATCTACGCTTCCTACAATTTCGATGCTAGAAGACGCTGAAAAAAGCAATTCAAGCCCTTTTCTAATAATCGGATGATTATCTGCTATTAATAATTTTGTCATAATTTGTTAAGCTATTTTTTAATCTTAATTACTTGAGAGTATAACTAAGATTGTGAGAGTTATAAGCTACGGCGTAAATATAGGAAATTATTGATAATATCGCAATAATTATCTCAAATTCGTAGGTATTTCACAAATAGGTATAGGAATCATTTTATGATTGTTAGCTGTGTTAAAGCGTTTGTAAATTTTAAACACCTCTTTTTCACGTCCTGTAAAATCAATTGCAGTTTTTCCAGCATCATCCATAGACATTGCCCATTCAAGTTCGGGGTAAGAAGCACCTATTTGGTCTTCATCGCTTCTTGCATCACCAAATAAACCATCGCTAGGAGCCGCATTCATAATACTTATTGGAACTTGCACATGCTTACCAATTGCATAAACTTCAGATTTTAACAAGTCGGCAATTGGACTTAAATCCACACCACCATCACCATACTTAGTATAAAAACCAACACCAAAATCTTCTACTTTATTACCAGTACCTGCCACTAATAACTTTTTAAGTCCAGCATAATAATAAAGTGTTGTCATTCTTAAACGGGCTCTTGTATTTGCTAATGCCATATCAACAGTTGCTTGGTCGGCATCTAAAGATACTTCTGTTTTAAATTCTTCAAAAACAGGTGTTAAGTCGGCTCTAGTATCTGAAACATTTTTAAAACGTTCTTTTAATTGAGAAATATGTTCTTGTGCTCTTGATACATGACTTTCTGCTTGATGTATAGGCATTTCAATACATAAAACTTCTAATCCTGTTTTAGCACATAAAGTTGAAGTAACTGCCGAATCGATGCCTCCAGATATACCAACAACAAATCCGTTTACTCCTGCATTTGTAGCATAATCTTTTAGCCAATTAACAATGTGATCAACAACTTTTTCTGTTTGCATATTAAATGAATTTAATTCTAAGAATAGTACCTTTGCAAACAAAAATAAAGTAATCACTCAATTAATAAAAATTTATGGCGTTTAAGTTTTATATGAAGCATATATTAACTCTTTTTGTAAGTGTATTAGTGATTGTTTCTTGTAAAAAGGACAATCAATTAGAAAATGAGATTGCGAGTATAAATATTGATGTTACAGTGGATCGTTTTGATAGATTCTTTGCAGAAACTACCATAAATGATTTTTCGAAAATAAAACAAGCTTTCCCTTTTATGTTTTCTGAAAAAGATACAGATTCATCTTGGGCTGAAATAAAAAGAGATACTTTTCAACTACAATTACTTGACGAAGTAAATAAAGTGTTTACTAGTTTTGAGAAAACGGAAAAAGAAATTGAATCACTTTTTAATCATTTAAAATATTATTTTCCAGAGTTTAGACCTCCACGTATAATAACCACTACCAATTTTGTGCGTTACAGGAATCGCGTTGTTGTTACTGATACAATTTCGGTTATAGCTTTAGATTCTTATTTGGGGAGTAATCACGAATTTTACGGAGGTATTCAAAAATACATTGTTGCAAACTTAAGAAAAGAGCAAATAGTTGTTGATTTAGCAAAAAAGTATGCTGAAAAATATATCCATCAGGAAGCTAAGAAAACACTTCTTGATGAAATGGTGTTTTTTGGAAAGCAACTTTACTTTAAGGATGTGGTAATTCCGTTTGTTGAAGATGAAGAGCGTATTGGGTATACCACAAAACAGTTAGATTGGGCTCGAGCTAATGAAAGTTATATATGGCGTTATTTTGTAGAGCGTGAGTTATTATATAGTACTGATTCAAAACTACCAAGTAGATTTATAAATCCAGCCCCTTTTTCTAAGTTTTATTTAGAAGAAATTGATAGTGAGTCACCAGGGCAATTAGGTCAATATATAGGTTGGCAAATAGTAAGAGCTTATATGAATAATAATGACGTTTCTTTAAAAGAAATGTTAATAAAAAGTCCAGAAGAAATTTTTAATAAATCGAAGTTTAAACCACGAAAATAATGGCAGAAAATAGAACCTCAAAAATTGAATTGAATGTTGAACTTGATGCGAATCGAATTCCAGAAAAGCTACATTGGACAGCAGAAGATGGTGGTATTACAAACGAAGAGGCAAAAGCCATAATGCTTGCGGTTTGGGATGCTAAAACTAAAGAAACTTTGCGAATAGATTTGTGGACTAAAGATATGCCAGTAGATGAAATGAAACAATTTTTTCATCAAACATTAGTAGCCATGAGTGATACATTTAATAGAGCCACGCAGGACGAAAAAATGACAGCTACTATGAAAGATTTTTGCGATTACTTTGCCGAAAAACTAGAGTTAAAGAAGTAAGGCATTTTAGTTTTAGCACTAAAAAATTTAAATTAGCTTCTAGGAATATACCTTATTTATTAAATAAAAATCTGCCAAAACTAAGGCAGCCATGGCTTCAACAATAGGCACTGCTCGAGGTACAACACATGGGTCGTGTCTTCCTTTGCCTTGCATTTCAACCGTATTTCCCTCTTTATCGATAGTTTCATACTTCTGAATAAGTGTTGCAACAGGTTTAAAGGCTACGTTAAAATAGATATCCATACCATTACTTATACCTCCTTGTACTCCTCCTGAAAAATTAGTTTTTGTTGTACCATCACTATTAAAAGCATCATTGTGGTCACTACCATACATCGTGCTTCCATGAAAACCGCTACCATATTCAAATCCTTTTACAGCATTAATAGAAAGCATGGCTTTACCTAATTCGGCATGTAATTTATCGAAAACAGGTTCGCCTAAACCTACAGGCACATTTTTTATAACACAGCTAACAATACCACCTACAGTATCACCTTTACTACGCACTTCTTTTATATAAGATTCCATATTAGCTGCAACATCTTGGTCTGGACATCTCACAATATTTGATTCTACTTTGGTAAGATCAAGTTCTGTATAAAATTTATCTAATTTTATGGTTCCAACACTAGATACATAAGCAGTAATTTCAATGCCTTTTAGCATTTGTTTTGCTATAGCACCAGCAACAACACGGCAAGCAGTTTCACGTGCAGAACTACGTCCGCCACCACGATAATCTCTTACACCATATTTTTTATCATAAGTATAGTCGGCATGACTTGGTCTGTAACTATCTTTTATATGAGAGTAATCGTGAGATTTCTGGTTGGTATTCTCAATTACAAAGCCAATAGATGTTCCAGTGGTTACCCCTTCAAAAATACCTGAATAAAATTTTACTGTATCTGGTTCTTTTCGTTGTGTTACAATAGCTGACTGACCAGGTTTTCTTCTGTTTAACTCATTTTGAATAGCATCTAAATCTAATGCAATTCCAGATGGGCAACCATCAATCACGCCCCCTAAAGCAGGTCCATGTGACTCGCCATAAGTAGTTAAATTAAATAGTTTTCCGAAGGAATTTCCAGCCATAATTTCAATTTTTGGCTAAAATAAAGGTTTTTTAGAAAATAGCACCCAAAACAAAGTGCTTTAAAAGCTATTACCTTAAAGAAACTTTATAGTACATAAGTTATTAATATATTAATTTTCATTATATTCTATTTTCTAAGAAACCTAAAAATATAAAAAATGAGATGGATAAAATTGCTTACTGTAATTTTCCTTGCTAAGTTTAAAAGTAAGATTAAAACCTCTGATACTTTTATTTTAAATTTTAGAGTTTGGATTACAGATATTGATGTTTCTGTAATGAACCACGCGGCAATTATGACTGTTTTTGAAATGGGTAGAGCAGAATTTATGGTTCGCTCTAATTTTTTTAAAATTGCCACAAAAAACAAATGGTTTTTTCCTAATCAGGCTATTAGTGTTCAATTTTACAGACCTTTAAAAATGTTTCAAAAAGCTAAAGTTTATACCAAGGTATCTTACGTTGATGATACTTTTTTTTACTTTGAACAAAAAATAATGAGAAATGGTAAACCAATGGCTGCCTGTTTAGCAAATGGTATGGTAAAAAGTGGCAGAGATACAGTCCCAACATCAGAAATAATTAAAGCTTTAGATTTTGAAGAAGTTCCGCGAACAAATTTTGAATTAATTACTGCTTTTAAAGACAAAAACAAGCATATGACAGAGAGAATAATTGATAATTGGGAGGTATAGTTAAAAATTAAGTTATACAATTTAGAACTTTTTATCAATATTCTATTTTTTTAGAATAGGTTTTATAAATACTCCTTATGAAAGTAACAATAACATCCATAGAATTAAAAAACCCTTTTAAGTTTTTTGTTTTGTCAACCATTTCCTTAAAAATTGTTAAACAATTGAAATTGACGAACTGCAGAAAACTAAAAAATACAGGTTTTTGGACAAAACATTATACCATGACACTTTGGAATAACTTAGAAGACATGAAAGCTTTTGCTAATAGTGGAGCACATTTAAACGCTATGAAAAGAAGTAAAGAAATTTCGAAAGAAATTAGAACAATTACTATTGATGCTACCGAGTTACCCAAATGGAATGAAGCTAAACAATTACTTAATAATGGTAAGGTTATAAGATTTTAAATTAAGGCCTCCTTTAAAATACTAATTGGGTGTTTTGCTATTCTCTGTGTGCCATCTTTTATTTGATGTCTACAACTAGTCCCGTTGGCGGAGATAATAAAATCATTTGAAGCTTTTCTAACAGCTGGAAATAAAGTCTGCTCTCCTATTTGCATACTTACTTCATAATGTTCCTTTTCGTAACCAAAACTTCCTGCCATACCACAACAACCACTTGGGATAATTGTTACTTTATAATTTTTAGGAAGATTTAAAACCGAAAAGCTTGATAGTTGATTACTCATTGCTTTTTGATGACAATGTCCATGGAATTTAATAATTTTTTCTTGTAGGGTAAACTGTTCTGAATTTATATTACCTAACTTAATTTCTTGTTGTATAAACTCTTCAATTAAAAATGTATGATTCGCTATACTTTCTGCAGAAGCTTTGTCGTCTGCTAATTTCAAATATTCATCTTTAAACGTTAATATAGCAGAAGGCTCAATACCAATTAATGGTGTTTCATTCGAGATCAAACTCTTTAACTCAGTTATATTAGTATTAGCCAATCTTTTTGCTTGCTCCAATAACCCTTTAGAAATATAAGAGCGTCCACTCTCTAACTGATGCATTGGAATTACTTTATAATTTAAAGCTTCTAACAAAACTATTGCATCAATGGCTATGTCTGATTCTAAATAATTTATGAATTCATCAACATATAGATATACTGTTTTAATTGGGGCTAAAAGGGTTTCTTTTCGTTTTCCTACATATTTAAATTTAAAAGATTTTGCAACCTTGGGCATACTTCTTTTCTGATGAATATTCAGAGCTTTTTTTACTAAAAAAGAAGTCACCGTATTTTGAAGCAAAAAATTATGGATTTTTGGTGTTTTAGAAAACAACTTGTTAAATTGAGTTAATTTGGCAAATATTTTGTCTTTAAACTCAACCCCATTTTCTTTTTGATATTGATACTGAAATTCAGCCTTTAAACTTGCAATATCTACACTACTTGGGCACTCACTAGCGCATGCTTTACAGCTTAAACATAAATCGAAAACATCCTTTAATTCATCATGATTAAACTTATTTACTTTATCTGAATTGGTTAAAAATTCTCGCAAAGCATTAGCGCGAGCACGTGTACTATCTTTTTCATTTCTTGTAGCTCGATAACTTGGACACATGGTTCCTCCAAATTCAGGTAATTTTCTACAGTCACCAGAACCATTGCATTTTTCAGCTTCTCTTAAAATTCCTTGTGATTTGGAAAAATCTAGAATCGTTTCAATTTTCGGTTCTACCCTATCGACTTGATAACGTAAAGATTCATCCATGGATAGGGCATCAACAATTTTTCCAGGGTTGAAAATATTATCAGCATCAAATGTGTTTTTTATACGTTTTAATATTTGATAATTTTCTTCACCAATCATAATTGTTATGAACTCCGAACGCACAATACCATCTCCATGTTCGCCACTCATAGAACCTTTATATTTTTTTACTAAATGCGCTATGTCTGTTGTTATTCTTCTAAACAAATCAACATCTTCAGCTTTTTTTAAATTTAAAATGGGTCTTAAATGAATTTCACCAGCACCAGCATGAGCATAATAAATAGCATCTTGCTTATACGACTTCATTAATGCTGTAAACTCAGAAATATAATTAGATAAATCTGGCAAAGCAACTGCTGTATCTTCTATACATGCAACACCTTTTTTATCGCCAATAATATTACCTAATAACCCTAAACCAGCACTACGTAAATCCATGGCTTTATTAATATCAGCTCCCATTAACTTTGGGTAGGCATAACTTAATGCAGATTTTTTTATGTCTTGCAAAAGATTTTCGGCAAGGGTTTCAACCGCTTCTAGCGTATCCGCTTTTACCTCGCACATCAAGATTGCCTTAGGATCTCCAACTATAAACTGGCGGTTTTCCTCTTGAGTTTTATTGTGTTTTGTACAGTCTAAAATGGTTTTATCCATCATCTCACAGGTGTACAAATTATGTTTCATCACTATTTCAACAGAACTCATGCAGCTTTCAATACTTTCAAAATGAACCGCTACCATAATAGATTTTGGTGGAGGTAACCTATCTAGCTTTAAAGTGATTTGGGTTGTAAAAGCCAGTGTTCCTTCGCTACCTGAAAGAAGTTTGCACATATTGAAAGGCTCTTGCGAATGGGATAATATATCAGAATTAATTAATTCATCAATTGCGTAACCAGTATTTCTTCTATGTATACTTGGTTTTGGAAAGTTTTCTATTATTTGCTTCTGATTTTTTTCAGAATTCAATTCATTATAAATAGTTTTATAAATAGTGCCCTCTAAAGAATTTTGATTCATTTTGTCTTTATAGGCTACAGAAGTTAATTCACCAAAAACAACTTCACTACCATCACTTAAAATGGTATGCATTTCTAACACTTTATCCCTTGTAACACCATATTGAATGGATGTTGTCCCAGAGGAATTATTACCAACCATACCCCCTATCATACATCTATTAGACGTAGATGTGTTTGGGCCAAAAAATAAACCATAGGGTTTTAGATAGTTATTCAATGCATCTCGTACAACACCTGGCTGTATTGTAACTGTTTGTTCGACCTCGTTTATTTCTATAATTTTTGTAAAATACTTTGATACATCAACTATAATACCTTTACCAACACATTGCCCCGCTAAAGAAGTGCCTGCAGTCCTTGGAATTAGTGATGTTTTATGGGTTTTGGCAAATTGAATAAGATGCTTTAAATCATCACTGTTTTTTGGATATGCCACAGCTAAAGGTAATATTCTATAAACTGACGCATCTGTAGCATATAACGATTTTATTAGATTATCATAAAATAACTCACCTGAAAGTATTTTACTTAATCCCTGTAAATGTGATGATAAGCTCATTTAAAAATTAAAATGTTGATAAATGTAAAAAGAAGTTAAATATAAATACATTTTTGGCGTTATTTTTGTAAATGTAATCTGAATTATAAAAAGTGACGTATTTATAGACTAAGTGTCTAAATTTAAAACAAACAAAAATTTAACTTTATGAAAAAATTATTTTTATTATCAATTGCATTAATTGGATTTTCATTTACTTCAAATGCTCAGGCTATAGCCGACAATGCATTAGGTTTACGTTTAGGAGATAGTGATGGTTTTGGAGCCGAAATCTCTTACCAACGTGCTTTAGGTGACAATAATCGATTAGAAATTGATTTAGGTTGGCGCGATGGCAAAAATTATGATGGTTTTAAAATTGCTGGTTTATACCAATGGGTATTTCCTTTAGATCAAGGTTTTAACTGGTATGTAGGAGCTGGTGGTGGATTAGGGTCTTATGACGTTAATGTTCCGAATGTAGGAAGTAATAGTGAAACCTTTTTCTTTGCCGCAGGTGATATTGGTATTGAGTACGATTTTGATATTCCGTTACTTATATCTTTAGATTTTAGACCTGAGATTGGTTTTGGAGATTTTAATGATGATTTAGATTTCGATATTGCTCTAGGGCTTAGATATCAATTCTAATTATAAAATGTATATTAAATAAAAAAAGCACCCAATGGGTGCTTTTTTTATTTAATATACTGCTTCTTATAGCACCAAACACTTTGTTAAGGTGTCTTCATAAATAGCTTCATATTGTGGTACAATAGCATGTAAGTCAAATTTTAGAGACTCACTTCTAGCGTTCTCTTTAAATGTTTTTAAGCGTGTATCATCGCTCAAAATGTGCAAAGCATTTGTAGTCATATCGTCAATATCTCCAACATCGCTTAAGTATCCAGAAACGCCTTGTTTATTTACTTCTGGAATACCCCCTGTATTACTTGAAATAACTGGAACTCCAGATGCCATGGCCTCTAAAGCGGCTAATCCAAAACTTTCAGTTTGAGATGGCAATAAAAACAAATCGCTAAAACAAAGAATTTTATCAATTTCATTGCTTCTTCCAAAAAAGATAACCTTATCTAAAATACCTAATTCTTGACATTGCAACTCTATGTTTTCCTTCTCTGGGCCTTCTCCAATAAACATGAGTTTAGCGGGGATTTCTTTTTGAATATTATAAAAGACACTTATAACATCTTGCACGCGTTTTACTGGCCGCAAATTACTAATATGCGTAATAATTTTTTCGCTATCATTCGCCATCATTCCACGCTGGCAGTCTGTAAAATTGTGATTATATTTTTCTAAATCGATAAAATTTGGAACAACATGGATCTCATTCTTTATATCGAATAAACGCAAGGTGTCTTCTTTTAAACTACTGGATACAGCGGTTACAGCATCGGATTTATTAATACTAAATGTTACCGCTGGTTTATAAAAAGGATGGCTCCCTACTAATGTAATATCTGTTCCGTGCAACGTGGTAACTATTGGCACATAAATACCTTCTTCCTGGAGCATTTTTTTTGCCATATATGCTGCATAGGCATGTGGAATAGCGTAGTGTACATGAAGAATTTCTATTTTATGTAATTTAACCATATCTACCAATTTACTTGATAGCGCTAATTCGTATGGTTGGTAATGAAATAGTGGGTACTCTGGCACATTAACTTCGTGATAATGCACATTATTACTTAGCAACTCTAGTCTTACTGGTTGATTATATGTGATAAAATGTATTTCATGACCACGTTTTGACAACTCTATTCCTAGTTCTGTAGCAACAACACCGCTTCCACCAAAAGTGGGATAACAAACAATTCCTATTTTCATTTAATACGTTTTAAGTGTCTTAAGTTAAAAATGTATAAAGTTTTTTTTTAACTTTTAATACTCTTAACTTAAAATTTAAGTACTTTATTCTTCTATCGCTTCGTAAATTAAGCGTTGTATTTCGGTTCTAATATTTTCTCTTAAAAGCAAGTTCTTTCCAGCCTTTGGATATGTTCTATTGGCTAGAAATACATAAACAATTTCTTCTTCGGGGTCTGCCCAAGCATAGGTTCCAGTAAATCCAGAATGTCCAAAACTTGTCATAGAAATACAACCACAAGTGGGACCAGTATCACCTAGCTGGGGTTTATCGAAACCAACACCTCTCCTATTGTCTTTTTCACAATAATAACAGGTATTAAATTTATTCATGGTTTCCGTTTTAAAATAACGTTTCCCTCCATAAAACCCTTTTTGCAAAAACATCTGCATAATTTTTGCTACATCATTTGCATTACTAAATACTCCAGCATGTCCACCTATTCCATCTTGCATAGCTGCCCCCATATCATGCACATAACCATGTACCTCTTGGTGTCTATAATAATCGTCAACTTCAGTTGGTATTATTTTTTTACTACTTATTTTATGGTATGGATTGTACATGGTATTATTTGCGCCTAACGACTCATAAAAATGGTTCTGTACTAATTCTTCTAACGTTCTGTCGTAATGATGCTCTATAAATTTCTTTAATATGTAATATGGGAAATCACTATATCTATATCTAAGTCTATCAAGAAGCTCGGACTCTTTAATGATTTCTTGAATAGAATCTTGATAATCTGACCTTAAGAATAAGTTTTTAGTAACTTCAATATTGAATCTATTACTTCGCTCATTTCTATAATAATCACTACTAGGTTTCTTTGTAATTGAATCTAACGTTCTATAATAAAAAGGCTCCCATGGTCGCAATCTCGCATAATGCGAAAGCATTTGTTTTACAGTAATATTCTCTTTATTTGAGCCTTTGTATTCAGGCAATAATTCGGATAATTTACTGTTTAATGACACAATTCCTTGTTCTTCTAATTCCATTAAAAGCGGCAATGTTGCTAATATTTTTGTTAAAGATGCCACATCATAAATGTCGTCGCTCGCAACTTTCTCTTTTCCTTTGTAGGTGTGTTTGCCAAAATTTTTATTATAAATAACTTTTCCCTTTCTAGCCACCAATAACTGGATTCCAGGTGTCATTTTTCTTTTTACAGCAACATTTGCAATAGAGTCTATTCGCTTTAATTTTTTCGAACTCATACCAACTTGTTCTGGTAACCCATAACTTAAACGGTTTATGGCATTGTTTTCAATACCATCGCCAATATTGAAAAATTGCCCTGCGGAAACAGGTAATTTACCTTTAGATGGAATAGCTCCAAATATAAGTTGCGCAGATTTTTTCTGAGCAATCTCACTATTTTGATAACTAACAATTACACTTTCAATATTTACTAAATTTTCTAAATCTATTAAGGCATAAGGCTTAACGAAAATATCCAAAACAACTTTGTGTGTTTCGGCTATTTTATCAATCCAAGTCAATTCTTCTTTAGTGAATTTATAACCTTCCCAAGGGCTTTCATTTGAACGATGCAAACCAATTACAACTGTATTATACGGTTGCAGTTTCTTAGTCAATTCAATGAAGTTGCTAGAATTTATTTGATGTACTTTGGCATACTTTTTTAGCTCATTAAAAAATACCGAACCACTATCGTTACCAAGTTTTACATAGGCTATAGATTTTGTTTCTAATTGACGGAATGGTACTAGTTCATTTTTGTTTTTTACAATGGTAATGGCATTTTCAATGAGATTTTCATAAAGTAAATCATCTTGATGTCTGTTTAAATCTTCTACTAAATTATAAAGTCCTATAGGTGCGTAATTGTTTAGCCCCACCTTGTACTTTGCTTGAAGAATTTTTTTAACTGAATGCTCTAAGCGAGAGGCCTTTATATCTCCTTTTTCAATAGCATTCATTATTTTTGAAACGCCAACACCTACATCTACAGACATTAGCATAACATCATTTCCTGCCTTAAAAGCAGCCAAATCTATTTCTCCAGTTTCACTAAAATCTGCAGCACCTTTCATTGTCAAGGCATCAGTAAATATAAGCCCTTGAAACCCAAGTTTTTCTTTTAAAATATCTGTAACTATATGCTTTGATAAAGATGAAGGATAGCCATCTCTTGACTCTAAACTAGGAACATTTAAATGCGCCACCATAACACTAGAAAGTCCTTCTTTAATCAATTGTTTATAAGGATAAAGCTCTATAGAATCGATACGCTTTTTATTAAAATTTATTGTTGGTAATGTATGATGCGAGTCTTGTTCGGTATCTCCATGTCCAGGGAAATGTTTAGCGTTAGCTAATACGCCAGCGCTTTGCATACCTTTCATGAATGCCGAAGCTTTTTCAGTAACATTATCTCTATCTTCTCCAAAGGATCGATTACCTATAATTGGATTCTTCGGATTTGTATTAATATCTACTACAGGAGCAAAATTGAAATGAACTCCTAATCTTTTACAATGTTCACCAATATGTTTTCCAGTTCTCTCAACAAGTTTATTGTCTTTTATAGCTCCTAAGGTCATATTCCAAGGGAAGGCATAGGTTGAGTCTAAACGCATGTTTAAACCCCATTCGGCATCCATTCCAATAAGCAATGGTATTTTGGAGAGATGCTGTACTTCATTATTTAATGTCGCTTGACGCACAGGGCCACCGTTTGAATAAATAATCCCTCCTATATGGTGTTCTCGAATTAATTTAATTAATGCGTTTTTAGATTTCACATCTTGATTAGACATAACTTGAACCATATAGAGCTGTCCTACTCTTTCTTTCATTGTCATTGATGCATAGACACTATCGACCCATTTATGCTGCGATTCTTTATCGCTTGTTAAAAGCGGATTAGAATTACTTTGACTAAAAACAGAAAGGAATGTCGTAAAAACGAAACTTAATAAAAAAAATGGGCGCATAAAATAAATTCATTATGTATTAGTATACTCCTGTAACACTAATAATCATGCCAAAATAATACTTTTCAAAAGAAGATAGAAAGACTTTAAGATAGTTTTATAAAGAAGCTTATAAACAATATTTTGATACTAATAAAGACTATTCAAGTAAATCGATATGTCTGTCATGATAACCTAATAAATATAATACCCCATCAAGCCCGATACTTGATATAGAACTTTGTGCATTATCTTTTACTGTTGGTTTTGCATGAAAAGCAATGCCTAAACCTGCTAAATTAAGCATTGGAAGATCATTAGCTCCATCGCCAACTGCTATAGTTTGGCTTATATCTATACCTTCCTTTTTTGCAATTTCTTGAAGATACTCTGCTTTTTTATTACCATCAACAATCTCACCAATGTAACCTCCTGTTAATACACCGTCTTTAATTTCTAATTGATTGGCGTACACATAATCCATACCTAGCTCTTTTTGTAAATAGTGTCCAAAATAAGTAAAACCACCAGATAGTATGGCTGTTTTAAATCCGTAACTTTTTAAAGTATCAATAAGTCGTCTAGCTCCTTTTGTTATAGGTAGATTAATTGCTACATTATGCAATACATCTTCACTAAGCCCTTTAAGGAGTTTCATTCGTCTTTTAAAACTTTCATTAAAATCTATTTCTCCTTGCATTGCCGACTCAGTAATTGCTTTTACCTCGTCACCAACACCAGCTAATTCAGCCAATTCATCAATAACCTCTGTTTGTATGAGTGTCGAGTCCATATCAAAACAAACTAAGCGTCTGTTTCTTCTAAAAATATTATCTTCTTGAAATGCAATATCAACATCTAAATCATGTGAAATTTGCATAAATTTTTCAGTAAACTCAGCTTTATTTTTAATTTTACCTCTTATAGATAATTGTATAGAAGCTCTAGGATATTCCTCCTCTTTAACAAGCGACAAACGTCCTGTAAGTCTTTTAATAGAATCAATATTCATATTTCTATCTGAAATTACTTTAGTAACCTCAGATATCTGCTCAGCAGCTAGCTTCTCTCCTAAAATAGTTATTATATAGCGATCTTTCCCTTGAAGTCCAACCCAATCTTCATAGTCTTCAAGCGAAATAGGTGTAAACTTAGCTTTGATACCTAATTCATAAGATTTAAAAAGCAAATCTTTTAATACGGCTGCAGATTTCTTACCCTTAGGGATTTCAAACAATATACCCAAAGATAAAGTGTCATGTATATTCGCTTGTCCAATATCCAAAACTTTTGCTCCATATTCGGCTAAAACACCTGTTAAATTTGAAGTTAATCCTGGTTTATCCTGTCCAGATATATTTAATAGGAAAATATCGTTCGCCATAATTGCACTTTTACTTTTTGCAAGGTGTAAAAATCATTATTCTATTTGAGATATGAAAATTTTTTTTGAGGATACTTTTAAAATTACAAGTTCCCTATTTAACGAATCTACTGTGCCAACTTTCGCTTGCTGGTACTTCCCAGTTTTCTTTAAATTCAGCAATATTATTCACTAAATTGTTAAAGACAATGGTTTTTTTAGAAATGGCTTTATCTTTTGCCATTTTTCTGAAATCTGTAAGCGATTTATACGCAATATAGTCTCCTTGTTTATAAGACACATTCATTTTATCCATTAAATCTACATTGTATTCTTTTTCTAATTGCTGAATAAAATGAACGGATGCATCAATAGAACAACCTGTTGCATTGTTCAGATTTTGATTCAACCCAATAATTATAAATCGCTTATATTCAATTGAATATCCTGATTGCAAATCGCTTCCATGAGCGGTCCAATTTTCAATAAATATATTTAGTTTCGATTTAATTTCTTCAAGTTCTTGTTCAGAAAATGAGCGATTGGCTTGATATATCCAAACGCGGGATTCATCGGGTAATGTATTGAAATCTACTAACATGATTTTGATTTACGAATTACGAGTAACGATTTTTAATTGCTGAATTTTATAAATCTTGAGCATTAGCAATAAGCTCTGCAATGTCCATAACAGCAACATCACTTTCTTTTTCTTTAGCTTTAACACCATCTGTCATCATGGTATTACAAAATGGGCAACCAGCAGCGATTATTTCAGGCTTTACATTTAAAGCTTGTTCTGTACGTTCTACATTAACGTCCTTATCTCCCTTTTCAGGCTCTTTAAACATTTGAGCACCACCAGCACCACAGCATAAGCCATTACGTCGGCAATTTTTCATTTCAACTAATTCAGCTTCTAATTTCTGAATTAACTCTCTTGGAGCTTCATAAACGTTATTTGCGCGTCCTAAATAACAAGGGTCGTGAAAAGTAATGCGTTTGCCTTTAAATTGACCTCCTTCAATTGATAAACGCCCTTCATCAAGTAGCGTTTTTAAAAATTGGGTGTGATGCATCACTTCATAATTACCTCCAAGTCCTGGATATTCGTTTTTTATAGTGTTAAAACAATGCGGACAAGCAGTAACTATTTTTTTTACTTCATAAGCATTAAGTACTTCAATATTAGTAACTGCCTGCATTTGGAATAAAAATTCATTACCCGATCGTTTTGCAGGATCACCTGTACAGCTTTCTTCTGTACCCAAAACAGCAAATTCTACCTGTGCTTTGTTTAATAATTTAACAAAAGCCTTGGTTATCTTTTTTGCTCTATCATCAAAACTACCTGCACATCCAACCCAAAATAAAACTTCTGGTTGTTTGCCTTGAGCCATAAATTCTGCCATGGTTGGCACTTTCAGTAATTCGCTCATTATATCGAGTTTATTCGTTTTTCCAATTTAATCTGTCCATTTGGTTATAAGGCCATGGTGCACCATTATTTTCAATATTGGTCATCATGTTATTTAATTCTGATGGAGCAGCGGATTGTTCCATAACTAAATAACGACGCATTTCTAAAATGATTGATAATGGGTCAATACTTACTGGGCATGCCTCAACACATGCATTACAAGATGTACAAGCCCACAGTTCTTCTCTTGAAATATAATTGTCTAATAATTGTTTTCCGTCTTCTTTAAATACACCTTTATTCGCATCAATATTCTTTCCTACTTCTTCCAAACGGTCTCTGGTGTCCATCATTATTTTTCGTGGCGATAATTTTTTCCCTGTTTGATTAGCTGGACACTCACTGGTACAACGTCCGCATTCTGTGCAGGTATAGGAATTAAGTAATTGTACCCAATTTAAATCTTGCACATCACTTGCTCCAAATTTAGCTGGAACCTCTTCTTCTACACCTTCTGCTGGTGCAGCGAATGGATCAACGTTTGGATCCATCATCATTTTAACCTCGTTGGTTACAGCTTCAAGATTATTAAATTGCCCCTTAGGTTTTAAACTTCCATAATAGGTGTTTGGAAACGCCAGCAGTATGTGCAAATGCTTAGAGAAATATAAATAATTTAAAAATATTAAAATACCTATAATGTGCAACCACCATGCACTTCTTTCAATTACATACAGACTTGTTTCCGAAACCCCATTAAAAAGCGCTACTAAATATTGACTGACAATATTTCCAGAATTCATGGCTTGAAAATGAACATCTGTAGCATTCATAACCAGAAATAGTGTCATTAGCACCATTTCAAAATATAAAATGAAGTTACCATCATTCTTTGGCCAACTGGTCATTTCGCTTTTCCAGAAACGTGCCAGTTTTATAATATTTCTTCTAATCCAAAAAATAGTTACCGATATGAATACTAAACATGCAAGAATTTCAAAGGCACCAATTAAAAAACCATATAAGGATACTGGTAATACTTTTAAACCGATTCTGTGTGTTCCAAAAAGGCCATCAATAATAATTTCTAAAACTTCAATATTAATTATTATAAAGCCCACATAAACAATAACGTGTAAAACCCCTGCAACAGGACGACGCACCATTTTACTTTGACCCAGCGCAATCATTGCCATGTTTTTCCAACGCTGCGGTTTGTTATCGCTAACATCGACATCTTGTCCTAACTTAATGTTTCGAATAAGTTTTTTTACGTTCCTTGCAAAATATCCAACTCCAAAAATTAGAACTATTGCAAAAAGTATATTAGGTAAATATCCCATAAACACTAGTTAGATTCTTCTTCGCTATATGGAATCTCTTTTTTAGAAAGAATTCTAAAATAGCGTTTTGGATGTAATTTAATATCGCGTAGCAGTTCTTCCATTTCTTTAGATACACCTTTTAAATTAGTGTACAAGGCATCATCTTTAAGTAACTTACCCATTGAGCCCTCACCTTTCTCTAAGTTTTTCAGAATTTTATCGAAATTTTGAAGTGATGATTCTAGGTTATTAATTGTTTTATCTAGGTTACTTTTAGAAATTGAATTTGTGATTTTAGACAAATTTGAAGTAAGCGCATTGGCATTGGTTAATACACTATCAATATTCGCTTGATTTCCTTTAATTACTTGATTTAAGGAAGTTGAAGTGCTTTTAAAAGATTGTATTGTTTCATTTAAACCTGAAATACTTGATTTTAGATTCGACTTTGTTTGTTCATCAAAAACATCATTTAAATTAACAAGAAGAGAATCTGCACCCACCATCATCTTTTCAATTTTTTCTTGCAATGGTGTTAGCCTCTGGTTTACAAGCTCGGTTAATCCTGCTTTTACAGAACCTTCTAGAGTTGAACCGCTAGTTGCATTTTCTGCTTTATCTAATGCTGGAATAATTGCAATAGCTTTTCCTCCAATAAGTCCAGCTTCGTATAATTCGGCTTTACTATTCTTTGAAAACTGAAAATCATTATCGACAAGAAGTTTAACTGATAATTTTCCTGAACCATCATTCTTAAAACTAATATCGATTACTTTACCAACTTTGTTTCCACTAATAGTAACAGGTGACGAAATTGTCAACCCTTCTACATTATCATAGCTAGTGTAGAAAGTACGAGATGAATCTAATAAATTTTGTCCTTTTAAATAATTGAATCCGAAAATGAAAAGGATAATTCCTGTAATTACAAGAATGGAGGTTTTAACTTCTTTTGATAACTTCAAAATAAAATATCTTTTAGATAGACAAATTTAAGATAAATTTAAAAAGAATGAATTTAATTCGCAGTTGTTTTTAAAGCCTCTGTTAAAGGTATTTTCTTTCCATTCTTAAATGCCACAATAAAACTGCTTGAATATCCTTTCTTTTTAGCCTTTTCTTCTAAAACTTTCGTTTCATCATAGCTAGAAGTTTCTCCGTAAAAATATTTATACAAACTACCTTCTTTAAGCCTCGATATCTCACCTAAGCCTTTGAAATTATACGGTTTTAAATCTAAGGCTTTAGAACTTGCTGCAATTTGAATTTTGAATTTTACTGAATCTTCTTTTTTTGCAATAACTTGAGTGCTTTCTCTTGGAGTATTATCAATATCTAAATGACTAAAACCTAAATTTAAGCTTTCTAAATATTTTACAGTCGCCTTAAATAAAGATTTGGTCATCACATCCTTACCCTTCTTAGAATTTAAAAAATCTTCTTCTTTCTTGTGCGTAAGAAAACCAAGTTCAACTAAAACACTCGGCATATAGGTATAGGCTAAAACATAAAATATATTTTGTTTAACCCCTCTGCTTCGTCTCTTTGCTGTTACTTGAAACTCTTTTTCTATATAACTGGCAAACCGAATACTCTGATCCAAATAATCTTCCTGTGCTAACGTAAGCCCTATAAGAGATTCTGGTGAATTAGGATTAAAATTTTTATATGTTGATTTATAATCATCCTCTAAAAAAATTACAGAGTTCTCTCGTTTAGCAACTTCAAGATTCTGTTTGTTCTTAGTTGTTCCAAGAACATACGTCTCAGATCCATAAGCTGTTCCTTTCTTACCTGGCTGTGCATTACAATGGATTGATATAAATAAATCTACATCTTTATCGTTTGCAACTTTCGCTCTTCCATTTAATGTTGGAAAAACATCTTTACTTCGAGTATAAACAATTTCTATATTAGACAAGTTCTGTTTTAGCATTTTTCCCAATGCCAATGAAACATCCAAGGCAATATCCTTCTCGGTAGTCTTGTATCTACCTGTCCCTGGTGTTCCTGAATCCCTACCACCATGACCAGGGTCTATCATGATAACAAAACTATCAGAATTAGTTTGCGCATTTCCATTTTGCGCTGTACAAAACGTTAATACTATTATAAAGAATACGAAAAGTAAACTAGTACTCGTTTTCATATGGTAAATGTTATTTTAATTCGTTTAATCTTTTTGTTATCTGTCAAATAATTTTTATTCTGGCATAATAACGACTAAAAAACTTAGTTTATTACCCAATCAAGTTGTCTATAGGTTTAATTTTAAATTTTTAATTAAAATAAATTAATCCTAGGAAAATATATGTAATTTTGGCTTTTCAAAAACCGAGCCATACTTTTACAAAAATACATTAAAAGCGTTGCACACAAACAAGTTTAAAATACTTTTTGCCTTAAGTTTTACCGTGTTTATTAACATGTTTGGCTTCACCCAAGATATCCCAAAAAGGCCAGATGCTATAAAACCTAATGTGGTTAAAGAGGATAGTTTAATAATATCTACAGATAGTATTCTTGATATAAAAGAAGTTACCGAAAGAAAACAAGATTCAACTATAAGTGATTCTATTAAACCAAAGAAAAGCCTTTTAGAATATATTGTTAAGTATAAAGCCAAAGATTATACATCCTTCAACAAAAAACAACAAAAATTATACTTATACAATGAAGCCGAAATAAATTATGGCGACATGAATATAAAAGCAGGTAGCATAACAATTGATTATAGTAAGAATGAAGTGTATGCAAAAGGTATTAAAGATTCTACTGGCTATACACAACCGCCTGTATTTAATCAAGCAGGTAATATTGTTGAACCCGATTCTATATTATTTAATACCGAAACCGAAAAGGCACTTATTTATAATTCTATTAGCGAACAAGGAGAAGGTACTGTAATTGCTAGTATTACTAAGCGTGAAAATGACTCGGTTTATTTCATTAAAAATGCCAAATATACCACTGCAAAAGATTTGGAAGATCCTGAGTATTATATAAAACTTAGAAAGGCAAAAATTGTACCTGGAAAAAAAATAGTAACAGGTTTGGCTAACTTATTTATTTATGATGTACCAACACCAATAGGATTGCCTTTTGGCTTTTTTCCGCAGAGTGAAAAGAAAACATCAGGGATTATTATCCCAAGTTTTGGAGAGCAAAATGATCGTGGTTATTTTCTGCAAAATGGTGGTTACTATTTCGCCATAAGTGATTACTTTGATTTAGCCGTATTTGGCGATTATTATACGAATGGAAGTTATGGGGTTAGAACAGAAAACACCTATGCTGTACGTTATAAATTTAAGGGGAATCTGTCGTTTAGATACGAAAACTTAATTACCAGCGAACGTGGTTTTCCAGATTATGCAAAAAATACCATTTATAATTTACGTTGGTCCCATAGTCAAGATAGTAAGGCGAGTCCAAATTCGCGTTTTTCTGCATCGGTTAATTTGGGTAGTAGTACGTATTATAGATCGTCATTAAATCAAATTAATACTGGTAATTTCTTGAATAATACTTTGGCTTCTTCAGTATCTTATTCGAAGACTTTTCAAGGAGAGCCTCAAGTAAACTTTAGTGTAACTGCAACTCATTCTCAGAATACACAATCTGAGCAAATAAATATGACCTTACCAACCTTTCAAGGAAGTGTGGGTAGAATTTTTCCTTTTGCCTCTAAATCTGGTAGTAATAAAGGAATCATTCAAAATATTAATTTGCAATACAATTTAAGAGGAGAAAATAGAATACAAACTTCAGATTCTCTCTTTTTCAAGAAAGAAATGTTTGATGACGCTAAAGCAGGTTTTCAACATACTATTCCTATTAGCACCAACTTCAAAATATTTAAACATTTTAGCTTGAGTGCAAGTACCAATTACAACGAAGTATGGACTTTTAAAACCATAGATAAAACTTACGACCAAGAAAAACAAGAAATTGTTACCGATACCATTAACGGTTTTGATGCATATAGAACTTATAATTTTAGCACCAGTTTAGGTACTACTGTTTATGGTATGTACACTTTTGAAAAAGAAGGTCAAGATAAAAAAATAAAGGCCATAAGGCATATTATGCGGCCTTCTATTAGTTATAATATAAATCCGGCTTTCGATAAATACTACGATACGGTTGAAGTTGTAAATGCCGATGGTGAAACAGAAAGTGAAGTTGAATTTACACGATTTGAACAAAGTATTTTTGGGAGACCTGGTAATAATTTCTCGAGTTCTATGGGTATTGCCCTTTCAAATAACCTAGAAGCCAAAGTACGAGACAAAGACAGTACAGCAACAGAACCAAAAAAAATTACGTTACTTAATAACTTAAACTTTTCTACGTCTTATAATTTTGCGGGTGATTCATTACAATGGAGCCCAGTTAGAATGACTGGAGGCACACAATTTTTTGATAACAAAATGAGTGTGAATTTTGGTGCAACTCTTGACCCATATGCCTTAGATAACAATAATAATCGCATAGATAAATTCAACATAGATAATGGCGGAAGTCTTTTTAGGCTAACAAGCGCTAATTTAACTATGAGTTATTCCTTGTCAAGCAAGGGCAGTAAAGATAAAGAGGGTGGTTCACAAAGAAATAATCGTCCTGAAGATGTACTTCCTAAAAATTTGGATTTTGCTAATGAGCAAATTAATGGTGAGGATGAAGATAAAGAAGATGAAACGCCTAGTGAATTATATAATTATAAGGTTCCTTGGAGCTTAAGACTAGCCTATGCTGTTAATTACAATAATTCTCGACGACAAAGCGAAATTTCATCCCATTCGCTTATGTTTTCTGGAGATGTAGAATTATCTCCAAAATGGTCTGTAGGTGCATCATCTGGTTATGATTTAAAAGATAATGGCTTTACCTATACACAACTTAGGTTTGAACGCGATTTATTGAGTTGGCGTATGAGTTTTAGTTGGGTTCCATTTAGCACAAGAAGTTCTTGGAATTTCTTTATAGGAATAAAATCAAGTATTTTAAAGGATTTGAAATACGAAAAACGAAGACAACCAGACCAACGACTTTAATATTTCTATCATGAAAAAAATTATCCATACTACAAAAGCTCCTGCACCTATTGGTCCTTATAACCAAGCAATTTTAGTTAATAATACCCTTTATACTTCTGGTCAAATAGCTATTAATCCTGAAACTGGAAATTTAATTCTAGATGATATTAAAACTGAAACAAAACAAGTCATGCTCAACTTAAAAGCAGTTTTAGAAGCTGCTAACATGACATTTAAGCATGTTATTAAATCCTCTATTTTTATAAGTGATATGGATAATTTCACCCTAATTAATGAGGTTTACGGAAGTTATTTTGATGATGCAAATGCACCCGCAAGAGAAACAGTTCAAGTAGCACGTTTACCAAAAGATGTAAATGTTGAAATTAGTGTGATTGCAATAGCTTAATTAATTGTCATTTCGACAGTGTGAGGAACGAGCGACGAGAAATCTCAAAAGAGATGAGATTCCTACTCATACTTCATATGGAATAGCATACTAGTTTTTGTTTAAAACTATTCTCGATACATCACGCTTAAGCGTGACACTCGAACTGACAAACACACCACTATTTTTATTATTTTCAACCACTTATTTTCTTTTTTTATAACTAAAAAGGCTAATTTTATAGGACAATAATTTAAGTACTTGAAAGATGCGCATAGAATATGATATTAAATTAGGTTTTAAAGATGTAATGATACGCCCTAAACGTTCCACATTAAAAAGTAGATCGCAGGTAAATTTGGTTCGAGAATTCAAATTTTTACATAGCTCAATCACTTGGAAAGGCATTCCAATTATGGCAGCAAACATGGATACCGTTGGTACTTTCAATATGGCTAAAGCACTATCTAAAAAAGGCTTGTTTACAGCTATTCATAAGCATTATTCCCTAGAAGATTGGAGTACATTTTTATCTACACAATCAAATGATATTTTAGATTATATAGCTGTTAGCACAGGAATTGGTAAAGACGATTCAAAAAAGCTAAAAGATATTTTTCAACTAAATCCAGATTTAAAATTTATATGTATAGATGTGGCTAATGGCTATTCTGAATATTTTGCTGAGTTTGTTAAACGTACACGCGACACCTATCCAGACAAAGTTATTATAGCTGGTAATGTGGTTACAGGAGAAATGGTTGAAGAACTTTTATTATCTGGAGCAGATATTGTAAAAGTAGGTATTGGTCCTGGGTCTGTTTGTACTACAAGAGTTAAAACAGGGGTTGGTTATCCGCAACTTTCTGCTATTATAGAATGTTCTGATGCTGCTCATGGTCTTGGCGGACAAATTATAAGCGATGGTGGCTGTTCTTCACCAGGAGATATCGCTAAAGCTTTTGGTGCCGGAGCCGATTTTGTGATGCTTGGAGGCATGCTTTCTGGACACGACGAAAGTGGTGGCGAGATAATTGAACATAACGGATTACCATACCGGAAATTTTACGGAATGAGTTCTGCTACCGCCATGGAAAAACATGTTGGTGGTGTTGCCGAATATAGAGCAAGCGAAGGGAAAACGGTTGAAGTCCCTTATAAAGGTGAAGTGGAATCTACCATCCAAGATATTTTAGGTGGATTAAGAAGTACGTGCACCTACGTTGGTGCTGCGAGATTAAAAGAACTTACTAAACGAACTACATTTATTCGCGTTGCCGAACAAGAGAACACAATTTACTCGAAATAATTGCTTGTTATTCCTACCTTTGAAAGAATAACATAATATTAATAGAATTGGTAGATTCTTGATTAACCATTTACCACAGATGTTCTAAAAACGAAAAAAGGGATATGACTTTTTGTAGAATGTCATACCCCTTTTAACTAACCAAATTAAACTAACTAATTCAAATATTTTTCTTTTTCATTTTACTATTAATCATGTATAATTTATGGTACTAAAACGGCATCTACGACGTGTATTACACCGTTTGTTGCTTGTATGTCTAATAGACTAGGAACTAAATTAGCTGTTCCCATACTTGATGTTGTAATTGATAATCCAGATAAGTCGAATGAACCACCAAGTGTTCCAACTGGTTCATTTGATAAATCACTAGAATATATGCGTCCTTCAGCAACATGGTATAATAAAATACTAGTTAAAAGTGCAATGTCTTCTTCTGTATCAAAATCATCTAAAGAACTATATCCATCTAAAGAATCTAACAGATTTAAGAATGCTTGATTTGTAGGAGCAAATACAGTTAACTGCTCGTAAGTGCCATCTCCCATTAACACCCCAGCTAATCCTGCTTTAGTTGCAGCCGCTAGCAATACTGAAAATTCTGGAGCAAAGCTACTAGCTAAATCTACCAAGTTCATTGTTGGTGGCGACAATACTTTATCTATAACATGTATTACACCATTGGTTGCTTGAACATTTGCAACAACTACATTAGCATCGTTAATCATTGGTCCCATATCAAGGCTTACATTTACGGCCGCACCATTTAAAGTTGGTACATAACCATTACTTAATTGATTACTAAAAACATAGCCATCTATTAAGTGATAGGTTAAAATACTTGCTACTGCTTCTGGAGCTAGACTATTAATAGTGTTTATTGCTTCCTCATCGCTTCCTGCAGCTAAAAATGTTTTAAACGCCATATTTGTTGGAGCGAAAACCGTTTCAGGAGAAACATCTAATAGAGCACCTGCTAAATTTGCTCTAATAGCTGCTGCTATTAAGATTGAAAAATTTGGACTATCTGTAAAACTAGATGCTAACTCTACTAAGTTAAGCGAGGGAATAGATAACACACTGTCTATGGCATGAATAACACCGTTTCTTGCTCTCAAATCGGCAATAACAACATTTGAGTTATTTACAAGAACACTACCATCTTCACCAGCAGTTACAATAACATCGGTACCTTGAATAGTGCCTACTGCTTGAGTACCTAGTGCTAAATCGCTACTGTAAACTTGCGCTCCAATAACATGATATGTTAGAATTTCTATAATACCTGGAAAGTTGGCTACATTTTTTTTGTTTAAACCTATCGCTTCAAAAGCTTTATCTGTTGGAGCAAAAACGGTCCATCTATTTCTAGACACCGTACTTGTTAATTTATTTTTGGCAAGTGCCACACTTAAAATTTCAAATGTTGGCTCATAGTCTGATGATTTGCTATTAGAACCCTTAGACACCGCACCAGCTTGATTATAAGAAGCTAATACTTCTATAATCGATGGTCCTTCTGCCTCAATTTGAATTACTTCTGCGTCTTCATTGCTACAAGAAAATGTAAATAATGCAAGTGCGAAAACTAGAATAGGTAACTTAAAAAGATTTGGGCGTCTGGTTTTAAATAACTGTGTTTTCATCTTATTTTGTTTAACGTTTATTAATTTTTATCAAACATAACCATTTTGTTTAATCTTTTTCTATTTTATTTAAACAAAAAGATGAAGTGTGTAAAAAAATCGTTCAATGGGAGTTTTGAACGATAAATTTTATATTAAATAAAACTTAAGTGTTGAGTGGAAAGCTTTATTTCGTTTAAAATAATTCCGCCAATTAGTGTTGTTTGTGGTTAACTGAGTCAATTAAATAAATCTAACACATACAAAACCGAGAAGAAAATCCTAGCGGATTTTCCTAAATAACCTATATCTAGCAATTAATAGGAATTGTAGTATATTTTTATTTACAGTTCCAATCCATTGTATATTCTTTATAAGGTTCATTTTCATATCGTCTTATTCCTCCGTGATGAGAGCAAGCTCCCTTTCCTAATGAATATGTCATTGTTCCATCCCAACATCTGGCTATTTTTCTATATCGTGTCTTCGCTGTTATATTTCTTAAATTATTACAGGCGTCTCGGTTTTCGTATTGTACTCCAAACCTGTAATATTTAATTGCTTGTTTTTTATTTTTAAGATTCTCGTATGAAACTCCTAAATTATTATAGTAAATACCATTTATAGTGTCTAATTCAATTGCCTTTTTGTAATATTCAATTGCTTTTCTTGTGTTTTGCTTATTTGAATAATAAATTCCAATTTCATTAAATATCAAAGGATTTGGAATGCTATCACAAAGTCTTTTATAACTTTCAATACTAGCGATTGTATCTCTTAATTTGAGATAATTATTGTGTGCATTTAAATGTGAATTTGTAAAGTTAGTACTGTCTATAGTCGTAAATAAACTTAAACTTTCTTTTAGTAATTCTTTAGAGTAAACCGTGTCTTTTCGTGAAAGATTCCATTCGTAAAGTTTAATAATTTTATTATACTTAATTGTATCATTTTTAATCAAATTTAGAGCTATTTTAAAATCATTTTTAAACTGAATTGTGTCTCCTTTACTTTTTTCAATTTTACCTTTTAAAATGAAATAGTCAGGGTTTTTCTTTAAGCTATCAATTTTAATGCTTTCAGTAACTAGACTAAGAGCCTTGTCGTAATTCTGTAATTCAAATTCAGTTTTAGCTTTAGTGAAATTCTCATTCGCCTCGTCTTGGAAAAATATTACCGAAATTAGTGCTATTAGAAACATTAAAGCAATGAAACCCAAAAATGAAAATAAACACCCTTTTAAAATAAGTTTTCCTGTTGATCTATTTTTAGTTTTCTTTTCCATCTAGGTTTCTATCAAATACGAACAACTTTAATAATATACGCCCATTTTAGTGGCTTTTATCAGCAGACAAACAAAGCTAGAATTTTCTTACCAAAAAGTCATTTATTTAGCTACAAAGTTATAAACAATTATAAACAAAAAACACCTCCATTAATTATGAAGGTGTTGTGTTATTATGCTTACTAATTGCCTATTCTATTAAACGTTTGCCTTTTATTTCGCGGCCTCCTTGAAAAAGAGTAACACTGTCAACTACTCCAGAATCATTTTTATTAAAGGTTAGTTGGGCTTGCACTACTTTTAAAAAAAACTCATTTTCGCTTTTAGGGAAAATATCAAAAACTGGTTGTCCTGTTGCTTGGGTTTTTAACTGGTTACCTTCTTTGGTAACTGTGAGTATAAAACCTGGCATAAGTTGATATTTACCTGTATAGGTTTCTAAAATGTTGTCTGCTACAACAACCTCCTTTACTAAGTCGCTAACATCGTCCCCTAATTTTTTTAAATAATCGATTCCGTTTTGGTTGTTTGGGTTTAACTCTACCGATTTTCTGTAATTGGTAATGGCTTCATCGTTTTTGCCTAAATTCATTAAAGCTTCGCCATAACTATCGTAGGCATTCGATGATTTTGGGAAGGCATCAATAATAAGTTTAAAAACCTGAGAAGCTTCAAATGTTTTATCCATTCCCATGAGTTCGTAACCCATAGCATTCATTTCGCCTTCATTCAAATCGTAGCCATCAGAGTTTTTAATAGTATTATAATATGCAATTCCAGCATTGATGCCTTTATCTTTTATAACATCTAAAAATTCATTAGCTACAGATTTTTTAGGAAAATCGTACGCCTTGTTATGTAATATGCCTCTTATAGATTGCGTTATTTGATTTAGCGGTGCTCCACCTGTATTATTTAGCAGTACCACCAACGATTTATCTTTTGGCGTACGTGATATATTGGTATTGAATCCGTTTATACCACCACCATGACCAATGGTGTATATACTATCGTTAGATTTTCCTAGTTTTGAATATCCAACGCCCCAACCATAAGCATAATAACTATTTCCAAAAGCTGGAACATAGGGTTTAAAATACATTTCCATGTATTCTTGTGAAAGTAATTTATTGGTATATAATGCTTGATCCCATAAATATAAATCTTCGGTAGTGGAATACATCGAGCCTGCCGCGTAAGGAATAGACATATCTAAATATTTTGAATTTCTATAATTCTTTCCGTTTTTTTCGTAGCCTGTTGCTCTGTTTTTTAAAATATCGCCATGGTTATCGTAACCTGTATTGTCCATGTTTATAGGTTTGAATATTTTCTCATGAAGTAATTCTTGGTAAGTTTTTCCAGAAAGTTTTTCAGCAATAACCCCTAAAAGAAAATAACCTGAATTACTATAACTGAATCTTTCGCCTGGAGCAAAATCTAAATCTTTGTCTTGGAATTTTTTTATAAATTCATCTGGAGTGTATGGCTTGATGCTTTCATCTTGCATAAACTTTGGGAACGATGTGTAATTAGGGATTCCAGATGTATGTGTTAATAAATGGTGTGTTGTTATTTTATCGCCACTTTCTTTTGGATAATTTGGAAGGTATTTGGTAATTGGTGCTTGTAAATCTATTTTACCTGCTTCTGCTAACTGTAAAATAAGCATTGCTGTAAATTGTTTTGTTATAGAGCCTAAGCGGTGTTTGGTATTTGGTGCGTTAGGAATGTCCCATTCCATATTCGCCATTCCGAAGCCTTTTTTGTAAATAACTTCTCCTTGATTTGCTACAAGAACAGAACCATTAAACTTACCATACTCGGTATATTTACTAATAAGTTCGTCTATTTTGTCTGCTTTGGTTTGCGAAAAAGCGACGCTGCATACTAATAACAACGATAGCATAATCATACCTTTTATTGAAGGAATAAAACTTGAAATTGATTTCATAAGATAATTTTTGATTGATTAATAGTTTAGATATCTAATGTATGACGATAAACTAGCACATTAAGTTACATAAAAAAATAACTTTATTAGCTTGAGCATTGATGAAATGACCTTATCTTATAATTGAAAGCACAATGTACAGCAAAACCAAAAAGTCTTTTATCTATGTTTTTTGGTTTCAATTAGCTCAACCTAATATTTAAATGAAATAGCAGATGAATATAGATTAAATAGTTGGCAAGCTATTATATATATTTTATAACTTATAACCCGTTGTGCATTCTAATTTTTCTTTCTAATGCCAATAAATGAAGAAGCTTATTGTTTCTATCTTTTAATGGATAAATATCTAAATTACAATTATAGGCATCACCATTCTTTTTATAATTGATAATTGATGCATTGAAAGGAACTCCTTTTTTTAGATTTTCTCTTATGGTTTCTACAGAGGATTGTGATGTATTCATTCCTTGTAAAAAGCTGGGATGTTTCCCTTTAGCATAATTAGCTGGATACCCTGTCATTTTACTAAAGCCCTTATTAACCCATTCTATTTGTTTTTGGTTATTAGTTAATATGGCAGCTTCAAAATCGGAATCGGTTATTAGTTCTTCAATATTAAAAACCCATCCATATTTCTTTTTGTAAGTATTTAAAATGTTAATTTCTATTTGCTTATTGAAATGCTTTGCTTGGTTTACTAAATACATTCCGTAGATGTCCCAACATTTTAAAGGCGCGTGCTTAATTTTCATAACTTCATTTTAAAGTGCAGTGTAAATGAAGCCAATTTGGTGTTTATAGTATACACCAATATATTATGAAAATATATCTTGACCTAGCTTCAAATCGCGAAAGCACATGGTTAATATGTAAAGGCAAGTATCTGGCTTGTAATTTGCATTACTTACAGTTGCGCGACAGCTTGTGATTTTAACACAATTCCTTTTTAGTTAGCGAAAAGCTAAACCTTTATAATAAGTTCAAAGATATAACTTAATAACTTTTATAGCAATACTATAAATCTTTTACATAGCGTTTCTCCATGGCTTATCCTAATATCTGGAGTTTCAAAAGTACTTAATTGCTCTTTTAGCATCTATCCTATGGTTGGAAACATATCTTTGTCTATTTGAGCAGAAGTTTCCCATAATTTAGAACGCATAAAGACCTTGGCATAATGTATAAATGATTCTTAAACCGTAACATGAATACAAGTTATAGGTTGGATTTTCATCCTTCAAAGTTGCGAGAAAATCACTGAACTAATTTTCTAATAATTTCTTTTACGGGGAGTATCTCATTGGTATGCTCTATACTTGGGCCTGCAACCCAAACCGTTTTATAGGTTACTTTGGTTGCTGCATTTTTTGTAGCGTTCATGCCTATTGAAAATCGAATCATTTTCACCCATTTTTTGAGCTTTTTATTTTTGTTTAAAATAGATTCTAGCCAAGTTTGTTTCGTTCCAATTTTTTGAACGTATGGTGTATTTATAACGGTACATGGCGTACCAGAGATACGTTCTGTCATTACTATATCTTTTGCGCCATAATCCACACAGGCTTGTTTATACTCTTGGGTTACATTAGCTTCTAAAGAGGCTATAAAAGGGCTTCCTACTGAAACACCTTCTGCTCCATAACTAAGCATTTCATCAATATCGGCTTTACAACCAACACCTCCTGCAGAAATTACTGGAATGTTGCAATTGGAACTCAACAGTTTAGTTAGCTCCTCTGGAGAGAGGTTACCTCTATGCCCACCAGCTTCATTGTTTACTGCTATTATGGCATCGGCATTTAAACCTTCTACTTTTTTGGCGAATTTTAAATCGGTAACATCACAGAATACTTTAATGCCAACCTTATGTGCTTGCCTTATGGTTTCTTCTGGACTTCCTAATGAAGTAATAATAAAATCACAACCTTCCTCACAGATTATCTCTAATTGACCTTTATATTTTACGTTCGATTTATTCACAATTAGATTAAACCCAAAAGACCCGCCTTTTGGTTTTGCCGCATTTAATTCTCGCAATGCTACACGAAGTTCATCTAAAGTTCTGTAATTCAAGGCTGGAATACAACCTGCGATACCCCCATGCATAGCTTCTTTAACCATAGAAACATTTGAAACTAAAAACATAGGAGCTTGAATTATTGGGTACTTAATTCCTAATAGTTTTGTTAGTGCAGTTTCCATAATTATAATTGATTTAAACAAATATAATAAATATTATGCATGCATAATAAATTACATGTTATTGATTAATCTAAAAATCGGTAATAACCACATTTAAGATATGCTCCCTCTGGAAAAGAAATAGGATGATCTGTATCATGCTGTGTTTTTAAGACAACTTTAAAGTGTCTATTTGACGAAGCCAATGTCTGATTATTAATCTCTAAAAATTCTTCAGACAAAACTCTTGACGAGCAGGACGCTAAAACTAACAAACCGTTTTTAGCAGTAAGTTGTTCCCCTAAATCAGCCAATTGAGCATATTTCTTTTTGGCTAAATCAATTTCTGAAGCTTGTTTTGCAAAACTTGGAGGATCTATCACAACCACATCAAACGTCATTTTGCTTTTAATAAGGTTTTTTAATTCAACGAAAGCATCACCCGAAATGGTTTTGTGCCTTCCAGAGTATCTATTCAACTTCCCGTTTTCTAAGGCTATTTCTAGAGCTTGTTTACTAATATCTAAACTCGTCACTTCTTTTGCGCCATTTGCTAATGCATGAACTGAAAATCCACCAGCATAAGAGAACACATCCAATACTGTTTTCCCTTTACTCCACTCGCCTACTTGTTTTCTGTTGGCACGATGATCTAAAAAATAACCTGTTTTATGACCTTTAATAACATTTGCTGAAAAGTTAACCCCATGTTCAACAAATTGTACAACTTCATTTTCAAGCGTTCCAAAAACCACTTCGCCATTTTTTAGTTGATGTGCTTTTGAAGTTTCTAAACTTCTACTTAATCGAATAACTACAGTTTCAACCCCTGAAGTTTGTTGCAAACTTGGAATAATAGATTCTAAATAAGGTAACCATATTTCAGAATAAATCTTTACGACTAAAACAGATGCATACACATCAGCTATCAATCCAGGGAATCCATCGTTCTCGCCAAATAATAATCGGTAACTATTTGTATTTGTTTTTAATAAAGGTTGTCTTTTATTAAATGCTACTTCTATTTTATTTTGAAAAAACGCTGCATTAATTTCTGCTTTATCATGACTACTATGAAGCATTTTAATTCGAATTGGGGATTTAGCATCGTACAAGCCCAAACCAATCACTCTATTTTTATTTTTACTAAAAATGATGGCTAAATCACCAGATTTAGCGTCGTTATTAATCTTAGTGATATTATTTGAAAACACCCATGGATGACCTTTTAAAACAAATTGCTCCCCTTTAGCATTGAGTTTTATGGCTAAACGCTTTGGTTTGTAGTTTGATTTGATTTTTGGAGAAAAGGACATTAAGTTAGATGTTATTTTTTTTACAAAGAAACGGTTTTATCTGTTCATTTTGTCTTGAAACAAAACGAACCAAAAATTCAAAACGATTTAATAGGAAATTGCTAAAGCACCATTCGCTAATACATTTATAGTATTAATTCTTTTCAGAGAATCAAATTCAATACTCAATTATAATATTCGACAAAATATATAGCTCATTATTTCTAAAAATCGTTGATTCCGACGCTGTCGGAACTTCAAGTAAATATTAAACATTTTCGGTTTTAAATAACAAAAAACGCAACCATTTCTGATTGCGTTTTTTTAAACTTCTAACTCCAGTCTTACAACTTCAAGCTTTTATTAAAGATCCTTCGACTACGCTCAGGATAAGTGACTCACAAAATTTTGTTCTACAAAATTGGTTCGCTACTTATTTTACTTCCTCAAAGTCAACATCTTCAACATCACTACCTTCAGCTTGTGCTTGCTCACCTGCACCAGCATCTGGTCCTGGTTGCGCACCACCTTGAGCTTCAGCCTGTGCTTTGTACATTTCTTCACTTGCTACTTTCCAAGCTTCGTTTATTTTATCTAAAGCTGGTGTAATAACTGCTAAGTCTTTAGACTCATAAGCTTTCTTCAACTCTTCTAAAGCTTCCTCGATTGGTTTTTTCTTATCATCAGATAATTTATCACCAAACTCTTCTAATTGTTTTTCCGTTTGGAAAATCATAGAATCTGCTTCATTTAATTTCTGAGCCTGTTCAGCTGCAGCTTTATCTGCTTCTGCATTTGCTTCAGCATCAGCTTTCATCTTTTGAATTTCTTCTTCAGTCAATCCAGAAGACGCCTCTATTCTAATATCTTGTTTCTTACCTGTTGCTTTATCTTCTGCCGATACTTTAATAATACCGTTGGCATCAATATCAAATGTTACTTCAATTTGCGGTGTACCACGTCTTGCTGGTGGAATACCATCTAAATGAAAACGTCCAATTGTTTTATTATCAGCAGCCATAGCACGCTCACCTTGTAAAACATGAATCTCAACTGAAGGTTGATTATCTGCCGCTGTAGAGAATACTTGCGATTTCTTAGTAGGAATCGTAGTATTCGCATCAATAAGCTTTGTAAATACATTACCCATAGTTTCAATACCAAGAGATAATGGTGTTACATCTAAAAGTAGTACATCTTTAACATCACCTGTTAATACACCACCTTGAATACCAGCACCTAGAGATACCACTTCATCAGGATTAACGCCTTTACTTGGTGTTTTTCCAAAGAATTTCTCAACCGCTGCCTGTACCGCAGGAATACGTGTAGAACCACCTACTAAAATCACTTCATCAATATCACTCTTACTTAAACCAGCTGCTTTTAATGCAGACTCACATGGCTCGATAGTACGTTTTACTAAATCGTCAATTAATTGCTCAAATTTAGAACGTGTTAAAGTACGTACCAAGTGTTTTGGTCCGCTAGCAGTAGCCGTAATATAAGGTAAGTTAATTTCTGTTTGTGCAGAAGATGATAACTCAATCTTAGCCTTTTCAGCAGCTTCTTTTAAACGTTGTAAAGACATAGGATCTTCTCTTAAATCCATAGACTCTTCAGCCTTAAACTCATCTGCTAACCAGTTAATGATTTTTTCATCAACATCATCACCACCTAAGTGTGTATCACCATCAGTAGAAAGCACTTCAAATACACCATCACCCAATTCAAGAATAGAAACATCATGTGTTCCACCACCAAAGTCAAAAACCACTATTTTCTGGTCTGTCCCTTTTTTGTCCATACCGTAAGCTAAGGCAGCAGCAGTTGGCTCATTAATAATACGCTCTACTTTTAAACCAGCAATCTCACCAGCTTCTTTAGTTGCTTGACGTTGGCTATCATTAAAATAAGCAGGCACAGTAATTACCGCTCTACTTACATCCGTACCTAAATAATCCTCAGCAGTTTTCTTCATTTTTTGAAGAATCATAGCCGATAATTCTTGAGGCGTATATAAACGTCCTTCAATATCAACTCTAGGTGTGTCATTATCACCTTTTACCACTTTATATGGTACACGTTCTGCCTCTTTTTTAGACTCAGAATATTTATTACCCATAAAACGTTTAATAGAATAAACCGTTTTAGTAGGGTTTGTTACCGCTTGTCTTTTAGCCGGATCACCAACTTTAATCTCTCCTCCTTCTACAAATGCAATCACCGATGGCGTAGTACGTTTACCTTCCGCGTTCGGGATTACAACAGGCTCGTTACCTTCCATCACAGAAACGCAAGAGTTGGTTGTTCCTAAATCGATTCCAATAATTTTACTCATAATATTTTTTTTATTGTGTTATAAATTTCCGCCTTCACGGAAACGTTGTGTTCATTTTTAATTTCGGAAAGTATAAGTCAATCTTTATGCCAACTCAAAATATATGACACAGTGTCAGATTTCATTCAATTTACAGTCTCAATCTCAATTTTTAATAAAAAAACAAGTCATAATCTTTTAATATAAGTAGCATTAGAAGAACAAAAAACAATTTATATTTGCCAAGCTATAACGTTTGCGTAATTATGGAATGTATCTCGGTTTTCGACATGCTAAAAATTGGTATTGGGCCTTCAAGTTCTCATACATTAGGTCCTTGGCGAGCAGCCGAACGGTGGATAGCTGAACTTAAAAACACTAACAAGTTTGACGCTGTAGAAAAAATAATAGTTAATCTTTATGGGTCTTTATCGTTAACAGGAAAAGGGCATGCAACCGATTTTGCTGTAATGCTTGGTTTAAGTGGTTTCAATCCTGAAACTATTCGAACTGACAATATAGTAGAAATTATTGAACAGATAAAAAACACCAAAATTTTAACCTTCAATAATGAAAAAGTATTAGAATTTAATCCTGACACAGATATCATTTTTAATAAAAAGTTTTTACCATTTCATTCGAACGGAATAACTTTTACTGCCGTTATTAAGGGAAAGAATTCAAAATCGACCTTCTATTCTATTGGCGGTGGTTTTGTTGTAAAAGAAGAACGAACAAACCATAAACGAAATTTTGAAATAAAATGCTCATTCCCATATCCTATTAACAAAGGCACTGAGCTTTTACAGTTTTGTAAAAACTTAAACCTTCCTATCTCTCAAGTTGTTTTAGAAAATGAAAAGTCTATTAGAGATGAACAAGAAATTGATTCGGAGCTAAAACGCATTTGGGATACTATGTTAGAATGTATGTACGTTGGAAGCCATACAGAAGGGAATCTTCCTGGAGGGTTAAATGTAAGGCGTCGCGCTTTTGATATACATAAAAGCCTGCAAGGTACATCTCCCTACTCCACTCCCGTAGAATGGATTTATGCTATTAGAAATACCGAAGTAAAGTTTAGACAAATACTTAAATGGGTAAGTTGTTTTGCTTTGGCAGTAAATGAGGTTAACGCATCGCTTGGTCGAGTAGTAACTGCTCCTACTAATGGAAGTGCAGGCGTTATTCCTTCGGTTCTTATGTATTATTTGGTGATTGAGAATCATGATGGTGATTTTGAAGACATCAAACGTTTTTTATTAGTGGCAGGAGAAATTGGTAGTATTTTTAAAAAAGGAGCTACTATTAGTGCTGCAATGGGTGGCTGTCAAGCTGAAATTGGTGTATCTTCTGCTATGGCTGCTGGAGCTTTAACCGAGCTATTGGGTGGCACGCCAGAGCAGGTTTTAATTGCTGCTGAAATTGCCATGGAACATCATTTAGGGTTGACTTGCGATCCTATAGGTGGCTTGGTACAAATACCATGTATAGAACGAAATGCCATGGGTGCTATTAAAGCCATTAATGCGGCAGAATTAGCTTTAGATACTAATCCTGAAAATGTAAAAGTACCATTAGATAAAGTTGTAAATACTATGTGGGAAACAGCCAAAGATATGCATTCTAAATATAAAGAAACCTCTAAAGGTGGTTTGGCAGTTGGTGTTAACTTAACAGATTGTTAATCAGTTTTTATTGCAAGTAGATTTTCTTCTAGTATCAATTAAATAGATGATTTTCCATTGATCTCCATCTTTAAATAATTGAAATGAGTTAACTCCACAATGGCTAAATTCATCATTAAACCAAAACTCATAAGGTGTCCAAGCATTTGCCATATTGCCATCTACTTGAATACTATAATCTAAAAGGCGTTCATCCCATTTCTGGTCATCGGGTCTATTAGCTATGTCGTTTATTAATTTTCCTAGTTCATTATTAACCAAAATATCTTTGCCTTCTTTGTTTCTATAAGCTGTTTGTATAATAACTTTATTCATCATAACAGATTTCATAAGAGTTGTATCTCCTTTATGAAATCCTTCAAAAAAAGTATCAACAGCTGCTTTTACTTTAATTTTTTCTTCCATTTGTGCTTCAATTGTAGACGTTATTATTAAAACTAAGAATACTATTACTCGTGTCATTACCAATGAATTTTGAACTAATTTAAATTATAGATTTCAATTCGGATAACACATAAAGAAAAGTTTAACACTATACTTTTTAATTTATTACTTTTACATGCTATCATTTTAAACAAATTTATATGTCTGTAGCTAAGAAAGAATATAAACGTATTACTGTAAAAACATTAGTTGATATGAAAGCTAATGGTGAAAAAATATCTATGCTTACAGCCTATGATTATACTATGGCCAAAATTGTAGATGGTGCTGGTATAGATGTTATTCTTGTTGGAGATTCTGCAAGTAATGTTATGGCAGGACATGAAACAACGTTGCCAATTACTTTAGACCAAATGATTTATCATGCCTCTTCAGTAATAAGAGCTATTGATAGATGTTTAGTTGTTGTAGATTTACCCTTTGGAAGCTACCAAAGCGATCCTAAAGAAGCACTTCGCTCTGCCATTAGAATTATGAAAGAAAGTGGTGCACACTCTGTAAAAGTTGAAGGAGGGCGAGAAATTAAAGAATCTATAAAGCGTATTTTAAACGCAGGTATTCCAGTTATGGGACATTTAGGTTTAACACCACAATCCATTTATAAATTTGGTACATATACCGTTCGAGCTAAAGAAGAGCAAGAAGCCAAAGACTTAATTGAAGATGCGAAAATGTTAGAGCGTATTGGGTGTTTCGCTATTGTTTTAGAAAAAATTCCTGCAGCATTAGCAAAACAAGTAGCAGAAAGTGTTAGTATTCCAATAATAGGTATAGGTGCTGGCCCTTATGTAGATGGTCAAGTTCTTGTTTTGCACGATATGCTAGGAATGACACACGAATTTAACCCACGATTTTTACGCAGATATCTTCATTTATATGAAGACATGACAAAAGCAATTTCTCAATACGTTGATGATGTAAAAACTCAAGATTTCCCGAATGAGAGTGAGCAATATTAAGTTTACAGTCGCAGTCACTATAGGCAGTCTACATCACTTTTAAAACTTTGCGCCTTAGCGCCCTTGCGCGATAAAAAAATTTACAAATAGTGGCACAAAAAATGCTTTCAAATAAAAATAACCTTCAGGTACTTTTTGAAGACAACCACATCATCATCATAAATAAACGTGCTGGGGATATTGTACAAGGTGATAAAACTGGCGACAAACCACTTAGCGATGTTGTAAAAGAATACATAAAAGAGAAATACAACAAACCAAGAAACGTTTATTTAGGAACCGTACATAGGCTAGACAGGCCTACCACAGGTCTTGTTATCTTTGCAAAAACAAGTAAAGCACTCCCGCGTTTAAACAAGTTATTTCTTTCTAAAGACATAAAAAAAACCTATTGGGCTATTGTAAAAAACGAGCCTCCAAAAACAGCAGGCACGCTTATTCATTGGCTAAAAAAGAATTCTAAAAACAACAAATCTAAAGCACATACAAAAGAGGTTTCTGAAAGCAAAAAAGCCATTCTTCATTATAAAACCATAAAAAAACTAGATAACTATTTTTTACTGGAAGTTAACTTAGAAACGGGAAGGCATCACCAAATACGAGTACAATTATCATCCATTGGTTGCCCAATTAAAGGCGATTTAAAGTACGGTTTTGATAGAAGCAACAAAGATGCTAGCATCAGTTTACATGCTAAGCATATTGAGTTTATACATCCTGTTAAAAAAGAAGCTATATCAATTAATGCACCTTTACCTAATGATGTTATTTGGAATGCTTGCTTGACTTAAATTAAATGTTAATTGAGTTAGTTTTAGTATTTTAATTTGAAAACTGATAGTCTAGTATCAATTGCACACCTTCATTTGGTTTTGACCTTAATTTAAAATCGGCATTTATTAATACTGCTCTACTTTTCATATTAATTAAACCTGAACCTTGTTCGATGTCTTTATCTGCCAAATTAAAACCTTTACCATCATCTGTAGCAGAAATTTTTAAATGATTTGTTTGATTATAATCCAAGACAATCGAAATGTTTTTTGCATCGGAGTATTTGACAGAATTAGATAAAAATTCTTGTAGAATTCTGAAAATAATAATTTCATGCTTTTTATTGATAAAATCTACCCTATCTCCATTAATTTGAAGCTTAGCAGAATCAAACTTCATTTTTTTAAGTCTTTCCAACTCATTAGTTATAGATTTAACTAAGCCAATATTTAATACAACATCATTATTTAGTGTTTTTGAAAGCGATCTAACTTCTTTTAAACTATTGCTTAAAGCTTCAGAAGTATCTTTAAATTTTTCTTTAATATCATCAGAAACTTGCATTTTTAAGATGCTTAATTGCATATTTGCAAAAGAGAGTAATTGCCCAATATTATCATGTAGTTCCCAACCTATATTCTTTAATGTTTGCTCTTGAGTTTCTGTTTGAGCCTTTATAATTTCTTCTTCAAAAGCCTGTTGCTGTTCAATTTTGTCTAGCATTAACTTGTTTTTTCGTTTTAAGAAAACTACAAAAAACACAATAAACAAAGTTGTTACAATTACCAAAACAGCAATCATATAAACTAATAAATACCTTTCTGAAGCTGTACTAGTTAATCGTTCTGAGGTTTGCACCATATTAAAGCAAATGTAAAAGTTGAATACATAAGAATATTGGCAAATAAATAAATTTGCCTTCTTAAAAACATAAAATTCCAGTCTCTATTATTACTGCCAATTTCATATTCAAAATACACATCGTAAAATACGATGGGAGTAATAATAAGCCACCAAATAAAGATAGCAGTACTAATATAGAAATTTAATGATTTATAAAAAGTTAAAATCTTATCACTTCGTAATGTTTCTAAAAAATAAAGTATTGAGCATAAAAAAATTATAACTGCTCCTAAAACACAAATTATTGGAAAAAAAGTATTAAAAAATTTATCCCAGTTAAAGAATATATAAACGGTAGAAATTCCTAAAAAAATGAAACTCCCAAATTTGATAATATCTTTAAATATCTTAGTTTTTAAAATTTTTTGAAAGTAAAAAGCTAAAAACATTATAGCTCCAATATTCCAAAACAATGTAGCCCACCAGTGATTTTTTTCAAGTTTAGTTCCAATTAAAAAATTTAAAAACCTATCTGGTAAAACATATCTAGTATACCCACCCAAAAAATCGCAAATGGTTAAGCAGAGTAAAAAATATACAAAAAATCTATGATAAGTTTTTTTGTACTTATTCAACAAAAATAAGCCAGTTAAAGCTGCCATAACTTCCACAGAGTGTGTTATTAGCAAATAATTTTTTAGCATGAATTCTTCCATAAACTTATTGAGGATACCCTCCAGACCCACCTGTTCCATTGTTAAATGGTAAGCCTCCTGGAATATCTTCATTTGCTAGAAAATTCAAATAAAAGCTACTAGCTTCAGATATAGATTTTTTACCAGTAGGCACAGCAAATAAAGTAGTTAAATTCTTTTTATTTTGCCCTTTGTTATTTCCATAAACTCCTAGATAAAACCTAAGTCCTGTCATTTCATAACCTAAACTATCGGTTTGGTTTTTTGAGTATGCTATATAATTTTCTACTTCATCCAGAGACCACCAAACCCAACGATTATCTTTATTTCTACCTTGCTTTTTTGCAGCAGAATCAACAGCAGCTTGTCTAAAATCAGTCCAATTCTTATTTAATTCTTTAGCATTTGTAATAGAAATAACACCTTTTGGCTTTACTATGGCTATTTCTTCTTCCGTATCAAGCGATCTTGGACAAAAATAATACGTTAACAAAGCGCCTAGAATAAAACCAATTATAATACTCCCCAATTTTTTCATTTTTATAAATATGTTTAGTTAATAGTTTTCTAAAAATAGAAAAAAGAAGTAACAAACTATAGCCAAATTGTAAATATTATTTTACAATAACTTCTATGTTGGAAAACCAAGCATTTCTCCCATTCCTACTGTAAACAGCCAACAACCATAAATAGCATGCTCAATAGACACTAAAATAGTAGATTTTGTTTTTTTATAAGTAATCGCAAATAATAACCCACCTAAAAAGGTAAGTATTAAAACTAATACATTTCTAAAGAATAAATGTGCCAAAGAAAACAGAATAGCGTTTAAAAAGATGAATAAAATTTTGTTTGTAAAAAAAGAATTATATCGATGGAAATAAAATGTTCGATAAACTAATTCTTGTGGGTATACAGAAAAAAAAGTATAAATAAAAAGGATGAACACCCATAACTTTGGTTTATTAAATACAACAGAAAAGAGTGTCTGAGCATCAGTTTTCCAAACAAAAAATGTTGTTAGTAATACTATAATAGCTAATTTAAGAAAGGTTTCTTTCCAAAATAATTTCCATTGTAACTGTTTGGCTAATTTGAATTTTTGATTTTCTACTTTTAGCAAGACTAGAATAATGTATACAAATCCTATTAAGCCAATGCTTAATTTAATCCAAATAGAATAATTTAATGCAAAACTTATTGGGATTAGTATATAGATTGCTAAAAATTCTATTGCCCTATAGCGGCTTGTTTTCATTTTTAAAAATTAATTATAGTAGAATGTTTTACTTCATTAATAACAAACATGCTTTGGGTACTACCAATATGATTAATTGTGGTTAACTTTTTAACCATAAATTCTCTAAATGCTGCCATATCTTCAACTAAAACCTTCAGAAGGTAGTCATAATCGCCACTAATATGATAACACTCTAATACTTCGCTTAATTTTTTTACTTCATTTTCAAAGCTAACAACATATTCTTGACTATGTTTTACCAGTTTTATATGGCAAAATACAACGAAATTTTTTGCCACTTTTTCTTTATTCACCAAGGCAATGTACCTATCTATAAAGCCTGCCTTTTCAAGTTTTTTTATACGCTCATAAACTGCGGTAACAGATAAATTTAGTTTATTGGATAGCTCTTTATTAGTCTGCTTACTATCTGTTTGCAAGTACTCAAGTAATTTCTTGTCTATTATATCAAATACCATAAGTGAAGATTTTTAACTTAAAACTATGTTTTGAATGAAAATACAAATAATAAATCTAAAATAAATCTAAATATTAATTTTATTTTCTAATTAAATCAATAATCATTGTTTTTTAATCTATAATTATTCAATTTTGAAACTATAAAACAAATAAGATTATGGCATTTAAACCAGCAAATAACATTCAAGATTTACAATACTTTGGTGAGTTTGGAGGTGTTAATCCTTCTATTTCAGATTCATCAACTTACACATTTTTATCTGCTAAAACTATGTTCGATACATTTGAAGGTAATGCCGATGGATGCTATTTATATTCACGTCACTCATCACCTTCTAATTTATATTTAGGTGAAGCATTAGCTGCAATGGAAGGCACAGAAACTGCTAATGTTTCTGCTTCTGGCATGGGAGCTATAACTCCCGTTTTATTACAATTATGTAATGCTGGTGACCACATAATTTCTAGTAGGACTATTTACGGAGGCACATATGCCTTCTTAAAAAACTTTACACCAAAATTTAGTATTAAAACCTTCTTTGTAGATATTACCAAGTTAGATATTGTAGAAGCTGCAATAACAAAGAATACTAAACTAATTTATTGTGAATCGGTGAGTAATCCACTTTTAGAATTAGCAGATATTGCTGGTTTATCAGAAATTGCAAAAAAATACAATTTAAAATTAGTTGTTGATAATACCTTTTCACCTCTGTCAATTTCGCCTGCAATTTTGGGTGCTGACATTGTTGTACATAGTTTAACAAAATTTATAAATGGATCTAGCGATACGGTTGGTGGCGTAATATGCGCTAGTCAAGAATTTATAAATGATCTAAGAAACGTGAACAATGGTGCTTCTATGCTTCTAGGTTCAACAATGGATAGTTTGAGAGCTGCATCTATTCTAAAAAACTTGCGCACTCTGCATATACGTATGCAGCAACATAGTAAAAATGCCCTGTTTTTAGCTGAAAAATTTGAGGAAGACGGATTGAAAACCGTCTATCCTGGATTAAAATCACACCCATCTCATAATTTATTCAAAAGCATGATGAATGAACAATATGGCTTTGGTGGTATGCTTACCATAGATGTAGGTTCTCTAGATAAAGCCAATGAATTAATGGAAATGATGCAAAATAAAAACTTAGGATATCTGGCAGTTAGCCTTGGGTTCTATAAAACGCTATTTAGCGCTCCTGGAAGCTCTACGTCTTCAGAAATTCCAGAGGATGAACAAAAAGAAATGGGGTTAAGTGATGGACTAATTCGCTTTTCAATTGGCTTAGATGCAGATATAGATCGCACTTACCAAATGATGCGAACATGCATGGAAGAATTAAACATTTTGAAAGGCAACAATAAATTTCAATATGTTTAACTAAAATTTATTTGCCTTTTAGTCTTTCCCATAAAGCATTAAGAGCATCTGAGACATTATCTTCATTACGCTCAAAAGGCTTCATATTTAATTCACCTTTGTCTTCGAACAGTCGAAACTTAAAAACCGATGAGTTTGATGCTTCATCACTTGTGAGCGGGTAACGCAAATCATTATATTGATATTCATTATCGCTCAACTTGTAGATACTGTAATAATTATTACTAAACCAAGCTAAATCTTTTATACGCTTATAATCTTTGGTATTCAATGCACGTTCCTTATGTAACTCCTTAAAATCCGAGAATCTATTTTCTTTATCAAATAAAGAATAATAACCGACATAATAAATCGAGTCTGTTTCGGCTACTCCATACCATAAAATATTGTTGAAAATCGTGGGTTGAGAGAAATAACGCTTATAAGCTATCTTATTAGTATGCAGCGATTTTTTAAAAAGAGCATCCATATATAACTTATTCCCTAAAGTAAACAACAAGTATAACGAACTTATTCCAATACCAAATTTTAAACAAAACCTTCTTTTATCTGAAGTTCTCTTAAAAAACATCAAAAAAATTATACAAAGTAGAAAGGGAATAGTATATAATGGATCTACCACCGCAATATTATTAAAAGCAACTCTATAATTGGTAAAAGGCGTAAATAATTGTGTGCCATAAGGCGTAAAGCAATCAAGAATCGGATGCGTAAAAAGAGACCAAAAGAACAAACTTATCCAATTATGTTGCGTTGTTGCATTAAAGCGCTTTCCAGAGTTATAAAATTTGTATGCCAGCCATCCTAAAAGAAAAGCAGCTAGTACAGCAAACAAAATAGAATGCATAAACCCTCTATGAAATAACATGGCATCAATTTCATTCCCATATAGTAAATTACCAACGTAAACATCTAAGTCTGGAATAGTACCACCAATTGCTCCAAATAACAATGCTTTATTTCCAATTTTTTTACCGAGAACAGCTTCTCCACAAGCAGCACCTAAAACAATTTGGGTTAATGAATCCATAAAATTTCATATTGAAGTGCAAAAATACTGAACTAATTCCATTTGCATACATGAAGCTAAAATCGTAACATTACGAGACTAAAAATTCTCCTATGCAAGACGATAATAACATTTCCGAATTTAAGGCAGACAAGCAAAACATTATTGAAAATACAGAATTAAACATTTGGGAAGCACTAATTCCAGTAATTGCTTTAATGGGGTTATTGGCTTGCAATATTTTCTTTGCTGATGGTGTAATGTTTGGAGATTACTCAAATCAGATAATATTATTAATAGGAGGCGCTGTTGCAACTCTAATTGGCTTTTTTAATAAAGTTTCTTTATCTATAATGCTTGCTGAAGTATTAGAAAACTTGAAAAGTATTATTACTCCTGTAATGATTTTATTTCTAGTAGGTGCATTAGCTGGTACTTGGCTTGTAAGTGGTGTAATTCCAGCAATGGTATACTATGGGTTACAAGTTTTAAACCCGAGTATATTTCTACCAGCTTGTGTCATAATTTGTGCAATTATATCCATAGCAACAGGTAGTTCTTGGACAACTTCGGCAACCGTAGGTATTGCTTTAATAGGAATTGGGAGCGCTTTAGAAATTAATACAGGTATGATTGCTGGTGCTGTTATTTCGGGAGCATACTTTGGCGATAAAATGTCTCCTTTAAGTGACACCACCAATCTAGCTCCAGCAATAGCTGGGACAGATTTATTTGCACATATTAGATACATGACACTAACTACTGTACCAACAATTTTAATAACCTTAATAGTATTTTCAATTATTAGTGCTACTATTGAAACATCTGGGAACGCAGATATAAGTAATTTACTAGGATCAATTAATGGAACTTTTATCATTACGCCTTGGCTGTTTCTTGTACCTCTAGCAGTAATAATTTTGATATTAATAAAGGCTAAGCCAATAATAGCCTTAAGTGCTGGCGTATTAATAGCTGCTATTTTTGCTTTTATTTTTCAACCTGAGGTTTTAAATAATATAAGCAGTTCTAAAATGAGCTCAGTTATTAGTTCAATTTTTACAGACACACAAATAGCAACTGATAATGAGAAATTAAATGAATTATTTTCAGCTGGAGGCATGAAAGGAATGCTTTGGACAATTTTTCTTATAATATGTGCGATGGTTTTTGGTGGCGTTATGGATGGCATTGGGGCCTTAGCAAGAATAACTAGAGTACTATTATCTTTTGCATCTTCAGTTTTTGGTTTATTCGCAAGTACTGTAATTAGCTGTTTAGGTCTAAACACAATTGCTTCAGATCAATATCTAGCCATTGTAATACCGGGTAAGATGTTTAAAAAAGCCTTTGACGATAAAGGTTTAGCTCCTGAAAATTTAAGTAGAACTCTTGAAGACTCTGGAACTGTTACTTCTGTTCTTATTCCTTGGAACACCTGTGGAGCCTATCAATCTGGAGTACTAGGGGTTGGTGTAGGAGAATATTTCTTTTATGCCATATTTAATTGGTTAAGCCCATTTACAACACTTTTATTTGCAGCACTTAGAATTAAAATAAAAATTTTAAGCACAAAATTGACATAAACTATAGCTTTATAAATTTTAAAAATAATTATACATTGCCATTCTTTTTGCATTCAATATATTTGCAGCCAAATATAAAATTTAACAAAAATTAATATAAAAAAATGGCTGTATTAGTAGGAAAAAAAGCACCTCAATTTAATGCGCAAGCAGTGATAAATGGAGGCGAATTCGTTGAAAATTTTTCTTTAAATCAATTTATAGGAGAAAAGCATGTGATATTATTCTTTTACCCAAAAGATTTTACATTTGTTTGTCCAACAGAACTTCATGCTTTTCAAGAAAAATTAGAAGCATTTGAATCTAGAAATACTGCGGTTATTGGTGTATCAACAGATACTGAACAATCACACTGGGGTTGGTTGCAATTAGATAAAAATAATGGTGGCATTAAAGGTGTTACTTATCCATTAGTAGCAGATACCAACAAAACAATCTCAAAGAATTATGATGTTTTAGCTGGTGACTATTTTTACGATGATAATGATATGCTACAGGCTAGCAGCGAGTTAGTTGCTTATCGCGGTTTATTTTTGATTGATAAAGAAGGTATTGTGCGTCATCAAATAGTAAATGACTTACCGCTTGGTAGAAATGTAGATGAAGCTCTACGTATGGTAGATGCATTGCAATTTAACGAAGAAAATGGTGAGGTGTGCCCAGCTAATTGGAATAAAGGAAAAACAGGTATGAAAGCAACCCATGAAGGTGTAGCAGAGTTCCTAGAAAAGCACGTAAACTAGAAGTAGTATATAAAATATTTTTTTAGAGGCTGTCTAAAAAGTTTTCATAATTTGATTTGTCAGGTTGAGCCTGTCGAAACCGATATTAATTATTAGTAAGTTAAAAATATTTCGACAAGCTCAATATGACATCGAACTTACTTTTCAGACAGCCTCTTTTATTTCTAATAAATATCTAAACTTCCCTTGCCCTCTCTAACAACAATTGGTTCGTCCTCGGACAAATCAATGACAGTTGATGCTTCATTATCTCCATAACCACCATCAATAACTAAATCAACAAGACTATCCCATTTTTCTAATATAAGCTCAGGATCTGTGGTGTATTCTAGTACTTCATCTTCATCATGAATTGATGTAGAAATAATGGGATTTCCTAACTGCTTCACAATTTCTAAAGCTATATTATTGTTAGGAACTCGAATACCAACAGTTTTCTTTTTCTTAAATGGATTTGGCAAAGATTTAGCCCCAGGAAGAATAAACGTATAAGGTCCAGGAAGTGCGCGTTTTAATATCTTAAAAGTAGAAGTGTCTATTTGCTTAACATAATCGCTTAGGTTACTTAAATCATGACATACAAATGAGAAATTTGCTTTATCAAGTTTTACACCTTTTATTCGGGCTACACGTTCTAATGCTTTTAAATTTGAAATATCACAACCCAAACCATAAACAGTATCTGTTGGATAAATTATTAAACCGCCTCGTTTAAGAATGTTTACAACCTTTTCAATCTCTCTTGGATTCGGGTTTTCCTCGTATATTCTATAAAACTCTGCCATTACCCTATTATCTCCAATTTAGCGAATCGTAACAATAATTTTTTTACACCCCCATGCTGAAAATTTATTTCCGCTTTTATATCGGCTCCTGCTCCTTCTATTTTCATGACTTCGCCAGTCCCAAATCTAATATGCTTTACAATATTTCCAACAGCTAACTTACTATCAAACAGATTTGTGTTTCCGCTTGTTTTAGCTACAGGTTTCAAATTTTTAGGCGTTGTAACTTGAAACTTAGTTGGCTCTTTTTTAGCTGATTTACCTTTATTAAATGTAGGTTGCTTTGCTGGTTTATATCTAATCTTATTAGGTTCAACATCGCCAAAAATATCGGCACTCAGCATTGGGTTAAATCGGCGTTCTTCAATTGGTGTTACAATATCCAGATATTGTTCATCAATTTCTTCTATAAACCTACTTGGTTCAGAATCTATAAGTTTTCCCCAACGATATCTCGATAATGCATAGGTTAAATAGGCTTGCTTTTCGGCTCTTGTTAAGGCAACATAAAATAGCCGTCGTTCCTCCTCTAGCTCACTACGCGTGTTCATACTCATGGCACTCGGAAACAAATCTTCCTCAAGACCTACAATATATACATACGGAAATTCCAGACCTTTTGCCAAATGAATAGTCATTAGTGCTACATGATTAGAATCACCTTTATCTGCATCTAAATCTGTTGCTAATGCAACATCCTCTAAAAATTCAGCTAACGATCCTGTACTATCTACTAATTCTTTTTGACCTTCTACAAAATCTTTCATCCCATTTAAGAGCTCTTCAATATTCTCCATTCTGGTAACACCTTCTGGAGTCCCATCTTTATTAAGCTCTCGTATTAAACCACTTGTTCTAGTAACATGTTCTGCTAATTCAAAAGCATCAGCAGTTTGGTTAATAACTTGGTAACTTTCAATAAGTGTCACAAAATTTTGAAGCTTGGTTCGTGTTCCTGAATTAATTTTAACATCCGTTTTATCAATATGCTTCATCACTTCAAAAATGGTTTTGTTATAACCATTTGCTGATACAATGAGTTTATCGACAGTCGTTTGACCAATCCCACGCGGTGGATAATTTATAATTCTTTTTAAGGCTTCTTCATCTGCTGGATTAATTATTAAGCGCAGATAAGATAACACATCTTTAATTTCTTTTCGTTGATAAAACGATAGGCCTCCATAGATTCTATACTTTATATCGCGTTTACGCAACGCATCTTCTATAGCTCTTGACTGGGCATTGGTTCTATAAAGTACCGCAAAATCACTATTCTTTAACTGATGATTCATTTTGTTTTCAAAAATGGTACTAGCAACGTATCGACCTTCATCTCCATCTGTTAAAGAACGGTTTACTTTAATCTTAGTTCCTTCATCGTTAGCAGTCCAAACAATCTTATCGAGTTTGGTTTGATTTTTATCTATAATAGAATTAGCTGCATTTACAATGTTTTTAGTGGAACGGTAATTTTGCTCTAATCTAAAAACTTTTACATCGTCGTAATCCTTCTGAAAATTCAAAATATTATTAATATTCGCACCTCTAAAAGCATAGATACTTTGTGCATCATCACCTACCACACAGATATTTTGAAACTTATCGGACAACGCCCTAACAATTAAGTATTGTGAATGGTTGGTATCTTGATACTCATCTACTAAAATATATTTAAAACGATTTTGGTATTTCGCTAAAACCTCTGGAAACCTAGTTAATAACTCGTTAGTTTTTAGTAATAAATCATCAAAATCCATGGCACCTGCCTTAAAACAGCGTTCCACATATTCTTTATAAATATCTCCCATTCTTGGTCGGCGAGCCATAGCATCAGCCTCTAAAAGTTCTGGGTTGTTAAAATAAGCCTTAACTGTAATAAGGCTGTTTTTATAAGATGAGATTCTTGAACGTACTTGCTTATATTTATAAATATCCTTGTCCAGATTCATTTCTTTAATAATAGATGCAATCAATCTATCTGAATCCTGAGTATCATAAATAGTAAAATTACTAGGGTAACCCAATTTATCTGCTTCAATACGTAAAATTTTAGCAAATACAGAGTGAAACGTTCCCATCCACAAATTTTTAGCTTCGCTAGCGCCTACAATTGTAGCGATACGCTCTTTCATTTCACGTGCCGCTTTATTAGTAAATGTAAGCGACAAAATATTAAATGGGTCTACCCCTTTACTCATCATGTAAGCAATACGATACGTTAGCACACGTGTCTTTCCAGAACCAGCACCAGCAATTACTATCATAGGTCCGTCCATTTGTAATGTAGGAGCCAACTGCGCTTCATTTAACTGTTCTAAATATGCTTCCAAAATCATTGTAATTTAAGACGTGAAAATAACCAATGTTATGCGTTTAATTAAGTCTTCTTATTAATAATTATAAACAATTATTGGATATACAATCCTTTATCAAATTTTGAATATCTTTAAGCTTCAAAATTTACTAATCTTTTCTATTTATATGAAATACCTCTTATTAGTTTTTAGCAGTATATTAACATTTATTACCCACGCACAATCCAATCTCGACAAACAATTTGAAGAAATAGAATCAAAAGTCATTGAGTGGCGACGACATTTTCATGAATATCCAGAATTATCAAACAGAGAATTTAAAACAGCCGAAAAGATCGCAGAACATTTAAAATCATTAGGTTTAGAAGTTCAAACAGGGGTAGCCCATACTGGTGTCGTGGCGATTTTAAAAGGGAGGCTACCAGGAAAGGTTATTGCTTTAAGAGCAGATATTGATGGTTTACCAGTAACGGAACGAAACAACCTTCCTTTTAAATCTGAGGTAAAAACAACTTTTTTAAATACAGAAACTGGCGTAATGCATGCCTGTGGACACGATACACACACAGCTATTTTAATGGGTGTAGCAGAAATCCTGACAAAGAATAAGGATAAAATTAAAGGAACAGTAAAGTTCATTTTTCAACCAGCTGAAGAAGGGCCGCTTCCAGGAGAAGAAGGTGGTGCTAAACTGATGATAAAAGAAGGTGTTTTAGATAATCCAAAAGTGGATGCTATTTTTGGGTTACACATTCGTTCAAATTATGAAGTTGGCACTATTCATTATAAAAAAGGCGGTGTAATGGCATCTGTAGAGCGATTTGTAATAAATGTAACAGGAAAGCAAACGCATGGTGGAAGACCATGGCAAGGTGTTGACCCCATATTAATTTCTGCAAAAATTATTGATGGTTTACAGACTATTATAAGTAGGGAATCAAAACTAGTAAATGAAGCAGCAGTTATTACGGTTGGGAAAATAACATCTGGAACACGTTTTAATATCATACCAGAAACTGCCGAACTTATTGGCACTGTAAGAACACTAGATCCAGAAATGAAAGCGCATATTCAAAAACGAATGACTGAAATGGTAACAACTTTGGCAAAAGCTTACGGTGGCGAAGCAACCATAAGTTTTCAAAATAATACTGCCATTACTTATAACGATTTTGACTTAGTTGATAAAATACTACCATCACTTCAAAAAGTAGTAGGAACAGAAAATGTTCGCTTACGAAAAGCAACCACTGGTGGTGAAGATTTCTCATATTATCAAGAACTTGTTCCAGGTTTTTTCTTTTTCTTAGGTGGTATGACACCAGGCAATACGGATGCATTTCCACATCATACGCCCGATTTTTTTATTGATGAAAGTGGCTTAATCTTTGGTGTAAAAGCATTAACACAAATAACGTTTGATTATTTAAATAATTAATATGGATGCAATTTTAAATTTTTTATCTAATATTCCCTGGTGGGCTTGGGTTTTAATTTTCTTGGCTCTTGTAGCTATACGAGATGTATTTTTTCAAAAATCACATACAATAAGCCACAACTATCCAATTGTTGGGCATTTACGTTATTGGCTTGAGAGTATTGGTCCAGAAATGCGTCAATATTTTGTTGCAAATAATAGAGAAGAATTGCCTTTTAACAGAATTGAGCGAGGTTGGATTTATGCTTCGGCAAAAAAAGAAAACAACTACGAAGGGTTTGGCACCGATAGAGATATTTATGCGCATCAGCATATTTTTATTAATAATGCAATGATGCCTTTTCAAATTGATAAAAATCATCCAAACACCATTGATAAAACCTTTCTCCCTTGCGCTAAGGTAATAGGTGCTTTCAATAAAAGAAAAAAACCATACAGACCTGCTTCAGTTATAAACGTATCAGCGATGAGTTTTGGTTCACTCTCAGCAAAAGCAGTAGAATCCTTAAATAAGGGAATTAAAATGGCTGGGGCATACCATAATACTGGAGAAGGTGGTTTATCTCCTTATCATAGTCATGGAGGTGATGTTGTGTTTCATTTTGGTACAGGCTATTTTGGTGTTCGTACAAAAGATGGAGGTTTTTCTATGGACAAAATGAAAAAGCTTGTTGAGGACAATCCTTTTATAAGAGCTATCGAAGTCAAGTTATCTCAAGGCGCTAAACCAGGAAAAGGAGGCGTTTTACCAGGAGCAAAAATAACTAAAGAAATTGCTAATATTCGAGGTGTTGAAGCAGGTAAAGATGTGTTATCTCCACCAAACCACAAAGCTTTTTCTAACGTTAAAGAAATGGTTGATTTTATAGAAGATATTGCTGAAGCTACTGGTTTACCCGTTGGGATAAAAGCCGCTATTGGAAAATTAGAGCAATGGGAAGAGTTGGCAGATATTATGATAAAAACAGGAAAAGGGCCTGATTTTATTACTGTAGATGGTGGCGAAGGTGGTACTGGGGCTGCACCACCAAGTTTTGCAGACCATGTCTCATTACCTTGGGTTTATGGTTTTAGTGATTTATACAAACTCTTTAAGAGTAAAGGACTAACAGAGCGAATTGTTTTTATTGGAAGTGGAAAATTAGGTTTTCCTGCCAAAGCTGCTATGGCATTTGCAATGGGTGTAGACTGTATAAATGTTGCTAGAGAAGCTATGATGAGTATTGGGTGTATACAAGCACAAGTGTGCCATACAAATAGATGCCCCAGTGGTGTAGCCACGCAAAGCAAGTGGTTACAAAATGGTATTGATCCTACGCTAAAATCTGCTCGTTTAGCACAATATTTTATGACTTTTAGAAAAGAACTTGTAGAAATCACGCATGCTGCAGGATATGAGCATCCATGCGAGTTTAAAATGAGTGATATTGAAATAAATGTTGACGATCATAATCTTTCTAAAGAATTGAACAGAACCTATATGTATGTTAAAACCCCAGTTCCTTTTTCTGGTATGCAAAGCTTAAAAGATTGTGTATATTTGGGAGGTAATAAATAACTTCAAATCTAATTACAATGGACGCAGAACGTATTATTGACCTATTTATGTTTGCTATTCCTTCCTTAATCACAGGAGTTTTAGCCTATTATTTTTTTAAGGAACACACTAAAAATGAAGATGGAAGAAGACGTTATTTATTAAAAAAGGACATGCAAGTAACCGCACTCCCAATTCGTTTACAAGCATATGAGCGTTTGGCACTTTATTTAGAGCGTATTTCACCTAATAAACTGTTGGTTAGAGTAAAGCCTACTTCTTCAAATAAAGAGGATTACGAATCGTTACTTATTTCTAGTATTGAACAAGAATTAGAACATAATTTATCGCAACAAATATACGTTAGCGATAAGTGCTGGAGTATCATCTCAGCAGCTAAAAATGCTACCATTCAATTAATTAGAAAGGCAAGTTTGTTACCCAAAACTAATACATCTGAAAAATTGCGAGAAGTCATTTTAACAGAAATGATGGAACGTCGTGCGCCAAGTGATGCTGCGCTTTCTTTTATTAAAGATGAAGTAAGCGAACTTTATTAATCGATACGTAATTCGTTAGAACGTGCTCTGTTTAATTTTTCTTTTGCATAATCATAGCCTTGTTGCCACCAAGAAGTCATCAGCTTTTTATTGAATATTAAAGAATTCTCTGTTAATTTTGATGGTGTATAATATAAATTAAGCTGTACACCCTTGTTTTTAGCCGCGAGCTTTCCTATGGTAATATCATTTCTTTCCAATTGATCTGATAAATGTCCAAATAAATTAATCATCAATGAAAATGGGTTTTTACCAAGTACTTTATTATACTCCATTGACTCCTTTTCTAAAACAACTGCATCAATTTCGGTAGCTCCTCTAAGAATTGCTTCGCGTATTGGTACAACACAGCCTAATCCGCCATCAGCATATTCAAAACCATTCTTTTTTACTAAAGACATAAAAGGTATGTAGTTACAGGAAATCCATATCCAATCACAAAACTCATCATATGAAAAATCTTTTATAGACTTATACTCTACTCTATTCTTGGATAAATTAGAGACAGTAACAACAACATCGTCCTTAGTTTCTTTAACCAAATTATATTCTTCTAGAGTAAAATTCTTTCTTATATAACGTCGTAATGCTTTACTTTCACCAAAAGTACGTTTCATTTTAATAAACTGCCAAAGTGTATTTATAAAATCAATCGACACAAATTCTCGTCTGCCTTTCTTTCTAATAACAAATGGATTTACACTAAATATATTGTGCTGATTTACATTTGTGTAAATACCATAAAGTTTATCAATTTTTCCTGCTGCTAAATGCGGCACCAAAAGACTACCTGTAGAGGTTCCTAAAAACATATCATAATTATTTCCGGCTTCTTGAATCAAATATTGTGCTACGCCTCCGGCATATGCGCCTTTACTGCCACCTCCTGAAATTACTAATGCTTTCATTAAATATTTTTAATAAATATACTAAATATGATTATGCTGCCAAGATTAAGTATAAATAGATTTTATCAATTTTACTAAAACAACTTAATAAATAATATTTTAAAAATTGAAAGATAATTTGTACATCTATTGAAATGATTATTTATATTAGTAGCAGCTATTAACCAATTATTTAGATATGAGGAAGAAAATATTCCTTACACTCTTAGTATGCTTCATTTTTATTTCATCCAATTTAAGTTTGAGCTTAAAAGATAATGAAGGCTTATTAAATGTGAGATTCAATAATTATACTGAAACAACTTTTTTACCACCATCTGCGAGTATTTCTGGATCAACTGAAGTTTGTAAAGACGATTCACCACTTCCCGAAATAACATTTACAGGCTCTGGGGGAACTGGACCATATACATTTACTTATACTGTGAATAATGGAATGAATGAAACTATTTCTACAACAAGTAATAACACTAGTGTTTCACTACCTGTAAGCACCAGTACAATTGGAACATTTGAGTATAATTTAGTATCTGTAGAAAGTAATTCTGAAACTGCAACTGTAAATGGTTCAGCAACTATAGTTATTTCTGAACCAAGTGTTGATTTTTCGTTTAATAATGATGGAGCATGTTCTGGCACTAGTGTGAGTTTTACTTCATCTGTAACTGGTAATAGTCCATTTTCATATAGCTGGACCTTTGGAGATGGCAATACATCATCCAACACAAACCCTTCTCATGTCTTTAATGTCGTAGGTTGTGCTACACAGAATTACAATGTAACACTAACAATAACAGATGATAATGGGTGCAGTGCATCTATTACTAAACAAGTTTCGGTTAAACAAAAACCGAATATTTCTTTCTACGATATTACAGCAAGGCAAAATTTTACGACCCCATTTGATAATTGCGGAAATAACACTTCAGATCCTTCTTATACAGTCAATGTAGGTAATGAATCTACTTCTACTTGCATCTCATCCTTTAATGTAGATTGGGGAGATGGCAGTCAAATTGAAACGAACGTAACTTTTCCTGCTTCACATACCTACGTGCAATTAGGCTCATTCAACATGGAAATTACTGGAATAGGTACAGATTGTGATAATACTGTTACGTATTTAATTAAAAATTCAAGCAATCCAACTGGAGCAATTGTAAATCCTGGTAATACTGTTAACTTGTGTATCCCAGTAGCTCCTATAGAATTCTCGATTGGCTCTTGGGGTAGTAATCCACCAGATACTAATTATTATGTTAATTATGGCGATGGTGCTTTTGAGAGCTATACACAAGGAGAATTGGAAGCTTCGATTTATTACAATGCCTCAGACCCAAGTAGTTCTCAAAATTTCCCAATTCCTCATACATATACAGAATCCAATTGCCCGAACAGTAGTTATACAGTTAACTTAGATATTGAAACCTCATGTGGCGCTTCAAATCTTACTGCAGGTCCCATAATTATTTTAAAACAACCTGAAGTTTCTTTTGAAGCACCACCTAGGGGTTGTTTAAATATTCCTGTTCAATTTGACAATACCTCTGAACAAGGCTACAACCAAAATTGTAACACAGACGAAGGCTATTTTTGGGATTTTGGAGATGGTAATACTTCTACTTTAAGAGATCCAGCACATATATACACAACTGCAGGAAACTATACGGTATCTCTATACGCACAAAATTTCTGTGGTATCACCGAAACTATTACCAACGATATTTGTATTGAACCAGAGCTTGTTTCAAGTTTTACTGTTGACACCAATAATGGATGTTCCACATTAAGTGTTCAAACTACAAATACAACAGATCTTAGTGAAAGCTGTGGAGGGGAAACATACCTTTGGGAAGTAACCTATACACCAGATTTCTGTGGAACTTTTCCAGGTAATTGGAATTTTACAAATGGTACAGATGAAACCTCTTCTGCTCCATCAATAGATTTTATAACTGCTGGAATATATTCGCTTACATTAACCACAACTAACTCATGCGGCACAAACTCAATTTCTGAAATTATAGAAGTAAAAAGCCCTCCTACTGTTATAGTTGATACTATTTTAGATTTTTGTGGTACAGCATCAATAAACCCAAGTGCTACTATTGACACTTGTGCTCCAACTTCTGAAGCTATTACTTACAACTGGAGCTTTCCAGGAGGCACACCCGCTTCGGCTACAACATTAAATCCTGGTAATATAGTTTATAATATGCCAGGTAATTATCAAATAAGTTTAAGTGTAACGTCCAGTTGTGGTACGACCACAGATATGCAAGAATTTGTTATTAACGAAATTCCAACTATAACAAACACAGATCTAGCACAAACTATTTGCTCTGGAACAGAAACTACAGAAGTCAACCTTACATCAGATATTGGCGGTACTACTTTTACTTGGGCAGCTTCAGCTCCTTCAGGGGTTACTGGATTTATTCCTAATGGCAATTCTAATACTATACCTGTTCAAACGATTTTCAATACTAACACTACTTCAGAAAATGTGACTTATACCATTATACCATCTTATAATAATTGTGATGGTATACCTGTAAACTTGGTTATAACAGTTGATCCCGCTCCTGAATTCACTAGTCAACCACAATCTGAAACTATATGTTTAAATGGATCTATTAATCAATTATCCGTTTCGGTTAATGGTCCTGGAACACCAAGTTATCAATGGTATGCTAACACGGTAAATAATACTTCTTCTGGGACACCTATTACAGGGGAAACCACAGCTACATATACACCTCCTAATAATCCTGTTGGTATTATGTATTATTATGTAGTTGCATCATTTACACCTGGAGCTGGTTGTAATGAAATTACTTCTAATTTAGCTAGAATTGAGGTTGTTGAAGGTATTCAAATAGACACTAATCCTGTCCCTTCCCAAAGCATATGTGTAGGCGGAGGTTTTGCAACAGATTTAGCAGTAACCCACTCTGGAGGAACTGGAACATTTACCTATCAGTGGTATTCTAATAGTTCTAATTCCAATTCTGGTGGCACTATAATTCCAGGAGAAACAGGCATAAACTATACTTCTCCAGTTTTTAATTCTGCTGGGGCTTTTTATTATTATGTAACTATTACTGCAGACGGAAGCGGTTGTTCTCCAGTTACAAGTGAAGTTGCTGAAATCATTGTAGTTAATGATCCAACAATCACATCTCAACCTATTATAAGCCAAGAATTATGTCAAGGGACTACACCTCAAAATTTAGAAGTTCAAGTTACAGGTGGATTAGGGACTAATTATACGTATCAATGGTTTAGTAATACGGTTAACAATACCACAGGAGGTTCAACAATTGTTGGAGCTATAAATAATATATTTACGCCACCAACTGATACAGTTGGTACACTTTTTTATTATGTTGAAATCATGCAACCAGATCCTGGATGTAGTGTTATTAGTGATACTTCTGAAGTTATTATCAATCAAGCACCAACAATTACAAGTCAGCCAATTTCTGAAACTATTTGTTTTGGTGAATCATTCAATACATTATCTGTGGCATTTGCTAACGGTGTAGGCACGCCAACAATTCAATGGTATTCTAATTCAGTAAACGATAGTTCAACTGGAACTGAGATAACAGGAGAAACAGAATCAACTTATGCACCTCCATCTAACAGTATTGGAAGTGTGTACTACTATGCTGTGATTACGTTTTCATCTGGAGGTTGTACTGAAATAACATCAATGGTTTCTGAGCAAACTGTAAATGAAACACCAAATATTAGTGATACAACAGATATCATTTGTAGCGGAAATGCATTCATGATTCTTCCAGATAATACTGGAGGTGATATTGCGCCTCCTGGTACTACTTATACTTGGACTAACCCAGTAATAAATCCTGCTGGCACCATTACTGGAGCAACATTAGAAGCGACTCCGCAATCATCAATAAATCAAACCTTAACCAACACAACCACAAACCCTTCTACTGTAACTTATACAGTTACGCCAACTTTGGGCACTTGCGTTGGATTGGATTTTGAAGTTGTGGTTACCGTAAATCCGTCTATTAGCATTACCACAGTTCAGACCAATAGTAATTGTTATTTAGATAATGGAGGTGCTTTAGAGATAACTATTTCAGGTGGTGTACCATTTTCAACTGGAAACCCATATCAAATCAATTGGACAGGCCCTAACGGGTATACGAGTGCGAATGAAGACATTTCAAATTTGACTCCTGGCAATTATAGCGTGTCTATTTTGGATGATGGAGGATGCCCCTTTTCTGAAACGTTCACCATTACGGAGCCAGATGAACTCATATTCAACAATAATAATTTTAATCCCGAAACTATTTCGTGTTTTCAGCAAGACGATGGGATTATTAGTGTTGATGTTTCTGGAGGCACCAGTCCTTATACCTATAGCTGGACAAGAAACGGAGTGTTGTTTAGTTCGGATGAAGATTTAACAAATTTAGGCCCAGGCATCTATGAAATTACCCTTACCGATGCCAATAACTGTAATCCAATTATTCAAAGTTTTACAGTAATTGAACCGCCCGAATTACAGGCATTTTTAGACTCCAAAGTGGATGTTATTTGTTTTGGTGAAGCCACTGGAGAAATTAATATAAATATTACAGGAGGCAGGACAATTGAAGTCGCTTCGGGAGTTTTCGACTATACTTATAGTTGGACAGGCCCTAATGGGTTTAATAGTACGAATCAAAATTTAGTTGGTTTAATTGCTGGAACTTATAACTTGACTGTTACGGACAAATCAAATTGTACAGATACGCTTGAAGTCATTATAAATCAGACAGATGAAATAATTATAGACTATAGTGTAACCGACATAGAATGTTATGGAAATAATGATGCTTCCATTGTTATTAATAGTATTACAGGTGGAAATGCACCTTACACCATTGCTTGGAGTAATTTGGGTTCCGGATTATCACAAACCAACTTATCTGCTGGAACTTATGTTATTACTATTACCGATAATACTAATTGTATCAAACAAGCAACTATTATTATTGATGAAGCATCAATATTTAGAATTACACCACAATTAACCAATGTTTCATGTTTTGGTGCGAATGACGGGCGAATTGTTTTAAACCTTGAAGGAGGAACAACCCCAGTTAATTTAGTTTGGGATGACGATCCTTCAGCTGGAGTAGAACGTAACAATATTGGACCAGGAATATACACGGTTACCATTACAGATGGAAAACCATGTATTATAACTGAAACATTCACTGTAATTGAACCTGCAGCTTTAGATATCTCTGGAACAAAAACGGATGCTTTAGATTGTGATGATGCTAATACAGGAGCTATTAATGCTATTGTAACAGGCGGAACATTACCGCTTAGTTATAATTGGTCAAATGGCGCTACCACAGAAGATTTAAGCAGTATTCCTCCAGGAGATTATACTTTAACGGTTACAGATGCAAACAACTGTTCTATATCTGACACTTTTGTTATTAACAGGTTCGAACCTTTAGAAGTTGCTGTTGAAGTAGAAACAAATTTTGATTGTGTAACTAAAATGGTAGAGCAATTCTTTATTGCAAGACCTGAAGGTGGCATCCCTCCTTATCAAATTTCATGGTCCAGTGGTACTGTTAGTGGAACTAATAATGAAATTATGCAAACTACTCAAAACGGAATAGTTGTTATTGATGTTGTTGACAGTGGTGGATGTTCAACTACATTCTCATATAATGTTGATATTCCAGAATTGGGAGACCCAAATTTTGCATTCAATTCTGAAGGCTTTAATAACTTTGGTTTTTATTCCATTGAAGACCCTATTGAATTTACCAATACATCAACTGGTGATTATGTTGGAATATCATGGGATTTTGGAGATGGTAGTTTTTCAAGTGAAGAAAATCCTGTACACATTTATAAAACTGTTGGCACATATACAGTAACACAAACAGTAGTTTACCCTTTCGACTGTGTTTATATCAAAACAATAACTTTAACTATTGAACAGGGCTATAGTCTAATTGTTCCAAATGCATTTACCCCAAATAATGATGCGTTTAACAACTTCTTTTTACCCTCGCAAATAGCATTATCAAACATGAAACTGAGTGTTTATGATACTTGGGGAAGTATGATTTATTCAGAGGAAGGTGATAGTTTAAGAGGCTGGGATGGAAAAATAAAAGATTCAAACGCTGAAAATGGCAATTATTACTATACATTTTCGGGTGATACTTTTTATGGTAAAACTATTACAAGTAAAGGCGTTGTTGTTCTAATTAAATAAAGAAATGAAAGTAAGATTATATATTATTCTAATTGTAGGTTGTTTTTGTTTTAAAGCAAATGCACAAGACCCTATTTTTAGCCAGTATTTTATGGTACCCGAAACAATGAATCCAGCATTTTCTGGTTTCGAGCAAGCTACTTACTTTGGTATAATGCACAGAACACAATGGCCACATTTAGACTTACAAGTAGATACAAACTATGCTTTTATAAATACTTGGTTGGAAAATTCTAATGATGGTATTGGACTTGGTTTTAGTTTTTTAAATCAACGAGAGAACAGTACCAGTTATAATCATTTTCAATTTAATGGAAACTTTGCTTATATCGTTGGATTAAATAATGATTGGTATTTCAGATCAGCAATTGAAGTAGGTTATGGTATAAAATCTTTTAATTTTAGAAACTTAATCTTATCCGATCAAATAAACATTAATACAGGTACAGTAAATGCAACTTCTGTTGATCCTTTCGCTTCCAATGCTAATGATAATATCGGGTTTATAGATTTTACAATAGGCTTTGTTTTTGATAAACAAAATAGATCCAACGATACCGATTTATGGTTAGGTGCCGCAATTAAACATTTAAATAGACCAAATATTTCTTTCGTAGATAATAATAACGTACCCTTAGATATTCTATACACGCTACATGCAAATTATAAATTTCCATATTACGATCATAATGATTTTATACTTTCGGCAAACTACATGCAACAAGGCGAATATAATCGATTTGATTTAGGGGCAACTGCTAAATTGAATAAATTATATCTTGGACTAATGGCGGTTACTAATCCTGCTAAAAATAGTAACAATAGCCACTTGTTAACCTCTATAAATGCGCTGGTTGGAATTGAATTAGAACGACTTCGATTTGGATTTTCATATGATTTTAACACCTCGAAAATTGGACGAACAGATGGGGTTTATGAACTTTCAATAACATATTTAGCAGATTGCTTAATTTGTAGAAGTCCAACCAATAATGAACGTAGAAAATAATTTATTGAGATTCAAGTAATGCTTTAGCAAACTTAGAAAATCGCCAATTATGATGTGTGGTAGCTTGCTTTAAATTCGTTTTACAATCATCATTACAAGCTTTTATTTGATTAAGATACTGAATGGCATTCTGACGCACTTCAAAACCATATTTAGAACTTGTATAATTGGTTAATTCATCAAAATAAACTTTCTTCATTTCAGGTTCATAATCCTCAGTAATTAAAGCGAGTGTTAACCATAGTGTTCTAACATTTTTATCATTAAAACCTTGTATGTTTTTGGTTTTATCCAGATAACGTCTTCTCTCGCCTGGAAAGTTTCGCCATAAATTAAATAAAGCTATTTCAATGGTTATATATGACTTGTCACTTAAAAGCGATTCATAATCTTCTTTTAATTCTGACGGAATCTCAGTCAAGCTTTGTGCTATAGCTTGCCTAACTTTTAAAGGATTTTTGAATGACTTGCTCGTTATGAGTTCACTATTTTGAAGTACCACTTTTGATTTTGCTTCATCTGAAATCCAAGACGCTAAATACGTTTCACATTTGGAAGTTTTTACTTCACAATCTACCATCAAGTATTCTTGAATAAAGGTCGATTTCTTAAGACTTTCAATAGTTTCATCATACATAAACTCTTTTTTAATAAGCCATCTTTCAACAAACGCACTCAAATCCTTATCACTAGTTTTTTCTACTTCACTTATAAAATCATTCGTTTCTACATTTTTAAATTGGTGTTTCAATAAATAATTTTTAACTGCTGTTTTAAAAGCCTCATCCCCTACTTTTTCTCGAAGTAAATGTAAAAACCAAGCCCCTTTTTTATAAAATGTTGTGCTACTAGACTTTGGATCCAACAACGACGTACTTTGCCCTACTCTGTCTTGCTCTAATAATTCTTGAGTATATTCATATAATCGCCAGTAATAATAATCTTCACCAAAAATGTCTCGTTCAGCTAATAGCGCATAATATGTGGCAAAACCTTCTTGTAACCAATGATGCGTTCCAGAAGTTTCGGTAACCAAATCTCCAAACCATTGGTGTGCCAATTCGTGTGCATTAATATTGACAAAATTCTTATCAACAAACGCAATAGAATCTACCACAAACGCATCAGAGTAAATATTAAGACTCGTGTTTTCCATTCCAGCATATAAAAAGTCTTTAACTGGAACCATTTTATAATTCTGCCATGGATAAGGTACACCTATCTCTTCCTCGAGAAAATCAAATACTTGTTTGGTATAGCGGTAGGTTGGCTCAAATTTTAAAGAGTCTTCAGGGTAATAATACATCTCTAAAGGAACACCTCTCTTTGAATATGTTACTTTCTTGTCGTATTTACCAATAGCCAATGCTACCAAATAGCTGGACATGGGCTTTTGCATATCGTAATGCCAGGTAACTGTTGAGTCGTTTATTTGTTTATTTGTTAAGTTGCCGTTTGCGACGACTTCATAGTTTTTATCGAAAGTGATACTTAAATCAAATTCAATTTTGTCATTCATATCATCTATACTTGGCAACCAATTACTGGTGTATTTCCCTTGACCTTGTGTCCATATTTGTAGCTTCTCGATACAATTCTGATCACTATCAGAATCACTCGAAGTGACAAAATCGTTGTCCCAGTCAATAAAATACATGGCTTTGGTTGGAGTTGTTTTATAAACTACATCGAGTTTGTGGATAGTGTTGGATTTAAACGGATGTTTTACAATCAATTGTTTTCCATTGTATAAACTATCGGAATACCCACCATCTAAAATATATTTTATGCTTTGAAAATTATTGGCATCTAAAAAAATGGAATCTATGTCTTTTAGAATTTCAAATTCATAAATTACATGTCCCTCAATGTCTTTACTAGCAGTATCAATACTTAATATATCAACTTTAGCAGTCTTAAAATTTACATATTCTGCCTGCTGTGAAACTCCAAGAAAATGTATTAAAAAAAAGAAAATGAGGCATATTCTAATCATATAACTAATATAACAAACTTTAGGGCAAAATGTCAAACTCATTTCATTTGCTTTTGGTGCATAAATTCACTATTTTGCACCAAAACATAAGATTATGGGAGCCGTTAGAAAATCAATCACCTTTACAGAAGAGCAAGACAAATGGATTAAGTTTCAAATAATTAAAGGTGATTTCACCAATGATAGTGAATATATTAGAGCCTTAGTTAGAAAAGACCAAGCCGAAAACGCTAGAATTCTTGAACTAAAAAAAGCCATTGAAGACGGTTTAAATAGTGGTATTAGTAATAAAACTGTTACAGATATTATAACTGATGTTGAAGCCACAATGAAAGCCAATGGCGAATTATAAACTTTCTGGAAAAGCAGAAGCCGACCTAATAGGCATTTATACCTATAGTATTAGAAATTTTGGACTTAAACAATCTCGAACTTACCTTAAAGACCTCGAATCTTTTTTTAATGAATTAGCAACAAGACCAGAATTAGAACGAGATGCCTCTCTTTTTGCTCATGGTTTAAAATTTTACAATTACCAATCTCATGTTATTTTTTACCAGTTTATTGACACTAATCATATTTTAATAGTGAGAGTATTGGGCAAGCATATGGATTTTATTCAGCATTTATAAGTATGCTATGCATATCGAACACATGTGAGACATCTCATTATCAAAAGCTTTCTTATGTGACCTCTCACATACGTTCAAGGTGACCAAAAAAAAGAAGCCATTTAAAATTAATTAAATGACTTCTCTCAATTCTCCCTAAAAATTGATTAATAGCGCGTTCGTATGTTTTATCTAGGTAACAATTATTTTTATTTCCCAAGCCATTTGCATTTCTTTTATCGCTGTCAAACCTTCTTTGGAACATTCTGCCAAAACAGTCGCTAGTACTTTAATCTTAGTATAACCTGCTCTTGCTTTTTGAGTTATTTTAGCAATCACCAATTTATCTATGTTATTTGGCATAATTTTAATTTATATTGACCAAAACTTATCAACAATCATTAGCAATATGGGTGCGATTATAGCCGCAAATATAGCCGACAAACTTTTTGTATCGAATGGCCATGTATTCTGACCTGCTATTGAATTTTCTAATGCCCTCAACTCATTCAGTTTTGTGAAATTACTTGAGCTTGGGTCTATCTCTATATCATTTAATTTATTTCTAATTTTATTTTGCACAATTGCAAGTTGGTTTTCAATATCATAACTCATAAAACCATGAACATTTAAAAGAGGCCAATAAATATATATGATTATTGCTATTGCAAACGATGCATACCACAAAACAATTGGCAACTCCCATGACCAATCTCCTATTAGTTTAGCAACAACGCCTAAGAAAAATGGAATGATTGCTAAAACGGAAGTTTTAAGATGAATACTCCCTATTTTATGGATAGATCTTTTTTGGTCAATATTCATTAAATTCTTTTTTGGATTGGTTGTGAGTTGATTCAAAAACATAGCAAAATACATCATGCTATATATAGCTGCACCTGCAAATAACATATAAAGGAATTCAAAACCGGCAAAGAGAAACTTCGCTTCTTGTGTTTCAAATGGTGTTCCTACAATATAATCTCCCGCCGAAGCGATAATTCCTGCCAAAAAACCAGCAACTAAAACGCGCTTGTTATTGAACATTTTTGCATTATAACTATAAAATTTATCTTCGGCTTTCCTTTTATTTAAAGAAGATACTTTTATAAAATAATCAAGTTTGTCATTAATGACATTGTAAATCCATATTAAACAAGACCATGAAATTATCATTTGAATGGTAAATGCCAAGAACGATAGCAGATAAATTTTGTCCTCATTTAATCTGTACCAAGAAAACTGAATGATGGCAAAAAAAGTGATACATATAACAAATACACTTATATAATATGGCAAAGGTAATTTTTCAACAAGTATCAACTGAAAGGGTTTTTTTAACCTTAAATTATCTACCAAACGCACACTTCTTTTGGTATTATCCTTTATATTCTTTTTTCTTACTTTATCTTGCCATTCTAAACAATATCTGCATTTTGCAGCTTTTTTAGGGATGTCGCTAAGGCAATATTTACATTCAACTGTTTCCATATTACAATATTAAACGATATGACTTAAGGACATTTTTATAACGTTTTTATTAATCAGCATTTGGTTGTTCAAGTTTAAGTCTAAGCTAAATGGTTTATGCAAAAAGTGCCCCAACTTTTTATGTTCAATAATTACAATATTCTCGCATATCTTAAAGTTGCTCAACATTTGTTTTTTGCACCTATTTTTCGAGATTAAAAGCCAATCTAATCTTCCAAATTGCAACACAATTCTTTTTGCATTCAAGATGTCACTAATCTGCTTTTCTAATTTTAGATTCAAAATTTCTTTTATCTCAAAAATACACCTGTAATTATAGATGTATTTAAAGAATGTCTTATGGTTATTTAAAACCAACCCGAAGTATTGTGGTTTGTTATGTAGGTTGATTTGAAAATTGAATTTTCTTTTGAAAGTTAACAGCTTTAAAAGGTAAGATGGTTTATTTATCAAAATATTCATAATCCTCATTGCTTTACTTTCACTTAGTTTGATAAATCGTTTGATAAAAAATTTTGGAAATACATTGGCAAACGAATCGCAAGGCGAATACAGAAACAGCTTTGTTACTTTTTTAGCTTCTTTTGGTATCTGACCAAAACCCATAGCCATTATATCTGATGATATATCAATACTCTTCAACCTTGATTGCATCAACTTTTCTTCAACTTTTGTGTTCATGTTACATAAAAATGAAACAATAGCCAAAGCACCAGCACTATGTCCTGCTAGATGAATTTCAGAAATATAGCTTTGATCAATTCTATTAATAAATTCCTTTAAATTATCAACCATATTTCCAATAGTCCACTCTCCCTTTGACCCTTGCTCAGGTAAATCCAAAATATAGATTGACTTGTAGTTATTAGAAAATGATTTGGAGAAATCAATGTAGTTCTCTTTGTATGCGCCTAATCCAGGTAAAAAGATTAAAACTTTATTAATTGATTTTACACCTAATATCTCCAAATAAGAAATAGTGTTATTCATCTGTAAAAGTTAGCGTAATTTTTCTCTGCAAGCAGGACATCTTAATGTGCCTCCAAACAAACCCGTTCTTTTTGCACAATTTTTACAATAACACAATCCACAATTTGTACAAGTACCAACTCTTGTTCTATTGTCACAATTATGACATGTTCCTTTATGACTCATAATCTTTAGGTTTTTATTTAATTTTCCAACATACTGACATATTTACTATTGCAATTAGGGCATTTGCTTAAACTATAAACTCTTCTCCTTCTCTACATTTTTTACAACTTGCATATTCACAATTGCGATATTGAGGTATTGGAGATTTTCTGCTACCAAGACAGCCTGGGCCACTTCACTAATAATATGCCACTCATATATTATATCTTCATTAGTTTTTTAATACATACTCTACCTGCTTCATCTGCTATTTTAACAAAATATACACCTCCCAAAAAATTTGAAATATCAATTTCATTAATGCCGTTAACTAATTCTCCTTTTTTAACTTTTTTACCCTGTAAATCAAAAATTGAGTAGAATGCATTAATATCAACTGACATAGACAAAATATCTTTAATTGGATTTGGAAATATGTTAACATAATCCATTTTTATAAAATTATCCTTTGATAGTGAATTTGTGTTAAAGGCGTATGGTATACTCCATTTACCCTCATTTCCACCACAAAGTCCTCTAATCCATAATTTATAGTCAAATTTATCGTCATGTAATGAGGTTGTTGAACCATAATTAATATTTGATAAGGTTGAACCTGAATCAATAGGAGTGAAATTTGAATCAGGATGCGAATTAGCATACATTATCTTCCATTCATACCCATTGTCGACATCACTTACAGTGCTCCAGTTGAAGTCAGCTGATGAGGAGGTAATATTATTTATATTATGAATTAGTGGTGGATGACAAAAAGAATTATTAAATATCAATTTCCACGAAAATAATTTGTTGAAATCATAAAAATAGCTACCATCATCACATATTTTTAATTTCCAATCTCCATTAGCATTAACACCATAAAAATCTCTCAAGTTTCCTTCAGGGAGATAATTACCAGAATAAGGTGCAACCGCAGAAGGCTCATATAAGTGGGCAGACGCATCTTCTGTAAAATGAGTAGACAAATAAAATCTAGAATTAATAGAATTAATCTTTGAAGCTAATAGAACGGAGGTGCCATCGGGAGCAACTAAAGTAATTTCTAACCCCTCTAAACCACGCCTTTCTAATTTATTGATAACTAATTCTTCAAAAAAAATGCTGGCGCCATCTAAAACACCTACATTATTAACATTAACAACGTATTCATTCGTATTATTGCAGCTATTGAAAGAAATAAGTCCTGTTACTCCTTCAAAAACTATTAAAGAATCTGATTGAGTAGTAAAACTAATGAAATCAGTACAGGTAGTGGATAAACCAGCTACATTATAGGAAACAACTTTAACATAGTATTTAGTATTATAATCAAGAGTTGGAGAATAAGAGGTAGAATTTCCAATATCCAAATTGCTTACTAATTCTTCTCCATCTGGTGTTAAACCAATTGAAATCAGAAATCCTGAGGATTCATTGTTAGAAACATTCCATTTGATGTGAGGAGTAATACTAACATCTTCTTCGTTATCGATAGGGTTCTCAATCATTAAACTACAGCTAGGAATATCTGAAACTGATTGAGAAGTTATCTTGGAATTTTTTAAACAAAATCCTTTTGATATTGTATTTGCATAATTATTGAACGAATATCGATACTTAAAATTCAATAATTGATTTTCACTAAAATTATTAATATTCAACTTTAAAGAAAACTTTCCTAAATTCTCACAATTCAAATAATCGTCAAAGTTGACAAACATAAAATCTAAAAACTCTAATGAATTCCAAGATAAATTATCTGCATCCCAATATTCAATACTCAACCATATAACCCTTGAGGTAATATCACCCGAAATTATTATCATTCTCTCATTTGAATTATATGCATTTCTTAAATCAATAGGTGGGGATTCAGCATAAATTATATCCCATGTCGTAGAATATTCGAATGTAAAAGACATATCAATATCAGGACTGTTCAATAAATTGTTTGGATTAAAATTTCCCGAAATAGTCCAATTTGGATTGGGCCAATTTGCAGATCTGTCTAACACTTGAGAAAATGAATTTGTAAGAATTAAAGCAAAACCAAAAAAAAGCCATGAAGTATATTCTTTCATTATGAGTTGACTAGTAAAAAAATTAATAATTCGTACACACCCTACAGTTTGATAACTTTCTTCAAAAATTTATAATATTATTGAATAGATGCTTAGTTTTCTTAAAAATACTTTCAAGATGTTAACTTTGAACACTCAATTTTGAGTATTCTCACCACCCTTTTTAACCATTTGGATAAGCTGCTAATTATTGAGATGAAATACAGGGGTTTTGTGGGTTTCGAAAGGATATTTCAAGAAAATTCAATTATTTAAGAAAATTGGCGATTATAAATAGGCAGGTTGCTACGTCTCTTTGCTATTTCAACAGGCTCAATGCAACGCCTCGCAATGACGGTCTAGACAATATTAGCCTTAGCAGCAAAACGAATCAACTCCGCAGAATTTTTACAATTTGTTTTTTCAAGAATAGAACGCCTATAAGTGTCTACTGTATGCCTACTTATAAATAGTTTTTCGGCAATGGCTTTACTGTTCAAACCTTCTGCAATGCCACGAATAATATCTAATTCTCTTTTGCTCAAATTAAAATGATCTGTTACTTTAAAACGCTGTATGGTTTCTTTTAACTCGTCTATACTAACAGGTTTTAGTAAATAATCAAACACATTTTTTTTAATAGCAGGAATGGCATAATGGTCGTAAGCCGTAAAAAAGATAATTTTTGTTGGGCTACCTTGCTTTTTAAGTTCATCTGCCATTTCCAAACCAGAAATATCGGGCATTTCAATATCTAAGAAAGCAATGTCAGGTTGGTGTTTTAAAATGTATTCCAAACCTTTTTTGGCATTGGTTGTTTGTTTTACAATATGTATTTCGGGGAAATTAGCCAATAATAGTTTCATCCGGTTAAGGGACCGAGATTCATTATCTATCATTATTATTTTAATCTCCTTATCTTTCAAAATGTGTATTGTTTTATAGTATTCTAATAACTTTAAAAATCTATTCGCTTCTTATACTCAATATTGAGTATTTAATTACCCAAAAGCAAGTATTTTACCCAGATTTTGTGATTAAAACTTCAACTCTCAATCCAGACACCCCTTTAGACACGTCGTTTAAATCTTGCAGCTTATGGATTATTTTTCTATTGTATAGTGTACCATACAATTCAAAAATGCGTTCCATAATCAATAAACCATTACCTGTGGAATTTACCTTTTTTTTCTTTGCAGGCCGCAAACCCGCTCCATTATCTTCAACAAGAAGTACTAGGCCTTGTTCTTCTTTTTTAATTTCAATTTTAAGCAGACCGTTATTTGGGTTTAATGCCAGCCCATGTTTAATAGCGTTCTCCACATAGGTAAACAACACATGTTTAGGGACTTTAAAGTTTAAATCGACATTGTCATCCACTTTCAATTCATACTTAAAACTATTGTTAAATCTAATTTGTTGGAGCTTAATAAAGTTTTCGGTATAGTTTAGTTCATCTTTTAATATAGTGGTTATTTTATCGGAACTCTGAAGCGTTTGCCGCATAAAATCGGAAAATCGACAAATAAAGGTATCTGCCTCAATTTTATTATCTGCCAAAGTCATCTCGCTAATGGTATTAATGGCATTAAATACAAAATGGGGATCTACCTGATTTTTTATGGTCTTTATTTGTAATTCGGCAATTTCCTTTTCTATGGCCCGCTTTTTTTCCAGCCTTAACTTCTGGCCCTTTAGCACCAGCCATATTAACCCCAAAACCAATAAATAGATGCCAAAATACATTACATAACGCAAGGGATACCATGGATTATTCTGATAAGAGAAAATTAGATTCTGATTTTCCTGTTGAATATAGAATGAACCTTGACTCCCTTTTTTAATATATCCTCTACTTAAAAATTCTTCACCCTCATCTGCGATTTTAAAATCTGTAGCATGTTTAAAATCTGGACTGTAAATTGTGGCGTTTTTATAATCAGAATGTTGCAAAAACCATTCTTTGTTGCCATCATTGTTTAAGTCGCAATAATACAAACCGAAACCGCTTTTATTAATCTGAAATCTTTGGGTTTCATTTAAATTAAAATCGAATAGCATTACTGTCCCTGTATTGTATTCCGGCAGCAAAATCTTATTATCTAGGGTTTTGCAGAACATATTATAAAAGCCTTCAGGTAATTCCTTTTCTTTTAGGATGACACCTTGATTATTTAAAACCATCAATTTCGATGGTTCTACATTACTCTGCCTTGACTTAAAAAAAGCAATCAAATTTTTATTGTTTATTCCAGGCATTACAGATACTGCCCCTAATGCCTTAAACTCAATAGGATTGAACATAAAACTCATGTCATCGTCTAATACCTTTAACCAGGTACTATAGTCCGATCGTTTTGAATATATGCTATCAATAGTATTTGCTGCAGCACTAGTATTGATCAATATTTCATTTTTACTATCACCATCTATATCTAAAACATGAGAAAATGACGCTGGATTAGTTAAGTGAGGTGATTTATAAATCTTGTCATTTTCAAAATCATACATATATATACTTCTTGGATTAGCTGCAAATCCTGCTGAGATACTAAAAATTATTTCTTTCCAATCGGAATGAATCTCATAAAAAGAATTTGTCCTGATTGAGCCAAAACCATAGTCATCTTTTTCCGGAATTTGAATGGTATCTACATAAAGTCGTTGTCTATTAATCCCATGGTTTTTAAGAGGTTCAAATATTCCAAGAAAAATAGAATCTTGAGACACTGTAAGTGTATAAATTTCGGAATATCCATTTTGGTCGATGTCCTGAAACCATATTCTTTGGTATTTATTTGGAAACTTTGTGTCGTAATTAAATTGGTCTATCTGATCTCCATTGGAATTAAAAATCACATAACTTGCATTTCCGAATTTATTTAATTGTGTTTCAATTTTTTCGGAGTAGCCATCATCATCCAAATCATGGTAGTATACAATATTGCCAATATTAACACGCTCTGTACTTACCTTTTTAACTTCATATTTATTAAAGGTATTAGGCAAACAAAACACGATATCCAATGTAATGCATAAAGCAATAACAAAAGGATTTAGCATTATGCTAATAAGCTTGCCTTTCAAATTGGAGAGGGTTGGTTAGTTGTGTTTGATTTAAGTAGGAAATATATAAAATTTTAACATTTTAAGTACAATTTAATTTTTGATTTTTTAAAGGACGAACTAAGGATTACATATAAATCTTTTAAATTCGCTTCCATGAATACCAACCTGCAAACTCCAATTGATTATCTAAAGGGTGTTGGCCCTAATCGTGCCGACTTACTACGTAAGGAGTTGGGTATTCACACCTATCAGGATTTGCTTAATCTTTTTCCAAATCGCTATTTAGACCGCACCAAATATTACAAAATAAACCAATTACAGCGCAGCAGTGCTGAGGTTCAAATAATTGGAAAAATAATTAGTTTAAAGGAGGTCTCTCAAAAACGTGGCAAACGATTAGTTGCCTCATTTCAAGATGAAACAGGCATTATGGAATTGGTTTGGTTTCGAGGTCAGAAATGGATACGCGAAGGGACAAAAGTAAATACGCCTTACGTTGTTTTCGGAAAAACGAATTGGTTTAATGGTAAATTTAATATGCCACATCCCGAAATGGAATTGCTTTCTGAACATAAAAAAAGTGTTCGATCTGCGATGCAACCCATTTACCCTTCAACCGAAAAACTAAGTAACAAGGGCATTACCAATAGAGTTATTAATAAAATAATGCAGCAATTGTTTCTTGAAACCAAAGGACGGTTTGTTGAAACATTATCAAATGATATTCTCAACGAGTTAAAATTAATAAGTAAAAGTGAAGCCATCTTTAATATTCATTTTCCTAAAAGCCAAGAATTACTTGCAAAAGCTCAATATCGCTTAAAATTTGAAGAGTTTTTTTATATCCAACTGCAATTAATTCTTAAAAACCTTATTAATAAAACAAAAATTAAAGGATTTCCTTTTAAACATGTTGGAGCTTATTTCAATACTTTTTTCAATGAACATTTACCATTTGAATTAACAAATGCGCAAAAACGTGTTTTGAAAGAAATTAGAGCCGATTTAGGTAGTAACGCCCAAATGAATCGCCTTTTGCAGGGTGATGTAGGTTCAGGCAAAACTATAGTGGCTTTCATGTCAATTTTAATTGCTATTGATAATGACTTTCAAGCTTGCCTAATGGCTCCAACTGAAATTTTAGCAACCCAGCACTATAATGGCTTGTTAGAGTGGTGTGAACAAGCTAATATCTCAATAAAACTATTAACTGGTTCCACTAAAACATCCAAAAGAAAAGAGATTCATGAAACACTCGAAAATGGTGAATTGAAAATTCTTATTGGGACACATGCCTTACTTGAAGATAAAGTGAAATTTAAAAACTTAGGACTTGCTGTTATTGACGAGCAACATCGATTTGGAGTTGCACAAAGAAGCAAGCTTTGGAAAAAAGGCAGCCCTTCTGAGGAGGTTGGAGGGGCTTCTTTAATACCTCCACACGTTTTAGTCATGTCTGCCACTCCTATTCCACGCACACTAGCTATGTCTGTTTATGGCGATTTAGATATTTCTATAATTGATGAGTTGCCGCCTGGGAGAAAACAAATTAAAACAGTACACCGCTACGATAAAAATAGACTAAACGTTTTCAAATTTATTAGAGATGAAATTACAAAAGGACGCCAAGTATATATAGTATATCCATTAATACAAGAAAGCGAAGCATTAGATTATAAGGACCTAATGGATGGTTATGAGAGTATTTCCAGAGATTTTCCTTTACCTGATTATCAAATTTCTATCGTACATGGTAAAATGAAACCAGCAGACAAAGATTTTGAAATGCAGCGTTTTATTAAAGGTGAAACGCAAATAATGGTCGCCACAACGGTTATAGAAGTTGGTGTGAATGTCCCTAATGCTTCAGTGATGATTATTGAAAGCGCAGAACGTTTTGGTTTATCGCAACTACACCAACTACGAGGACGCGTGGGTCGTGGAGCCGAACAGAGTTATTGCATCTTAATGACTAGTCATAAATTAACTAACGATAGTAAAACCCGATTAGAAACTATGGTTCGCACTAACGACGGTTTTGAAATAGCCGAAGTAGATTTAAAGCTACGTGGTCCTGGAGATATTATGGGAACACAACAAAGTGGTGTTTTAAACCTAAGAATTGCTGATATAATAAAAGATAAAGACATACTGCAAAACGCGCGTTTTTATGCTAAGAAAGTATTGAATAACGACCCTACATTAGCAAAAGAAGAAAACAAACCTATTCTACATACCTACAAATCCATGGGAAAGTACCAAAATATTTGGAATTATATAAGCTAAAAAAAGCCCAACCAAATTAATGATTGAGCTTTTAAAACTGTTTGTAGTTTGATTGATGATTCTTTTGTTTAATTTATATCTTCTCCTTTTTTAAGTTTTTCCATATTTGCTTGAACGCGTCCTTTAGCACCTTCGTTTGGTGCATTAGCCAATGCTTTTTCAACATGTTTAAGAGCCTCTTTATATTTACCTAAAGCAGAATACCCCCTAGCTAAACCATAATGAACTGGCCATGTATCCTTATTTTTTTTAGCATTCATTTCAAAAACCTCAAGTGCTTTATCCTTTTTTCCTTGACCGATTAATGTTCGTCCATATTGATGAATTTGAAAAACTGTTGCTAAATTAATTGCTTCATCCATGGTTGTAGAAGCTTCTTCTTCTTTTCCAAGTTTTGATAAAATTTGAGACTTAATCTGAAGATTATTAAACGTTTTTTGGCTAAAGAACTGCCCAGAAATAGCACCATTTATCCAACTTAAAGCTTCTTTTAAATCACCGCCATTATTTAACGCATAATTAGCTGCTTGCTCCCAATTTTGACGTTGAAAACCATTCTGCCCTGTAAAATCCTTTCTAATATTTGCCAAAACTATCTTGGGTACATCAACCTCAATTTTAAAAGGAAATTGTTTCTTTTCCCAATTTAATGAGGCTATTGTAGAATTAGCATCAACGCTATCAAAGCTATATGTGAGTAACTCCGTATGTGGAATTTCTTTAGTTGAAATATCTACACGCAAGGCATCATTACTTGGTTCATAAAAATAACTCCCCCAAGCTTTGTAATCTTTAGAAAAAATAAGCGTAGCTGTATTGTTTTCGTTAACCACAATATGAAAACCATATTTACCAGCTTTCAAAGGTTTACCTTCAACAGTTACATCATCCGTAAACTTAATAATGGTATTTTCATCTGCTCCTGCACGCCATGGAGATTCTTTCGCTGTCCCAAATCCTAGGTTATTCATACCGTAAGGCACTAAATTTCCCCAAATTTCTCTATCATTAACACTTGGTCTAGAATACTTTATATATATATCTGTAATCCCTACTCGTTGAGAGACAGTTGCTTGCTGACTACCCCGAGGTGTGTTTAATTGCGCATAGGTGTTAACACTAAATATAAATGTTAAACAAAAAAATAAATTGGTGAGTTTGTTGATTTTCATCTCTTGATTGTTTTTAGTTTGATTGTGAAGTTAGATACAATTAAGAATGGTAGTTGTTAGAATTTTGTTAAAGAGAATAGCAAAACTGTTAATTAACTATTCTTTAAGAAATTAGAATTTTCATTTTTCTTTACTAAAAAAAATCTCAAGTCTATTTTTAACCTGAGATTTTAAAACTTACACACTTTATGAGATAATGCCATTTTTAAAAACAAAAAAAGTGGCACTATCACAATAGCACCACCCTTAAATTAAAATATATTTAATTCTTTTATTATTCTTCTTTATATATTTTAGATAGTTTCTCTTTTTCCTTTTTTATACGTTCTTTTCCTTTCTTTATAGTTTCGTCTAGTTCGGCAAGTTTTTCTTCAGCTTTCGAGATTTTAGCTTCTTTTTCAGCAACTTCTTCATCGTCCAATTCACCTTTTTCTTTAGCCTTAGCTAAGCGCTGTTTGGCCGATTCAATTCGTTCGTGACTTCTCTTTACAAGAGCATCTTTCTTTTCTAATCTTTCTTCAGCTTCAGCCATTTTTTCTTTAGCCTCAGCTGCTCTTGCCTGACCAAATTCACGTCCAGTTAAATTGCCTTTATTTTTTCCGTAGGCATTTCCTTGTCCGTTATTCTCTTTAACTTCTTTGTGCTTTTTAATATGTTCTTGATTATCATCGTCATCATACGCTTCTTCTAGCTCTTTTATTTTTTCCTTTTCTTCTTTTTTTAGTTGCTTTCTCTCTTCCTTTGCTTCCTGTTTAGATTGCTTTATTTCTTCTCTTAAAGCCTCGCGCTCTTCAACAGTGGCATTCTTCATTTTTTCTTTCAATTCCTGAACCTCTTCTTTTTTCTGCTTACCAACTTCTTTTAATTCTTTATCTGCATGTTCTTTTACCTTCTTCTTTTCAACTTTTTCTTTTACCTTATTAGATTGACCTTGTGCAAAAACTGTTTGATTAGCTGCAAATACCAATAATGCAGCCATAACCATAATATATTTTATTTTTCTCATTTTAAATTAATTTAAATACTATCTAATTCTTTTAATGCAGCTTCTAATTCTTGAGAACTCTTCTCAACATCTGCCGCTAATTCTTTAACTTCAGTTTCTACAGCCTCTATTTCTTGTAAAGCTGCTTTAGTTTCTTTTTCCTCCTTTTTAGTATCTCTACATGAGATAAAACCAATTAAAAGAAGTACTAATAATAGTTTAACCATTGATTTCATAAATATGCATTTTATTATTTTAAGGAGAATAATATACAATTTATATGCCAATGTTTGAATGCTTCTAGCAATCTTTTATCTTTGCTAGCTTAAATAGAAAATGATTTATGAAGATTTCATATAACTGGTTAAAACAATTTATAAAAATTGATTGGACTCCAGAGCAAACAGGAGAATTACTAACAGACTTAGGTCTTGAAGTTGAGGGTATTGAAGCCTACCAATCTATAAAAGGAGGCTTAGAAGGTGTGGTTGTGGGTAAAGTATTAACCTGTATTAAACATCCAAATGCTGACAAACTTAAAATAACCACCGTAGATGTTGGTACCGACGAACCTTTACAAATCGTATGTGGTGCACCAAATGTTGATGCTGGCCAAAAAGTATCTGTTGCAACTATTGGAACAATATTATATACTGAAGAAGGAGAAGCTTGGAAAATTAAAAAAGGAAAAATTCGTGGTGAAGAGAGCCACGGAATGATTTGCGCAGAAGATGAATTGGGTCTTGGTAAATCGCATGATGGAATCATGGTTCTAGATGATAAAATAAAAATAGGTGCTCTGGCTGCAGATGTTTTTAAAATTGAGAACGATGCTGTATTTGAAATTGGACTTACGCCAAACAGAGCAGACGCTATGAGTCACTACGGTGTAGCAAGAGACTTAAAAGCTGGATTGATTCAAAAAGAAATAAATTTAGAACTTATTACGCCATCTGCCAGTGCATTTCATACAGATAATCGTACACTAAAAATTGATATCGATGTTAAAAATAAAGATTTAGCACCGCGATATTGTGGTGTTACAATTTCTGGAATTAAAGTCGAAGATTCTCCTAGCTGGTTGCAAAACAGACTAAGAGCTATTGGACTAAATCCAATAAACAATATTGTTGATTCGACAAATTATGTATTACATGAATTAGGACAACCTCTACATGCTTTTGATGCTGTTAAAATTTCTGGAAACAAAATTGAAGTCAAAACTTTAAAGACTGGTACAAAGTTTACAACGCTCGATGGTATTGAAAGAGAATTACATGAAGATGATTTAATGATTTGTGATGCAAAAAAACCTATGTGCATTGCAGGTGTTTTTGGAGGTATTGAATCTGGTGTTACAGAAAACACTACCTGTATTTTCTTAGAAAGTGCTTATTTTAATCCTGTTAGTATTCGTAAAACAGCTAAGCGTCATGGACTAAACACAGATGCCTCTTTTAGGTTTGAGCGTGGTATAGATCCTAATATTACAGAATATGCTTTAAAAAGAGCAGCCTTGTTAATTCAAGAACTAGCTGGTGGTGAAATAACAAGTGATTTATTGGATATTTACCCTAATAAAATTAAAGATTTCGAAGTTAGATTAAGCTTTGATAATGCAAAAAAACTCATCGGGGAAGAAATTCCAAAAGAAATAATAAAACGTATTCTTACTTCTTTGGATATAAAAGTTAATAACGTAACCGAAACTGGACTTGGCCTTACAGTACCTTCTTATCGTAACGATGTGCAACGTGAAGCCGACGTAATTGAAGAAATACTACGCGTTTATGGCTATAACAATATTAAGACATCAGAAAAGCTTAATGCCTCAATTTCTAATGCCTCAAGATTTGAAGATCATAAAATTCAAAACGTTGTTAGTAATCAATTAGCATCTCAAGGTTTTTTTGAGATACTTTCTAATTCTCTTACAACAGCAAATTATATAGCGTTAAGTGAGCAACTTAAAGACGATCATAACATTTCTATGCTCAACCCTCTTAGTGGAGATTTATCTGTATTAAGGCAGTCTTTGTTGTTTTCTGGATTAGAAGCAGTATCCTATAATATTAATAGAAAAAGACAAGACTTAAAGTTATTTGAGTATGGAAAAACCTATCATGGCTATGGAGACAAAAGAGATGAGATAAAACACCTAACACTATTTATAACTGGTAATAGGTATACTGAACAATGGCATACACAAAATGAGAAAAGTGATTTTTTCTATTTAAAAGGAATTATTGTTTCAATTTTAGAACGTTTAGGAATAAATCGCTATAATGAATCACCTAATAACAATGATTTATTTAGTGAAGGAATATCCTTTAGTTTAGGAAAAATTAAGTTACTGGAATTTGGGTTAATCTCTAAATTGGTATTAAAACATTTTGACATATCTCAAGAAGTTATTTATGCCGATTTTAATTGGGATAACATTTTAGAAATTGTTAAGCGCAATAAAATAACATTTAAATCGATTCCTAAATATCCCGAAGTACGTCGTGATTTCGCCTTATTATTAGATGATAACGTTAGTTTTGAAGCTATCCATAAAATTGCTAAGCAGAGCGAAAAACAATTATTGAAGTCTGTTAATCTATTTGATGTTTATCAAGGAAAGAATTTACCAAAGGGTAAAAAGAGTTATGCTGTTAGTTTTACATTGCAAGACGAAAACAAAACACTTACTGATAAGCAAATAGATAAAATTATGAGTAAACTACAAAGCAATTTTGAAAAACAACTTAATGCTGAATTGAGATAGATGTTTTGGTGAAGTATATATTGATTTTAGTTTTTATTTTTATTGGTTATTCTCGAGCCAACGGGCAAGAGCTTCCTGCCAATATAAATAGTGATAGCTCAAATACTTGGCAGCATTTGAAATATGATTTCAATACAACTTGGAAAAGTGTTAAATATTCTATTACTAGACCCTTAGATTGGAAAGGAAAAGATTATGCCAAACTTGGGACTATTGTGGTTGGAACTATGGCATTGTCTCTAACCGATGAAGGGTTTAATGATTTTGCAACAAGGCAAAATGATGATTTCCCAAAAGTCGTGCGGGATTTTGGCTGGTATTTTGGTAGTCCACAAAACTATTTCATGGCTAATGCGGGACTTTACGGATTTGGGCTTTTTACTAACAATCAAAAAGTAAGACGTACAAGTGTGTTAATAATATCATCATCAATTACAACAGGACTTATTCAAAGTTTAACTAAATCTACAATAGGAAGAGCACGCCCAACACAAAACTTGGGGGCACATGAATTTAATTTACTTTCATCACAAGGTGGCTTTCATTCATTCCCATCTGGTCATACTATTTTATCAGTCACAATGGCTCACTCAATTGCTAAACAATTTGATAATGTTTGGACTAAAACTGGTATATATACAGTTGGAGCTATCCCTCCTATTTCTAGGCTTATTGCTGGAGCACATTGGCTCACAGATGTTATATTTAGTGCCGCCCTAAGTATTATTGTTGTAGATAGTATTGACAACTTTTTATACAAAAAAGAAACCTACGGACTAAGAAAACCTAAGTCCACTAAAGTTTCTTGGAACCTTTCATTAAGTCCAAATAAAATTGGTGTTGTAGGGACTTTTTAAGGCTATCTTTTTACTAAAGCCACAATACGCAAAGGACCACCACTCCCTCCTTTTATTTTCATTGGCAATGCTATAATGGCGAAATCTTTAGTTGGTAACATTTCTAAATTTGTGAGGTTCTCAAAAGCTGGAATATTTTCTCCTAAAAGAATAACGTGGCTTTTAAAATCTGTTGATTGTCCATAATCAATACTTGGTGTGTCAAGGCCAATGGCATTAATTTTTCTGTTTTTAATTAGCCATGATGCAGCCTCTGGATCTAATCCTGGAAAGTGCAAATCTTTTATGGCTTCTGGACCACGCATTTCTGTGCCTAAATATTTTAGTTTGTTTGGATAATAACGAGAAAATCCTGTTTCTAGCAAAATAATACATCCTTCTGGTATTTGCATATTTTCGGATGCTTCCCAGTTTTTAAAATCGTCTATACTTACTAAATATTCAGGATTATTTAAAGCTTTTTTCGATATATCAATTTTTATAGCTTGTCCAATTAAATTCTCAATAGGTATTTTATCTACTGTTTGACCTTGCTTCGCAAAATGAATAGGCGCATCTATGTGTGTGCCTCCATGTTCGGCAGTAGTGAAATTATTTGCTGCATAAAAGAACCCCTTGTCTGTATTGCCATGTGCAACAGTATCAAGATGAAATTCTTTTGCTGTAACCCAATATATTGTTTCATCAGAAAAATCGTGAGTTAAATCAATTATTTGGCTATACTCTAAAATATTTAAATTTGAAGTTAAAGGAACTTCTTTTATAGCTACTTTTTCTTTACAAGATGTAATATGCAAGATACATATCGATAAAAATACTGCAGTTTTTTTCATAATTAATAAATTTTTAAAATATAAGCTAAAAAGAAGTTTTTCACTTCTTCTAATTTAATGATTTTATCCATTAGTAGTCAATATCAACTCAATAAAACTTTTAATAATCCTTAATATTTTGTATCTTTAAGATGAACCTAAAATCCTTTTAGTCATGACAGATTCTAATTATATTAAAGTTTTTACGGGTAATCTTGTAATAAGTGAGCACATAAAGCAAAGCTTAGAAGAAATAGGAATTAGTGCTGTAATAAAAGTACAAAACGAATCTAACCTCAATCCAATTTTTGGAGGTCATTTACTTAAAGAAGTTTATGTACACAAGGATGAACTCGACAGAGCTGTTAAAGTTGTGCAAGGTATTACTGCCGAGTTAGAGTCTTAGAGCAAAAAAAATCCCGATATCTCAGGATTTTTAATTTTATCTATACGCTAACAGCATACATCTTGTCTCGTAGCTCTTTAATTTTCTTATCCTGCATATATTCATCAAAAGTTGTATAACGATCTATTACACCATTTGGTGTTAACTCCACAACTCGGTTTGCTACAGTTTGTGCAAACTCATGATCGTGCGTTGTAAATAAAACAGTCCCTTTGAAATTTTTAAGTGAATTATTAAATGCTGTAATACTTTCTAAATCAAGATGGTTGGTTGGTTCATCTAGTTGAAGTACGTTCGCTCTCATCATCATCATTCGAGATAGCATACATCTTACTTTTTCTCCTCCAGACAAAACAGATGATTTTTTAAAAGCTTCTTCACCACTAAATATCATTTTACCTAAAAATCCTCGAATATTGACTTCTTCACGCTCTTCCTCTGTAGTTGCCCATTGGCGTAACCAATCTATTAAAGTAAGTTCATTATTAAAAAACTCACTATTATCTAATGGTAAATAAGACTGTGTTGTAGTTACTCCCCAAGCAAATTTACCTGAATCTGCTTTTTCCTTATTATTTAAAATTTGATAAAATGCTGTGGTAGCTCTTGAATCTCTGGAAAAAACAACAACTTTGTCTCCTTTAGCTAAATTTAAGTCTATATCTTTAAATAAAATTTCATCATCTGCTGAAGCTGTAAGTTTTTCTACATTCAATATTTGATCCCCTGCTTCTCTATCACGTTCAAAAATAATAGCAGGATAACGACGACTTGTTCTTCTAATATCTGCGATATTAAGTTTTTCAATCATCTTTTTTCTACTAGTTGCTTGTTTACTTTTTGCAACGTTAGCTGAAAATCGTCTAATAAATTCCTCTAATTCTTTTTTCTTTTCTTCTGCTTTCTTATTCTGTTGTGCATGTTGTCGTGCTGCTAACTGCGACGACTCGTACCAAAATGTATAATTACCCGAAAAGTGATTAATTTTTCCAAAATCAATATCAGAAATATGCGTACAAACAGCATCTAAAAAGTGTCTATCGTGAGAAACAACAATAACACAGTTATCATAATTAGCCAAGAAGTTCTCTAACCAAGCAATTGTTTCATAATCTAGGTCATTGGTAGGTTCATCCATTATAAGTACATCTGGATTTCCAAAAAGCGCTTGTGCTAATAAAACACGCACTTTTTGCTTACCATCTAAATCTGCCATAAGTGTATAATGAAACTCTTCCTTTATGCCTAAATTCGATAGCATTGCCGCCGCATCACTATCGGCATTCCAGCCATTCATTTCTTCAAACTCTACTTGTAGCTCTCCAATTTTTTCAGCGTTCTCATCAGAATAATCTGCATATAAAGCATCTATTTCTGTTTTAATTTTAAATAATGGCTTATTACCCATTAAAACGGTTTCTAATACAGTATGCTCATCATATAAATTATGATTTTGCTCTAAAACAGACATACGCTTTCCTGCTTCTAACGAAACATGCCCTGAAGTAGGATCTTGCTTTCCAGATAATATCTTTAAAAATGTAGATTTTCCAGAACCATTGGCACCAATAATTCCATAGCAGTTACCATTATTAAAGGCCGTATTTACCTCATCAAACAATACACGTTTTCCAAATTGAACTGATAGATTAGAAACTGATAGCATAACTTTTATTAAAATTTTTGCAAAAGTAGAAAAATCAATCTGTTAGACGAAATGTAACTTAGATATTTTTAAACTTTAATGAATTAATGAGAATCTAGCTATAATAACATTTAACAGCGTATTAACAGGTCTTTTTAAATACAAGGCATATTTTTGTTTAGAATTTAGGGTGTCTCGCCCTAAACTATGAAAAAGGGATTTATGAAATTATATATTGGTATACTATTAATTGCTGTTACTTTAATTGGTTGTAAAAAAGACAACAATTCTAGTCAAGATAATTATGCATATATAGGAGGGCAAATTATTAATCCGAAAAACAACTTTGTTGTTATAACTAAGTCTGAAACTACCTTAGATACTATTATTTTAGATGGTAATAATAGATTTTTATTTAAAATAAACGATTTAGAACAAGGTTTATACACGTTTCGACATGGTGATGAATTTCAAATGGTGCTCTTAGAAGTTAATGATAGCATAATTTTTAGATTAAATACATTAGATTTTGATGAGTCGCTTGTGTATACGGGTAAAGGAGATAAAAAGAATAACTACTTTATTAATGAGTTCTTGCAAAATGAAAAAAAGGAAAAGGAAATTTTTAAACTTTGCCAGCTAAATCCAGAAGATTATGAAAAAGAAATTAAATTACTAAAAGCGCAAAAACTTGAGTATTTAGACCGATTTAAAACCAAACATGAAACAACCTCTTTATTTGATAAAGTAGCACAAGCAAATATTAACTATAATTATTATTTCAATAAAGAAATTTATCCCTTTGTTCATTACGGAAAAAACAAAGCTGAAATTTTAGAATCCTTACCCGATGATTTTTATGCCTACCGACAAAATGTTAACTACAATGACGACTTTTTAAAAGATTATTTTAATTATCAATCTTTCTTGAAATCTAATTTTAATAATTTAGCCCTTAAAGAACATCTAGGACATGCTAAGAATGGGCATTTTAATGGAAAATCTGTTTGTTATACTTTAGATAAACTAAAGATTATTGATAGTCTAATAGATAATGTTTCTATTAAGAATGATTTGCTTTACCACTATACCATTAACTTTTTAACCAAAAATAAAAGTGAAGAATGTAGTGATGCTGTTTTAAAATCGTTTTTAGCAAAAAGCGATAGTAAAAAGAATAATGGTCAAATAAAACATTATGCGTCTTCAATATACAGATTAAAAAAAGGCAACAAATTACCTGAAATTTCTGTGATTGATTGTTACAATAAAGAGCAAAATATAAATGCAATTATAAATTCTACAACGGTATTATGTTTTTGGTCTCATTCTATATATGGTCATTTTAAAGACACACACAAAAAATTAAAGGAACTACAAGTTAAATATCCAGAAGTTACCTTTATTACTATTAACATTGATGATTATGACTTAGAAATGATAACAAAAACATTGAAGCGCAATCATTTGTCTTTTGATAATAAATATCAATTTAAAGACAACAAAAAAGCAAAAGAGTCTTTAGCAATATATCCAATGACTAAGGCTATTATTATAGACAAGCACAAAAAAATAGTTGATAGTAATACCAACATATTTTATTCAGATTTTGAACAACAACTGTTAGGGTTATTAAATAAATAATACCCTATATAAAAACAAAAAAGCCTTTGTTGAAATTCAACAAAGGCTTTTTTGTATGTATAAAATCTTAATTACCCTTTTTGTAATCTGCTAAAAACTTAGCTAACCCAATATCTGTTAATGGATGTTTAAGCAATCCTTCAATTGAACTAAGAGGGCCTGTCATAACATCGGCTCCTAATTTAGCACAATCTATAACATGCATGGTATGACGTACAGAAGCCGCTAGTATTTCTGTATCGAAGGCATAGTTATCATAAATATGTCTAATCTCTGCAATTAAGTTTAAACCATCGGTAGAAATATCATCAAGACGCCCAATAAATGGAGAAACGTAGGTTGCTCCTGCCTTAGCTGCTAATAAGGCTTGTCCTGCTGAAAAAACAAGTGTTACGTTTGTTTTTATTCCTTTTTCTGAAAAATATTTACAAGCCTTAACACCATCTTTTATCATTGGTAGTTTAACAACTATTTGGTCATGCAATTCGGCTAGAGCTTCTCCTTCTCTAATCATGCCCTCAAAATCTGTTGCAATAACCTCTGCACTAACATCGCCATCTACTATATTACAAATAGCAACGTAGTGTTTCAAAATATTATCATGACCCGTAATACCTTCTTTAGCCATTAAGGACGGATTGGTTGTTACACCATCTAAAACTCCAAGGTCTTGAGCTTCTTTTATCTGGTCTAGATTCGCTGTATCTATAAAAAATTTCATTCTAAAAATAGTTTAGGTTATTTTAATTAATAGGCGAATTTACAATAATAAGCTAGTTAGCTTAATAAATTCTATAAAAATATATTAACAACTTAAAATAAGTTAGTTAACTACAAGTCTGTACCTTTCTATTGTAGTGTCTTCACATAAACCATCACAATCATTTAGTCTATTTTCACACTCATCATAATAATCGTTTGCCTGTTCTACACTTAGGCGAATGGTAAAATTATAAACCCCAGATTCTTGAGCTCGTCCTTCAATTATTACGCTTCTATAATCTACAATAAATTCTAGTCCGCGAGGCAATTCGCCATCAATCGAAAAATAATAGTAATACCTATCATCGTGTGGTTCATTGTTAATATCGGCTCGAATTTCTTCAAAATAATAATTATTTACTTGTGCTGTACCAAGTCTATTATCTTCTAACTGTGGATGTCTATTAACTACACATTCCAAAATATCTTGACAACTTGAAAGAATAAAAAAGGAAAGTATTACTGCTGCTGATAAAGATCGTTTCATGATTTGATGAATTTAGAAACAGTAACATCAAATAACGTACCAATAAACAACTAGAGATTGTAGTGGTTCATCAAGAGTCTTTCGTAAACCTTATCTGGAAGTATTCTTTTAAGAACAATAGAAAATTTTTGCATAAACTCCCCAACTTTATAATGCCCTTTAGGTTTTTTGGTGTTTATAATTTTGAATATTTGTTGAGCCATCAAATTAGGGTTACTACCACTATCTACATGATTGTTCATTAATTTTAACGTATTTCCATAAGATTCTTTATAAGGAGAATCTTCTAAAAGAGGCGCATGATAACGTCCAGATGCGATATTGGTTGCGAAATCACCTGGAGCCACATTAACCATATCTATGTTAAAACCTTTTAACTCCATTCTAAAAGCTTCGGTTAAAAGCTCTAAAGCACCTTTACTAGCACTATAAATGCCTCGATATGGTAAGCCCATATAACCAGCTATAGAAGTGATATTAATAATTAAACCTGCTTTTTGATTACGCATATAAGGAAGTGCCGTTTTAATAGCATTAATTGGCCCAAAAAAGTTTGTCTCAAAATTTGCTTTGATCTCTATTTCTGGAGTTTCTTCAATAGGACCTGTTATGCCTGCTCCTGCATTATTTATTAAAACATCTAGTTTGCCTTCTTTTTCTATAATACTGGTAATTGCTTTTTCAATTGTACTAATATCTTTAACATCAAGCTCTATAATTGGGAAAACACTATCTTTATAATTTGCAGGATTTCTACTGGTGCCATATACGGTATAACCCTTTTTGGTTAGATATTCGCCTGTAGATTTACCAATCCCAGATGAACCACCAGTAATTAAAACAACTTTCGACATAATAATTGAAACTATAAAATCAAAACACCAAAATACAATTTAAAATAATTTGAACTATAATTAGCATCATAAATTAATGTGATTTCCACCTTCATGGAAATGTGCAATAAACTAAAAAATCTTGATTAGCTAAAGCTTTCAAGATTTAATTTTATTGTACAAAAAAAGGCAAGCTACCTACATCACACTGCTACAACCGTATACCTTTGCTGCGTTCCCGCCCTGGAGGATTCAACAGGAGCTAGTTGTGTAGGACTTGCCGGCTGCAAAGATACAACCTTTTAAAATTTTCACAATGATTTTTTATACTGATTTTAAATAAATATCTTGCTCAAAATTTAAGTTTAAAATGAACATATTTAAAGCTCTTATAATCATATTTTTAGCTGGACTCGTAATTTCATGTGGTTCTAACTCTGGTCAAAAAAAAAGTGATTTCTCTATTAAAACCAATGCTGAAAAAGGAAATATTTCTATTTCTGAAACTTTAAACATTTCACTAATAAACAAGAAGAATCATCTTGTTGATTCTGTTACTTATACTATTGAAGACAATACTATAGCTGAATCTAATAACTTGTCAAATTTTAAATTAGGAAAACATACTATTGAGGCTACGGTATATTTTAATAATGAAAAACAAGTGGCAACTAGTCAAATAACCATTTTAAATAATGAGGTTCCTAAAATATACACTTATAAAATTATAAATGAATATCCTCACGATATAACTTCATACACGCAAGGTATTGAGTTTTTTAATGATAATCTTTACGAAAGCACTGGACAATATAAAGAGTCTAAGCTTCGCCAAATAAACTATAAAACGGGAGAGGTTATAAAAAATATTGATTTGGCTGATGAATACTTTGGTGAAGGACTTACTATATTGAATGATAAAATATATCAACTTACTTGGAAAGAAGGTACAGGCTTTGTTTACGATGTAAATACATTTGATAAACTAAGCAGTTTTAGATATGGTAACAGTAAGGAAGGTTGGGGTCTATGCAACAACGAGAATATAATTTATAAAAGCGATGGGACTGAAAAAATATGGTTACTAAATCCTGAAACATTAATAGAAGAAGACAACATTCAGGTTTACACGAATAAAGGAAAGATAATTGGCATTAATGAAATGGAGTGGGTTAATGGAAGTATTTATGCTAATCGGTATCAAAAAGATGGTGTAGCCATTATTAATCCTAAAAACGGTGCTGTTATTGGAGTAATAGATTTTAAACCATTAAAGGCTAAAGTGACTCAGCATGACAATTTAGATGTACTAAATGGTATAGCTTATAATCCAACAACAAAAACTTTATTTGTTACTGGTAAGCGTTGGGATAAGCTTTTTGAAGTTGAAATTGTAGAGAAATAGATTTAATACCTAACTCGCGTCTTAGTACATGGACAGTTACTAATTGCACGTAAAAAGTTTAATCCAATAGTAACAACGTGCGTTCCTGAGTTATACGCAGATAATTCGTTAGTTGTTATTTGATAAGCATATCCAAAATAAACAATAGACTTATTAAACCCTACCATAGGTCCTATGTTAAGTGGCTTTAAAAATTGATCGTTTAGGAAACGGTAAGAAATACCAGCCCAAAAATAATCGTCGTTTCTACCAAATTTTCTCATTTTAAAATTTAAATCGGTACTCGAACGCTTATCGCTACTAAAGTATTGATAGAACATAGATGGTTCGAACTCAATACCATTCTTTTTAGTCTCACCAAAGGTAATACCAGAATATACTTGATAATTCATAAGTAAATTAGGTTCTGCTACTCTAATTTCACTAACTTTTTTTTCAAGAATATTATTGGCGTTTAAACTAAAGAAGAATGCTTTATATCTGTATAGTGCTCCAATATCAAAATTTGTATTCGAAGTTCTCCTATCATCTGTTACAAACGGATCAATAATTGGGTTTTCGTAAGATGTATTAAAATTATGTATGTCAATCTTAAAGTTATTTACATTGAGTGAAATACCTAATGACAGATATTGTTCTGAGCTAACATCTAAAATTAAATGATGTGCAAACGAAAATTTTGCACCTGATTGAATGGTGTTTCCGTTTCTATCGTTATAAAAAGAAAAACCTAAACCAGAACGGTCGCCTAATCTTATATCTGCATAAACCGATTGATTATCTGGAGCACCTTTTATACCCACCCATTGCGTTAATCCGTTCGCTCTAATTTTTAAATTATCCCCTATTCCAGCATACGTTGGAGAAACCACGAAATTATTATCTGCTAAGTATTGCGTAAATACAGGCAAATTTAACTCCTGACCATAGTTGTAGGAAGCAACTATAAGTAGCAGGTATATGATTGGTTTTCTTAGGTTCATAATTTTAATGTTTGAGGCATTCATTAATAATTTAGCGGTATAAGGTAAAATGTCCTACAAAATCTCGTCTATCTTTTTCATCGTTTAATTTCACAACATACCAATAATCTCCAGTAGGTAGTTCTCGTCCATTATATTTACCGTCCCACTTCTCTCCTACTCGTAGCGTTACTATTTTACGACCATATCTATCAAAAATATCGAAGGTTAAATCTCGATATTGATCGGTACAACCTGGGCCCCAACCATCTTGATTACCATCACCATTAGGTGTGAAATAATTAGTAATACATACATCTACATATTCAAAATACTTAGTAGCTATAGCTACACAACCATTAGAATCGGTAACGGTTACTGTGTAGTCTCCAGATTCATAAATTAAAAAGGTATTCGTGCTTCCATAAGATTCTCCGTTTAAGGTATATTCATAATCTCCCGTTCCTCCTGATGCCACAGCAACAATTTCATTTATAGCTCCATCTTCTAATACTAATTGTAAAGGCGTGTAATCTGCTATATCAAATGGTTGTGTTTGTTGAATACAACCATTGGTGTGTCTCACATCTATGTAATGCCCTATTCCTGCAGGAACATTTATAAAAACATTACTTGCTTGATAAGGTCCTCCGTTTAAAGAATAATCGAATTGTGAAAGGTCTGTATTACTAGCATCAACCGTTACGGTAACTAAACTATTAGAGATATTATTTGTACAACTATATTCTACTGTTACTTCAGGGTTAATTATTATAGATTCTGGGAATGTAATATTCCATTCAGATTCACAATCTAAAGCATCACGTACATAAACAATATGGTCGCCACCAATTAATCCTATAAAGTCAAACTGGGTTTGAGTTGCTGTTCCAGTAGTGTAAGTGCCATTTATATCATCTAAACTGACACTGTAAGGTAAATTACCTCCAGAAATATCGATACTAAATTCACCATTCATATCACCATCACAAACTTCAGGTAAAATAGAATTTGGAACTATAATGATTGATACTGGAATTGGGTCAATCAAAGTTTCAGTAAAGGTTACATAACAACCTAATTCGTCTTGAACGATTATATCATAAGTTCCTGGAGCAAGGTTATCAAATATTGGATCGTCAAAGAATTGGTCTAAACGAGGTGAAATTGCATATTTAATAATACCCGTTCCTCCTGTTGCAGTTATTTCAATAATACCATCATCACCTCCAGCACAGGTTACAGGAGTAACGGTGTGGGTTTCACTTAAAGGTGTTGAAGGTTCTGTTATTGTTACTTGTGACGAAACCTCCAAACAATCACCACTTTCTACTTGTACTTGATAGGTTCCAATAGGAAGATCTGTAAAAACTCCTGGACTATTTTGTGTTGCCCCAGTTAAATCATTTCCAGCACCATCTTGTAATGTGTAAATGTAATTACCTAGACCTCCTTCAGCTTCAGCTACAATAACACCCGTAGTATCTCCAGCACAGTTTATGCTTGCATTTGTTGTGTCTAAGGTAACCATTAAAGCTGGAAGCGGATCGATAGTTATTTCATTTGAAACTACAGCAACACAACCGTTAGCATCTCGCACATAATATTGATAAGTTCCTGCCGGCACAAAGAAAATAGCCTGCGTTGTAAACGATCCTAAAACCGTAGCAAAGTTTGGAATACTACTATATTCATAAATACCTGTACCTCCTGTTGCACTCAAGGTAAGCGTCGCATCGTTATTACAAGTTAGCGACGTGTCTTTAACTAAAGAGGCTATTATTTCGGTTGGTGCCGAAATTGTAATATCTGAGGTTGTAAATACACAGTTAAAACCATCTATTACTGTTACATTATAAGTTCCCGCACCTAAACCAGTAAATATATTTGATATCTGTGGTCCAGAAGAACTAATTGTTGGCGTTAATGTATTAAGTGTATAAGTGTAATTACTTCCTTGTCCGCCTGTAACATTACTAACAGTTATTGTTGCATTGGTATCCCCAAAACAAGTAAGCAAAGTTGGAGTTGCAGCAATTGTTGCATTAATTGGTGGTGGATTATTTAATGACACATTTGTACTAGAAACACAGCCTTGGCTATCTCTAACACTTACCGTGTAAATACCTGCAGTTAAATCTGTAAAGCTAGACGTAGTACTATAAGGTGTAATAATTGCACCACTTGTTATTTCTAATTGATATTCATAAGCTCCTGGCCAACCTCCTGTTGCACTCGCTGAAATTGATCCGTCGTTATTTCCACTTACACATGTAATTTCTGTATGTGTTTCTGAAATTGTTAACGGAGCAGTTGGAGCTGTAATGGTAAAGTTTTCACTTATTGTACAAAATGGAATATTTAATAAAGTTCCTGTTAATATATAAGTTCCTGAAGCTAAACCAGACACAGTTACTGGCCCTGCATTCGCAGTGCTTCCAGTTGTGACTGTAGTACCTGTTGCATCAACTATAGTATAATTGAATGCACCAGATTCATCTGAAGGTGTTGGAACTCTGTCTATAAAAGTGATATTAACACTACCATCTGCAGCATTAAAACAAGTAACATCGTTAAGCACATCTACATTAAATTCAAATGTATTTGGGTCATTAACATAATGAGTTGTTTGCAGACTACATCCAGTATCTAAATTAATAACAGTAATAATATAATTACCTATTGGTAACCCTGTAAAGATACCTGTAGTATTCGTTTGGCTATAAACACCTCCTATTACTGAACCTGCTATATCTTCAACTGTATATTGTATATTAGTAGGCACTCCATAAATACTGTTAACAGTTACTGAAATATCTTCATCTGTTGTACATGTAATTGGGTTATCTACATTAACATCTATAGTATCTATATCTGCGTAAGGTGCAATTGTTGCAGAAGTGTTTCCTAAACAACTATTATTATCATAAACATTAATTGTGTAAGTGCCTCCTAAAAAGTCTGATTCTGTATAAACATTACTAGATCCAAACTGAACCGTTACACCACCTCTAATAAATTCGTAGTTTAAATAAGTACCAGAACCACCACTTACAACACTTACAGTAATAGTTGCATAGTTTGGTGTATTATTAGTTGAAGCACAAGCATATTCTACAACGGTAGGCGTTGGAACTGCTATAGGTGTTGCTTCAAATACTTGAATATTTTGTGTGCTAAAACAATTTCTACCAGATGTTACTCGTACTGTATAAATCCCTGTTGCTAAGCCTGTAAACACATTAGATGTTTGAGGCGCAACCACTATAGGTGCTATAATTTCATATGTGTACGGCGGATTATCATTTGATGCTAATAAATTAACTGTAATCGTACCATCGCTTCCTCCGTTACAAGTTACATTGGTTACATCTGCAGAAAAAGTAACTGGTGTAGCTGCATCTAGTGTAATATTTGCATCACTTGTACATAAGGTAGTCGTATCTGTAATTCTCAATGTATATACTCCTGAAGCTAATCCAGAAAAGATATTTGATGCTTGAGGGGCAACTACTATTGGTGCAGTAATTTCATAAGTATACACTCCTGAACCACCAAAACCTGTAACCGTAATTTCACCATCGTTGTTGGGACATGTTGGTAAAGCTGTTACTACTGGCGTTAAATTTAATGGTGGATAGATAACAATTGTATCTGTTGAAGTACATCCATTTCCATCTTGTATGGTAACGGTATACGTACCGTCTGATGATACTATAAATGTAGGACTAGATTGGAAATTCACACCATCAACACTATAACTAACAGGTGCTATTTCCGAACCACTTGGAGTCGCTGTAAATGTATATGAACTACCATTAGAATTACATTGGTTATCTGCGAAGGTTGGTAAAGTAACTGATGGTAAAGGGTCTGATAAAATAACAACATCAATAGGTGTGCTAATAGCACATCCATTGGTATCTCTTACATATACATCCCAATTTGTATTAACACTTATGTTTAAAACACCCAGATTATTAGATGTCCAATCACCAGCATTTGGTGTTACTCCATCTTCAACAAAGGCATATTCGTAAGGCGGTGTTCCACCACTTCCATTTACAACTACCTGAGCATCTTGATTACAATTTGCGTTGGTGTTTACAACCTCAGCAAGTAATAATTCTGTTGGTTGTGTAATTTGGAAATTAACAAGTGACGTACACTGAGTTGACGTAATATCGGTTTCAGTAACTAATAAATAATAATCTCCAGGTGCTATACCAGTAACGCTATCGCTATAATTAGCTCCTGTTAATCCAGTAGTACTTCCTGTAATACCTGTTGATGTATTTGTTAGGTTATTGAATACTTCCCAAGATAAGGCATTCCCATTATAGCTAGAGATTGTGAAATCAAAACTACCATCATCTAAACCAGGTACTTCATAACAGGTTACATTGGTAGGTGTGCCAGTAACTGAAATCGTAGATGGACTAGATACAGCTGAAACTTGTTCAGAATATGAACAACCCGTATTTATATCTAGAACCTCAAAAACATAACTCACATCAAATTGCAATCCTGCAAACTGATGATTTCTTTCATTTGGTGAAACGTCAGATGTTGGTAACCCATTAGGTGCTACACCATCAGTTGGATTAAAAGTAGTTGTACCATCATAGATTCTAACTCTAAATGGTCCTGTACCATTAACAATACTAATATTATAATCTACGCCCGTTAAACAACTTCCTGAAGCGTTTGTTACAATATCAAGTTCACTTACATCTGAAGCAACTAAATATGGTCCATAATTATATTCACAACCATTGGCATCAATAATTCTTAAATAATAATTTCCGAAATTTAAATCGTTAAATGTAACATTAGTACTACTAGTTGGTCCAACTGGGTTTGTAGATGAAGTTGTTGCTACATTACCAGAACTATCAAGTAAAGTATAGGTGTAATCTGGTGTTCCGCCAGTAACATTTAATATTTGAATAGCACCTAAAACATTTCCAGCACCACTACAGGTTATTGGAGTAATTATTTCACTACCTAATGTTATTGACGCAGGTTCATTAACTGTAGCTACATCGGTAAATTCACATGAATTACTATCTCTAACAGTATAATTATAATTTCCAGAAGCCAAACCATTATACACCGTTTGAGATGTAAAAGCAGATCCGTTAAAACTAATTTGATAAGGAGGTAAGCCTAAAGTTTCATCTACATCAATAACCGCTACACCAGTACTATCACCATTACAGAACACATCTGTTGTAATAGCTGTTGCAGAAGGATTAGTAATTGCTTGAATAGTTACCACATTGGTTAAAGTTGTACAACCTAATGCATCAGTAATTCGATATTGATAGTCTCCAACTTGTCCATTATTATAAGTATATGGCGGATTTCCAACAGTATTAAAAGTACCACCATTGAATGAAACTTCATATGTATATGGTGTCGTTCCACCAGAAACGGTAATTGCAACTTCTGCATCTGGAGTAGTCGTACAATCCAATGTTTTTGTTAACGCAGCTGTTGCTGTTAATTGGTTTGCAATAGTTTGGGTTGGGATATTATAAACACATCCATAAGTGTCTCTTACAATAATATCGTAAGTACCTGGTGTTAAATTATTAAATGTATTATTTGCTGAAAATGGTCCACCATTAAGGCTATATTCATAAGGTGGCTGTCCTCCTGTTGCATCTACAATTAAGGTAGCGCCATTAGTTGAATCAAAACAATAATCTGATGCAACGCTAATTGTGGCTGTAGGCAATGTAGGTGCGTTTATTGTTAATGCTGTTGTTTCTGTACAACCATTTGCATCGGTCACTCTTACTATGTATGAACCAGCCAAAACATTAGTTATTATACCATTATTTGGAATATTTGCTATTAACGCAAGAGCAGTATCTAATAATTCGAAAGTATATGCTGATGTCCCTCCATTTGCTGTTGCTGTTATTGTTGCACCATCAATACATGTTGCTGGAGATATAGACGTACTAACTCCTAATATTCCTGGTGCGTTTATAACTTCAGTGAACGAGAAGTTACAAGTATTAACTGCATCTTCATAACGTACTTGAATATTATAAGTTCCAGCGGCTAACCCACTAACCGTTACAGGAGAAGTTAATTGTGTAATCCACGTTGTTCCATTATCCATTGAATATTGGAAACCATTAGTAGTATCAAAATTTTGGGCTGCTATAGTAATAGTTCCATCATCAGCGTTTTCACAAGTTAAATCTGAAGTACTTACTACATCTGCAATAAAGGCATTTCCTGGGTCAACAATGAAAGGAAAATCTACCTGTTGAATACATGTAATAGGTAACTGATAAACACTAATATCATCAATAAGCGCATCATTACCGTAATACTGAACACTACCTGAACGTATAACAAAAGTTAAATCGGTATTGTTTCCAGGGTTAAGGGTAACTTGATTAAAATTCCATTGTTCGTTTTTAGGGATTATTCCCGTAAATTGTTCTGCTATTACAGTTCCTGAACCATCAACTAATTGAATTCTAAAATCTGGATCATCTCTATCAGAATTTACCGTACGCATTAAATTAGCTAGGTATAAATCAACTATAATATCTTGATTTGGAATGACATCTAAAATAGGTTTACTATAAAGAACACCATAAGGTCCTGCGGCAGATCCAATATTAACTAATAAGAATCTTCCATCTGGATCTGCTCCATTAGTTGTGTGGTCGTCAAAATGATACCAAGCTCCTGTATTATTTGCAGAAGGGTCGTCTGATCTCCAAAAGAAACTAGCCACAGAATATTGGTTATCTTCTACAGAGCGCGTACCACAAGGATAAGGAGCAGTAACACGTTGATCGTTAAAACAATATGCACTAGCAATACCAGAAGTGGTTGTTGGAGGTCCGCTACCAAAATCTTCATTTAATAGATTACTAAACGTTGGTACCGTTTGCAATTGATATTGAACACTAATAGTATGTGACCCCTCTGGAACATCCAAAAACACTCGAGGATTTGAGGTATTTGGATTCTCTACACCATCAATTAAATAAGTAAATGTATAAGAATTTGATGTTTGATTTGTTACCGTAACCGTTGTTGATGCTGTACCATCGCAATTAAAATTAGGATCGTCAATACTTATGGTTGGAGGTACTGGTTCTGGATCTAGAACAATACCAGGTATTGGATAAATACATCCAAAGGAATCTCTAATATATAAGGTATATGTTCCTGGATCTACATAAGCTTCATTAGTTGAAACCCAAGTAGTTTGATTATCAAAGCTATACTCATAAGGAGGTACACCACCTTGTGGATTAGTAATACGAACTCTACCTTCACCAGAAGGACCACAACCAGCTAATTCTGATACGCCTCCAGATGCTGTTAGTGCGTGATCTGGTTGCGTGATTGTTATATCTTGAAATACTGAAAAACATTCAACCCCTCCTAAAGAATACTTAATTCCTACGGAATAAGTTCCAGCACTAAGGTTCGAGAACGTTGGATTAGAAGTATATGTTACACCATTATCAATAGTATACTCAATAGTATATCCATTGGCACTTGTAACATTAAATTGAATTTCTCCAGAATTATCATTATAACATAAAATATCGTTACCAGAAACTGTAAATACAGGCTCAGGAATGCTATCTACTGTTATTGACGTGCTAGCAGAACAATTATAAAAATCTCTTACCGTAATATCGTATACGCCTGGAGAATTAACAACATAGGTTGGTATGTCTTGAGAAACTGTTGTACTATTTATGTAATACGTATATGGAGGTGTTCCCCCTACTGGATAAATAGTAATTTCTCCATCTGTACAAGTTAGAGGCACTGTAATAGCTGCCGTAACTGTAAGTGTTGGTGGATCAATAATTTGAATATCTTCCGTGTACGTACAACCGTCATCTGTAGTAACATTAACCGTATATAAACCAGGGTTTAATGAAGAAAATGTATAATCGCTTGCCAAAATTGGACCAACGCTATTTACTAAAACACCACTTTCGTAAATACTAAAATAGTATTGAGGAAGCGCATCGTTAGCTGCCAAACTTATACTTCCAAAATCACCATTACAATTAGGTTGAGTAACATTAGTTGTTACCGTAAAATCGCGTTCTCTAACTAATATGCTAGGGGTTTGAAATATACAAGGGTTAGTAGTAACACCAACTTGTCTTATATAAACTTGATAATACCCCGGTGTATTTATAACAAACGTATTAGAAGGTTGAAATGGGCCGTTAGGGTCTAAACTATATTCATAACCAGATGGCACACCACCAACTGTAACACTTCCTGGTGTTGTACAAAGAATATCCTCGGCTGTAATAGTTGGTGTTAATAAATTTTGGTATACATTAAAATAGAATATACTAAAACATCCACCTGGATAATTAATAACAACTCTAAATTCACCTGCCGTATCTGCAATATAATCTGCTCCTGTTCCTACTTGATTCCAAGTACAGGTATCATCTTCATTAGCACAATCGTCAACCGCTACGGGTGGACAACTCGTGTCATCTAATTGTTCCCAAATAATTGAAACAGAATCGCTAATATTTGTATTAATAGTACGCGTTTCATTACCCCCACATAAGAAGATATACGGTAATACCTTACCGTCATTTGGACATATAGGTAATAAATCTGCATAAGGAATTACGGGGTTTGTTAATGAACTTCCGTAAGTAATTACATTGAATTGCTCATTAATTGAAATACAAGTTGCTACAGTTGTGTTTTGAACATAGTATGTTCCAGTTGTTGTCGCTGTATACGTTTGACCTGTTGATATAACTGGAGTTCCTGATGGGCTTGTTGACCATGAATAACTATCATAACCATCTGCTGCAGTTAAATCTACACTAGAACCACATAAAACTTCAGTTTGCTCGAAATCACAATTAGAAATATCAACAATAAAATTGGTAGAAGTTGGAATGCCCAAACATACTGTTGTCGCAAAACTTCCTTCTTCTACTATTTCTGTAGGATTAATAACGCCTCTATAAGTTGCAAAAGCCTGATTTCTAATTTCGTTAGAACAAGCTTGACTTAAATCGTAACAATTTGGCACTACTTGAATTGCTAAGCGAATTACAAACTCTGGATCTCCTGCTTCTACAGAACCATCTGGTATATTAAAAATAAGTGTTCTTGTTGCTGGATCGTAAGATTGCAATGTCGCACCTCCAGCATTCGTTAAATCTATATCTGTAGCTGGATCAAATATTATATTGTCTGGTAGAATATCTTTTATGGTAAACTGAGTAACATTATCGTTACCAACACTTTGATAAGTTATCTCATAAAATAATTGTTGTCCCAAAACCACATCGTCTCCATCAATTAAATCTCCCGCTGTATTTTTTACAACTTTGGTAAGGTCTATATCTGGAGAAATAACATCGACAGCAAAGGTGCTAAAAAATGCAAAAATCGGGTCTGCTTGACCACGAGCTACTTGCAATCTAAAATCGGCTGAAGTATCATTATTTCGTATAAACTCTGGTTCTGCATTTTGAATTTCGAGAAAACCCGTATCGTACCCGAGTGTATTAATACTAAATGGATTTCTTGGATGAGAAACCCCATTTTCGTTTTCTATAACGGAGCCAAAAAACTTATTGGCAGTACGTAAAGGTGTCGTAACCTCTTTACCATTTATCTCTAATTTGGTAGCTCGTTTTGTTCTGTCTCCATCTAAAGCTCCATAAGCAAACTGCAAATCTATATTACCTGCTGGAGGTGTAGTAAATCCAGTTACTGGAATTGTTTCTTGATGACCATCGAAAATATGACTAAAACCATCAAATGAAGTAAACGATTTGGTATGCAAATTTGGATCTTCATAAATTACTAAAAGTGTCCAACCTGCAGCTAGACCTGTTGAAAAATTTGATCCTTGACCAGCAATAATATTCGCTACGGTATAAGTTCCTTCAACATCAGTTAAACCTGTTAATAAATCTGTTACTTCTGCATAACAGGCATAAGGAGTGTTTCCTGGTTCTCCTGTTTCTGCAATAATTGGACTTACAATAGCATCATAAATAATTTCTCCAGTAATATCGGTATAGGTAGTTGTACCTGGTACTTTAAACTTAATTTGATTAATATTATCTCTGTTACCATTTTGTAAAATAGCACCCCAATACAAACCCGCATATGCTACCCTGTAACATGTAGTAGGACTCCCATCTGCTTGTGCATGCAACATTAAATCGGCACTACTAGAACTAAAAGTAGATGCATCACTATCAATATCAATGTATTGCATTGATATATCTTGATTATCTCTTGTTAAATCGTTAAAAGGTTGGTTATCTTGACCAAGAATAGCATTACCTACAACCAGCATACTTCCCCTTACCTCCATTTGCTTTCGCACCGTGAATGGCTTATAGGTTTGGGCAGCACTACTAATTGATAGTAACAATAAAAATAATACAACAAGTGTTGAATTATAAAAAGTAGGTTTTTTCATGGCAACTCTATTTATCATTTCTTTTATATGGGGCGAAAAAGAAATAGTACCTCTAATTTTGTTTCATTAAATTTTATTTTATCATACGTAAATTACCACTTAATAGACAATTCATCGTTATTTAATGATTTTAATCGGCATAAATATCGTAATAATTTTTGTAACAAAGAAGTAAAATGATAATTTTTGAACTGTTTATCGATGTTTTTAGTCTATTAATCCAACATATTTCATTATAATGTAATATTAAGATTACAAATAAATTGAATATTAAGCAATATTAATAAAAGTAGCAGGCACTAATTATAGAATACCTTTCAATAAGATGACGTATTTTTGTGAAATTAAATGACTTTAGTCCCGTTTTGAAGAAAAATAAAAGGACTCATATCGATATTAGGTTCTATCAACAAAACATCCATCTAACTAACATTTTAATAACTATTGAAATTAATAAAGACCTGTATTAATATTAGTTCTCAATTTTCACCATAGACATATTCACATTATATGGTTCACTTCCCTTAGAGTTAAGTGATTGATTTGCAGCATCAATAGAGTTAAACTTTTGATAATATATATAATATTTACTCGTATTAATATCAAAGAAGAAATCAATATTAGATTGTCCTGCAGCTACCGCTTTTCTTAAAAATTCGTCTCGCTTTTCAATGCTAGAATGTACGGCCACAACAATGTAATAACCATTCTCAACATTATTTACATCTTTTAATATTTGAATATTACTTAGTACCTCACCAGAGTCAAAGTTTTCAGGTTTAAGTGGTTCACTACTTATTGGCGTATATTCTTTTATTTGCTTTAAGGCAGCTCTATCTTTTTGATATCTAACTTGGTCATTATCAAACGCAGCACGTTTAATTCTACGTTTTCTTTCAATCTCAGTAGCCACCTTAATAGTTTCTAAATTTGCTAACAAACTAGATCTTGTTTTAATAGCCTGAGCTTGTTCCGATTTTAATTCTTGTATTTTATTTGCATAATATTGGTTAGTAACATCCCGTTTGTCACGAACAGTTTTTAACCTCTCGTTATATAATGTCTCTAATTCTTTAATATTTAGGTCTCTAGATTTTATAACATTATCCAAGTTCAACTGGATTGCTGCCATAGCTGCATTTTCTGCAGAGATACTCTTGAATGCTTTTGGAGCACTATAGATACCTTGTTCACTTAAATCGTTTTCTTCTTTTAAATCGTCAAGATCCTTTTGCTTACTTGCAATTTTTTGTTGCAACTGGGTTAACAAGTCTTGTTGCTCTAATTTAGAATTATTGGTTAACACAGTAATACCATTCATCTCTCTAGTTTCCCTATCTCTAGGAGCTGGAACCATGACACCATCTAGGTTAATCATACCAATAATTTCCTCTGCAACTATTTCTGGCTGAACTTCTTTATCTTTTTGTGCTTGAGCTTCTTGCTCTGCTTTTAATCTAGCTTCTTCTGCTAGTCTAGCTCTTTCATTTTCTAATGCCTTTACTCTTGCTTGTTCAGCAAATTTTTCCTTAACCACTTGCTCTGCTTTAAGTCTAGCAGCTTCTTCTTGTTCTCTCTTAGCTTTAGCCTCAGCAGCTGCTTTCTGTTTAGCTACTCTTGCTAATCGTACTTTTTCTTCTTGTTCTGCTTTAATTCGTGCAGCTTCATCTGCCTTTTGTTTAGCAATGGCATCATGTTTAGCTTTTGCTTCTGCTTCAGCTTTAAGTTTTTCTTCTTCTTTGCGCTTCTTTGCAAGTACTTCAATTGCCGCTAAACGTTGTTCTTCAATTAATTCTTCTTCTGTTTTTTCTTTAGGTTTTTCTGGTTCAACCTTAGTCACTTTGTTCGCTACGGAAATAGTATCTGCTTTTGGCAAACTTTCAACCACCTCTTTAGTCACTCTTGAAACACGTTTTTTGCGTGGTAGGTTCTTGTATTTATTAGGTGTACTTTTAGCAAGAACACGGTTAGATTTTTTAGAAGGCATAATTAACGCTTCCTCTTCGTCATCATCACCATAATTATATCTGTAATTCTTCTTGAATTTATATGCCAAAGTTAATTCATGTGAGCTTCCAAAATTAGCAAAATCACCTAGAGCTTTTTCATAATTATATTCCAAAGCAATTTGTTGGGTTATATTTAGACCAACTCCTGCCGAGGCGCCATAAAGTGTGTTATATCCAGCTTGAGCCCAGATACCCTTTGGAACGGTTAACATAACGATACCAGAAATTACGGTTTCGCCTTTTTTAAATTCTGATCTTATTAATGTTGAAAACTTACTCTGATTGAAAAAACCTCGTGTGTTCATATAACCTGTATACATTATATGCCCCTGCACACTTTGTTGCGGATTATCTTCAATCATTGCTGAAGTTGTAAAATTATATGTTGCCAAATTGTTTATGGATAATCCAAAATCGAAAAAATCTGTTCCATAATTAATACCTGGGTTTATGGTAATTATAGAATTAGAAGGAATATTATTTAGTGAAGGATCTTGAAAATTACTAACTACGCGTCCTTCATTTATACCACTCTTGTAAAAACCTAAATTCATACCAAAGGTCAGGTTACTTTCTCTATTCAAACTAACATTATATGCAAAGTTTAATATGCCACCAAATGTTGACAACACTCCATAATCTTGTTGAAATAACCCAATTCCAGCACCAATATTTTCTCTAAACCTACCTGAGTAGCTAAACAAATATGTTTGCGGTGCATCGTCAAATTGTACCCATTGCCTTTTATTAGTAAAACTTATGTATCTATTTTGTTCTCTAACAAAGCTAAATGCAGGGTTAATGGCATATCTATTAAATTTTAAAGAGTTTCTAACAGGAAGCTCAAAAGCAACAACGCCATCCTCTTGAGAATGGAATTGCTGTAATGTACAGACAAAAAATGCTATATATAATAGATGCTTGCACATTTTATTTTATGATCGTAATCGATCCTTTTTTTTCTGATTTATTTTCAGGTTTAATTATGTAATAAAACACAGGGTTAACCGATTTAAAATCGAGTTGGTTTACTGGCCAATTATTTTGATAGTCATTTGTTTGCAGTACCACTTTTCCTTGCGAATTTAAAATGATAACTTCTGTATTTGTACCGCTAACATATTCTTGCGGAATAATCCAAGTATCATTTATAGTATCTCCATTAGGGCTTATTAAATTAGGTATTTTTGCTACCGATGGGAAAGCTTCCAGTATATTGAAAAAATGTACGCTCGATGCTATACATGTAGACGTTTGCGAAATTACTACTTTGTAACTCCCTGTTTCTGAAGCTTCATAATTATCATTTATAGCTCCCGAAATAAGCACATCATTTCTGTACCATTGATATTCTGGATTAATAGCATCTGTTGTTACTGTTACATCTAATGTTTCTCCTTCATCTAAAAAATTATTTTCACCAACATCTATACTACTTGCAAATCCTTCTGCATTAAGTGTAATTGTTGATGTCTCCATACAATTACCTATATCTATCTCTACTTTATATACTCCAGATTCATTCGTTTCATACATTTGGTTGGTTGCTCCTGCAATTTCAACATCATCTTTAAACCATTTATAACTATTACCTGAAATAGCACTAAGCGTGGTTGGGCCATCTCCAGAACAATAAGGGTTACCAAGGCTCGAACTAATTTCTATTGTTGATCCAGAACCAGATTGACTAACGGTTACTCGGTTAGAAAAAGAGTTTGATGTACAAGAACCATAATCTGTTTCTACAAAATAAGTTCCTTGTTCACTTACTTCTAAACTTTCGCTAGACGATACGAATTCGAATGTGCTTGTATTTGAATCAATTACCTTAAACCAATTGAATGTTAGCGATGGATATTGCAATGGTGAATTATTTGAAGGTGCACCAGGATTATCGATAGTAAGCGTATAACTTTCTCCTGCACAAAAAACAGCCGATGGAATTAAATTATTTATTGTAAATGGTTCGTCTTGAACTTTATAATATGCTGGAAAAGCATCGGAAGCACTACTATTGGCCGCTGGAGATGTACTTTTTATTCTTAATTTATAGGCTTCGCCATCTATAGACGTTGGAAATGAAAAAGTTAAAGTAGCAGGTGATGTTGTAACACTACCTGCTGCAGATGTAAAAATTGTATTTGCACTAGAAAAATCACCAGTTGCATCAGATAATTCTATTATAAATTGATTTGATGGTGTTAAATTACCTTCTGGAGAAAATGTAAAAGTTACATTGTAAGTATTAAAAGAAGGACTAGCACAGGCTTGACTAAAACCAAGGTTAGGCTTGCTCATTACTATCTGTGCGCTACAAATATTAACTAAAAGTAAAAAAATAGTAATATTAATAAATGTAATGTTCTTCATCATACTATTATTTTTACCAAGTAATGATTTATAAAAACTGAAACGATTCTTATAAAATAAATACTAGAAATTGTAAAACTTGCATCTATTTAAAAAAGCTACTATATTTTTATTTGTCATTTCCTTCTATATCGTTAGTTGCAATTATTTTATTAATTTTTAATCTATAGTCAGGGCTTCTTGTGTTATTAGCATCAATAAATGTTTGTGAATCTATTCCTTTAGAATACACATTAAAAAAAGCACTGTTACCATACCAATTCTCTAAATCTTCATTGTTAGAATTATATTCAACAAAAATATTTCCATTACAATTATTGAAATACATTTCGGAAAATTTAATTCTCTCGAGATTTGTTTGATTCACGGTAATTTTTTCATCAAATAAAACTGCAGGATTAAATCCAGATATAACTGTTTTATTCATATCTAATGCTGCATTCTCACCAACAAAAACAGCTTCTTTTACAAGTCCCATTTTTATATCGTTATTTAAATTGTCACTAGAATTAAGTAGTGTTAAATTATCGGCATCAACGTAGGTTCCTTTTTTATTAAAGTCTACATTCTGCTTATTATCATAAGAAAGAACTTGAATACATCTTGAACCATTAACACTTGATATATATGGCGAACGAACCGCTAAAGAGTTATATAACTTTGATTGCGTACCGTTATTAAATTTAAAATCGTTTCCGTTCGATTTATAGGATACTGCATTATTTAAATTTACTTCACCTCCAATAATTTCAAACGAATTAGCAGCCGCGTAACTAACCATAATATTTTCTAAAACAGTTTCATTACCTACACAGGCTAGAAGTAAACCACTAAAATATTCTGTTTTTCCCACCCTTTTTCCTGCATATTCAATTCTTACATATCGCAAAATACCTGAGTTACTCGCAGCATTTTGCCCTCCATAATTTACATTGCCGTAAGAAGATGGATCAAGATTGGTATAGTAATTAGAAACAGATCCATTACCAAATTTATTCATAGGTGCATCCCCAAGAATAATTAAACCTCCCCAATCACCAGCTCTTTTTACACTTCTGTTAGATGTAAAAACAATTGGGTCTGTTTCAAGTCCATCTGCTATTAATGTAGCACCTTTAGAAATAGTTAACGATGCTTTTGACTTATAATCGCCAATTATTACTGTGCCAGGTTCTATAGTAAGCGTTGTACTATCTGCTACAAAAACATTTCCTAACAATTGATATCTATATTTTTTGAACAACTTTGTATCCTTTGTAATATTCCCTGTTAATATTTGAGTAACCTCACCGTAGTCTTTTTGATTCGGATTAAATTCTGTCCAATTGTTCAGCCAATTAGAAGCACCAATAATGCCCTTTTCTTGCTGACCAAATATATTTCCCGCGGTAAGAAGAAATATGAATGCTATTTTAATAACGTCGTTTTTCATGATTGAAAATTTATAATATATCGTTTTCCAAGTACTATTTAATTTATATACAATTATACATTAATATTCTACGAAATACCAATTTTATCGATGAAATACATATTCTAAATAAATTTTTATGAAAATTTTGTCGATAAACTGCCCATTGACATAGTAAGAACAATGATTTATTAAAAAATTAATGAGTAAAAAGTCTCTTAAGATTCTATAGTTATACGATGCAAGTTAATAATCAAGCATGCATAAAAATAATTATGCCAAAAACGAATCTCGACACTTTTATAAAATTTATACTTTAACGAAATTCACTATACTCATGTAATGCTTTAAGCGTTTCTTCATAGTAAAGTATCGCAGAAACTAGATTATCCGTATCTGAATAAGGTAGGATACGCTTTTGAAATTCTTCATTAGACTCAAGAAAATTGTCCGTAGCTTCAAATTGATTTTCTAAGGCTTTTCTGTTTTCGCTATCGTTTGGAATACCTAAAGTAGACATTGTTATACCAGGTTTGGTTGCAAAAGCAATATATGGTAACAATCCTACAAGACTTTCAATACGTTCTACATAAAGACCTAATAGCTCACCTTTCTGCATACGATCTAAATCTTCTTTATTATGATATTTTTTAATAGCTACATCTCCAGAAATAATACTTTTAGGTTCTTTTTTCTTTTGAGCAAAACTGGTACCACCAAGTAGGACAAAGCAGAAGCTTAGCAAGATTAATTTTGTTTTCATTATTAATAGATTTAAGGGTTTACTCAGCAAATTTATGCAATTAATCGTTAAAAACAACCGTTTTATCGATTTTTTTATAAAAATTTAGAATTTATTGTTCTATAATACTACAAAATGCAAGTCGTTTAATTGAGAATATTAATGATAATCTTTAAGTTACCTAGTAAGGTGTTCATTAAAAAAGTAGCTAAAACTAGCCATTTTGTCAATGGCTTTGGAAGGTACTACTATTGGTTTTGTATTAAACAAAAAAAACCGCCCAATGAATTTGGACGGTATTTAATTTAAGATTTGGTTTTACTAATGTTTAATGATAATTCGTTTATTAGTTTGGTTTACCCCAGCATCATCAGAAATAATTAACATATATAAGCCATCTGAAAATTGATTTAGCTTTATGCTATTATTTGTTTTATCTAAGTCCTGTTTTATTAACAACTGACCATTAAAACTATATAAACTTGCACTTCCTTTAAAAGTTGATTGGTTAACTAACTTAACATTCAATATATTTGAAGCTGGGTTTGGGTAAATACTAATAGCTCTTTCTAATAAATCAACAGACGCATCACTAAGGGTTGTTTGTGGCAAAGTTCCTGAGCCACTTTCTACACAGAAATCAATAGATGATAGGTTAACACTTAATTGCGTTGCCGAGTTACCGTCGTAACCATCTACTAAACTCACAGTAACAGATTGAACCACTTCATTTATATTAACCGACACTGAACTGTTTCCGCTAAAAACACCATAAATTACTTGAAAACCAGCACCATTAATATACGTTACAGTAACTTGTTCTATATATCTATTTGTTGGCTTCCCTCCTGTTCTTTGAGTTATTCCAGATATTGTAAACGAGACACTTTGTCCATTAATTGTTGCTGAACTACTATTAGATTGCGAATTAATACTTGTTAAAGTTGTAATATCAAAATTCGTATCATTGCCAATACACGGTAGCGACTCACAAACATCGCCAACACCATTTCCATCCGCATCTTCTTGACCTTCGTTTGAAATAGAAGGACAATTATCTAAATCATCACAAACACCATCGCCATCTGTATCTATAGACGTTCCAGAAGCATCTATGTTATTAGGGCATGGAGAATCTATTTGAGAATCTAAGCAATCACTAATGCCATCATTATCTGTATCTAAATTATCGTCTTTTCCTGGGCATAAATCGTCTTCATCGCAAACACCATCATCATCAGAATCTACGCATGGTACTGTTTCTACACAGAAATTAACTGAACTCAAACTAATACTCATGTTTCCAGATTGTACAGTACCATCTAAAATATCTTTTAATTCTATAGTAACAGATTTTACCGCTCCATCTATACTTACGTTTACTGAACTTGTTGTAGCACCACTATACACACCATAGGTATGTGTGTTATTGCCGCCATCTACATAGGTTACTGTTACTTCTTCTATATACTTTCCCTTTGGGTTTCCATTTGATTTTTGATTAATACTTGAAATTGTAAAGGTAACGTCTTGACCATCTGTTGGTATTGTAACAGACGTCTTGCTCGATTCACTTCCTGAATGCGACAAGGTTGAAGTACCAAAATTACCAGAAGTTGCAAGACAGACAGAGTCATCACACGCATCAGGAGTACCATCACCATCAGCATCTGCGGTATCATCTCCATCACACACATCAAAACAATCTGCAACACCATCATTATCAGTATCAAGAGAAACTCCATTAGCATCTACATTGTTTGGACAGGGTGAGTTTATTTCATTATCAATGCAATCATTTAAACCATCGTTATCGCTGTCTAACAAATTGTTACATGTATCACAGAAATCTGGAATACCATCACCATCGGCATCGGCATTATCTTCACCACCTGGACAAATATCTAAATCACCACAAACGCCATCACCATCAGCATCATTATTAGGATCGTTAGGACAAGTATCGCAACCATCTGGGATAGAATCGTTATCAGCATCTACTGTATCATCTGAATCTGAGCAAATATCTGAATCGTCACAAACACCATCACTATCCGAATCTAAACAAGTGGTTACAGATTGTAACATCGAATTCGTTGCTCCTAAATTGTCGGTAACTGTTAGATTCACTGTAAAATCGCCATCGGAAGTATAATTATGTATTGGATTTTGGTTCGTTGATGTATTTCCATCTCCAAAATTCCATGACCATGAAACAATAGTTCCGTCGCTATCTGAAGATGTATCAGTAAAACTTACAGTTCTATCTGATACATTTGAAGTATAACTTGCAACTGGATTATTATTCGTTGGAATATTTCCGCCTCCTTCAATGGTTCCAGAGATGAAAAACTTACCAATACTTGCATAATCAGAATAATTAGCTGAAGATTCACCTTCTACACTAACATAATATGTTCCAGCTACTAAGTTTGTAGAAATTAGAGCATAGGTATCATCTACCAGACTATAAGTATTTATTGCATTACCTGAACTATTGTAGAGTGTCGCTTTAATATCTAGGTTTGCGCCTCTATTATTTTCATAATTATGTGCTTCCCATGATGGTCTAATAGTTAAATCGATTTGCCCACCTGAAGTATAAAAAGAAAACATATCGACATCTGTACTTGATTCTATAATGCCTTTATTAACTATTAGGTTATTAAAAGGGTCGTTTTCAGGGTTAGTAACATTAACCGTTCCATCAGATTCTATAACTATTGCTGTAGCATTACTAACTTCGTTACCATGATCATCTGCACTATATCCTAATCTATTTGCAATTTCAGAAAGATCATCTTGAAGGTTATTTGCATCTGTATATTCACCTTTACTCCATTGCGTAACATGTCTATAATACGAAACACCCATTATTGGCGCCCATTCTACAAAGCCTGTACCATGACCACCATAGTAAGTTGTGCCATTAGTGTCACCGTCATGAGATAAAGACAAATTGTGGCCTAATTCGTGGCTTGAAGCCTCCGCAATATTATGTGCATTACCAGACCCTAAATTATTATAAAATACTAAAGCAGGTTGGTATTCTTCAAAATTACTCCTACCCCACACATTAACATAAGCTACACCGCCGCCGCCGTCATAAATATCGTCACCTTCTGCATCTGTAATATTTGTAATTAATATATGCCCTACATTAGGACCATAACTTGGTGGAGCTTCAGTTGTAATATCAACATCAAATGGTGCATAATCTTCTGCCACGCGATGCCATATAGCTGCCATATCTTTAATCTCTTGATTACTAAAACTTTCAGAATTCCCATCAGAATCATAAGGCAACATATAAAAAGTTTCTTTTTTATCACTATTCCATCTAGAGCCAGTAACATTAAAACCTTCAAAATTTAAGTGCACAACGTTAGATGCTCCAGGTTTACTGTGTAATGTGAATATATCTGTTGCTGTAACGGATGCTGTTTCAGGAGATGATATATCAATCGATCCTGATTCGGTAGGTTCTATATGAAAAGTATCTTCGTAAAATACACCGCCCTCATCATCTATTTTTATACTATTAAAATCTTCTTCCGGCATACTTAATCCATCTAGCCATTTTTCAGCTTTAGCCTTGGCTTGAGCTGGCAACCCATCAAAGGCAGAACGTAATTGATGTCCTTGTGGAAGTTCCTTTACTTTTTGACTGTTTGATCGATTTTGTGCATTAATTTGGAAAGAACACAGGAATAATCCCATAATCAAGCCTAGTAGGCGTAGTAGTTTCATAATTTGGGGTTTATGTTAATAGATTTTGAGAGAGGGGCTCAGAAATATTAAAGTAAATGTATAGGGTAAACTACTATGCTTTAAAAAATAATCGATAAGTAACAGGATAATCCTATTGAAGTGTGGATTTGATGGTTAAAAATAGTTGGTTTTATTACTTCCCAATACAAAAATTAGCAAAAATATTACCTAGTAAATCATCATTTGTAATCTCACCAGTAATCTCACCGAAGTGATACAATGCCTGACGAATATCTATCGCAAGTAAATCCCCAGACAAACCAGAATCTAACCCTTGTTGGACTTTATTAATTTCTTCGAAAGCTTTTAATAGCGAATCGTAATGGCGAGAATTAGTAACAATGGTATCGTTATTTCTTAATGCTCCAGTGTTTACAAAACTGAGTAGTTTTTCTTGAAGCGCATCGACACCTATTTTATGTTTTGCTGATAATGCAATGAAGTGAGACCTTTCGACTGCGCTCAAGGTGACATCTAATTTAGATTTATCATCATCAGAAAGTTTATCAATTTTATTGGCAATTATTAGAAGCGGTTTTTGCGGATACTTATTTTTTATTTTTTCTATTTCAATCTTAATGCTATGAGATTTCTCATTATCATTCGAAATGACATCTGCTTCAAAAAGATAAATCACTACTTGTGCTTGATCTATCTTTTCAAATGTTTTTTTGATACCAATACTTTCAACAACATCTTTGGTATCTCTTATTCCTGCTGTATCTATAAAACGAAACCCCATCCCTCCTATTGAAATTTCATCTTCAATAGTATCTCTTGTTGTTCCCGCAATATGAGAAACTATGGCGCGTTCTTCATTTAATAAAGCATTCAAAAGAGTAGACTTACCCACATTAGGTTCGCCAACAATAGCCACAGGAATTCCGTTTTTAATAACATTTCCAACAGCAAAAGAATCTATTAAGCATTTTAATACAAATCTAATGCGCTCCACCAATTCTTTAAATTGAGTTCTATCAGCAAATTCGACATCTTCTTCAGCAAAATCAAGTTCCAATTCTATTAGAGAAGCAAAGTTTAAAAGTTCTTCGCGCAGTTTAGCGATTTCAGATGAAAACCCACCACGCATTTGCTGCATCGCAATTTGGTGTGATGCTTCATTATCGCTGGATATTAAATCGGCTACCGCCTCGGCCTGCGACAAATCTAACTTACCATTTAAAAAGGCACGCAATGTAAACTCTCCAGCTGTAGCCATTCTGCAACCTTTCCGAAGAAATAATTGGATAATTTCTTGTTGAATATAGTTCGAACCATGACAAGATATTTCTACAACATTTTCGCCTGTATATGAATTAGGATTTTTAAAAATAGAAACTAAAACTTCATCTAAGGTTTTATTATCATCTATAATATGCCCTAGATGAATAGTATGCGTTGCTTGGTCATTCAATTTTTTTCCAGAAATAGATTTAAACTGAGATTCTGCAAGCTTAATAGCATCTTTACCTGATAATCTAATAATTGCAATCGCTCCAGCACCTGAAGGTGTTGCTAAAGCTACTATAGTTTCTTTATTCAACATATGGCAAAAATAATTATATTTGATTTAAAATACCCCAGCAATGAAACAACTTATCATTTTTATTTTTTTAGCGGTAGTATTAGCATGTCAAGCTCCAAAAAGGACAGATAGTTATGTAATTCAAGCTAGTGCTCCTGGAGTCTATAATGGCATGCGAGCTTATTTAAAAGTCCCTAACGAACGCGGACAAATGGTAAATAAAGACACAGCCATTGTTTTAGATGAAAAGTTTTCCTTTGAAGGTGTACAAACAGAACCAGTATTAGAATATCTATTTATAAATGGCTCTGAAGGTTTTTTACCGTTGATTGTTGAAAATGGCGATATTGCTATTACAATTAAAAAAGATAGTCTTGGTTCATCAGAAATAACTGGAACCAGTAATAACGAGATTTACAAAGCTTATAATCTTAAACAAATAAAACTAACTAATAAAATAAAGAAACTAAGCGACGATTATAGAAATGCCAACATAAATAATAGTTCTGATAAACAAACTATTTACGAATCGATTAATAATATACGAACAGAAGCAAACGATTTACTGCTAACTTTCGCAAAAGAACATAAAGATTCTGATATTTCTGTTATTTTACTAAATGAAGCTATTAAAACTAAAAGTGCTGAATTAGAACCTATAGAAAGTACTTTTGCGGGTCTATCTGAAGAATTAAAAACATCAACTTACGGGCAAAAAATTAATAATTTTATTGAAACACAAAAACGCATAAAAGAACTTGAAAAAGCTACACAAATAGGTAGTGTTGCTCCAAATTTTAGTGCTAAAACACCAGAGGGTGCAACGCTCGCTTTAAATGATATAAAAGGAAAAGTGACTCTAATTGATTTTTGGGCTTCTTGGTGTGGCCCTTGTAGAAGAGAAAACCCTAATGTTGTGAAAGTTTACAACGAATATCATGATAAAGGCTTAGAAATAATTAGTGTCTCTCTTGACAGAAACGGACAAAAAGATAGATGGCTTAAAGCTATAAAGGATGACAAAATGAATTGGCATCATATTTCTAACTTACAATTTTGGCAAGATCCCATTGCTAAAATGTATGGAGTTAGAGGTATTCCAGCTACTTTTTTATTAGATGCAGAAGGAAAAATTGTTGCTAAAAATTTAAGAGGACCTGCTTTAAAAAATAAAGTTTCTGAGTTACTCGATTAAATAAATACCATCAGGTTTTATTTCTATTAATCGCTTTTTGTATAAAGTTCCAAGTGCTTTTTTAAAGTTCTTCTTACTCATTTGAAGCATCTCTTTAATCGTTTCTGGACTAGATTTATCGGTTAGCTCTAAATACCCACTATTGTCATTTAACTCTTCCATAATGCGGTCTGCATTGGGTTCAATATTTCTATAACCAATTTGACCAAGGGAAATATCTAGTTTATTTCCAGGGCGTATTTTTTTAACTATACCTTTTAATTTATCGCCAACACTTAAATGAGTGAAAATATTATCCTTGTAAATTAATCCTTTATATTTCTTATTAACAATAACATTCATCCCTATATCTGAAGGATGCGAAACAATTAAATCGACTTCATCAAATTGTTCAATGCTCAACTCTTTATTATCTAAAAACCTATTTGTTTTGCTCGATGCCACTAGCCTATCGGTTTTTTCATCAAGATAACAATGCACTAAATACCAACCACCAGGTTTCATTTTAAATGCTTGCTCTTTAAATGGACAAAACAATTCTTTTACCAATCCCCAATCTAAAAAAGCGCCATAATCTGTTACTTGATTACAACGTAACAAAGCAAAATCATTTAACTCTATATAGGGTTTATCGGTTGTTGCTACAGGACGTTCTTCATTATCCAAATACACGAATACTTCAATTTTATCCCAAATCTTGAATGATTCTGGAACGTACCTATTTGGTAATAACACTTCATTATCATCTTCGTCTATCAAATAAACCCCTTGTTCTGCTTCTCGCAGAATTTCCAAGGTATTATATTGTCCTAATTTTATCATGCGGCAAAGGTAATATATTATAATGTTTCGTATTTAAATTTAATGCAAAGAAAAAGCGTCGCAATTGCGACGCTTTAAAAACATTCAAACCAAACAACTACTAATAAACAGATTCTTTACCAAAATGCTTTGTTAGCAAATAATAAACAACTGCTCTATATTTATTTCTATTAGATTGACCATATTGCTCCATTACTGCAGCAATTCCAGCATCTAGATTTGCGCCATCGCTTAATCCTAATTTTTTAATTAGAAAGTTATTTTTAACTGTTGCTAATTCAGATTCATCTGAACCTGAAACTGTAGAAGAATCAGCATTATAGATTGATGGACCACAACCAATTGTTACTTTAGTTAATAAATCCATGTCTGTATTTACACCACATTTGTCTTTTAAATCGGCAGCATACTTTGCAATAAGTTCATCTCTTTTACTCATGATAAGATATTTTTTTTTAAGGGTTAATATTCTATTTTTAAAGATAACTGTTTTTTAGACACATAAAACTAATCTAGGTCACATATCATTTTATGCTATATAATTGAAGTAGTCTAAAAGTACTTCGTCATTAATAGTTCTAGGCGTGAAAATTTCTAATAATCTTGCATGCTTAGATTTCTTGTAAAAAGATGATAATTGTGAAGTTAACTCCTCATTGCTTGATGCTTTAAAATAATCAAGTCCATACATTTCGCATAAATGCTTCGCTGTTAAATCATGTTTTGTTTCAAAAAAACGATCAAAATTTTCGGTGTTCTTATTTCCAGGTAGAATTCTAAAAATTCCCCCACCTCCATTATTTATTAAGATAATTCTGAAGTTAGCTGGGATATGTTTGTTCCAAAGGGCATTACTATCGTAAAAAAAACTTAGGTCTCCCGTAATAAAAACCGTTTGTTTATTATTTACTGCTGCACACCCTATTGCTGTCGACATACTGCCATCGATTCCACTTGTTCCTCTATTACAAAAAACTTGAATAGTTTTATTTAATTTAAATAATTGTAGATAGCGAATAGCTGAACTATTTCCTGCTTGCAGAATACTACTAGCTGGTAATGACTTTATTAAAACATCAAAAACACTAAAATCACAAAATGGAATCTCCTTTAAATATTGTGCATGCCTTTTTAATCGATTTTCCTTTACTGCTGTCCAATCTTCTTTGTAATCGCTTTTCGCAAAATGCGTAATTCTAGGTAAGAACATTTCGAAAAAGGTATTCGGATTTAATTTTATATGATTGGTTAAACAAAAAAAGGTATCGTTCGCCATTTTTTCATCTATATGCCAATGCGCTTTTGGTTGCCGTTTGCGCAATAATGCTTTTATTTTTTTCGAAATTATCAAGCCACCAAAAGTCAATAATATATCTGGCTGTAATTGTTTTTCTTCTTCTTCTTCAGTTAACGGTGCAATAATTTGATCTATACTTGGGAAAAAACTAGGATGGTTTATGTTAGATGTCGTTTCTGTAAATACAATAACGCTATCGTCTTCATCTAATTCATCTAACCACTTTTGTTCTATACTGTTTGGTGCATTAGAACCGATTAGTATCATTTTTTTATTCGCAGATGTCCAAGACTCTAAATATTCTTTTATTGTGTAATCATCTAAAGACTTAACTTTATTTTGAATATTAATTGGCTTTGGAGATACACTTAAATTTTCAACAGTTTCATACAAAGGCTCATCTAAAGGAATATTAATATGTACTGGCCCTTTGGAGTGAATACTATAATTAATAGCTGCATTTATTTCTTCTTCATTAAAACTTTGAATATCTTTTTGCAAACCAAGCATTCGCTCTAGCTTATTTTCTAAATTCTTCATGATTGGCAGTTCTTCTGCTGCTGGCACATTCTTTTCATCTTTTAAATCAAGCTTCAAATTAGCTGAATATAAAATATGTTTTTCGAATACATGCTTCTGATTAATCGTTTGTCCATCACCAATACCAATTAAATGTTTAGGTCTATCTGCAGATAGCACCACGAGTGGTATATTACTATAAAACGCTTCGGCTACGGCTGGATAATAATTCAACAAAGCACTTCCAGAAGTACAAACAACAGCCGTTGGCTCTTGCAATTGCTGTGCTATTCCTAAGGCAAAAAAAGCGGCACAACGTTCATCAACAATACTGTAGCAATTGAAGAAGCTATCGTTAGTAAATCCAATAGTTAATGGGGCATTTCGACTCCCTGGAGAAATTATAATATGCTTAATGTTTTTTGCTTTGCAGAGCTGCACAACTGTTTGTGCTAGTGGGATTTTTGGGTGTATCATGTAAGCTTTAATGAATACGTAAAAATAAGAAATAGGAGATAAACTACCTTGCTACAATACGCTTTTAATTACCAAAGATTTCGATACTGTTTCTATCCATTCCTTTTCAGGATTTGAAGTTTCTGTAATACCACCACCAACGTATATTAATGCTTTTTGACCTTTTAATTGCATGCATCGCAAATTCACATAGAGTTGTGTGCTTTTTCGAGTAATTGTGTATGCTCTATTTTCGATATTGCGTTTGCTTAATCTTGGAGCTATATTGGTGTCTAAATTTAGCTCACCTAAAAAGCCTGTATAAAACTCACGACTATAATTTTCATACTTTAAAATAAAATCTTTTGTTTTTGGTTTTGGTAACCCACAAACTGCAGGTGTAGGGTGCAAAGACGAAATTACTTTACTTAAATTATTATCAGCCTTTAAACGAGCCGATATCATGGTTTTTAAATGCAATAAATTGCCTGCTCTTACGGTTTGAGTTTTAGAAATTTTTAAATCCTCAGCAAATGGCTTTAGGTTGTCAATTATAAAATCGGTTACAAATTGCTGCTCTTGTTTTTCCTTATCTTCCCAATTAACATCTAACTTACCTTTATAATCTTGGGTTCCTGCTAATGCCATAATAGAAAATCGCTTACCTTCAATTTTTATCAATGTTTCAGGCGTTGCTCCAAGCCACAACCCTACTTTTGGATGATACCAGCAATACACAAATGCAGCTTTATAAGTGTTTAAAAGATTTTTAAAAATTTCTATAGGATCACTTTTTTTCAGATTTACAGATTCCTTTCTAGAAAGCACAACTTTTTGAAAAGCACTATTTTTAATTGCTTCAATGCCTTTTTTAACAAGATCTATATGTTGCTGCTTTTGTGAATAAGTTGAATCCTCTTTAGCATGAAATGCTTCAAATATACTCGAGCCAATAGAAGTCATACTAATAGATTCAGACCTCTCTAAAGGGGTTAAAACGGTATCTTCTCTATCATCAAATGGTGAAAAAATAAAACCACTTTCATCAAAATTAGTTGTTTTATAGAGCACATCATTAGTTTGTAATAGTCCACAAACTTTATCTTTATTAGGCTTTCTATAGGCAACAAAAGGGAGGTTTTTATTGTATTGGTCTTGAATACGACCAAAAAACTGTGCGTCCGTCATTATTTCTTTCTAGGAAGTGAAATAGTAGTTAGCTTACAAATTGAAATAAGATTATCATTATCATCTGTTATCTTTATTTCAAATAATTGGGTTGTTCTTCCTTTATGCACAAACTTTGCAGTAGCATAGACATATCCTTCTCTAACACTTTTTAAATGGTTTGCACTAATTTCGATTCCGCGTACAAAAAAGTTTTCAGTATCTAATAAAAGTTCAGCGGCAAAACTACCAGTAGTTTCAGCTAAAGCAACAGTAGCGCCTCCATGAAGAACACCATCAGGTTGATACACACGTTTGTTAACAGGCATTTTACCAACAACAAAATCATCTCCAAACTCAATCATTTTTATTTCCAAAGTTTCCATTAAGGTGTTCTTTGTTATGGCGTTGGCACGTACTAATATCTCTTCTTTAGATAACTGCATTAAAAACGGGTTTACTGTATGCCGTAAAAATACAAAATGCATGATAACAGGTAAAACAATTAGCACAAGTAATTTATCTTTGTTATGTTCTATTAACATTTATTATATGGTAATTTCAACTTTAGAAAACGATTTTGTGAAATTATCTCCCTTAGGATTGAATAATTACACATATCTCATAGAAATTTCACAATAAGAAAAATTGGTTCAATATTCTACAATAAAAATTGACACAGAAAATGATTTAAGAGGTTATGTCCAAAAAGCAATTTATGGCTTAATAAAAAAACAACAATTCCTTTTATAGTCTACGACAAAAGATGAAGTGCTTATGCTGGAAACACACACTATATGAACATTAATTGGACAAATAAAGTATTAGAAATTGGTTCCACATGGATAGGCAGAAAATTTCATGGAACGGGGTTAAATAAGCAAATGAAATTTTTAAATGCTGCAATATGCCTTTAAAAGAATTGCTTTTCGATAAAGTCGCTTTTCGTGCCGACGAGCGAAATATGCGTTCTAGGAAAGCGATTAAAAAACTGGGGCTACATTAGAAGGTATTTTAAGAAAAGAAAACCCTTATGCTTAATGGTTTTAAACGCAGTACAGTTTGCTATGGAATACTATTGAAAGAATGGCCTATTATAAAACATGAAACATTCAACTGTTTTAAATAACTAAACAAATTGGCTCAAATCAATATCATTAATAGCGCCGTGAGAAGCATGTACAACCACTACCCCATTTTTTATGACCAGAAGTTGTGGTGATTGGTGAAGCACTTGGAACTTATATCCAACTTCATTCGAAACATCCCTATTGCTCAATAAATCTAAATAATATAAATCCAATTCCTTCTCGTTAAATTGGTAAGCGTCCGTAAATTGTTTTATCACCATACTACTAATACCACAACGTGTAGAATGCTTAAAAATAATCTGAGTTTTAATTTCAGATTTTTTCTCAATATAATTTAATTGCCCCAAATCGTTTAATGGAATCCAAGGCAATACTTTTTTTTCTCTAGGTTCTGCAGAACCCCCAAATATTTTATTTAATAATCTCATATTTATATTTTTTTTGCGTTACCCCAAAGGTCGGGCTTGAGTTTATACTAAGCGCAGTCGAAGGGTTACAAGTCCACACGCTAATAAGTCGAAACACATTTTAAAGCTTACACGACCGACAAAAAGTCACTAAAAACAAGGGGTGAGCAGACAATTTGTCCTCTATTATCAGTTGGTAAGGTAATTGACTTATTCATATTGTAAAGAAAAAGAATTAAAAATAGATTCCTTTCTTCAAGGGAATAAAAAAACAACTTATATATGAACTTAAATAATTATACAATAAAATCGCAAGAAGCCATACAACAAGCGCAGCAAATTGCGCAAGGTTTTGGCCATCAGCAAATAGAAAACGAACACATTTTTAAAGGTATTTTCGAAGTTGATGAAAACGTATTACCATTTCTTCTTAAAAAACTGAATGTAAACATTTCTATATTAAAACAAGCTCTAGATAAACAATTGGAAAGTTTCTCAAAAGTAAGTGGTGGGCAAATCATGCTATCACAAGAAGCAGGAAAAAGTCTAAATGAGGCTTCTATTATTGCTAAAAAAATGAAGGACGACTTTGTATCTATAGGGCATTTAATTTTGGCTGTCTTAAAATCGAAAAGCAAGATTGCGCAAATGCTAAAAGACCAAGGTGTCACCGAAAAAGGTTTAAAAACAGCTATTGATGAACTTAGAAAGGGTAAAAATGTAACCTCTCAAAATCAAGAGGACACATACAACTCGCTAAGTAAATATGCTAAAAACTTAAACCAGTTAGCTAAAGATGGTAAACTAGATCCTGTTATTGGTCGTGATGAAGAAATACGTCGTATACTTCAAATTTTAACACGAAGAACAAAAAACAACCCAATTCTTGTGGGTGAACCAGGAACTGGTAAGACAGCCATTGCAGAAGGACTAGCGCATAGAATTATAGATGGCGATATTCCAGAAAACCTAAAAGACAAGCAAATATTTGCATTAGACATGGGTGCGTTAATAGCTGGGGCTAAATATAAAGGCGAATTTGAAGAACGCTTAAAAGCTGTTATCAAAGAAGTAACTACCAGTGATGGTGATATTGTCTTATTTATAGATGAGATACACACTTTAGTAGGTGCTGGAGGTGGACAAGGCGCTATGGACGCAGCAAACATCTTAAAACCTGCTCTTGCACGAGGGGAACTACGTGCTATTGGAGCAACCACTTTGGATGAATATCAAAAATACTTTGAAAAAGACAAAGCTTTAGAACGTCGTTTTCAAAAAGTAATGGTTAATGAGCCAGATACCGAAAGCGCTATTTCTATCCTAAGAGGAATAAAAGAAAAGTATGAAACACACCATAAAGTGCGCATTAAAGATGAAGCAATAATTGGAGCTGTAGAGCTTTCTACTAGATATATAACAAATCGATTTTTACCAGATAAGGCTATCGACTTAATGGATGAAGCCGCTTCAAAATTGCGCATGGAAATTAATTCTAAGCCTGAAGAGTTAGACGTTCTAGATAGAAAGGTTATGCAGCTAGAAATTGAAATTGAAGCTATTAAACGCGAAAAAGATGAAGTAAAACTTAAATCACTTCGTTCTGATTTAGCAAATATAAAAGAACAACGTAATGAGATAAATGCGAAGTGGAAAAGTGAAAAAGAAGTTGTCGATAATATTCAGAATACAAAACAAGCCATTGAAAACTATAAGCTGGAAGCAGAAAAAGCAGAACGCGAAGGCGATTATGGTAAAGTAGCTGAATTACGTTATGGCAAAATAAAAGAAGCTCAGGAACAGCTTGAAGCCTTTCAAAAACAATTACAAGCCCAATCTGAAAATTCTTTGATAAAAGAAGAAGTAACTTATGATGATATTGCCGAAGTAGTTGCAAAATGGACAGGAATACCTGTTACAAAAATGATTCAAAGTGAACGCGAAAAGCTCTTAAAACTAGAAAATGAGCTACATAAAAGAGTCGTGGGTCAAGAAGAAGCTATAATTGCAGTAAGTGATGCTGTAAGACGCAGTCGAGCTGGTTTACAAAATCCAGAAAAACCAATAGGCACCTTCTTGTTTCTAGGAACTACAGGTGTTGGAAAAACAGAGTTAGCAAAGGCATTAGCCGAATACCTGTTTGATGATGAAGGCGCTTTGACTCGAATAGATATGAGCGAATATCAAGAGCGACACGCTGTAAGTAGATTGGTTGGGGCGCCTCCAGGATATGTAGGCTATGATGAAGGTGGACAGTTAACTGAAGCTGTTAGACGTAAGCCATATTCTGTAGTGCTTTTAGATGAAATTGAAAAAGCACATCCAGACACATTTAATATTCTTTTACAAGTATTAGACGAAGGACATTTAACAGATAATAAGGGGCGTGTAGCAGATTTTAAAAACACCATTATAATTATGACTTCAAATATTGGAAGTCATTTAATACAACAGCGATTTGAGGCTACTAAAGACTTAGATTCTGCTATTGAATCTGCAAAAGTTGATGTCCTTGGCTTATTAAAACAAAGTGTAAGACCAGAATTTTTAAATCGTATAGACGACACTATCATGTTTACACCGTTAAGTAAAAAGGATATTGTAGATATTGTAGGTCTTCAGTTAAAAGCAGTTACAAAAATGATTGCTCAGCAAGGCATTACATTTGATGCCACCGAAGAAGCAGTAAATTATTTAGCTAAGAAAGGATTTAATCCAGAGTATGGCGCCAGACCTGTTAAACGCATAATTCAAAAAGAAGTATTAAATGCTTTAAGTAAAGAAATCTTATCAGGAAAAATAACGACAGATAGTATTATACTACTCGATGCTTTTGATGATACTTTGGTTTTTAGAAATCAAGGTGATCTAGTAACAGAAGAATCTTAAAAATAAATAGAGGCTATTTGTAACAAATCTTCATTCAAATAGTCTTTAAGTTGGTTGGTTAGTTGAAAAGCAACGTAAATCTATTTTGTTAGATGCGCGTTGCTTTTCTCATTAATATTATGTAGCGATGTCAAATCCTTCAAAATAGACGAAAAACCAAAAATATCGTTAAAAAAACACAAAACTTAGTTAAAGCGCAATATTTTGATAACAAACCAGTTAAATAAAATGAGTTTGCAGTTCATCGAAAATTCATTTTTTTTAAACATTTTAACAAGATAAAGTTATAACTTGGTAACATGTAAAGCCCCAAACTCTACATAAATTTATTAATTAATAGCACTCTATTTTCTTTATTCAACAAGTAAATAGAAAATAAAACTTACTTATAGAAATGAACATATCCAAGTACATTGATTACACTCTCTTAAAAGCAACAGCTACCGAACGTGAGATTATAGACCTTTGTTATGAAGCAAAGAAAAATAATTATTATGCTGTCTGTATAAATAGCTCTTATGTTGCGCTTGCCAAGCAATTACTTTTAAATACCGACATTAAAGTATGTGCTGTCGTAGGTTTTCCTCTTGGCGCTATGACTACTCATGCAAAAGTATATGAAGCAAAAAAAGCCATTGAAGATGGTGCTAATGAAATTGATATGGTGATTAATCTTGGCTTCCTTAAAAGCCAAAACTATGTATCGGTTTTAAAAGATATTAGCGATGTTAAACTAGCTATTGGTAAAATACCATTAAAAGTAATTTTAGAGATTTCTGAAATTAGTAAGAATGAGATTATAAAGGCTTGTGAAATTTGCCTAGACACAAAAGCAGATTATATTAAAACATCAAGTGGATTCACGAAAAGTGGCGCAACACTTACTGCCGTTAAAATTATTAGAAAAACGGTTAAAGATGATATAAAAATAGTGGCTTCGGGAGGCATAAACGATATTGAAACAGCCTTAAAATATATAGAAGCTGGAGTTCATAGAATTGATACTTCAATAGAGTTAAAAACTGAATCTATTTCAGTTTGATTTAAAAGTAATTTAAATGATAAAATGCCTAATAAACTTATAAATTTATTAGGCATTCTTTATTTAGTAAATACCAAACTGGAACTATTGTTTTAAATGATTATCAAAATCGCATCCCGAAACCAATACCAGCTATAAACGGGTTAATATCTACATCTGCCCCTACTGTGGCTCCAAGTGCTGTTGTAGCATCTACGGTAACATCTGTATTTAAAAGTAAATACTTCGCATCTAAATTAATAAACCATTTATCAGTAATATCAATATCGAAACCTAGTTGAAATGCAAAACCTAAGCTATTATCATAACTTACACTATCGGCAACTGGTCCTTGGTCTTCATTATAAAATAAAGTATAATTAATACCAGCTCCCAAATAAGGGTGCACAACATCTCCATTAAAGTGATATTGAAGCGTTAATGTAGGTGGTAATAACCAAACATCACCAAGAGGAATATCTCCTACTGCTGTTGATACGGCAGTAACATCATGTGGGGTAGTTGCAAGAATTAATTCTGCTGCTATGTTTTCAGTAAAGAAATAAGTGAAATCCAATTCTGGAACATAGGCATTAGAAATTTGGGCATCACCCCCTATAGCCTCTATACTAGCCGACTCATTTGGCACAACTGCAATGCCTCTTAAACGAACTTGCCATTTACTAAATGATTCTAATTGTTGTTCTTGAGCATTTATACCTGTAAATGCTAAGCACAGTAAGACTAATGTAATAGTTAATTTTTTCATATCTGTTTGTTTAGAGTTGACGCAAAATTAGACTTCAGAAGCATGTTAAAAACTGATTAAAATCATAGTTTATAAATAATTATTATATGCATCTTAGCACTAATTATTTAGGACTCGATGAATCCATTTATTTAAAAAAAATAAACTTAACTTTAACAGATAAATGAAACCCATAAATCAATATATAGATCACACACTTTTAAAGCCAACAGCTGCTAAAAATGATATTATAAAACTATGTGATGAAGCAAAAGAATATCAATTCTTTTCAGTTTGCGTTAATAGTTGCTACGTAGCTTTAGCAAGAGAACAGTTAAAAAATAGTTCAGTAAAAATTTGCAGCGTTATTGGTTTTCCATTAGGCGCCATGTCTACTTATTCTAAAGTAAATGAAGCAAAACAAGCTTTAACAGATGGTGCCGATGAAATTGATATGGTTTTAAATATTGGGTTATTAAAAAGCAAAGATTTTGATGGTGTTTGGAATGATATTGAAGCAGTTAAAACCATAATGCCAAATAACGTTTTAAAAGTGATTCTAGAAACCTGTTATCTTGAAGAACTTGAAATCATAAAGGCAAGTGAATTGGCAATACAAAGTGGTGCCGATTTTATAAAAACATCCACAGGTTTTGGAACAGGCGGAGCAACAATAAACGATATTAAACTAATGAAAAGTGTTGCCAAAGATTGTGTTAAAATTAAGGCTTCTGGTGGTATTAGAGATTCTGAAACAGCCATGGAATATATCAATATTGGAGTGGATAGATTAGGAACATCATCAGGAATTGCTATAGTAACTGGGAAACAATCAAATTCAAATTATTAAGATATGAGTGTTCATATAGAAGCAAAAAAAGGGGAAATTGCAGAAACCATTTTACTACCTGGAGATCCGCTAAGAGCTAAATGGATTGCAGAAACATTTTTTGAAAGCCCAAAATGTTTTAATAAAGTACGTGGTATGCTGGGTTATACTGGTACCTATAATGGAAAAACAATTTCTGCCATGGGAACTGGTATGGGCGTGCCTTCAATTTCTATTTACGCACATGAACTAATTACAGAGTATGGAGTAAAAAATCTTATTCGTGTTGGTAGTGCTGGATCTTATCAAAAACATGTAAAAATTCGTGATATTGTATTAGCAATGGCAGCATCTTCAAATTCGGGAGTTAATGAACTGCGCTTTGGTGGGGCTGACTATGCTCCTACTGCTAACTTTGAATTATTTCAAAAAGCTGTATATGCAGCCAAAGCAAAAGACATTCCATTAAAAGCTGGTAATGTATTTACCTCTGATGAATTTTATGCAGACGATTTTGAATCCTATAAAAAATGGTCAAAGTTTGGAGTACTTTGCGTTGAAATGGAAACCGCTGGTCTTTATACAGTCGCGGCTAAGTATAATGTAAATGCTTTGTCTATTTTAACAATTTCAGATTCTTTGGTTACTGGCGAAAGAACTACAAGCACAGAAAGAGAAACAACTTTTAAGGATATGATTGAGATTGCAATAGAATTGGCTTAATATTTATATTTTAAACAAACCTACTACTACAATAACATGGATTCTATATAAAGCGTAATTTAACTTATCATGAAAAATATACTAGTATTATTAATTCTATTAATCACTTATTCATCATTTTCTCAAAATGATTATGACACAAAAACTTCTAATTATTATTTTATTAGACATGCCGAAAAAGATAAAAGCGATAGTGCCGATAGAAACCCGCATCTAACAGATAAAGGTCATTTACGTGCGCAAAAATGGGCAGAAGTTTTTAAAAATATTTCATTTGATGCCATTTACTCCACAGATTTTTTTAGAACACGAGAAACAGCTTTACCTAGTGCTTCAAAAGACAAAATAGAATTAACCATTTACAACCATAAATCATTAAAAATTGAAAAATTCTTAAAAGAAACTAAAGGAAAAAATGTTCTAGTTGTTGGACATAGCAATTCAACGCCTAGTTTTGTAAATTCAATTTTAAAGAAGAATAAATATAAGGAAATTGAACATAGCAATAATGGCAATTTATACATAGTTACTGTTAACTCAAATGTGGTTACAGACAAATTGTTGCTTATTAATTAAGAGGTTTAACTACAATATTTTCGAGTTCAATTTTAGATAGTAATTTTAACTCATTATTTTCAAGAAACTTATCTAAGTCTTTTAAAAAAGCGCCCTCTTTTTTAGGTTTATAATTGTTATAGTCCACAAAACGGATACCTTCCAAATAACGCTCATTAAATGCTTCACGCAAGCGAAGTCCTCTCTCTCCACTCGATTCAAGATAAGAATAAGCCAAATAGTCTGTTTTAAAAGATTCAGAGTTTATCCAATAGACAAAAATATCTTCATAATCTTGCCCTCCACCTTCTTGATTAAAGGTTACTTTAACTTTATAATATTCTGAATTATTTATTGTTGATTTTCCGATATACGTTTTATTTACCGCAGGATCGTTCAAACTATAGGGTAATAACGAAAAATAATGTACCGAATTTACTGAGGCAGAATATCTAGGAATCATGGAATCTACAACCTTTACTAGACTATCGTTTATAAAACGCTTATACCCAGAATTACTCAAAATATCAAAAACAGAATCTCCATCTTTCAAGGTCATTCTTATATAAGTAAATTGACCGTTGTTTCGAACGGCCTTATAAGTTCTCTTTCTAAAATCGAATGTGATATCGGAGGATTTAATTATTTCACCACCTGAAACATCAATAGACTTATTTACAATAACGTCCACATCAATAGGTTTCTCTACTTTACATGACCATAGAAAAAACAAACTGAATAAAATGTAAAAACTTAATCGCATACCTTTGGTTTGCATGTAAAACTATATAATCCTATCTAGAAATATTATAAAGTTTCCTTAAAACTCTATTAACTTAAACCTAATATTATTCCCAGTAAATTTCTGCGATAAAATATTAATAGCCATATTTTTTAACTGCAAAACCCTTGGATAACCACCTGTAGTCTGGCAATCGCGCATTAATACAATAAGTTTTCCAGAAGGTGTTAGCTGAACTGCTCCTGGTAATACAGAAGATGTAATGATAGGTTCTAAATTATTAGGAAGTATTTCAGTTAACTGATATGCCATTCTATTATTATCTTTTGAAATAGTAAAGGGTTTTGAAAATAATAACTCTTGCTTACTCTTAGAAAGCATTTCAAATTCTGGTCCCTTTAAAACCTCAATAATGTTAGAATTCAAATGAAACTTGTCTATTTTTATAGTAGCAAGTTGTTTCACAAAACCTTTAACAGAAGTATCAACTAGTAATTCATCATTCTTAGTAATTACAGTATGCTTTGTTATGCCTTGATACATACTTCTACTACCCATCACCTTTTCTGTTTTAAATCCGCCTAAAACAGCCAAATATGTTCTGAAACCGTAATTTAGTCTTCCAAAAGATAATAAATCGCCACTTTTTACCGTAGTGGCTTTATTTAACTTTAAAGGTAAATCATTTAACTTAGGTGTCATATCTGCACCAGAAATACAAATTGTCGTGCTACATTGAAATTCAAGCACTGGTCCCATCATGGTTATTTCCATAACAGCAGATTGTGCTTTGTTTCCCAATAAAACATTTGCTAACGATGCCGAATACGCATCCATAACTCCAGAATAAGGAACTCCATATTCTTGATATCCATGGCGACCAAAATCTTGAATAGTAGAATAAAAACCTGTTTTTTGAACCTTAATCATAAATCATCTCACTCTCTAATTGATAAACACCAGCTTCTACTAAGCTTTTTATATTTTGATACTCTTTAAGTGAAACTGAATTAAACTTAATTCGATCACCCGATTTAGCAAAACAAGGTATTTCACTTTGTGCATTAAAAAATTCAATAGGCGAATTTCCAATAATATTCCAACCGCCTGGGCTTTCACTAGGATAAACACCCGTTTGCTTACCACCAATAGCTACAGTGCCTTTTTCTATTTTTAATCTAGGAGTGGCTTTTCGAGGTGTATATAAAGTTTTGTCAAGACCTCCTAAATATAAGAATCCAGGCAGAAAACCAATAAAATAAACAGTATAAATGGCGCTTGAGTGACGCTTGATAATATCACTTTTAGACATGTTTTTTTCAAGAGACATTTCATCTAAGTCAATAGCAAATTGATCGTCATAACACACTGGAATTTTCCATTGTCTGAAAATAGGTTTAATCTGTTCACGGAAACTAGCGTATATATTTTTTAATTCTTGAACACTGCTTTCTAGTACAAATTCATTTAATTCATAAATAACTAATAATGAGTTATATGAAATCCTTACTTCAATTACTACTTTAATATTATTCTTCTTGATTATTTCTTTGAAGCTAATAATATCCAACAGGATATCTTTATCAATAATCGATGGCCACTCAATTAAAATAGAATGTTCGCCAAAAGGTTTATATGTGAGTTCATAACCCATGCTTTACCTAATCAAAATACCTTTGGTTTGCAAACGACTTTCTAAACTCCTAATCAAGTTAACAGCATTTTTATTATCGCCATGAATACAGAATGTTTGAGCTTTTATTTTAGTAAATTTGCCCGTAATTGTTTTTACTTGATTTTTGGAAATTATACTAAATATATGATTAAACACATCTTCTTCAGTATAAATTAATGCATTCGCTTCTTTTCTTGAGACTAAGGTTAAATCGGCATTATAATTTCTATCGGCAAAAGCTTCATACACAATAGGGATATTATTTTCAATAGCTAATTCTTCAATAATCGATTTATAAGGCACATAAAGCTTAATAGGTAAGACCATTGATTTCATAACCTCAACAATAACATTAGCTACTTTTTCATCTACTGCGGCAAGATTATATAAAGCGCCATGAGGCTTGATATGGTGAAGTCTTCCATGTTCTTCCTGGAGTACATGCAGCAAACTATTTATTTGCCCTTTAATACTTTTAAATAATGCTGCACAGGACATGTCTAATTTTTCTCTACCAAAATTTTCTTTGTCTGGAAAAGAAGGGTGCGCACCTACCTTAACACGATGCTGTTTAGCCAACTTTACAACGGTTCGCATAATTTCAGCATCTCCAGCATGACCACCACATGCAATGTTGCAAGATGAAATTAATGGCATAATCAACGATTCGTTACCAATCCCTTCGCCTACATCAACATTAATATCAATAGCATTTGGTATCACTAGAATATATTTAACTGAAAAACTTTATTGAGTGTTGCAACAGATAGCAAGATACTAATTCCCAAAATTATAAACCCGAAGATATTCTGTTTTAAATTATTTTTATAAACTCCAAGTATAGACGATTTGTTCATAATCCAAATTAAAAAACCTGCAATAACGGGTAATAATATCCCATTAGCCACTTGAGCAAATTTTATAATATCGATAGGTTTTATATTTAATGATGAGAACAATACCCCAAGCAATAAAATGAATATCCAAACGCTTCTAAATTTGCTAGATTTTAAATTCGAATTCCAACCAAAACAGCCACTTGTTACATAAGCTGCAGCCAAAGGAGCTGTTATAGCACTAGTAATCCCCGCAGCAAACAAACCTGTTGCCAGAAAATATTTAGCGAAACTACCAAACAAAGGTTCTAAACTTTTGGCTAAATCGGCAGCACTACTTATTTCTTGAAATTGAATAGCAGCAGCCGAAACAATTATACACATAGACACCAATCCACCCAAAATAATAGCTATTAAAGTGTCTTTCCTTGCATATTTTAAATCGCTGACCTGATGCCATTTTTCTTTTACTAACGCTGCATGCAGGAATAAATTATAAGGCACTACAGTGGTTCCAATAAGCGCAATAATCGTTAATATACTTTCGTTAGGAAATTGAGGTTTAAAAACACCTTTTAGAATATTACCAATATTAGGTTTTGTAACAATAGCTGTAATTAAAAATGCTAAACTCATTAAAATCACTAATGACACCAACACCTTTTCAAGTACCTTATAATTGCCTAAATACAACAATACAAAAGCTATAATGCCAATTATAAGGCTTAAAATATTTATTGAAAATTCACCCATTTGGATACTTGGACTCCCAACAATGGTCTGTAATCCTAAAACACCGCCGCTAATATTTCCTGCTTCGTAGGCAGCATTACCAATAACGATGGCAGACAATATCAATACCATGGTAAACACTTTTAAAACAGGATTCTTAATTTCTGTTCTAATGATTTCTGACAATCCTTTTTGAGAAATAATACCCAATCGTGCAGACATCTCTTGAAGCACGATTGTAGCGATAATAGATAGTACCATCGCCCAAAGCAGTGAGTAGCCAAAATTTACACCTGCAAGCGTACAAACAGTAACCGTACCTGGTCCAATAAATGCTGCTGCAACTAAGGGACCCGGACCAATATTTCTAAACCAGTTTTTAATCATTCTGTGACGCATTAAGCGCATAAATAGCAAAACTCCCTAGCCAATGACCACCTTCATAACTATCGCCAAAAATGCTCGGTAATGAATAGTGGATATGTTTATTAGCAATATTTTTCAAGTGATTATATTCTGGTAGGCCTTCCGATATTTTATATAAACTCCATGCTCTTGAAAAATTTACGCCATCTAAGTGTACTAGATGTCCATCGGTTCTATCGGAAACAATACCAACTTCTAAAGCATAGTTTGTGTCTTTTAACTGTGGTAAAAACGCGTTCAGCCAAATTTTAAAATCCTCAATAGATAACAACCGTTTCATTAAAGCTGCTTCTTCTAAGCATGGCGATAAGAAATCGCTACCACTGGGTTCCCATGAGATTGGACAACCTTTATCATTATCATAAAAAAACAAAGCACGTGTTTCAATAGCTTTTTTTAAGGCTTCATTATTAACAGTTTCTGCATAGTCGTATGCAAAAGATAAACCAAAAGCAGTATTTGTATGCGTTCCAACACGTTGAGGATAATTTAATTTAGGTAGAAACTCAATGTATTTGCCAACTAATAAATCTGTAAGTGGTTGTAAATTATTCTCCAATTGTCTAGCGGTATCATCATCCCAAGTATGTAATTCTTCGGCTAGTTTTAATAACCAAGCCCAACCATAAGTACGTTCGTAAGATTTATTATGTTTTCCATGAAAATAAGCAACTTCTGCTTTTATATTTTCTTTTGAAATATTATTTAAAAGTTTTTGTTTGATTTCTTCTGCATTATCGATGTTTGGAAATGACTTTAGCAAACTTACCAAACTCCAATGCCCATGAACCGCGGAGTGCCAATCGAAACAGCCATAAAAAGCAGGATGTAATGTTGTAGGTGGTTTTAAATCTTCTTCACCTCCTAAAGTTTGAGATAATTTATTGGGATATTCAGTGTTTATGCAATGTAATGGCAAATCGGCTAGCTTGTTAGCTTGTTCAAGATTAAGTACAGGTGTTTTAGCCATTTCGATTGGTTCTATTTTTTGGTTTTTTTTATTTTCTTTTTTTGAATTACATCCTATAATCGAAATTGAGAGTATAGTAATTAATATAAAATTCTTCATTTTTAGTTTTTTTTAAAATATTGACAACTGATTGTTAAATAATTAATCAAAACTTGACTTAACCCAACCACCCCTCTCGATCCAAACTACGATATTGAATAGCTTCACTTATATGCGAACCATTTACTTCTTTAACACCTTCCAAATCAGCAATGGTTCTTGATACTTTTAAAATTCTATCATAAGCTCTAGCAGATAAATTCAAACGCTCCATAGCGGTTTTTAAAAGTTCTTTTGAGTTTTCGTCTAACAAGCAATATTTTCGAATTTGCTTGGTATTCATTTGTGCATTATAATGAACAACCTCTGAATCGCTAAAACGTTGTGTTTGAATTTCTCTAGCTTTAGTAACTCGCTTTCTTATATCTACAGAACTTTCACCTTTTCTATCATCTGAAAGTTTATCAAATGGAACAGGGGTCACTTCAATATGAATGTCAATTCTATCTAATAATGGCCCCGAAATCTTACTCAAATAACGTTGCATTTCAGCAGGACTAGACGTTACAGGAGCGTCGGGATCGTTAAAATAACCTCCTGGACTCGGATTCATACTTGCTACCAACATAAATGAAGATGGATAAGTAACGGTAAACTTAGCTCTGGAGATAGTAACTTCTCTATCTTCTAAAGGTTGACGCATTACCTCTAAAACTTCGCGCTTAAATTCGGGTAATTCATCTAAAAATAGCACACCATTGTGAGATAAAGAAATTTCACCAGGTTGTGGATAACTACCACCTCCAACTAAAGCAACATTGCTAATTGTGTGGTGCGGACTTCTAAACGGGCGTTGCGCCATCAAACCCGTATCTTTAACTCTACCCACTACCGAATGGATTTTTGTAGTCTCCAATGCTTCATGCAGCGTCATTGGTGGTAAAATACTTGGCAAGCGTTTTGCCAACATAGTTTTACCTGCTCCTGGTGGGCCTATTAAAATAATATTATGCCCTCCAGCTGCAGCAATTTCCATGCAACGCTTAATACCTTCTTGCCCTTTAACATCGGAAAAATCGAATTCAGGAAAATCTAAGCTCTTTTGAAACTCTTTTCGGGTATCTATAATGGTTTGCTCTAAGGCTTCTCCTTTGTCAAAGTAATTAATAACTTCTTTAATGTTATCGACACCAAAAACTTCTAAACTATCTACTATGGCAGCTTCTTTGGCATTCGCTTTCGGAAGTATAAAGCCTTTAAAACCTTCTTCTCTAGCTTTAACTGCAATTGGTAAGGCACCTTTTAGGGGTTGTAAACTCCCATCAAGAGACAATTCGCCCATAATTAAATACTTATCCAAATCATCTGCTATAATCTGTTTTGATGCGGCAAGAATTCCAATTGCTAAAGTCAGGTCGTAAGCACTTCCCTCCTTGCGTAAATCGGCAGGTGCCATATTTATTGTTATTTTTTTACCAGGAATTTTATAACCATTATTTTGTAATGCTGCTGCAATCCTGTAGTTACTTTCCTTTATGGCATTATCTGGCAATCCTACCAAATGATAACCAATACCATTATCAACATTTACTTCAACTACAATTGTGGTGGCTTCCACACCAAAAACAGCACTTCCAAAAACTTTTTTAAGCATACTTTTAATTTACTGCTTAAATGTAAGAAAAGTATTTTGAAAGTAACTTTAAGAATAACCTATAAATTATATAGTATTTTCACTTTATGCATCAAAACATTATATTTTAATGTTAATTTAGAATATAAACAAGTTAATCGTGCAGTTTTTAAAAATTATAAAAAAGCATAAATTTGTAATGCTATTAATTAATTCCTTCTGGGGATTTAAACATCCAAAACTCTGCATAATTAAATTATGTGGAGTTTTTTTATGAAATAACCGCAATTCAATCAGGTAAGTAAATTAATGTTGTCAATTATAGAAAATAAAAGCGTAATCGTTATATTTGCTTAGACATAACGATAACAATTCATGATTTCAATCTCCGAAGCTATTTCAATTGTAAAACACAACGGAAAGCCATTACTTAAATCAACCATAAAAACCATTGAAAAAGCTGGTGGCTATATATTGTTTGAAGATATCCACTCACCTATTTATATGCCGCCATTCAGACAATCTGCTATGGATGGTTATGCTTTAAACCTTCATGATGATTTATCATATAAACTAATTGGAGAAGTAAAAGCAGGTGATGGCCATGAGTTACAATTAAAAAAAGGGGAAGCCATAAGAATATTTACTGGAGCTCCAGTACCAGATTCGGCTAATGCCATTATGATGCAGGAAAAAGTGGTAGTTAACGGTGAAACCATAACAATTTCTGAACACATTCCTTTGGAACATAATATTCGCCCATTGGGTGAGCAGGTAAAAGCTGGGGATATTGCCTTAAAAAAAGACACAAAATTGACACCTGCTGCCATAGGGTATTTAATTTCTTTAGGGATTACGACTGTTTCAGTGTACAAAAAGCCAAATATTGCTATTGTGACGACAGGAAACGAATTGATTGAAGCGGGACAAGATTTACCACACGGAAAAATATACGAAAGCAACTCGAAAATGTTATTGAGTGCACTTTACAATTTAAAGTTTTATGATGTAAGGCTTTATAAAGTTGAAGATGATTACAAAAAAACAGTTGATACGCTTAAAGATACTTTGGAAAATAATGATTTAGTTTTAATAACAGGTGGCATTTCTGTTGGCGACTACGATTTTGTTGGAAAGGCTCTGAAACAACTACATGTTGAAGAACTATTTTATAAAGTAAAGCAAAAACCAGGGAAGCCTTTATTCTATGGAAAAGAAGACAATACTCAAGTTTTTGCGCTTCCCGGAAATCCAGCTGCTGCCTTGTCTTGCTTTTACGTTTATGCATACATCACGTTGCAACAATTGATGAATCGTGAAGATGTAGAATTACCAAAAGTTGAAGCAAAAACCATTAATACTTTTGAAAAGAAAGGAGACAGACCTCAATTTTTAAAAGGTATTTATAACAATGGTGAAGTTGAAATTTTAGATGGACAAAACTCCTCGATGCTACAAACCTTCGCCTTATCAAATGCTTTGATTTTTATACCTGCTGAAATATTAAAAGTGAATTCAGGAGATATTGTTGAAGTTATTTTATTACCTGTTTAGATAGAAATTATGAGCTATAAAATTAAAAGTCGTATTTGGATAGAGTCTGAAGATAATGTCCTTCTTGGTGAAGGACGTGTACATTTACTCAAGGCTATTAATAAAACTGGCTCGCTTTCAAAAGCGGCGAAATCTTTAAATATATCTTATAAAAAAGCGTGGCAACTATTAGACTCCGTTAACAAATCAGCTAAAAAACCAGTAACCATAAATAGTATTGGTGGCAAAGGTGGTGGCGGTGCAGAACTTACTGATTATGGTAAATCTTTAGTACAAGCCTTTGATGAGATTAATAGGAATTGTTGGGCGTTTTTGGATAAAGAATTGGCGAAAATTGAACGATTATAAAAACTATTGTCCCTCGAGCGCAGTCGAGAGGCTTAGTTAGTAAAAATAAAATAGGTCTCGACTGCGCTCGACCAAACAATACAACTTATAACTTTAAATACTCTAGGCACTCTAAGTACTTTTAACTTTTATGCTTCAAACCGAAAACATATATCTTTTTTTAATCATTCTACCTGTAGTATCCTTTTTATACTCTAGCGTTGGTCATGGCGGTGCAAGCGGCTATTTAGCACTTATGGCTTTATTTTCATTTGCTCCAGAAAGCATGAAACCTACGGCATTATTGCTCAATATTTTCGTTGCTGGAATTTCATTCTACTACTATTTTAAAGCGGGGCATTTCAACAAGAAATTATTTATCTCATTTGCCTTAGCTTCTATTCCAATGGCATACTTAGGCGGTACTTTAGAAGTTGATGCGTCACTTTATAAAAAGATTTTAGCTATTTTATTAATCTTCGCCATTCTAAAAATGCTTAATGTTTTTGGGAAAGAAAGTAACAACATTAAACCAATAAAACTTTGGCAAGGACTCATTTTTGGAGGCTTTATTGGTTTCTTTTCAGGACTCATAGGTATTGGTGGCGGTATCATTTTAACACCTATAATTCTCCTGTTGCATTGGGGGAAAATGAAAGAAGCCGCAGCAGTTTCGGCATTGTTTATCTGGGTGAATTCTGTAGCTGCTTTGGTTGGTCAAATAAGTAGCGACGTTTCAATTGAAAAAGGCACTTTCATATTAGTAGCTATTGCACTTATTGGTGGTATTCTAGGTGGCTATTATGGCAGTAAAAAAATAAATAATCAACGTTTACGGTACATTTTAGCTTTTGTCCTAATTATAGCTTGTGCTAAACTCATATTCACATAAATGAAATACAAAAAGCACATAACAGGTATTATTTTAGCAGGAGGAAAAAGCTCAAGAATGGGAACAGACAAAGGGTTCTTAATATTGAATAACAAACCCTTCGTGCAATACAGTATTGATGCTTTAAAACCTTTAGTAGATGAAGTTATTATTGTTTCTGATAATTCTGATTACGATGTTTTCGGGTTAAAACGCATTATAGATATTACCAAAAACGCAGGTCCTGTTTCTGGAATTTATTCAGGCTTAGAGGCATCAAAAACTGAACTAAACTTGATTTTGAGTTGTGATATTCCGTTGATAACTTCGGAAGTATTAAAACAATTAATTAATGCTGTAGATGAGAACTCAGAAATTATTCAAGTTGAAAGTAATAGTAAAACAATGCCTTTAATCGCGTTATACAAACGCCCCATAAAAGACAAGTTCAAAAGTTTTTTAGAACAAGATGAACGTCGGTTAAGAGTAGCTATAAAAGCTTGCAACTATAAAAATGTTGTTTTAGATGAAGTTTATCAAAACACAACGGTAAATGTGAACACAAAAGAAGAATTAAAACAAATTAAAGATGCTTATAACGATTAAATATTTCGGACAAATAGCAGAAGTCACTCAAAAAGAAGAAGAGCAATTAGAAGTTTCTGAATACTTAATTTCTGGAGTTATAAATACTTTGAATACTAAATATTCAGATTTAAAAAACAAAGATTTTCAAATAGCACAGAATCAAGAATTAGTAGATTTAGAAACAGAACTAACAGGAGCAGAAATTGCTTTATTGCCTCCTTTTGCGGGAGGGTAATTAGTCTTCCCGCAAGGTCTTTTTTTAACCTTGTAGGTATAAACGAAAACTAAAAAGATTAGCTATTATTAAGGAAACCTACAAGGTTTTTGAACCCTTGTAGGATTAACAAAACAATGAGTAGATACAACAGACATATCATTTTATCAGAAATCGGACAAGCAGGTCAAGAAAAAATCTCTAATGCTAAAGTGTTGGTTATTGGAGCTGGTGGTTTAGGGTGTCCAGTTTTGCAATACCTTACCGCAGCTGGTGTTGGAACCATCGGCATCATAGATTTTGATATGGTTGATTTGTCCAACCTACAACGTCAAGTGTTGTTTGGAACTTCATCACTTGGAAAAAATAAGTCTTTAGCAGCTAAAGAGCGCTTACAAGATTTGAATAACGATATTATGGTTGTTGCATATCCTGAGTTACTCAATTACCAAAACGCACTTGTACTATTTCAGGAATATGATATTATTGTGGATGGTTCTGATAATTTTGAAACACGATATTTAGTAAATGATGCCTGCCTTATCACGAATAAACCATTAGTTTTTGGTGCTATTTACAAGTTTGAAGGTCAAGTAGCTGTATTTAATTATAACCAGGGTCCAAGTTACCGTTGCCTCTTCCCCAACCCTCCGCAAAAAGATTCTGTTCCTAATTGCTCTGAAATTGGTGTTATTGGTGTACTTCCAGGTATTATTGGAAGCATGCAAGCCAATGAAGTTTTAAAATTAATTTTGGGATTAGGTGATATTTTATCAGGAAAATTACTATGCTATAATGCACTTAAAAGTGACATCTCAATTTTGAAGATTAAACGAAATGAAGCAATTATTCAATCCGTTTTAAAAGAAAAAGATAATTTTAAAAACAAACAGATTAGTATCAATTGCTCAAATAAAATAGATACCATTTCAATAAAAGATGTTTTGCAGAAAGATAACGTTCAGTTTATTGATGTTAGAGAAGCAAATGAAGCTCCCAAAATTGAAGATTTACAAGTTACTTACATCCCTTTGAGTGAATTAGAAATGAGTCTAGACAAAATTGATACAACGAAGAGAAAAGTCCTTTTTTGTCAATCAGGAATACGAAGTAAACAAGCTGTAGAGCTATTACAAGAGCTAGATATACAAAACTGCTTTAGTAGTATTGAAGGCGCTACAGAAATAATTCAAACCTACAAGGTTTTTAAAACCTCGCAGGATTTAAAACTATAAAGCATAATCAACCTGCAATGTTTTACTAACCTTGTAGGTCTAAAACGAAACAAAACATGAAAGATAAAAAACCAAAAAACGTGTTCCAAGAAGGTGCCATAACTTCAGAATTTATAGGCAACTCCATTTATAAACATCAAACCAAAACCAGTATTGGCGCTCATAATATTTTCTTAGGACAAGTTCGTGCTGATAACATTGATGGCAAGACCGTTTCTGCTATAGAATATACAGCCTATGAAGATATGGCGAATCAAAAGTTTCACGAGATAAGAGAATCTGCTTTTGAAAAATTCGATTTAACCTGCATGCACATTTACCACAGTTTAGGCAAAGTAAAAGTAGGTGAAATATGCTTATTCGTATTTGTATCATCTCCAAGGCGAAAAGTGGTTTTTGAGGCTTTAGAATATATTGTTGAAGCTATAAAAGCAGATGTTCCAGTTTTTGGAAAAGAAATTTTTGAAGATGAAAGTCATCAGTGGAAGGTTAATTCTTAAACTAAAAATAGACCTGTCAGGTTTCAAAAACCTGACAGGTCTGAAATCAATAACAAACATTAAAGAATGGTAGATATAACTCATAAAAACACAACACTACGAACCGCTGTAGCTCAAGCCATTGTTAAGGTTAGCAAACCAGAAACTATACAAGCCATAAAAAATGACACCGTTCCAAAAGGCAACGTATTCGCCATGAGTAAAGCTGCTGGTTTATTAGGCGTAAAACGTACACCAGATATTTTGCCTGATTGCCACCCCTTACCTATTGAATTTACAGGTATTGAATATAAAGTTGATGGTTTAGAAATTACGGTTTTATTTACAGTAAAAACCATTTACAAAACAGGGGTTGAAGTTGAAGCTATGCATGGCGCTAGCGTAGTGGCGTTAAACATGTACGATATGCTCAAACCTATTGATAAAGGTATTGAAATACACACCATTAAGCTTCTGAATAAAAAAGGAGGAAAATCAGATTTCAAAGACACATTCAGAAAAGATTTAACGGCAGCAGTTGTGGTTTGTAGCGATAGTATTTCCGCTGGTCATAAAGAAGACAGAGCAGGAAAAGCCATAATTAGTAAGCTTGAAAGTTGTGATGTAAAAATATCAGAATATATAATCATCCCAGATGAAAAAGGTAGCATTCAACAAAAAGCAAAATCCTATCAAGAGCAAGGTATAGATATGGTTATTTATACTGGCGGAACTGGGCTTTCAGGGCGTGATGTTACCCCAGAAGCCTTACTTCCAATTTTAGATAGACGAATTCCTGGAATAGAGGAAGCGATTAGAAACTATGGACAAGAGCGTATGCCTTTTGCTATGTTATCAAGGTCTGTTGCTGGAACACTTGGTGATACTTTAGTTTTAGCACTTCCTGGGTCAACCAATGGTGCAAAAGAATCCATGGATGCCATATTCCCTTCTGTACTACATATTTTTAGAATATTAAAAGGCGCTAGACACGATTAAAACGAATCACAGACCAGTCAAGTTTTAAAAACCTGACAGGTCTGAATCGAAAAAATAAATGACAAATAATAAAAACATATTACAAGATTCGCATGGTAGAGACCATGCCTACCTTCGTATTTCGTTAATAGAGCGTTGCAATTTACGTTGTACCTATTGCATGCCTGAAGAAGGTGTTAAATTATCTCCAAAGAGTCATTTAATGACTTATGAAGAAATTTATGATATAGCAAAAACCTTTGTAAGTCATGGCGTTACAAAAATTAGACTAACTGGTGGCGAACCTTTAATAAGAAAAGATATCCCTGTAATTTTAGAAAAGCTCTCTACACTTCCTGTCGAGCTTTCTATCACTTCAAACGCTGTAATTATTGATAAATTTATTGATGTCTTAAAGGCTAATGGTGTTAACAAAATAAACGTAAGTCTAGATTCTTTAGATGCAACAAAATTTAAACACATTACTAGACGTCATGAATTCAAAAAGGTTTATGATAATATTCTTCTTTTAGTACAAGAAGGCTTTACAGTCAAAGTGAATGCTGTTTTAATGAAAGGCTTTAATGATAATGAAATTATTGATTTTATCAATTTCACTAAAGATCTACCCATTTCTGTTCGGTTTATAGAATTTATGCCTTTTGATGGCAATAAATGGGATATGAGCAAAATGGTGTCTTATGCAGAAGTGATGACTTATGTAAATAACGCTTTCGCGGAAAGTAGCATTGAGCGTTTACAAGATGCACCTAATGACACTTCAAAAAACTATAAAATAAAAGGCTTTAAAGGCAGTTTTGCGGTTATAAGTTCAGTTACCAATCCGTTTTGTGATTCTTGTAATAGATTGCGTCTAACAGCGAATGGCCAGTTAAAAAATTGTTTGTTTTCATCTGGAGAATCTGATTTATTAACGACACTTCGTGCAGGCAAATCAATTGAACCCATCATTCAAAAAGCAGTTCAAGCAAAATTTAAAGTTCGTGGTGGGATGGATACTTTAAAGAAACTTCAAGAACCTAAATTACACACTAATAACAGGAGTATGATTACTATCGGCGGCTAAAAGGCTTTAATTTCTTTCTTATAATAATTTAACAAAATCTAAAAGTTTAGCTTATTAGTCTTTTGGATATGCTAATTATAGGTTAGTAGGTTCAAATTTTAAGTATATTTGACTAGAACCATGTAACCATTAAAAAATGAAGAAATTATTTTCCTTCAGTATAGTATTTTTCCTTTTAACTTCTTTGTTTTCTCAAGAAACAGAAATTTATTTCAAACCCTTAAAATACAGACATATTGGCCCTTTTCAAGGAGGAAGATCTGTTGCTGTAAGTGGTGTCATTTCAGATCCTTTAACTTATTACATGGGATCTACAGGAGGTGGGCTATGGAAAACAAAAGATGCTGGACAACGCTGGGAAAATATATCAGATGGATTTTTTAAAACAGGGTCAGTTGGAGCGGTTGCTGTTTCGGAGTCTAATCCAAATATTGTGTATTGCGGTATGGGTGAGCATGCTGTTAGAGCTGTAATGACATCGTATGGTGATGGTGTTTACAAATCTACAGACGCTGGTAAAACTTGGAAGAAAATAGGACTAGATAAAACGCAGCATATTTCAAGGATTGTTATCCACCCAACAAATCCAGATATTGTATTTATTGCTGCCCAAGGAGCTTTATATGGTCCATCGAAAGAACGCGGTATTTACAAATCTGTTGATGGCGGTAAAACATGGAAAAATGTTTTATTTATAAATGATTTAACTGGTGGAGTCGAACTATCTATGGATATGAATTATCCAGAGATAATGTACGCAGCAATGTGGCATCATCAAAGAAAACCATGGAAAATAATTAGTGGAGGTTCTGGAAGTGGTTTGTATAAATCGACTGATGGTGGTGAAACTTGGAGCCCAATTCACGAAGGCTTACCTAAAGAAAAAGGTAAAATGGCGATTTCGGTTTGTCGCTCTAACTCCAATAAAGTATATGCCTTAATTGAAAGCGATAGCAACAAAGATTTAGGTGGATTATTTGTTTCATTAAATGCGGGAGAAAATTGGTCTCGTGTTAGTGATGATAATCGTTTAACGCAGCGAGCTTGGTATTATACAGAGGTTTTTACCGACCCAAATAACGAAAATATTGTCTATGTATTAAGTGCTCCAGCTTTAAGATCTATAGACGGTGGAAAAACATGGAGCGTATTAAGAGGTACTCATGGCGATTTCCATGATCTTTGGATTAACCCAAAAAACTCGAATAACATGGTTATAGCAAACGATGGTGGCTCAGGTATTTCATTTAATTCAGGTAATACATGGTCTACACAATCAAATATGCCACTTGCTCAATTTTATCGAATCAATACAGATAATCTCTTTCCATATAATGTTTATGGTGGCCAGCAAGATTTTCCATCACTAAAAATTGCAAGTTTATCGTATGGAAATTCATCTATTTCAAGTAAAGATTGGTCATATTCTGCAGGTAGTGAGAGTGCTTTTTTAGCTTTCGATCCAGACAATCCAAGATACGTAATGGGTGGAAGTTACTTAGGGACAATAAACGTTTTAGATACAGATTCTAATACCAAAACAAAAATAATGGCTGCTCCTATTGAATATCTAGGAGAAGATGCCAGAGACATGAAATATCTTTATAATTGGAATGCTCCAATAATAAAGTCTCAACACACTCCAAACACATATTATCATTGCGCCCAAATGGTGTTGAAAACAAATGATATGGGACGCACATGGAAAGAAATATCTCCAGATTTAACTCGTAATTTAGATGAAAGACAAGGCAAAGGTGGTGGACCATATACTAATGAAGCGGTTGGTGGTGAAAATTATGGAACCATAAGTTATATGATAGAATCACCTCATGAAAAGGGTGTTTTTTATACAGGAAGTGACGACGGTTTAGTATATATAACCAAAGATGATGGAGAGAATTGGACTAACATAACGCCCAAAGATTTGAAAGAATGTTTAGTTAACGCTATAGAAGTGTCGCCTCATAATCTAGGAACCGTGTATATTGCTACTACACGATTTAAATTCAATGATCATACCCCTGCGATTTATAAATCGACTAACTACGGAAAAACATGGAAAAACATTAGCTCGGGTATTCCTAATGGTTCTTTTACAAGAGTTGTAAGAGAAGATTCAAATCGAAAAGATTTATTGTATGCTGGCACAGAGAAAGGAGTTTACATTTCTTTAGATGGTGGTAATACTTGGGAAGCATTTCAGTTAAACTTACCAATTACCCCTATCACAGATTTAAAAGTACATCAAGGTAATTTAGTGGTTGCTACTTCAGGAAGAGGGTTTTGGATTCTTGATGATCTGTCAGTTTTATCAGAATATAAAAATGATAAAACCCATTTAAAATTGTATTCTCCAGCAGACACATACCGAGGTCATTGGGGAAGTCAATTAAATAGTAATAATAAAAAATTTAAAGGTTCAAATACTTTTGAAGGCGTTAACCCTGCGAATGGTATGGTTATGTACTACGAGCTTCCAAAGGTAAATGACTCTACAAAAATAAAACTAGAAATTAAAGATAGTAACGGTAACTTGGTAAGGTCTTTTACTTCAGAAAAGGACAGCACATTTATAAAGTACGATGGTGGACCTTCAAGCGAGCCTGTTCTAGATAAAAAAGAAGGCTTAAATAGGTTTGTATGGAATATGCGACATGCCACCATACCTGGAGTTAAAAATGTTTATATAGAAGCAGATTATAGAGGGCATTTAGCTACACCTGGCACTTATAGTTTAAGTTTAAAATTTAATAACGAAGTTGTAACAACGGAAGCTAAAATTGTTGAAGTTCCTTTATATCATACTAATGCGAAAGATTATTTGGCTTACAACACTTTCATGAGAGAAATGGAGCAAAATGTAACCGAAATGCACAATGTTGTTAATTCATTATTCGAAATACAAAAACAATTAAGAGAAATGATTGTGTTTTTAAAGAAGCATCCTGAAAGCAAATCTTTAGTTACAGAAGGAGAAAATTTACTAAAAACTCTAAAGGCATGGGATGACGAAATGGTTCAGAGAAAATCAAAAGCATACGATGACGTTGAAAATTTTCAAAATAAATTTACGGCGAACTACCTATTTTTAATTAATCAATCACATAATATATTACCTATAATTAATCAATCATCAAAAGACAGAAAAAAAGAGCTTGATACAAAATGGGTGCAGTTAAAAAAACAAGCTGAAACTTTTACAAATTCAGCTATACCTGATTTTAATAAAAAACTATGGGATAAAGGTATTGGTGCAATAAAAATGAATTAGCTTTTATTCATATAAGAATTAAAATTACGAGAATTACTGCACTTTTTCAACTGTTATCTTCACGCTCTTTGATGCTGGTGTTTTTGCTGTATGAGCAAAACTTTCAAGAGGCACTAATACATTTGTTTCTGGAAAATAAGTTGCACAACAGTTTTTTGGAATATCATAACCTACGACTTTAAAATTATTGGCTTCACGAATCACACCATTGTATTCTGATTTTAGATTTACAACATCGTGTGCTTCTAAACTGCGTAGTTTCATATCTCCACGATTCATAAAAATGATACGTCGTTCATTAAAAACCCCTCTGTATCTGTCATCTAACCCGTAAATAGTGGTATTAAATTGATCATGACTTCTAATAGTCATCATCACCAGTTCTCCTTCTTTTAATTGCCATTTTGGTAGGTTGTTTTTTGTAAAATTAGCTTTTCCTGTTTTGGTTTTAAATTTTCTAATACGTGCGCCATTAGGCAAATAAAAACCCGAAGGTTGCTTTAGCTTTTTATTATAATCCGTAAACCCTTCAACTACCTCAGCAATATCGTTTCTTACTAGATTATAATCATCTTTATATTGCAACCAACTAACTTTAGAACGTGCTTTTAATGTAGCATGAGCTATTCCACAAACCACAGCAACTTCACTTAATAAATTTTCAGAACAAGGCTCTAAAACTCCTTTTGTAGTATGCACCACACCCATAGAGTTTTCAACACTTTGCACTTGTTCTCCAGATTTTTGATAATCTTTTTCTGTACGTCCTAAACATGGTAAAATCAGCGCTTCTTTTCCTGTAACTAAATGCGAACGATTTAATTTAGTACTAACATGTACCGTTAAATTACAATTTGCTAATGCTTGGGCAGAATACAATGTATCTGGAACTGCTGAGATAAAATTACCTCCCATTCCAATAAAGACTTTAGCTTTCTTTTCATACATAGCTTTAATAGCATCAATAACAGAAAAACCATGTTTATTTGTTGGCTTAAAACCGTATTTCGTTTCAATTTTATCGAGAAACGCCTGGGGTGCAGATTCCCAAATTCCAACTGTTCTATCGCCCTGTACATTAGAATGTCCTCGCACAGGACAGGTTCCTGCACCTTCTTTTCCTATACTTCCTTTTAGCAATAGCAAGTTTACTAATTCGCGAATATTATCTACTGCATTTTCGTGTTGGGTTAAGCCCATTGCCCAACAAATAATGATTTTATTGTTGTTTAGAATTAAATCAAAAACTTCAGTAAAAATAGCTTCTGAAACTCCAGAGGCTTTCAGACATTCATCTAAATCATAGGTTTTTAAATCTGTTATAAACGCATCATAACCTTGAGTAAATTCATTTATAAATGCGGTATCAAATACATTACCTTTGGCTTCTTCTTGCTCTAACAATTTTAAGAGTATCGCTTTAAAAAAAGCAACATCTCCATTAATTGTAATCGGTACAAAGGCATCAGCTATTTGGGTTCCACCAGTTAAAAGCTTTACTGGACTTTGCGGATTGGTAAATTTTATTAACCCTGCTTCAGGCAATGGATTAACAGCTATTATTTTACCACCATTTTTTTTAGTTTTCTCTAAAGCAGTAAGCATTCTAGGATGATTTGTTCCTGGGTTTTGTCCAACTACCAGAACCACCTCAGCTTTATATAAATCGTCTAAGGTTACGGAACCTTTACCTATTCCTAAAGTTTCAGACAAAGCACTTCCGCTTGCTTCATGACACATGTTTGAACAGTCGGGTAAATTGGATGTACCAAATTCGCGAACAAATAACTGATATAAAAACGCCGCTTCGTTGGTTGTTCTTCCCGATGTATAAAATACTGCTTCATCTGGATTATCAAGCGCGTTTAAATGCTGTCCTACTTTTTCAAAAGCAGCTTCCCAAGACATGGGTTGATAATGTGTTGCGTCTTCTGGTAAAAACATAGGCTCTGCCAAACGCCCAGACTTACCTATTTCAAAATCAGACCAACTGGATAGTTCATCAACACTATGCTTTTCAAAAAAATCAGCACCAATCGTTTTATTCTGAGCTTCTTCAGCAATAGCTTTAATACCGTTTTCGCAAAATTCACCTAAAGAAGAACGTTCATCATCAGGATCTGGCCATGCACAACCTGGACAATCAAAACCTCCTTTTTGATTCATTTTTGTTGCTAATTTGAGTGCATCAGCGGTATTCATATACTTAGAAACCTGACCTATAGCCGTAGCAATACTTTTAAACCCTACACTATTTACTTGTGGTTTAGTGCTTTTTAGGTTTTCAAAAGTTTCTGGTGTTAATGCTTTTTCTTTTGATGTTGTACTCATTTAGTTTTAAAATTCGCTTTATGAAGAGTTTCGTAATCTTCTTTGGAATCTAAATCTACATTTTTTACAGGAGGTATTAAAGTTTTTACAAAAGAATCATAAGCTTTAAGAAGCGCTTTAGCACCTTCATCATTACTAAGTTTTGTCAACTCTTCAAAATAAACCGCATCAAAAAGCACTGGGACGCCCTTTTTCTCATCAGTATAAGCTGTTGCAATTATTTGACTTTCATCAGGAGAAAAGTCTTGAATCATTTCATTCAAATAATCTGAATTTATTAACGGTTGATCTGCCAGTGTAACAAGAATTCCTTGGCTTTTTGAATTCGAATTTATAACATACTCAGTAGCAAAAGCTATGGATTTACCCAAACCTAACTTCCAATTTTCGTTCTTTAAAATAGTAACTGGATGCTGTTTAATGTCAGTCTCAATCAATTTACAATTAGCTCCTAAAACAACAATGATTTCAGAAACATCAACTCTTAAAGCTGTTTTTATAGTATGATTTAATAAGCTGTCATTACCCCATTTAAGCAATTGTTTTGGGCTTCCCATTCTACTTGAAGCACCAGCAGCTAGAATAACAATGGAAATATTCGGTTTATTTTGATTCACTAGACTTGGAATGAATTCTACCTACTTTTTCTTGAAGAGACATAGGGTATTGTTTTCTAGTAAAGGCTAATATTTCTGCAACAATTGAGACAGCAATTTCTTGAGGCGTTTCAGAACCTATGTTCAAGCCTGCTGGCCCATGAATAGATTCTAAAAATTTATCTGATATCTCTGGACAGTATTCTGTAAATTGAGATAATAAATCATCGCGTCTTTTACTGGGGCCTAATAAACCTATGTAGTTTGGTGTTGTTTTGTTTAGAGCCACCAAATAGCGTAAATCATAAGCAAAATTATGAGTCATCAGTATTATGGCTGTTTGATTATCTATATTTGAAACGTCTAAAGCTTCTGGTGTAGTTGCGTAAAATGCATGAGCTCCAAAAAACTCTTTAATAGATTTATGTTCTTTAACACCTGCTACTATAGTGACTTCCCAACCCGTAAGTGCTGCATATTGACAGAGTTGAACAGCATCGTGTTCGGCGCCAACTATTACCAGCTTAAAACATGGCGGCATTGTTTGTTTAAAAACTGAAAGCGTCAATTCACTTTTTAAATTATTTAATGTATTTAGAGGAAAAGATTGGTTATCAATTTCTACAACAGATCCATATTTTAAACTACCCCCTTCTTGCTTTTCGTAATATGACAATAAATTAAATGATTGACGCTTTTTTAAACATTCAGAAAAAGCATTTACAAAATCTTTATTTGGATTAAAAAGTTCAATCAAAATATATAACACCCCTTCACAACCCAATCGGTACCTACCATCATAAGTCATTATTTTTGATATTCCTGTTTTAAAAACAGATTGTGATTGAACTAGAATTTCTTTCTCAACACAGCCTCCACTAACCGCACCAATCATCTTATTGTTTTCTAAAATGAGCATCCTTACTCCTGGTCTGCGGTATGATGATCCATCCAATGCTACGACCGAAGCCATGACAGAGTTTACTCCGCTCTCTTTCGCTTTGATGCCTTCTGCTACAATATTTTTAAACTCGTGTGTCATCTATATGAAGTAAAAAACGATTTACTAAGTAATTAAAAATGTTATTTTAGACCAGTCGAAAACTTATGATTCTGAATTCCAATATATTTTGACTGCAGTTCATGTGACAATAAGTTAAAATCTTACTTTTTAGATAGTCTTTTATCTCTTAATATTTAATTTATCCTAAAACTGTTTCTTCAACATTCATATTACTCATATAAGGCTGCTTTCTTAAACGTTTCCCTGTAGCTTTATAAATAGCATTAGCAACTGCAGCACCAACGGGAGGTAAAGTTGGTTCTCCTAATCCAGTAGGAGCCATATCGCTTTCAATAAAATGTACATCTACCTTTGGCGTTTGTCCCATTCTAATTAATTGGTATGTATTAAAATTATTAGATTGCGGAATGCCATTATTGAATCCAAAATCAGAATACATCGCATGACCTATACCATCAATAATACCACCTTTTATTTGATTTAATGCACCTAAAGGATTAACAACAACACCACAATCTACAGCACAAGTCACTTTTTTTACTAGTGGCAATCCATTTTCCATTACTATATCTGCAACTTCGGCTACGTGAGTATTGTGACAATAATAAACTGAAAGCCCTTGATAAACACCTTCTTCTGCTTTCCCCCAATTTGATTTATCTACAACTAATTTTAATACACCTTGCAAACGTTCTGGGCTATAATCAATCTTTGGGTCTGGATTATTTTTTGCTTTATCCAATAAATCCATGTGCAATTGAATACGATCTACACCCATTTCCTCTGCAAGTTCATCAAAAAAGCTTTGCTCTGCACTAGCTAAAAAATTTGTGTATGGTGCTCTCCAAGCTCCCGTTGAGATATTACTTCTGTAATTAGCAGTATCAACTTGATAATTTTCTATGGCTCCCGCGGGGAAAAAGTGCGGAATTAATCCATACATATTACTATCAATATTAGACTCTTTTAAATGATATCCAGTTATTTCTCCTTCTTTCAAAGATGCAGCTATCCTGTATTTCTTGGCTGGACGATATATACCTGTAGCTATATCATCTTCTCTGGTAGAGACCATTTTTACTGGTTTTTTAATCGTATTTGAAATCTCTACAGCTTCACAAACAAAATCATTATAAAGACGTCTTCCAAAACCGCCTCCCATTCTTGTCATTTCCACATGCACATCATCTATATCTCTATCCAAAAGTTTAGAGACTATTTTAGCAGCTTCAGCAGGTGTTTGAGTAGGTCCAACTAAATGCACTTTGTCTGGTGTTACGCTAGCGAAAAAGTTCATAGGTTCCATACAACTATGCGGTAAAAAAGGCGATTCATAAGTACGTTCAAAAACAGTATCTGCATTAGCAAATGCTTTTTTTACATTACCATCAGACCTCATGGTTGAAAATGTATTACCATCTAATATAGCATTAAGTTTTTTGTCATGTAGTGCAGTATCTTCAAGCGGTGATTCTTCCTTCCAAGTAGCTTTAATAGCTTTCTTGCCTTTTATGGCATTCCAAGTATTATTGGCAATAACTACAACTTTTTCATGATCATTAAACCTTGCTGTCCAGCTATTAGGTCCATCCTCTATGTAGGCTTTTGCTTTTTCTCCAATGGTAATCACATCAATAACACCCGGTATTGCTTTTGCAGCAGCAGCATCAAACGAGTCTAAAATTTGTCCAAATGCTGGTGGCCTTAAAATTGTAGCATACAACATACCTTCTTCTTTATAATCTAGCCCAAATAAGGGTTTCCCAGTTATAATTTTATCAATATCTACATTTCCTTTACCTTGACCAATAATGGTAAAATCTTTTGAGTCTTTTAATGTAACGTTTTCTGGAACTTCTAATAGTGCAGCTTCAGACACCACATCGCCATAACCTAGGGTTTCTCCATTTGCATTTGTAATCACTCCTAATTTTGCGTTACATTCTGAGGCATCAACACCCCATCTTGCAGCAGCGGCATTAACCAACATTTGTTTTGCTGTAGCACCTGTTTGCCGCAGTGGCTCCCAACCCAAGCGTATGGATTGACTACCACCTGCTAATTGCCTTGTGAAATTTTTGGTGTCTAAATCGCCTTGAACTACATATACATCTTTCCACGCCACATCTAATTCTTCTGCAATAAGCATAGGCATTGAGGTTTTCACACCTTGTCCAATTTCTGGATTTGGTGCAAATATGGTAACTTTTCCTTCTGGAGAAATTTTTATAAAGGCATTGAAATCATTGTAATTTAATTTACTTAAATCGATTGAAGGTTTTACGTCGGATTTGCATGCATTAAATAAGTTAAAACCTATTATCATACCTCCACTAGCTAAAGCTGATGATTTTAAGAAAGACCTTCTGCTAAATGTCATTTGTTTTGAAGTTGCCATTTTTTAAATTTTTTATAGGTTAATTAACTTAATTTTTCAGCAGCTACTTTAACAGCTTCTTCAATATTATTGTATGCGGCGCATCTGCAAATATTTCCATGCATGGCGTTTCTTATTTGAGTTTCTGTTGGGTTTGGGTTCTTATCCAAAAATGCTGAAGCCGTCATGATTTGTCCTGCTTGACAATAGCCACATTGCGGAACATCAACTTCTTTCCAAGCTTGTTGTACGGGATGGTCGCCATGTTCTGAAAGTCCTTCAATTGTTGTAATATTCATACCTTCAGCTTGCGATACTTGTAATAAACAACTGCGTGTTGCAGTACCATCTACATGTACTGTACAAGCACCACATTGTCCTATTCCACATCCGTATTTTGTACCTACTAGGTCTATTTGGTCTCTAAGCACCCAAAGTAAAGGGGTGTCCATATCTGCCTCTACAGTATGGGTTTCGTTGTTAATTTTTAAGTTGAATGTTGGCATGTTATCTATATTTTGCATTAAATTATAAAAAAAGTAATTAATAAAGAATTGAATCTATAATTTTAACAAGGGCTTAACTAAGTGCAAATAAATCATCAATCATACATTTTTAATATAAAAAAAGCCATATTATATTTAACATGGCTTTACTAACAAGAATTTTAATTTTGAAATATGCTATAGCACTTTAAGTTCTTTACCTATTTTAACGAAAGCCTGTATAGCTTTGTCTAAATGATTTTTTTCGTGAGCTGCAGATAACTGCACTCTTATTCTAGCTTTTCCTTCTGGTACGACAGGATAAAAGAAACCAATAACATAAATGCCTTCTTCCAGTAGTTTTGATGCGAATTCTTGAGCCAATGTTGCTTCATATAGCATTACAGGTACTATTGGATGATCTCCTGGCACAATATCGAAACCAGCGTTAGTCATTTTTTCTCTAAAGTATTTAGTATTTTCCTTTAGTTTATCACAAAGATGAGTTGAATTACTTATTAAATCTAAAACTTTAATAGAAGCTCCAACTATTGAAGGTGCTACTGTGTTTGAAAACAAATACGGTCTTGATCGTTGTCTTAAAAGTTCAACAATTTCTTTTCTAGCTGCTGTAAAACCGCCAGATGCGCCACCCAAGGCTTTTCCATAGGTACCGGTAATAATATCGATTCTACCCATAACATTTCTGTACTCATGTGTACCTCTTCCTGTGTTTCCTATAAACCCCGTAGAGTGACATTCATCTACCATAACCATAGCATGGTACTTGTCTGCTAAATCACAAATTTTATCTAGCTGTGCAATGGTTCCATCCATAGAAAAAGATCCATCTGTAACAATTAATTTACGGCGACTATCATTAGCCAATTTTAACTGTTCTTCTAAAGCTTCCATATTATTATGGTCATATCTAAATCGTTTCGCTTTACAAAGTCGAATACCATCGATAATTGATGCGTGATTTAATGCATCTGAAATAATGGCATCTTCAGAACCTAAAAGTGGCTCAAAAAGTCCTCCATTAGCATCAAATGCAGCAGCATATAAAATACAATCTTCCATTCCTAAAAAAGCAGCTGTCTTCTTTTCTAATTCTTTATGAATGTCTTGCGTACCACAAATAAATCGTACTGATGACAAACCATAACCATGCGAATCAATCGCATTTTTTCCTGCTTCAATAACATCTGGATTAGATGATAACCCCAGATAGTTGTTAGCACAAAAATTCAAAACTTCTGTAGAATTAGTTGTGCTTATTTTTGAGCCTTGAGGTGTTGTAATAACACGTTCTGTTTTATACAACCCTGCGTTTTTAATTTCGTTTAGTTCTCTTTGTAAATCTTCTTTTATATTTGAATACATTACTTTTCTTGTTTTAGATTGCTATGTGATATTGTTCTTTTAACTTCTGAATCATAATTTCTGTTATGGTACTTACATTGAAACTTGGTTTCCAATTCCAGTCATTTTGTGCTTCAGAATCATCTATGGTTTTAGGCCAGCTTTCAGCAATTTTTTGTCTGAAATCTGGTTTAAAATTAACTTTAAACTCTGGATAATATTTTCTAATTTCTAATTCAATATCCAAAGGAGAAAAACTAACTCCAGAAATATTGTATGAGGTTCGGGTTTTAATTGCTTTTTTTGGAGCTTCCATTAATTTAAGAGTGGCATCAATAGCATCATCCATAAAAATCATGGGAAGTATAGTGTCTTCATTTAAAAAACAATCGAAATTTTCACCTAATACTGCTTTATGATAAATATCTACGGCATAATCAGTAGTGCCACCTCCTGGTAAAGATTGATACCCTATTACACCAGGAAACCTTAAAGATCTAACATCTAAATCATATTTATCAAAATAATACTTTGCCCAGTTTTCACCATCTACCTTACTTATTCCATAAACAGTCTCTGGATTTAAAGAGGTGTTATTAGGCGTTTTCAATTTAGGTGCATTATTTCCAAAAACAGCTATTGAACTTGGATAAAATACCTTTTTAACGTTTTCTGCTCTGGATACTTCCAACACGTTTAAAAACGTTTTTGTATTAATATCCCAGCTTAACAACGGATTTGCCTCACCTTTAGCTGATAATATAGCTGCCAAATGGTAAACCTGAGTTACATTATATTTCTTTACAACCTCTCTAATTCTTTCTAAATCTGTTGCATTAATAATTTCGAACAAGCCATTAAACCCTTCTTTTTTAGCAACATCTGAAGCTAAGACGTTATCCAATCCATATTTATTCTGAAGGGCTTTAGTTAGCACTGTTCCTAGTTGTCCGTTAGCACCAATTACTAAAATCATAAAATAAACATTAAAGCATTAATTACTATCAAAATTAAACATAACAACACTAATAATTACTATACCAAAAAATTTAAGTAAAATTTACTAAAATTAACATTCATATTAATTATTTTTACTTCATAGCTTATAAATAAATACACATAACAATAAATTTTACTTAAAAGATAATGGAGAAATTAGATGACACCGATATCACTATTTTGAGAATTCTTCAGAATGATTCCAAAAAAACAGCAAAAGAAATTGCAACAATTTTGAATTTAACAGCGTCTCCTATTTACGAGAGAATTAGAAGACTAGAAAGCCAAGGTTTTATAAAAAAGTATGTTGCCATTTTAGACAAAAATTTATTAGAACGCTCTGTAACCACATTTTGTCAAGTATCTATGCGATATCATAGCGAAGCTTTTATTGAAAAATTTGAGGAACAAATTCAGAATTTAGATGAAGTACAAGAATGCTATCATATGGCTGGACAAGTAGATTTTATTTTAAAAATAAACACTAAAGGACTTGAAGACTATCATAATTTCATAAAATATAAACTTTCCAAAATTGAAAACATTGGTGTACTAAACAGTACTTTTGTTTTAAAAGATATAAAACACTCATCAGAGTTTAATATATAGATTATCTGGTAACAAATTCTAGTGCACGCTTCTCATTATAATACACATTCTTTCTGTCAATAAAACCAGCATGTCCACCATGATTAGGCATTTCCAAATACAAATCAGGATTATTTTTTGCTTCTTTTACAGGATAACATTCCGGAGACAAAAAAGAGTCATTTAATGCATTAATAACTAAAGTTGGTATTTTTATATTCGGGAGAAACTGTAAACTACTGCATTTTATATAATAGTCCAAAGCGTCTTCAAAGCCATGTGCTTTTGCTGTGTACACATTATCAAAATCTGTTAATGTCTTGATTGCATTAAGTGCTTCATTACTTAATAATTCAGGAAAACGTTTTTGCTTTGTTTTTAACCTATTAACCAAATGCCTTAAAAATCTATCGTGGTATAACTTATTTTTTAAAGCATGCAACGCTTTTGCTGAACCCGTTAAATAGCACGGTACAGAAACCGCAATTGCCGCTTTAATTTCTTTTGGAATCAAGTTCCCTTCGCCTAAGTATTTTAAAATAACATTAGCTCCTAAACTGATGCCTTTTAAATAAATTTTTGAATACTTTTTGTTGGCAATAACATGTTTTATAACCGCCTTTAAATCTTTAGTTTCACCAGAGTGGTAACTGTAATACTTCAAATTATCTTCTCCACTACAGCCTCTAAAATTTACGCAAACCGCATCTGTTCCATGCGCATTAAATAACTTTGCTGCCCCAGTTAAGTAAGGCCGTTGTCCATTACCTTCTAAACCATGTAATAGTATAATAAGCGCATCACTTTTTTCTTTAGAAAAACTCCAATCTAAATCTAAAAAATCGCCATCATTTAAAGTAATGCGTTCGCGTTCTTGACTTAATGAAATACGTCTTATTAATCCAGAATACACCGTTGAAATGAATCCGTTTTTAAAGTAAAATGGCGGTTTATAGGTTGATTTTATTATTGGCATGTTTTAAGTTGACGGTTTTAGTTAACAGTCGCTGTCTCAGTTTTCGTTTATAATAAAATGTTTTTTCTTTTTTTACTTTGGGATTTAGCATCTTTGCGCGAAAAATAAATCTTAGCTCTCATTATAACTCCAATGAAGTAAATTTAAAATCTGTTCCGTTAAATAAACCTTTATCGCTTAACTTAAGCGATGGAATTACTAATAATGCCATAAACGATAAAGTCATATATGGTGCGTATAATTTACTTCCAAAAGTTTTAGCCATTTTATCTAATTCTGCGTATTGCTTTCCTATAGTTGCTCCATCTTTATCGCTCATGATTCCCGCAACAGGAAGTGGTACTATTATTTCATCAGAATTAGAAATAGCACAAATGCCTCCGTTGTTTTCAATGATTAAATTTACAGCTTTACAAATGGCTTCGTCTGAAACACCAACTGCAATAATATTATGCGAATCGTGACCAACAGAAGAAGCAATTGCACCTTCTTTCAAGCCGAAATTTTTGATAAATGCTATGGCTGGTTTTTGATTTTCATAACGATTAACTACCGTCATTTTTAGAATATCCTTGTTAATGTTTGAAACTAAATTTCCTTTTTGAATACGAGACGCTTCTAAAATTTCATTGGTAACCAATTGTCCTTCTAAAGCTTCAATAACACGAATTTGTTTTGCTGAAGATGGTACTATAAAATCTGAAACTTCTTTTTTATTACAATTAAAATTATTTAAAATTTTAAAAGGCACAGTTGATATTAACGATTGGCCATCATCAAACACCAATTCGCCATTAATGTAAGTTTGAAGCGTTTTAAAGGCTTTTAAATCTTCAACAACAATGAAATCTGCCTCATCTCCAACATTTAATAAACCAACATCTAAATTGTAGTGATTGACTGGATTAATACAAGCTACTTGCAATACTTTAAAGACATCTATCCCTTTTGAAACAGCTCTTGCACATAGTTGATTAATATGACCAACAAGCAGATCGTCGGGGTGTTTATCATCACTACATAACATCATGTTTTCAAAATGTTCTGGCAGCAAATCAATTAAAGCATCAAAGTTTTTAGCAGCACTCCCTTCTCGAATTAAGATTTTCATGCCTTTTTGAAGCTTCTCTAGAGCTTCATCATAAGTAAAACATTCATGGTCGGTTGATATGCCTGCGTTTATGTATTTTGAAATATCATTACCTCTAACACTTGGCGCATGACCGTCAACAGGTTTATTAAAATGTTTTGCCCAAGCTATTTTTTTCATCACCTCGTCATCATCAAAAAGGACTCCAGGATAATTCATCATTTCCGCAAGATATTTAACATCAGGATTTTCTAGAAGTGTTTTTATACCTTCTGAATCAATAGTAGCTCCCGCCGATTCAAAATTAGTGGCAGGCACACAAGATGGTGCTCCAAAATTAAATTTAAAAGGGACTTGCTTTCCGTTTTCAATCATGAACTCTACACCTGCAACTCCTAATACATTTGCTATTTCATGTGGGTCTGAAACGGTTGCTACCGTACCATGTTTAACAGCAATTCTTGCAAATTCTGATGGAACAAGCATAGAACTTTCTATGTGAATATGCGCGTCAATGAACCCTGGAAGAATGTAATGATTTACATTATGGTCTTTTTCCTGTATAGTTAGAATCTTTCCGTTTTCAAAAGTGATTTCACCTTTGTAAATGCGTTTGTTTATTATATCGACTATGTTGCCTTGTAGCGTCATATTTTTAAATTCTTAATTTAGACCTCTAAGTTTTTAAAAACCTGACAGGTCATGCTGGAGCGCTCCTACTTCAATTCTATTTTTAAAATTTGTGTTGTGTTTTCGGCTACTCTAAACCTATTATCTGCTCTTCTACCTATAACCCAAACAATAGCTTCGCGAGAACATAATAACCATGTGTTTTCTTTTTCTAAGAGTGATAATTTTTCGTCTTTAAAGTACTTACTTATCTTCTTTTTACCTGTCATTCCTAATGGGTAAAACACATCGCCTTCTTTATATTTCCGAATCGTTAAAGGAAACTTTAACGCATTTTTATCTACAAAAATCATATTAGAGCCTGTACCAAAAACAGCATCGGCTTCATCAAAAAACAAGGTGCCAAATGGTGTTTGTTTCTTATCCTCTTCGGAAGTGATTAAAATTTCTTGGTGGTCGGTTTGCTTTACTTCACTTAACAATAAGTGTTCTCGATTTTTAATTAATCGATGTGTGTTTGAAAACACTTGCTTTCCTGTTTCGGCATCTAATAAATCGACAACGTCGTTCCATTCTGTAAATCCAAATTCTTTAAGCGACTCGAACAAATAGGCTTTTGGATTGTTTAACTTTTTAAATTCTGAAACCTTAAAAGCTACATGATTTTCATCCATAGTTTCAATGGCACGTTTTAAAACAGCATTGGTGCTTTCTTCAACAATATCTGCAGTGTCATTTAAATTTTCTAAAGTAGATTGAAAACTTTGTAATAAACTTGGATTGATGGCTTTTAGAATAGGAATGACTTCATGACGCAGTTTATTTCGCAGATATTTAACGGATTTGTTGCTGCTATCGTCTCGCCATTTAATTTTATTTTCTTCTGCAAAAGCTACAATAGCATGACTTGAAAAGGGTAATAATGGACGTACAAATTTTTCATTTATTTCTGGTATTCCTGTTAGGCCTTCAAGCCCTGTACCTCTGGTGAAATTGATTAAAAATGTTTCGAGATTATCGTCTGCATGGTGTGCGGTTAGTATATAATCGAACCCTAATTGTTCTGCTAATTCTTCAAACCATGCGTAACGCAATTCGCGTGCTGCCATTTGTATGGAGCGTTTGTTATCTTTTGCATACAACTCGGTATCAAAACGTTGTACAAATACTTCTAAATCTAAATCTTTGGCTAATTGTAAAACAAAGTCTTCATCGGTATCGCTTTCCTTTCTTCTTAGATTAAAATTGCAGTGTGCTAGTGAAATATTAAGCTTTGATTTATGACATAAATGGGTTAACACCACGCTGTCTATCCCACCAGAAATAGCAATTAGAATTTTGCCTTGAACTAGAAACTGAAGCTTATTTGTAATATGTTTTTGGAACTGCTTTTGCACATTTCAAAGTTAAGTTTTATTTTATTCTCACAAAGGCGCAAAGGCGCAAAGTTTTTAGATTTGATGGTGTTCGCTTTTAAGAAATAAGCCAGCAGATGGATGCGCAAGGGATAGAAGTGGAAAGCCCACAGCGAGGCACGAGCGAGGACTTGTAGCGGATAGCCCGACCCTTTAGGGTTGCGCCATAAAATTATTTATACAGACTATAGTATATAATCATCTTAAACGGACTTTCGCATGACAAAAATCATAAGTTCTTTTTGGAGTTTTTGTAACTTTAAACAAGTATTTTTAAATTATTGAGCTATGTGTACTATAGATAAATTAAACGACAAAACTGCGCAAACTGTATTTAACAACAAGGTGATTTCTGCAACACAACACTTGCAGGCGTATGTTAAACACCGCTTGTATATTGCTGAATCTACTAAGATTATCCCGAAAAACATGTACAAATCTAACGATATTATAGATGAGGGTATTGCTAAATTTTATGAGCAAGGATATAATGTTGATGCGGAAATTGCTGTTATAAAAATTGAACTTTTTAAAATTGTGGATGCTGATTTGGATGACTTATTTAAAAAAGAAGCTTTTCATCAAAACACCATGAGCACCGACTCTATTCTGAAGGACGAGCTTGATGGTTTAGATGAAAATTTTACGGTAGATGAGGATTTTGATTTTATAATGAATGAAGAATTAAGTGACATTTCATACCACCAAGACCAAGAAGATAAACATGTTTTTGTATATGATGATAGTAATGCTTCAATACAAAATGCTTTTGAAATTTCGGATATTTCTACGAACCGTAATAAACATTTATTAGGTAAATATTATACTTGGTTACCTTTAAGAGTCTCTGATATTGTAGATTTGTTTGTTTTTGGGAAATTAAGCTTTAAAGAAATTGCAACTATAAAAAATATTGAAGCAAAACGTGTGAAACGCATTTTAGAATTAGCTATTGAAGATTTTAAGGGGCATCTTATTTAACTCTCTAAAACCTCGCGCATTGCTTTAGCTTTCACCAAACACTCTTCGTATTCTTTTAAAGGATTGCTTTTTGCTGTTATGGCACCTCCTACGGAGTATGAAGTGTATTGGGTTGTTTCGTTATACAAAATGCTACGAATTACTACGTTGAAATCGAAATTGCCTTCAGGAGAAAAATAACCAATAGCACCTGAATATACACCACGTTTAGTTTCTTCTAAATTTTCAATAATTTGCATTGCTGAAATTTTAGGTGCTCCAGTCATGCTTCCCATAGGAAAGGTGCTTTTTATAATATCAACAGGATGTGTTGCTGTATCTACCTTTGATGTGACTGTAGATATCATTTGATGGACTTGATCGAAGGTATAAATTCTGCATAACTCTTCAACTTTAACACTGCCTTTTATTGCGGTTTTTGATAAATCGTTGCGTACCAAATCAACAATCATAATATTTTCGCTGCGTTCTTTTTCATCTCCCAATAAATCTGCTTTAAGTTGGTTGTCTTCTTCTAAAGAAACTGATCGTTTTGCAGTCCCTTTAATAGGTTGAGACAACACAGTATTATTTTCTTTTTTTAAATAGCGTTCTGGTGATGCGCATAACACATACTTATCAAACATTTTAATGAATGATGCGAATGGAGGTTTAGAAATACTATTCAATTTTAAATACGTATCCAATGGGTTTATCTGCGTGCTTTCAGCATAAAACTCTTGACAAAAGTTAGCTTCGTAAATATCACCCCGATGAATATGATTTAGCATGGTTTCAACCTTTTCAAAATATTCATCTTTATGAATACGGAGCTTTATTTTAATATTATTACAACCACTAAAGCATGGTTCGTAATTACTTTTTTTAATTGATAGTAAATCTTCTTCAAATTCATCGTCAACACAACTTAAATATTGAATTTCAATACGATTACCCTTAATTAAAAACAATTTTTTAGGCTGAAAAAAATATAGATCTGGAAACTCCAATCCATCAAAATTTTCAGAGGATAAATCTTCAATATCATTTTTTAAATCATAGGTTAAATAACCAAAAATCCAATCTTTAGTAACTGTTTGGTATTCTTTTAAATCCTCAAACGCATTTTTATAATCTGTTTGAATACAGGTAAAAGCTTCAACCGCCAAAACCGCATCGTAGTTCGCATATTTTTGATGATAGTTATTAGAATCTAACCACACAACATCATCGAATTGCTGTGCCCAAACCAGTAATTGATTTTTAAAGGATTCTATATCCTTTATGTTTTGAATTTGTTTCGTTCTCAATATAAAATGATTGATTGCAAATTACTGAAATTTAAACCTGTTAAAAAACTATCTTTGCCACATATTAAAATTACTTAATGAGCTTTCAAGATTTAAATATAAACACACCGTTACATAATGCCTTAGACGATTTAGGTTTTTATACGCCTACACCTATACAAGAACAAGCCTTTAACGTAGTGGCTTCTGGAAAAGATGTAGTAGGTATTGCACAAACAGGTACAGGTAAAACCTTTGCTTATATGTTGCCTATACTGCGGAATTTAAAGTTCTCAAAACAAGAAAATCCTCGTGTTTTGGTATTAGTCCCAACTCGTGAGTTAGTGGTTCAGGTGGTTGACGAAATTGAAAAACTATCCAAATACATTAACAATCGTGTTTTGGGTGTTTATGGAGGCACTAATATAAACACACAAAAACAAGCTATTGCACAAGGTATTGACATTTTGGTAGCCACACCAGGGCGTTTGTATGATTTAGCTTTAACACGTGTTTTACAACTAAAATCCATTCAGAAATTAGTGATTGATGAAGTGGATGTTATGCTCGATTTAGGGTTTAGGCACCAACTGATTAATATTTTTGATATCCTGCCACAACGCCGCCAAAACATTATGTTTTCGGCTACCATGACACAAGATGTCGATTTACTAATTAATGACTTCTTTAAAAGTCCAGAGCGTGTTTCCATTGCCGTTTCTGGTACGCCGTTAGATAACATTTCGCAACATCGGTATAATGTACCTAACTTTTACACCAAAGTAAATTTATTGGTGCATTTATTAAACGATACCGAACAGTATAACAAAGTCTTGATTTTTGTTGCTTTTAAGCGTATGGCAGACCGCCTTTTTGAAAAATTAGATGAATTCTTTAAAGAAGAACTCTGCGTTATCCACTCCAATAAAACACAGAATTACAGACTTCGAAGCATTGAGCAATTCAGGAATGGTGAAAACCGCATTTTAGTGGCTACCGATGTTATGGCACGTGGTTTAGATATTGATAATGTCTCACATGTTATTAATTTCGATACGCCAGATTTTCCAGAAAATTACATGCACCGTATTGGTAGAACGGGGCGTGCAGAACGCGAAGGTCAAGCCTTGGTGTTTTCTACTAAAAAGGAAGAAGAAGCCATTGAAAATATCGAGTTGTTAATGAAAATGACTATTCCCGTCCTAGAAATCCCTGAAGCGGTTGAAATTTCTACTGAACTGATTGAAGAGGAACGTCCGCAAATAAAAGAACGCAACAATCCTAATAAACGCAGAGATGAAGATGCCCCTGGACCAGCATTTCATGAAAAATCTGAGAAGAATCAAAAAGAAAATTTAGGCGGAAGCTATAAATTTAAAATTGCTGCTAAGTATAAAAAGCCTAAAACTAGAGGTGATAAGAATTATAATAAACGGAATAAGAAGAAGTAGTCTCAGTTTTCAGTTTGTGGTAATTTACGTTTTTTAAAATTTCATATTTTAGTTTTTGGGCGTTAAAGGGGTCGGGGTTTCTGCTATATCTTTTGTTTTTTTGTCATTCCTGCGCAGGTAAGAATCCATTGTTCAATCAATCAAATATGTCCAATCTCTTGACAAATCGACCCAATTTGCATTTTCTTCTTCTATCAAATTAATCTTCCATTGCCGCTTCCATTTTTTCATATTCTTCTCCCTTTTAATAGCATCATTTACGTATTGGTATGTTTCAAAATACATGAGTTTGTTTAAATTATATTGTGAAGAAAAGCCTTCTACCAATTTATTTTTATGCTCAAACATTCTTCTTTCCAAATCATTGGTAACACCAGTGTATAATGTTCTATTTTTTTTATTGGTGATTATATAAAGGTAATATTGGTGAATTGTTTTATACATAAAACATTTTTATTAGTGAGTGGATTCCTGCCTGCGCAGGAATGACAATTTCTATATAAAGTTAGTATTACACTTGAAATAATCTGATTAAAAATTAATTTACCATAAATCTTTTTTAGAAAGATTTTACCCTGTTTGTCATTCCTGCGAAGTCAGGAATCTAGAAAACCTCATTCACACAGCTACCCACTAGTATTTACTAGTGGCAGCAAACTAACTAAAAAAGCCTCTACATTTTTGTAAAAGCTTGCTCTTTCGTTTTCTTACTCAATACGGCAGACAGTATACGATTAGCTGAAGTTTTGAATGATTTAATTTAGTAGGAATTAAAAAAAGTAAATCAACACTTGTAAAAAAAATAAATAACTTTTCAGCAAGCTGTAAAATAACAAACCTTTTAGTAATCGCTATAAATTTCAAAGGTAAGAGTTATTCTAATTTTATGTTGACTCCCTACTTCATCTGTTAATTTATAGGAAACTTTCAAATTATAATTTTTCATTTCCTCAAGGTAATTACCAGAATTAGTTTGGTAAAGTATTCCCTTCACTGGACTTACCTCAAATGACCCAGGCTCAACTTCACCAAATACCTCAAACGGTGAAAACTCCTTATTCCATTCAAAATCTTCTTCAAAACCAATTCTAATTCTTGAAAACGGGACACTTCCGTTCGAGGCCGTTGTTAAAAAATCAGTTTCAAACTTAACAGGTCTCACAAACCTTACCTTCTCGGGGTCAAGATTATTATCAAAAGCTATATCCGCTATTTTATAATTAGCCTTTTTTAATAAGCCCGAATAATAATCTTCATTTAGCTCCTCGGTTACAAAATCAAAATCGTATGAAACTAAAACAGTTTCTTTCTTCAAATTTGATAATGGTGCCATGGTAAAAGTCTTAACATGAGTCCATAAACTATAGTTTTTTGGATACTCAATATCTGACGCCCTAACTCTATAGGCTACATAAATTGTATCGGTAAGACTTGGTCCTAACAAACCCAAAGAATAATAATAAACATACTGGTTGCCATAACCTGCAGAAAGATTATTATCAAGCAAGTGGAACTTCTCATAATCATAACAACTATAAGGAGCATCAAGCTCAATTATTTGTAATTCGCTATTTTTCAAATCATTAAATAGCTCCCATTGAATCTCTACAACTTCTTCGGAATAAAATAACTCCTCATTTGGTGAATTAACGATTGGCTTATCGTAAGTACCATGAAACTTTAAACTGTCTGGGGTTGGAGAAACTGTTTCGCAAGGATCATTATAAACCGAAACCGGGTTTACTGAACTATTATCATCACAAGAGAACAACACTATTACCAAGACAAATGAAGCTAAAACAAACTTAAAAATTGATGTTTTCATAGACTGGGAGTAAAAATATCTAAGAATTATTTATTGAATTTAACTTAAACAAAGTTATAAAAAAATTCGTACCTAATGCCTTGAAAACTTCACCTTATTAGTACTAACTTCTTTACCATCTACTATTATGGATTTTGTAGTTATATAAGCAAAAACCGAATCTTTTATCTGCATAAAATTAGAGATAGCTTTAAACTCCAGTTCTACTCTATTCAAAGTATCAGATATTTTTAACACCTCGCCTATCTGATATATATTTTCAATTGTAAAATCATTTTTATATGCAAACCCAAAACCTTACCCCTCAATCCAACCCATAATTGCATTAGCTACAAACCGTGGTTCTGGTGGTAAGGAGTAAATATCTTTCTCGTAATTTTTATTGTAGGGCGAAATATTCATAATAGTACCGTCAACTACTAAGGTGCTACTTCCTCCAGGATCAAAGCCCATAGCTTTATCCATACCATATTTTAAAAGTATATCTACCATATCAAAATGGGTAGCTCCTACAGATTCTCTAATACGCCCGTTTACCATAAGCACCATTAATTTCCCTGCTTTGGTAATACCCACAGCTATTTTTGGACCACGCATATCGGTAAAATCTAATCTCGCTGCTTGGGTTTTAATGGAATTCGAGGTTTTCCAACCTTCATCTTCCATATTTAAAATTTGTTTCCCGTCGTCTATTAGCATTGGGCCTGCTTCAATAGCATAGGAGATGTCATCCCATTTATAAGGATTGGTTTCTGGTTCTAATAACTGAATATCTAGTGACATAACTTCTTCAAACACACCACTAGCATAGACCGCTGCTGGTATAGACAAAGTAATCCCAACTGGAATAACGGGTACCGCCTCATTGGCTTTTGTTTTAATGATTTGCTTAATCGTATGGCCTGCTAATCTTAAAATAATATTGCCATTGCCTTGGATGCTGTCTTCTGTGTAAGACAAATCGTAAAAACAAGGTTCCGTATTACTGTGTGTGTTATAATGGCTTGCAGCAAATACCATGTCTTGTTTGCCTTTTACAATAAAACCTGCTTTACTGTTTACCTTCCGTATATCTACATCGCCATTTTTATAAATAATAAACGCTGGTTTATTAAAAAGCGGTGGGCAAAACACAGTGTTGTTCATAATTAACAAACCTAAAGGCGAACCAATATAAGTTTCTGGCAAACCTAGTTTTCCCACCAATTCAGGGTTTAATATATAACCACCATTCCAAGCTAATTCTATTTTATTTTTGTTTTTGCTTTTCTTTTGATATTCCTTAATGAGTGCTGGCACATTTTTAGGGGCTGTGTTAGCAATATGTGCTGCAAACTTCCAGTTATGCTTTTTGGTATCAATTTCGGCTAATACGCCACTCCACGGTAAACCATCTTCATAAACACCACCTGCAAATGATGATTTTACTTTTTCAACCGTTTTAGTATCATTTAAACTATCACTAATTTGTTCTAATAACTTCGCAATTGGTGTTCCGTTTTCAATGGCATCTTTAGAAATAAGTTTCAATAATTCCTTTTCGCCAAGTGTGTTTTTAAGTGTTTTATATAAATCACCTTTTAAAATGGTATCAAAATCTTTGGCTGTTTGTATGGGTGTAGGAAATGCTAAAGTGGTACGTACAGCCGCTGGCACAAATTGTATAAAACCACTATCCTTAGGAATTCCCATAATTTTAGCAGTCATGGTATGTTGTACCTTACCAATATGAAAATGATCAATTTCTATAATATCGGTCATCATTGCAGCATATTCGCCATTGGTAATTATAAAACCATTAGCGTCTTTAATATCTCGTAAAACCTTAATCGCCTTGGCTCCCATTTGTGGAAAATGCACCCCTTCAGACCACTGTTTGGTTTCTATAATTTGAACAACACCCATTTTAAATAGCAGTCCCAGTTCAGGTTCTTTATCACTTTCTAAATACTCCTTAATATTCGCATTTGAAAACCATTTGGTTATTCTTGGTTCATGAATAAAAATATAGACCTTTTCTAATGCTTCGCCCTTTTCTTTAAGCACTTCAGCAGTAAGCTCTTCTTCAATTTTAAGCTTAAGTTGTGCACGAATAGGCTGTAGCACAAAATACTCTAATTCATGCTTAATATAACGTCCAGGAAAATAGCCTTTAGGCACATTATTTTTTAACTTTTCAGTTAAAATCTTACGGTCATCTATCCCTAAAAACCGACTATTAGTTAATTGAAATAAGGCCAATTCCCAATCGGCAAAAAACTGTGGTGCTAAAGTTAAGTCTGGTAAGTTTTTTGGCTTAAAAACATCGCTATAAATCATATTTACCAAACCTGTTACCTCTTGATAGGTAAAATCTTGGTAGGCATATTTCTTTTTATTCCTATGTCTGTATGCTAAGGCATGGTCATGTCTTATTTCAAATTCTCCATCAACATACTTAAAAATATCATCAATGGCGTTGTAATATTTATGAATGAGTTGTAAATCAGTATTTACCAAATCTGGAATATCATTTTCCATCATTCTAGCATAACTCATCACTTTTCCTTTTATAAGCTGCTCTTCTACCCTAAAAAAACTTGGGTCAATCAACGATTTTAAATAGATCATAAATGACAGCCTACCATAACCAGGTAAATAATGTCTGGTTTTTTTATTAAGAATGGCATGAAGGTCGTCATTCTCAAAATCGACCATGGCTTTGTATGCTTCTAATAAATTAACCACTTGTGTATTAACTGTATTAGAAATAGCGTTTAACTGTAAATGCAGTCGCCCAATAATATACGCCATGTTTTTTTGCAAAGCTTCTAAGCTATAGCGCTTATTAATAACGCTTCTATTATGCGTTACATCTACCATTCTGTTTTGAGGATAAAACACATGGTCGCATATTTTTTCTGCTAATCGTTTTGGAACTTTTGAGCCTTTAAATTCAAAAACATTAAGACGCAACGACTCATCTAAATGACGACCAATTACCTCATCATAAACTTCTCTAGGTTCATATTGTCTGCAAAATATAGGGGTGCCACATGCTGCTGCTTCAATAATTGGTAAGCCTCTACCTTCAGTTTGACTTGGTAATAAAATTAAAGATGCTACATCGTAAAGCTGTTCTATATCTAATGGCTTTTTATGTTTTTTCTTGAATTCATTTTTATCAAACTCACTAAATAAAAACCCGAGTAGTACTCTAGATTTGAATGCTTTTGGAAGCGCTTCGAGGAAATTTTTAAAATCTTTCTTTAAATCGTGATAATAATTCTGTTGCCCGTGAGGTATAGGACCTGAAACAATTAAAGACAGTTTTAATTGCGGATTCGTAATAAATTTTTCAGCAAATGAATCATACGAAAATAAGCGCTTAATCAATTTAAAATTAAGCTCGATAGATTTTCTACTAATGACTCGTGTAGGTTGTAAAAAAACAATGTTATTATTTACAAAATCAAATTTACGAATGGTTTTATAGCCTAGTAAAATGGGTTTTAATGAGCGTTCACTATCTGTATGATGTGCCGCAGTATGTACTGTTATGGTATCTTTATGATTAGCAAAAATAGTAGATACTTGCATAAACGCTTTTATAATATCGCGCTTACTCATTTGGTGCATTTTGGTATCTACCGCAGTACCTAATAGTGCCACATTAGCAGGATTATGCCCATTGACATCTATAAGATGATTTTGTTGAATTTTATTAATATTTACATTCATCCAAGAGCGACTTTCCCATGGATATAGCATTTCTATAACCGAGAAAAACTCGCCTACATGCGCATTATGGAAAAAGAAATCTCTCGGACCTTTTTTTAATCCTTTTGCTTTAATTTCTATTGCTCTATTACCACCTTCCCAATAAAAATCATGATTATTATTAATCACAGGAATGCCTAAATATTCTGAAATTAAAACCGTAGCAAAGGCTAAAGACACATTACCCGGATTTGAGCACACATTAATTAAATACAGAAGCGAAATATCATGTTCTTCAATATAAGTACCCAACTTTTCTACTAAAACTAAAACCTCTTGCCAAAACTTACCAATAAGGTTATTGTAAGCTTCACTACCGCGTTCCATTTTCACTCTAAAGAAATCATCATATAATGGCCATGCATCAAAAGCTTCCATTTCTGGAAACACCTTTTTAAAAGCGTCTTTTGGAATTAACTCATCAGCCTCCTGCTTAATATCTCCTGCTACAAAATGAATAGGAATATTAGGGTAAATCTTTTTAAAGGTTTTTGCGTATTTTTCGGTTTCTACCGTAATACCGTCTATAGTGAAGTAAAAGGTTAAAAATGCAATACCACCTTTTTCTATGTGTGCATCAAATAATGGTGCATCTCTTGTAAAAGCTGATTGCGAATCTCGTTCTTTAAATCTGTCAATAAATAACCCTAAATCAAACCAGGTATTTATTTTTTCATTTTTAAGTTCATTTAAAATATTTGTAATTTTCGTTGTTGTTTTTTTAGTCATTTTTAGTTTCTTAAAACGTAAATAGGCTATTTAATTTTCCTTCAAGTACATCGTATGAAAAATATTTTTTACCAAGGTTAAAATTATATTCACCAATTTCTAAACATCGTTTTGGATTATAAATGATATCAGACATTTGCTGCACTTTTTCACTGGTTAAATTCCCATCTTCAGTCATCACAGTTTCAAAACCTTTATTACCAATATCCTGCATATAAACTGGTTTGTAGTTATTTACGAATATGGGCTTTTTGGCAAGTACACATTCTACAAAAGCGTTTCCAAAACCTTCATAGGTGCTAAAGTAAGTACAGGCTCTTCCGTGTGCGTAAACATCAGATAAATCTTTATGATCTAGTACTTTGTGTGCTGCGAATATGACTTGATTAGCCAAATTTAAATCATGAATTTGATCGATTAATTCATTGTAATATTCTTTATTTTCATCATCATTATTATTTCCTGTAATAACAAGCTTTAACTTTTTATCATCTAGCTTATCTATTAACGAAATAGCGGTTTCAATACCTTTTCGCCTAACAATACGGGTGACTTGTAATAATGCAATTTCATCATCTGTAATACCTATATCTTTTAGAAAGAACTGGTTTTCTGGAGTTGGGACACCGTAAACACGATTAAAATCCATCACATTTGGGACTAAAGTCGCATCAATATTAAATCTGTTTTTAAAGGTTTCTACTCCGAAAGTGTTAATAACCGCATGCTTAACATGTGGAATTAATAAAGGGAAATTATCATCAATATATTGATTGATTTCTGGATGTGCTGAAACATAACGCTGACCACGTTCCCAATGAAAATCATGGTCGTGCGTTACAATGGGTAATCCAGTTTCTGTAATGAGTTTTTTAATAGCAACCCCCATGGATAAATGGCAAGGGAGTGCTGAGGCATTTTCTGAAAGTATAGCGTCAATTTTTTTATCTGCTACCCATTGAAGCATTGCTTTATAAATCATGTTAGAGGCATCTTCAACATGGTCTAATAATGGTTCTGGATTTTTATCGGGTTCGTAAAACGCTTTACGCTGGCCCCATTCGGCTTCTACTGAAAAAAAAGATAAAGCTGGAAATAGATAATCATGTTCATAATCCATATCCCAAGACTCAAATTCTCCTGACATAATAAAGACTTCATGACCTAGTTTTTTTAATATATCTATCCATTTCTCTGTTTCAAGCGCCACACCATCAACACCTCCAATTCTTCCAATAATAATACCTATTCGCATATAAATTAAATATAAAGTTGCATACCTAAAGATACATTTTTATAAAAAAGCTGAAAGGTTTTGAAAGCTTATGTTTAAGAAATTACCACTTCAAAAATTTTAATAATATTTAAAAATGGGTTATGAAATATAATGGAAATATATTGATAAAATGATAATCTATAATTAATCATTTTAAATAGAAACCTAATCCATTTCCATAATTAAATTTGTATTATGTGCTGTCCGTAATGTTTGATGCTATGCTGCAAAACCTCCTTCGTTATCATACACAAAAACTCATAAAAGAAATATTTCTGACTTATATGGCATCAGTGATAAAAAAATATAAGTATTAACAGAGGTATTGAAGTTTATTTAATTTTGGTAGCGGTAATTGAAAACCCAGGATAAAGGTGACAAAATAAGCCAGAAACCTTTCCCTTATCATCTCGTTTAAAATGAAAATCATAATATTGTCCTATTAATGAAAACTCTGATTTGTTTAGGGCATGTAATTTTAAATCTTCGGAAAAGATGTTATTAATCCAAGTCAGCTCACCATCTCTAACAATAATCTCAAAAGTATTATAATCGGTTTTATATTTTCCAGTGTATTCCAGCAATTCATCTTTAGGCAACATAATAAATGGTCTTTGATACACAAACCTCATGCCTTGAGAAAGGGCTTCAGATTCACCTCCTGCGTGCGCCATATTTTCAACAATTCTAAAACCTAATTCCAAGTTTTTATAGCGTCGTTTTTTAATTTGGTTAACCATCTTAGTTGCATTTTGTACTTGATCATACTGACCGCTAACTAGCATAACTCTGGCATTTATGCTTGTATTACTTTCTGAGAATTTTTCTTCTAGTCTATAGGAGTATCCATTGTCCCACCAAAAAGATGGGTTATTTATTATATAACCATTAAACAAAGTGGGTTTTGTAAAAAGCACATAATGTGTAAACAAACCTCCAAAAGATGTTCCTGCCAGAGTTCGATTTACTTTATCTGTTCTATAAAGACTATCAATCATAGGAATTATTTCATCACTTAAAACATTCAAAAACTGAGATGCACCACCCGACAATGGCATATCTACCGTAGTTGTTGGCGTTAAATCTGTTACTCTAAGCACCCAATCATCTGGTTTTTCACCACCATAGGCAACTCCAACAATTATAACTTCTGGAGCTAATCCGTCCCACCTAATGCCATTATAAACAAAAGTAGTACTCCCAAAATTCCCATAAGCATCAAGCGCGTAATAAACAGGATAGGTTTTTGTTGAATCATTTGCATAACCATCGGGTAGTTTGACGTACAATTTGTATCCTCTATCGTTAATTTTTGAGGTAAAGGTTACTGATTCATCACCAACAACAAACAAATCTTTTGGTTCTTTTGAAATAGTTTGACCTAACAATGAATGAGGAAATATAAATAGAATAATAGCAAATACGAAAACTACGTGAAACTGATTTTTCATGATTTATAATTGATATTTACAGTAAGGAATAGTTATAAACTTACAAAAAACATCAAACAAATCTAGATTATTTAAAAATTTATTATCATCCGTGATTCTTTTAAATCTGATTGATACATTCACTAATGGAGAAATACTTACTAACATCACTACATTAACATTAGTAGAACTTACAAAAAAAAGACATGATAAATCCTAGACAAGGTTCAATAAACAAACTATTTATCAAGCGGATAACCTTTAACGTAATACCCTAACTTCTTTCCATTTTCTTTAAAAGCATCATTTATCTCCCAATTGTAATTTGTGGTTTTTAAATCAATTAACAATAGCTCAATATCTTCAAAAGTATAAGTACGCATTAAAGATGCTTGACCATCCCAAGCATATGCCAATGGAATTATTGGAACGAGATAAGTAAAAAGTAGTTGGGTAACTGTTAGGTTTTTTGAAAAAGGTGTCATTAATAATGACATAATAATAAGAATGCTTAAAGATATTGGAAGTAACAATACCCATATTATAAATGGCACATTATTTTTTGCTAATTCATATATTAAAATAGGTTGATTACTTTTTAAGGCGGATTGTAAAATGTTTTTTGCTATTTCAGGGTTCATATGATGAAAACTAGCAATCATGGTTTTCAAGCCTTTTGGTGCTTCTAATAAATTTGCTGCGTTTATTGATTCATTATGGTAATTAACGAATTCATTATCATTCGTATTTGTCTTTTTAACTAATTTTGGGTTTGGATGCAAATCGGTTAAAAGTAAATTCAACTTAGCTTCTTTTTCCTTTTCATTGATGTAATTTATAACTTCTGGCATTGGTCCTCCAGAACCAGAACCCAAATCTATAATGGCATTAAAATGAACTTTTTTCTGTAAATCTATAATAAGACTCGATATAACTTCAGTAGTTCCCATCATTTTATGTAAAACCAAAATAAGATTCGTCATACCAGTTCTAATACTCGAAGGAAACCAACTAAAATCTTCAAACTCAAATAATTCCTTACGTTTCATAATCATTAATAATATTAGATTATAAATGTAAAAATAAAAAAACCCTTTCCAAATTAATGGAAAGGGTTGCGTAAAAAGCGTTTCGAGCTACGAGATAAGTAACCAACCAAATTTTAACCCTAACTTAAAATTACTCCCGTATCTTTATTTGGCTTTCTACAATGTCTTTTATAGGGATTATTAATTTTCCTTTTTCTGTTTTAAGAGTTACTGAAATACTATTAATAGCCTCCACTTCTCCTTTTATATTATTAAATTCTATAATTTGACCAATCTCATAAATTTTTCTTGCATAAAACGTTTTTAATAGATTGCTTACTGCATTTTGTGCTCCAAAACCAAATGCTAATGCAAATGCTAGTAAAAAAGCTGCCAAAATCATGGTTATATTACTTGTAATAATCTCAGTATCTACGCCTGCTTGGTTCAATGCTGTAATAGAAACAAACGTAAGTATAATAAAGAATACTACTTGGCTTATTAGTTTGGCACCCGATAAGTCCATGGATTCGAAAAATGAGCGAATACCCTTTTTTATAAGGTTAGCTAAAATGAGTCCTATGGTAAAAATAATTAGAGCCGTAAATAACTGAGGTAAATAGCTTAACAAATCACTAATTTTTTCAGAAATCATGGTCAGATTCATAATATCTAAAGCCATAATAATGAGCATGATATACATAACCCACTTTACAAATTTCGATACGATTTTAACCGTGTCAAAATTTAGTTTCTTACCTTCAATTATCTCTATATCATTTAAAGTATCATCAAGCTTATTGGCATGAGCAAGCTTTAATCCTTTTTTTACAATTTTTACAATTAACTTGGTTAATAGCCATCCAAAAATTAATAATAGAATGGTACCTATTATATTAGGAAATACTTCTGCTATTTCTTTCCATATGGCAGTTAAAGACTCCATGGCCATCTCTTTCCATTTTGTTGCTTTTTCCATGATTACACTTTTTAAGTTAGGGTTATATAAGTTAAATATTTTCTCGATTTTTTACCACGGTTTCTATAATATCACCAATATTATATGAAAACAAGGCAGCCAATTCCATAATAAGCTTAGCCATGGCTATGTCGCTCATTACTTTAGACTTAAGTTCTGGCGGAACTTCCTTTAGTGGTCTGTCTATTTGTTTAAACGGATTTTCCATGGTTAGATGTTTTCAGCGTATACTGATGTTAGTTTATCTTTGGCTCTTTTTATGCGCATCTTTACTGCACTTTCTCCTATTCCTAGTACCGATTCTATTTCTTTTATAGTTAAATAGTCTTGGTACTTTAATAAAAGAATCATTTTCTCATCTGGTGAAATTAGATTCATAGCATCTTTTAGCTTATCTACTTTCATTTTTAGAAAACTCTTATCTTCTATTTCATCATCAGATATATTTTCTATATCCTTATAGTCAACAGACTGTTTTTCAATTTTTTTTGCTGTATTCCTTGTTACATAATTTACACAATGGTTATATGTAAATGCATACAACCAAGTTGAAAATTTCGACTTCCCTTTAAAACTAGCTAATTTTATAAATAGTTTTAAAAAAACATCTTGTGTTAAATCTTTTGCTTCATCTTCATCCCTTGCAAATCCATAACACTTATTATATACAACTGTCGAATATCTTTCATATAAAATCTCAAAAAGCAACGTATCGTTGTTTTTTACGATTGATTCTACCAGAAACTCGTCTGTTTGCTTGTTTATATTTTCTAGGGTATCCAATTGTAGCTTGCGCTAATTTAGTTGATGTTATTTTTAAGACACAGGTCTATTTAAAAAGTCACATATTATTTCTAAAGGTTAACGAATTTAGTAAAGATTTTCTGATTTATTGAAAATGAATTAAATTTATAATCAACAAACAACTACAAACCAAATACTTACAAAATGAAAAATATTCTTTATACCCTATTATTAATTTTGATATTTTTTTCGTGTAAAAAAACTCAAAAGACCTCAGTTGAGTCAATTGTAGCTACTAAAGCTTCTTCAAAATATGCTTGTGTCCCTCAGGTTACAGATATAGCATGGTATGAAGGGAATAATATTGCGCCTCTTTTTGAAGGTTATGATGTAATAAATTACCCTATAACAACTAGAGATACTTTAGTACAACGCTATTTTAATCAAGGAATGGCTTTAGCATATGCCTTTAATCATGCCGAAGCTGCAAGGTCATTCTATTATGCAACTAAATTAGATCCTGAATGTGCCATGGCATATTTTGGGTATGCCTATGTTTTAGGCCCAAATTATAATGCAGGTATGGAAGCTGATAATTATGAGCGAGCTTATGAAGCCATTCAAAAAGCAAAAAAACTCTCTACTAACGCATCAATAAAAGAGCAAGAATTTATAGATGTTATGTCCCTTCGTTATGCTATTGAACCTCCAGAAAATCGATTAGGGCTAGACACTAAATATTCTGAAGCACTGAAAACTTTATATAGTAAATATCCTGAAGATACTGAGATTAGTGCTTTGTATGCAGAATCTCTAATGAATTTGCATCCTTGGGATTTAAATGAAAAAGATGGAACAGAAAAACCCTGGACCATAGAGATAGTAGCACTACTAGAAAAGCTTATTGAACAAAATCCTAATCATCCAGGAGCGCATCATTTTTATATTCATGCTGTGGAAGCCTCAAATACACCAGAACGCTCTAACATTTCTGCAAAAGCCTTTGATGATGGTTTAGTTCCTGGTTCGGGACATTTACTACATATGCCATCTCATACATACATTAGAACGGGAGAGTATCATAAAGGCACATTATCTAATATCGCAGCTATAGAAGCAGATAGCACTTATGTCACAGCTTGTCATGCACAAGGAGCTTATCCATTAGCATACTACCCACATAATTATCATTTCATGGCAGCAACAGCCACCTTAGAAGGTAATAGCCATTGGGCAATGATAGGTGCTAAAAAAGTATCAGAGCATGTCCATCCAGAAATTATGAAAGAACCAGGTTGGGGAACCTTGCAACATTATTATACCATTCCATACTATGTTGCAGTAAAATTTAAAAAATGGGATGAGATATTGGAAATGAAGCTTGAAACCTACGATTTAAAATATCCTAAAGCTATTCGTCATTATGCCGAAGGTATGGCATACCTAGGAAAGCATGATTTGAATAAAGCTAAAATTGAATTAGCCGCTTTAAATGAATTATCCAAAGATGAAAGTTTAAAAGACGTTACAGTTTGGGATATTAATTCTGTTTATACCCTAGTTCAAATAGCCGAAAATGTCTTAAAAGCTGAAATTTTAGCTTACGAAAGAGATTATAAAGCCAGTATTGTTTTACTTAAAGAAGCCGTTAAAATGGAAGATGCTTTAAATTACAACGAACCACCAGATTGGTTTTTCTCCATAAGACATCATTTAGGACATGTATTGTTGCTTAATGGTCAAAAAAGATTAGCCATTGAAACATATTTAGAAGATTTAGAACGATTACCAAAAAATGGCTGGGCATATCATGGTATTAAAACTGGCTATGAAGCTTTAAATGACAACCAGAATACTTTAAAATATGAAGCTCTTTTTAAAGAAAGCTGGGAACACGCAGATTTTGAGTTATAAAAAAAGCGAACCTTTCGGTTCGCTTCCCCAAATATAACCAAACATCATTTTTTCAATACTTTTCTAGTTAAATCACCCAAAATAGATTTAACCTTTAAAAAGTATATACCATTGGTTAAATTAGTTACGTTTATTTGGTTTTCACCTGCCATTAAATAACCGTTGCTAATTACTTTTCCTAATGTTAGGATTGCATAATTTGCATCAATATCTAATTTTAGGTACATGATGTTCTTTATTGAATTGGGGTATGTTTAAATTTATTTTTACACTAAATTTTTATTTTAAGCACAAAATAAACATTAGGATATAACATTAAATCACTATTAATCTTATAATTAAATAGAATAGAGAAAAGTAAAGCTATATTCATAAATGCTAATGTTTAAAACATAACATTTATAGGTAATAGCATCAATACTCAAATTGTATAAATACAATTCAAATTAGAAGGGGTGTGCTATTAAAAACTCTAAGGAAAATCTAATTTAATAAAAACGAGCGTGTTAGACAATAAAAAAATGTTAAAACTTAATAATCGAACCAATTTTCATTATCATTATTATATCTATGATGCTCTGTATTATTTACATCGGAATACAAAGTATTCAAAGCAATGTTTTTACTAAGATCTAAATGCGATAAATAATTATTTCTGCAATCAAGATAAGTAAGAGATACAAAAGCTTCAATACCTTTGAGACTCTTAATTTTTTTATTATATAAATCTAGAAATGATACCGTTTGCACATCACTTCTTAAAACAACTCCGTTTACTTCTTTATCAGTGTCAATCCCCAACTCCACAAGTATACGTTCAAAATTTTTATCAGGAATATTAACTGTTTGACCATAGCAAAAAGCACAAAGCATTGTGCATGCTATAAAAAAGAAAGGTTTCATAATGGTTGGTTAATTATTAGCTGACAACAAGTTACAAAATATAATTAACAAATTCTTAACAAAATATTATTAATTATATTAAAAAGAAAAGCAGCTAATGAAAAACGCAAAAAAATTTATAAAGATAGCGGCAATAGTAAAAACTTGTTTTAGCAAATTGTATGACTAGAAAATAACAGAATATTTCTAAGCAACGTTTTATTTATATTTACTAAATGATATTACACTCAAAACATAAGCGACAAATAAGACAAATAATTGCTTTTGGGATTATCTGGCTCATGTTTGGCTTTGTTTATGTGCTTTTAGAATTTGGGCTTATAGGAAGATTGCCTGAATATCCTTCAACAGGAAACAAATACTCTTTTTTAAATTCTTTAATTAGTGTTAGTATTGGCAGCTTTTTAATGGGATTAATTATTGGTTGCATTGAAGCTTTATGGCTAAAAAAATATTTTGAAAGAATACCCTTTTGGAAAAAAATACTATTTAAAAGCATATTTTATCTTCTACTAATTATTTCATTTATAATAATTCTTACCTTAATCAATAATGCCCTTTATTATGATGCTTCTATTACAGACCCGTTAGTTATTAATAGTCTCTTCAACTTTTTTAAAACCTTCTCATTTTGGGTTATGGTTATATATACGGGCTTAATTTTAGACCTATCCCTTTTTTATTCTGAAATAGAAGCTTACCTAGGTAATGGAATTATATCTAATTATATGGGTAAGTACCACAAACCCAAACAAGAAATTCGAATATTTATGTTTTTAGACATGAAGGCTTCAACTTCTATTGCTGAAAAAATTGGTCATAAAAAATACTTTGATTTACTCAAAACCTATTATGCTGATATGACTGAGGCAATTTTAGATACTAACGGCGAAGTCTATCAATATGTTGGTGATGAAATTGTTGTTTCTTGGGATGAAAACAAAGGGCTTTCAAATAATAATTGTCTGCAATGTTTTAATGAAATTTCTAAAATATTTAATAATAAAAAAGACACTTATCTTAAAACATTTGGTTTAGTACCAGAATTTAAGGCGGGTTTTCATATTGGTGAAGTTACTACTGGCGAAATAGGAATTATTAAAAAAAATATTTTCTATATAGGAGATGTTTTAAACACAACGGCTCGAATACAAGCAGAATGTAATAACCATGAATCAAGAACACTTATTTCTGAAAAACTAAAAAATGTGTTACAAGAATCTGAGAGTTTCTCTTTTTTAAAAATTGAAAAATTAGTACTTCGTGGCAAAAAAGAGGCTATTCAATTATATGATGTGACTTATCATTAATTTGTTGCAGATAACTCTTTTCCATTAATAGTTTCATCTTTTTATTATGTTTTGAAATAAAAACCCATACTACAGTTGGTTACATTTATACTTCTTTTGAATTTACAAAAGCACTGTCTGTAACCAAAGATTTATTTGAAGCTTTTTTTGATAACATCAAACAAAATTTGAAAGTTTTAACTCAAAAAAAACTAAAATCTAAACATAATCAAAAAGAAAAATCGCCTAAAAATTCCTTTTCAGACGACCTCTTAATATTATACTCATTCTTGATTTCTCAAGAAAAGAACTTAAATATGTAAAGCCCTATCTTCAGTAGCCGCTAAAGCTGCTTCTTTAATAGCTTCAGTAAATGTAGGATGGGCATGTGACATTCTAGATATATCTTCCGCAGAAGCGCGATATTCCATAGCTACAACAGCTTCAGCAATCATATCTGCAGCACGAGCTCCAATCATGTGTACGCCTAAAATTTCATCGGTTGTTTTATCCGCTAAGATTTTAACAAAGCCATCCAAATCCATACTTGCTCTACTTCTTCCTAAAGCTCGCATTGGGAAAGAACCCACTTTATATTCCACACCAGCTTCTTTTAATTCTTCTTCTGTTTTACCAACTGCTGCTACTTCTGGCCATGTATAAACCACTCCAGGTATTAAATTATAATCAATATGTGGTTTTTGTCCAGCAATAGTTTCTGCAACAAAAACACCTTCTTCTTCAGCTTTATGAGCTAACATAGCACCTTTTACCACATCGCCAATAGCATAAATATTTGAAGCCGACGTTTGTAAATGCCCATTTACTTCTACTCGACCTCTATCATCCAGTTTTACACCTGCAGCTTCAGTATTTAAACCATCTGTATAAGGTTTACGACCAACAGATACTAAACAATAATCGCCTTTAAATTCTACTTCTTCGCCTTTTTTGTTATCTGCTTTAACAATAACCTCATCACCAACACGGGTAACAGATTTCACTTTGTGAGATACTTGCATTTTGAATTTGGCTTTTTTGAAAACCTTATTCAATTCTTTAGATAAACCAGCATCCATAGTTGGGATGATTCTATCCATAAACTCAACAACAGTAACTTCAGCACCTAAACGACGGTAAACTTGCCCTAATTCTAAACCAATAACACCACCACCAATAACAATTAGGTGTTTTGGAATTTCTTTAAGTTTTAATGCTTCAGTAGATGTGATGATGCGCTCTTTATCCAATTCAATAAATGGCAAATTAGATGGCTTACTACCTGTAGCTATAATGGTGTTTTTAGCTTCAATCTCGGTAGTTTCTTCACCAGAAATTGTAATATGAGTTGCATCCTTAAAGCTTCCTAAACCTTGGTAAACATCAATGTTATTCTTCTTCATCAAAAAATCGATACCGCCTGTAGTTTGGTCAACAACTGCTTGTTTTCTAGCAATCATTTTTTCTAAATTCACTTTTACTTCACCTGGTATTTCAATACCATGCTCTTCAAAATGCTTAACAGCATCGTCATAATGGTGAGACGAATCTAAAAGTGCTTTACTTGGAATACAGCCTACATTTAAACACGTTCCTCCAAGTGTTGAATATTTTTCAACAATGGCGGTTTTCATGCCTAATTGTGCACAACGTATAGCTGCAACATATCCTCCAGGACCTGAGCCAATAACGGCTACATCGTATGAATTCATAAAATATAATTGATATTATTTGTAAAAAATTGAAGAACAAAAATACGAATGTTTTACCTTAAGGCAATAAAAAAAGGGTCTTAATACAGCGCAATTCTTTTAGAATAAAAATATTAAATTCATAAATTTATGTAGTTTTGTCCTCCATGCAAAAAACCATTAACATCCAAAATAAAAAAGCACGCTTTCTATATGAAATTTTAGATAGGTATACTGCTGGTATTGTATTGACTGGTACAGAGATAAAATCCATTAGAAGTAGTAAAGCTTCTATTGCCGAAAGTTTTTGTGAGTTTAGTGAAAATGGCGAATTATTTGTAGTGAATATGACTATTCAAGAATATGCTTTTGGCAATTACTACAACCATAAACCCAAAGCAACTAGGAAGTTACTTTTAAATAAAAAAGAACTTAAAAAACTGAATAAAGAGGTTCAAAATACTGGACTTACCATTATCCCTTTACGTTTATTTATTAATGATAAAGGTTATGCCAAATTAGATATAGCCTTAGCAAAAGGTAAAAAGCTTTACGACAAACGTGAAACCATAAAAGACAGAGATAATAAGCGTGACCTTGATAGAATCAAAAAAAATTTCAAATAAATTAAGAGTCTGTTAACGCTTATAATCTGTTTTAATTTCTATTTTTCAATTTTTATATAATAAGATGAAGAAACTATTAATTCTTTTATTTGTAAGCTCCCTTGCTACAAATTTAAATGGACAAAATAATACTGATGAGGAAGTTGTAGAATTTACTATTGATTCTTCAGCTGTACTAACTTTAGATAGTACATTAAAGAATTTATATGGGGTTATTTCAGGTGAAAAAGGCGAAAAAAGAAATTGGAAACAGTTTAAATTTCTCTTTAAACCTGACGCTAAGTTAATTCCTTCTGGAAAAAATAATGCGGGTGTTTATCAAGTCCGCTACATGTCTCCAGACGATTATATAAAAAATTCAGGGAAATGGTTAGTCGAAAATGGTTTTTTTGAAAAGGAAATTAGCAGACGTGTCAATAACTTTGGTGCTATTACACAAGTATTTAGTACCTATAAATCTTATTATAGTAAAAAAGATACCGAACCATTTATGCGTGGCATTAACAGTATTCAACTTCTAAATGATGGAGAACGTTGGTGGATCATCAACATATACTGGACCCAAGAAACCGATGAAAACCCAATTCCTAAAGCGTATTTACCAGACTAAAATTAAAACAAAATCATTTTTCAATATGATCAATAAACATTCATTATTATCTGCCTTCATATTCTTGCTAGCACTTTATAGCTACTCACAAACAAAAGCAAAACCCATTTTTAAAGATGGAGAAGCACAAATAGTTGAAGCTTTTAATACTCCAGAAAAATGGATTAGACATGACTTATTTGTTGAAACTGAATTTGACACAGATGGAGATGGAAAACTAGACCGTGTACATGTAGATGTTACCAGACCTTATCAAACTGATACCGAAGGTTTAAAGCTACCCGTAATTTATGAATCTAGTCCCTATTTTGCTGGAGTTGCTCCAAATGTTGCTGGTGTTTTTTGGAATGTAAAACATGAATTAGGAGAAATGGCAAAAGAACGCGTGCACCCAGAAGTAACCCGATTAGGTAAACGCCCAATTATTTCAAATTCAAAAATTCAAAAATGGGTGCCTCGTGGCTATATTGTAGTACATTCATCTTCTCCTGGCACAGGCTTATCACAAGGGTCTCCAACTGTTGGAGGCGATAACGAATCTTTAGCGCCTAAAGCTGTTATCGATTGGTTATGCGGTAGAGCAAAAGCTTATACTGAACCTTATGGAAATGAGGAAGTTAAAGCATTTTGGAGTACTGGAAAAGTAGGTATGACAGGTACCTCATACAACGGTACAATTCCTCTTGCAGCTGCAACAACTGGTGTTGAAGGTTTAGAAGTTATTATTCCTATTGCCCCAAACACATCATACTATCATTACTACCGTTCAAACGGATTAGTACGTTCTCCTGGTGGTTATTTAGGTGAAGATATTGATGTTTTATATGATTACATACATAGCGGTGGAGAAGAACCTCTTATTATTGGCAATTCAAAAAAAGTAAATGATTCTGATATACCTAAAGCTTTTAAAAACAAAAGAGCTTATAGTAATGCCATGGTTAGAGATTCTGAGATGAAAAATGGAATGGATAGAATTACTGGCGATTATAACAAGTTTTGGGCAGGTCGGGATTATTTAAACGATATGGCACCTATGAAGGCAGCGATGTTAATGTCTCATGGGTTTAACGATTGGAATGTGATGCCAGAACACAGTTACCGTATTTACAAAAAAGCTAAAGAAATGGGCTTAGAAACTGCGATTTATTACCATCAATACGGCCATGGTGGACCACCACCTGTGAGCATGATGAACAAATGGTTTACACATTATTTGCATGGTGTAAAAAACGGAATAGAAAATGAAGAAAACAAAGCTTGGATTGTTCGAGAAGAAGACAAAATGGAATCTCCAACAGGATATAAAGATTATCCAAATCCTGATGCAGAGTTTGTAACATTATACCTAACTTCTGGCACACCAGAAACTGGCGGTTTAACTACTACAAAGACATCAAAACAAGGCAAAGAAACAATAATTGATAATTACTCGTTTTCTGGTGAAGCCTTAGCACGAGCAGAAATTACAAATCACCGCTTATTATATGTAACGCCTAAGCTTAAAAAAGATGTTCATATATCTGGCGTAGCAAAAATTACTGTAAAACTAGCAAGTAATAAACCTGCAGCAAATTTATCAGTTTGGCTAGTTTCACTTCCATGGAATAATGGTAGAAAAACAAAAACTACTGATAATATCATCACACGCGGTTGGGCAGACCCACAAAATTATAAATCGTTAACAGAAAGTAAACCTTTAAAACCAGGTAAATTTTACGATGTTACTTTTGATTTACAACCAGATGACCAGATTATTGAAGCGGGACAACAAATTGGTTTGATGATTTTTTCAAGTGATAAAGAATATACTTTACATCCAGAACCAGGGACTGAGTTAACCATTGATTTGGATGGGACAAGCTTAACATTACCTGTTGTTGGTGGACTAAAGCTTTAAAATATGAGCAAATTTCTTCCAGAGATAAGTACAGCATTAAAAACCTTTATTGAAGCGCAACAAATTTTCTTTGTTGCTACAGCTGCTGCCGAAGGAAGAATCAATTTATCACCTAAAGGATTAGATACTTTTAGAGTTATCGATTCTAATAAAGTTATATGGTTAAACTTAACAGGAAGCGGTAATGAAACAGCGGCTCATTTATTAAAAAATGACCGAATGACTATCATGTTTTGTTCTTTTGAAGGAAAACCACTTATTCTTAGGCTCTACGGAAACGCAAAAATCTATCATGATAGAGATGCTAAATTTCAAGAATATATCCATTTGTTTCCTGAAATTGCAGGTACTCGACAAATTGTAGAAATGCATGTTGATTCTTTACAAACCTCATGCGGATACGCTGTTCCTTTTATGAATTTTAAAGAAGAACGACAACAATTAAATTCTTGGGCTGAAAAACAAGGAGAAGAACGTTTACAGAATTATCGCAAAGAAAAAAACTCTAAAAGTATCGATGGGTTCGATACTGGGCTTTAATAGATTGGTTATTAAAAACTAACAAATTTAATTTTTATCCTCCAACAAAGGCACAAACCTAAATTCACCATATTCATGCTGTTCAAATTCTTTTGGTCCTTTTCTAATAAATAAAGTCATCATTTGGACATCATCACCAACTGGAATCACTAATCTCCCTCCTATTTTTAATTGACTCAATAAAGGTTTAGGAACAAAAGGGGCACCTGCAGTTACAATAATACCATCAAAAGGTGCTTCTTCTTCCAGACCAATGTAGCCATCACCAAAAACAAACTTCTTTGCACGATACCCTAATTTTGGAAGAAATTTACTTGTTTTTTTAAACAACTCATTTTGGCGTTCAATACTATATACTATTGCGCCTAATTCACATAAAACTGCCGTTTGGTAACCACTACCAGTACCTATTTCAAGTATTTTATCTCCAGTTTTTATTTGAAGTAATTCTGTTTGAAATGCAACAGTATAAGGTTGCGAAATGGTCTGGTCTGCAGCAATAGGAAACGCTTTATCTTGATAAGCATGGTCTAAAAAACTAGAGTCCATAAACAAATGTCGGGGTATATGACCTATAGCTTTTAATACAGCTTTATTAGTTATTCCTTTGTTTATTAAAACTTTAACTAGCTTTTGCCTTAATCCTTTATGCTTAAAAGTATCGTTCAATTTTTATTGGTGTTTAGCTGGTTAAAATTAGGGAAACATTTTAAGTAAGAAACCAATTATTTAAAATTTATTTTTCCACAATTAAACCACAAAAAATTAGCTTGAAATAAACAAAATCGTCCTTTAAATATGTTATTTTTGTTGAAAACGTGATATTATGCTAAAAGCTGGTGTACTTGGTGCTGGCCACCTAGGGAAAATTCATTTAAGACTACTTAATCAATCTGAAAAATATAACCTTGTTGGTTTTTTTGATGCCGATGAAACTAACGGTAAAAAAGTTGAAGCTGAATTTGGATACAAATTTTTCAATTCTATTGACGCGTTAATTGATGCCGTAGACATGGTTGATATTGTAACGCCTACATTATCTCATTATAACTGCGCTAAACAAGCCATTGCAAAAGGCAAACATATTTTTATTGAAAAGCCAATTACAAATACGGTTGAAGAAGCAGAACATATTAGAGAACTTTTAGCAGAACATAATTTACGAGGTCAAGTTGGTCATGTAGAGCGTTTTAATCCTGCCTATATAGCTGTAAAAGATGAAATAAACTCACCTATGTTTATTGAAACCCATCGTTTAGCAGAATTTAACCCTAGAGGTACCGATGTCCCTGTGGTTTTAGATTTAATGATTCATGATATTGATATCATCTTAAGTGTGGTTAAATCAAAAGTAAAAAATGTTTCAGCAAGTGGTGTTTCGGTAATTAGTGATACTCCAGATATAGCCAATGCTAGATTAGAATTTGAAAACGGATGTGTAGCAAACTTAACAGCTAGTAGAATTTCGCTTAAAAAAATGCGTAAAGCCCGTTTCTTTCAAAAGGATGCTTATATCTCGGTGGACTTTTTAACTAAAAAATGTGAAGTAGTTAAAATGAAGGATGCTCCTGAAAACCCAGGTGATTTTGATATGATTTTACAAAATGCTGAAGGTGTAAAAAAACAAATTTATTTTGACAACCCTCCTATTCCTGATAATAATTCAATTTTAGATGAATTAGAAACTTTTGCTGATGCTATAAATAATAACACAACACCTATTGTTACGCTTCATGATGGTACAGAAGCACTTCGTGTTGCTACTCAAATAATAAATAGTTTTTGATAAAAAAGACAGGATACTGTTAACCGAAGACAAAGAGGTTCTTGAAAAATATTCGTGTATTCGTGGCAAAAAAGAAAATCTTCTTTCTATAAATGAATTATAAAAATAAGTTCTAATGAAAAATATAGCAGTCATAGGAGCTGGCACCATGGGAAATGGTATTGCTCATTCTTTTGCTCAAAGTGGTTTTAAAGTTAATCTTATAGATATTAGCGAAGCTTCTTTAGAAAAAGGCATAGCAACTATTACTAAGAATTTAGACAGAATGATTGCTAAAGAAAAGATTTCTGAAACAGATAAAACAGAAACTTTAGCAAAAATTACCACTCACATTACTATTGATAGTGGTGTTAAAAATGTTGATTTAGTAGTTGAAGCCGCCACAGAAAACATAGATTTAAAACTAAAAATTTTTAAAGAATTAGATAACATTTGTAATAAAAACACTATTCTAGCTACCAACACCTCCTCTATTTCCATTACGCAAATAGCAGCAGTAACTTCTAGACCAGACAAGGTGGTTGGGATGCATTTTATGAATCCAGTGCCCATTATGAAATTGGTTGAAATTATAAGGGGCTATAATACAAGTAACGACGTTACAAATACCATTATGGAACTCTCTAAAACTTTAGGTAAAGTCCCTGTAGAAGTAAATGATTATCCTGGTTTTGTGGCAAATCGAATATTAATGCCAATGCTTAATGAATCTATTGAAACACTATATAACGGCGTAGCTGGAGTAGAAGAAATCGACACTGTTATGAAATTAGGAATGGCGCACCCAATGGGACCGCTACAACTGGCAGATTTTATTGGTCTGGATGTTTGCTTGTCAATTCTAAATGTCATGTATGAAGGATTCAAAAACCCAAAATATGCGCCCTGCCCTTTATTAATTAATATGGTTAGAGCTGGTAAACTTGGTGTTAAATCTGGCGAAGGTTTTTACGATTATTCCGAAAGCAGAAAGGCTGAGAAAGTGGCTAAACAGTTTTTAAATTAAATAGTCGTAGTTACAATTAACTATAAAAATGTATTTTGTTAGTTGTTAAGCAGTTTAGAATAAACAACTAACAACTTAACAACAAACAATAATAAATGAGCATTCAACAAAATATTCAACATATAAAATCCCAATTACCAGAACACGTTACATTAGTAGCGGTTTCAAAAACAAAACCAGTGAGTGATCTAATGGAAGCTTACAATGCTGGTCAGCGTAGTTTTGGAGAGAATAAAATTCAAGAAATGGTTGAAAAACATGAAGTTATGCCTAAAGATATTGAATGGCATATGATAGGTCATGTACAACGGAATAAAGTAAAATATATGGCTTCTTTTGTTAATTTAATCCATGGTGTAGATAATATAAAACTATTAAAAGAAATTGATAAGCAAGCGAAAAAGCATGATAGAATTATTGATTGCTTACTTCAAATAAAAATAGCTTCAGAAGATTCAAAATTTGGTATGTCTTCAAGTGATGCATTAGAAATTATTCAATCTAATAGTCTTTCAGAATTAAAAAACATTAAAGTAACTGGTGTTATGGGAATGGCAACATTTACTAATAACAAATCACAAATAGAAAGAGAATTTCAGTTTTTAAAAAGCACTTTCGATGATTTAAAAGCTACGCAATCTAAAAACTGTACATTAGAGATTATTTCTATGGGCATGAGTAGCGATTATTTATTAGCTATAGAATTTGGTAGTAATATGGTTCGTGTAGGAAGCAGTATATTTGGTAGCAGAAATTATAATTAGAAAATTACAGATACCGCTTTCTTAAAAATTCTTCAATGATAATACAATATAACAAAAACAAATAAACGCATAAACACTTTTTGTACGCAATACTAGACATAGAAACTACTGGAGGCAAATATAACGAAGAAGGCATTACTGAAATAGCAATATATAAGTATGATGGTCATGAAGTAGTAGACCAATTTATTAGCTTAATAAATCCAGAGCGTGAAATTCAACCATTCGTAGTTAACCTAACAGGTATAAACAGTAATATGCTTCGTAATGCTCCTAAGTTTTATGAGGTAGCAAAACGCATAGTTGAAATTACAACAGAATGTATTTTAGTGGCACATAATGCTCAATTTGATTATAGAATATTATGCACAGAATTTAGGCGGTTGGGGTTTGATTACGAACGCAAATCGCTTTGTACAGTCGAGCTAGCAAAAGATTTAATTCCAGGACAACCATCTTATAGTTTAGGTAAATTAGTACGTTCTCTAGGCATTCCTGTAACAGATAGACATCGGGCTTCTGGAGATGCTTTAGCTACTGTTAAGTTGTTTAAAATGTTAATAGACAAAGACACAACTAAAAGTATTATTCAGCAATCTATTAGATTAAATCCAAAGCATCAATTAGAACCACGACACATAGATATTATTGCAAAACTACCAGCAATAACGGGAGTTTATTATATACATAAATCGGATGGTGAAATAATTTATATTGGTAAAAGCAAAAACATAAAGAAGCGCATCAATCAACACTTTACAGGAACAAACCCAAAGTCGAAAAAAATTCAAGTGTTGGTAGGCACAGTTACTTATGAAGCTACTGGTAGCGAACTTGTTGCTCTTCTTAAAGAAAGTGAAGAAATAAAACGAAACAAACCTATATTCAATCGAGCATTAAGGCGTACTACTTTTACACATGCTTTATATAGTTTTACAGACGAAAACAATTACATCAATCTAAAAATTGATGTAGCCGATTATAGAAAAAATCCGATTACCACCTTTAGTAACCGACAAAGCGGAAAGAGTTTTATTGAAAAATCTATTGATGATTTTAAACTTTGCCAAAAATTAACAGGTGTTTACAAAACTAAAACTAGTTGTTTTAATTATGACATTAAAACTTGCGAAGGAGCCTGTATTCAAGAGGAATTACCCGAAAATTATAACCAAAGGGTTTATGCTCTTATAGAGAAAAACAGCTATAAAAATAAAAACATGGTTATTATTGATAAAGGTCGAGAGGTAGATGAAAAAAGTGCCATCTTAATTGAAAACGGGCTTTTTAAAGGCTTAGGTTTTTTCAACTTAAATTATCAAATAAATAATATAGAAGTTTTAGAATCTATTATTACTCCAATGGATAATAATAGAGATACGCAACATATTATTCAGAGTTACTTAAGACGAAAAAAAGGGTTTAAAATAGTAGAATTAAATACCAATTCAACAAATACCTAATCTTTTATTACATTTGATAACATGGATAAACCCAAAAAACATAGTTGGAGATTTAGGCTTCATGAAATTATTTACGAAGCTGATACCCCTGCGGGTAAGGTTTTCGATATCATACTCTTTATTGCCATTATTGTAAGTATCATTTTTGTAATGCTTGAGAGTATAGAAGAAATTGATAACAAATATCATACACTTTTAAATACAGCAGAATGGGCAATTACAATCTTATTTTCAATAGAATATATTGCTAGAATTATAGCAGTTAAAAAACCTAGCAAATACATTTTTAGCTTTTATGGAGTTATTGATTTACTTTCTACAATACCAAAATACTTGTCGTTCTTTTTAGTTGGATCTCATTCTTTAGTAGCATTGAGAGCTTTAAGGCTTCTTCGAGTTTTTAGGATTCTTAAACTCACAAGATATATTGGGGAGTCTACTAATCTTATTAGAGCTTTAAAATTAAGCCGAGCGAAAATCATATTGTTTATGATGTTTGTTTTTATTCTTTGTGTAATTTTAGGAACCGTCATGTATTTGGTTGAAAGTGGACAGGATAGTGGTTTTACAAGTATTCCTAGAAGCGTTTATTGGGCTATTGTAACACTAACTACAGTGGGCTATGGCGACATTGCTCCAGCTACGGCATTAGGTCAATTAATAGCCTCGGTTATAATGTTAATGGGTTATGCAATTATTGCGGTGCCTACAGGTATAGTGTCTGCAGAAATGGTAAGAACAAATAAACGTTCAATTGAAACCAATACGCAAACTTGTCAATATTGCATGGCTAGAAAGCATCGCGACAATGCAAAATATTGTTACAATTGTGGTGAATTACTAAATGAAGACTAAATACCTTATTTCCATAGTTGGTCCAACCGCAATAGGTAAAACGGCACTCAGCATTAAGTTAGCGCAACATTTTAATACTGAAATAATTTCGGCAGATTCAAGGCAATTTTTTAAGGAAATGCATATAGGTACTGCCGCTCCAACTCCAAATGAGTTAGCAGGCGCAAAACACCATTTTATTCATCATAAATCTATTCATGATACTTATAATGTTGGAGCTTTCGAAAAAGACGCACTTCAAAAATTAAGTTTTTTATTTGAATTAAATGATACGATTATTATGGTTGGAGGTTCTGGACTTTATGTCGACGCAGTTACCCATGGTTTAGATGATTTTCCTGAAATTGACAAGAATATACGAGAGTCTTTAAATAAGGATTTAAAAACCAAAGGCCTTGAACATCTTCAGAATCAATTACAATCCCTAGACATTGAAGCTTTTAAAACCATAGCTATAGATAACCCACATCGTGTTATTAGAGCATTAGAAATTTCAATGGGTACTGGCAAGCCTTATTCTTCTTTTTTAAATCAAGGAAAAGCAAAGCGAAACTTTAAAACGATAACTATTGGCTTAACGGCAGAAAGGGAAGCGATTTATAATCGCATCAATGAACGCGTCGATATAATGATACGTGATGGCCTTATAAATGAGGTGAAAAATCTATTCGAATATAAACACCTGAATGCTTTAAATACAGTGGGTTACAAAGAAATATTTAATTATATTGATGGCTCATGGGAATTAGATTTTGCTATTTCAGAAATAAAAAAAAATACCCGACGTTTTGCAAAACGACAGCTCACTTGGTTCAAAAAAAACAACAACACTTTTTGGTTTGATTATAAAACTCCAATAAATAACATTATAAAAACTATTGAAGATGTTATATAATGAAACACCGCTTGACAATCCTGTTTGGTATGCATTAACAGAACACCAGTATAATGAAGCTATAGATTATGGGAATGTGAAGTTTTATCATCCAAATTATGCGCCATTTGGAGCTTTTATAAATAATGAAGATACCAGTGAAGCTATTGATGCCCATTCTAAACTAATTAAAGATTTTTTTATCGTAGGCGATAAACCAAAATTACCTTCACATATAAATTCTATTAAAGAATACATAGGATTGCAAATGATTGTGTATAATAAAATAGACTATGCAATTACAGAAAACATTATAGAGCTTACCAAAAAGCATTATGATGACTTAATGGTTTTAATAAAATTAGTATATCCAGATTTTTTTAAAGAGAAAACACAAAAATTAGGACAATACTTTGGTATTTATAAAGATGGAAAACTGGTAGCAGCAGCTGGTGAACGTATGCAAACCAAAAATTTTATTGAAATAAGTGCCGTTATAACTCATCCTGACTATACAGGAAATGGTTACGCTAAACAACTTATTACACATACTGCAAATGGTATTTTTACAAAGAGTAAAATACCGTTTCTACATGTTGACCAAACCAACATTAATCCTATTCAGCTTTATAAAAAATTAGGATTTCAACTAAGAAGAACATTTAGCTTTTGGAGAATTCGAGTTTAAAATAATGTAATCTGTCCCTCTTCATCAATTTCAAAATTATCACTAGAACCATTTTCTGAAGTAATCTCAGTTTCATCAATTACTTCTAATTCGTCAGCATGCACTACTTCTGGTGCTTCATAAGGCAAAGGATCTAGTAAGTTTACTTGATTTACTTTATCCTTAGTTAATTGATTTCCTAAAGCAGCAATACCCTTAACCGAAATAAATTCTTCTAGATTTATTTCTAGGTTATCTTTTCTCTCTTTACCGCGTTCTTTAGCATAAACTACTTCTGCCATTGGTTTCCAATCGGTAGAAACAATCTCTAATTGCGAATTAGGATGATCTGGGATAAAAGACTCTTCGCGTCCTTCATTATCAATTAAAAAACGTTTAACATAATACAGCGCCTTTTCTCCATTAAAATATACCGCAGAAATTGGTTTCTTAGGAACCCATTTCTCCAGAACTATCATATCATTATCAAAATGCATGGTAACTTCTGGTGTCACCGTTTTAACTATCCCAGATTGAGTGATAATAAGTAATTTGTCCTCACCTCGAAACTCGCCAACTAATTCCCCTCTCCCATCTACATTAAGTCTTTGTACGTTATCATCAAACCAGATTTTACGTGGTTTTAAAGTAGAAACACCTTTCTCCTTTAATTCTACACGCTTAATAGAATATTTAGTAACTAAATTTCCTTTGGAGGTACGACCTTTAATAAGAATATCTGCAAAATCAATATCCCATTTTAATTTTTTAATACTTCCTGCTTGTCGTAAATTAATACTAACGACTTCTGCTTCGCCATTAGGGTTTGCTGAAAAATATAAAGCGACGGATCCTTTGCTATCATTAGTTAAGTCGTATTCTCTGTCTCTTGTTATAGAGGTAACTGCAAACCTTTTAATATATGAAGGTCCAGATTTTCCATCGCGATAAATCATGTTATATATAGTACGCTTATCCTTCTTTTTAAAGACAGCTACATGGATAATATCCTTACCAATAAAGGTTTTAGAGTCTACTTTCGTAACCATCATTTTACCTTCTTTTGTAAAAACAATAATATCATCAATATCGCTGCAATCTCCAACATATTCATCTCTTCTAAGCGAGGTACCAACAAATCCTTCTGCTCTATTTACATAAAGTTTCGTATTTCTAATAACCACTTTAGTTGCGTCTACATCATCAAAAACTCTTATTTCAGTTTTGCGTTCTCGCCCTTCTCCATATTCTTTTTTAAGTCTTGTAAAATAAGCAATCGCATAATCAATTAGGTTTGCTAAATGATGTTTTATCTCTGCTATTTGATCTTCTAATGCATCAATTTTCTGCTGTGCTTTATCTATATCGAACTTCGAAATACGTTTAATTCTAATTTCAGTTAAACGGACAATATCATCTTCAGTTACGCCACGTTTTAAATGCTTTATGTGTGGCTGTAACCCCTTGTCTATAGCACTTATTACACCTTCCCATGTTTCTTCTTCTTCAATATCGCGATAAATCCTATTTTCTATAAAAATCCGTTCCAAAGAAGCGAAATGCCATTGTTCTTCAAGTTCGCTAAGCTTAATCTCTAATTCTTGCTTTAATAGTTGAACCGTGTTATCTGTACTTCTACGCAACATTTCGGTAACACCAATAAATAATGGTTTATTATCCTCAATAACACAACCTAAAGGTGAGATAGAGGATTCGCAACTAGTAAAAGCGTAAAGGGCATCAATTGTTTTATCTGGAGATAAACCAGAAGGTAAATGCACTAGAATTTCAACTTCTGCAGCTGTATTATCTTCAATTTTTTTGACTTTAATTTTCCCCTTGTCATTAGCCTTTAGTATAGAATCTATTAAAGATGATGTGGTTGTCCCGAAAGGTAGTTCGGTAATGACCAATGTATTCTTATCGAGCTGCGATATCTTAGCACGTACACGTACCTTACCACCTCGATTACCATCATTATAATTTGAGAAATCTGCAATTCCTGCTGTTGGAAAATCTGGAAGAATGGTAAACCTTTTTCCTTGTAAATGTTTTATTGAAGCATCAATAAGCTCTAAAAAATTATGAGGCAATATTTTTGTTGACAAACCAACAGCTATCCCCTCGCCTCCTTGTGCTAATAATAGTGGAAACATGACTGGTAAGTTAACTGGCTCTTTACGACGACCATCATAACTTGCTTGCCACTCCGTAATTTTAGGGTTGAAAACAACGTCTAATCCAAACTTAGAAATGCGAGCTTCAATATAACGAGATGCTGCTGCTCTATCCCCAGTTAAAATATTTCCCCAGTTTCCTTGGGTGTCTATTAACAAATCTTTTTGTCCAATTTGAACCATAGCATCTGCTATACTCGCATCTCCATGCGGATGGTACTGCATAGTATGCCCAACAATATTGGCTACTTTGTTATAGCGTCCATCATCTAAATCTTTCATGGAATGCATGATACGACGCTGTACTGGCTTAAAACCATCTTCAATTGCAGGTACCGCACGCTCCAAAATAACATAAGACGCATAATCTAGAAACCAATCTTTATACATACCTGTTACGCGGGTAATGGTTTCTTGTGGTTCGTCTTGTTGGTTTATTAAATCGTCGCTTTCTTCTGTCATTAAATAGTTTCTTTATTTCTATTAGCTTTTACCATTTTTCGTAAAGACTGTCTTATATATTTTCTTTTTTTTCTATTAACTAGTGTCACATTAAAATTTGCTCGTTTTGTATTACCAGAAGGTTTTTTAATATATAAAGTCAAACTTTTGTATACCAAATAATTGCTAAACTTATAGGAAATTAAATCTGCTTTTTCAAATTCTACTTTGTATTCTCTATAATTTAAATAATCGGTTAAAAGTAAGCCGCGATTTATCAAAACCACTTTCATTCCATCGCTATCATATTCGAAATATTTGGCAATCCAATGTACTAGAAACAATAGGCCAACAAATCCAAGTAAAAGCATTAAAAAAGTATAGGTAGCATTCCCTGTTAAATCTTTGAAAGCACTAAAAACTGTTGCCATAATAATGGCTATAACAATAAGAATAAAATATACCGAAATAATTACATTTCGAATTTTACCATTATTTGTTCTCATAGATTTTTCTAATTATTTACTCTATACTTTGAAGCCATAAAATTCTCTTTTAAGTAACTCTTTTTTTTGGTTTACCGTTAAGCATTACTCTTCCTTTTTTAGGGCGTTTTTTTGCATTGTCTTTCACATTGTGGGCATGCAAATAATCATAAGATCTTTTTTTTGCCACTTTCTTGTCTTTATTATACAACATATCTAGTTTAATTTTAGTTTTCTTCTATTAAGTCCAATTCAACTTTAAGATTATCAATTATAAATTCTTGACGTGATGGTGTATTTTTTCCCATATAAAATGCTAATAACTCTTCAATGGACATATTATCGTCTAGCATTATTGGATCTAAACGAATATCGTCCCCTATAAAATGTTTGAACTCATCTGGCGAAATTTCACCAAGTCCTTTAAATCGTGTTATTTCTGGTTTTGGTTTTAATTTTTCTATGGCATTACGTCTTTCTTCTTCAGAATAGCAATAAATAGTTTCCTTTTTATTTCGAACTCTAAAAAGTGGTGTTTGGAGTATGTAGAGGTGACCTTCTTTAATTACTTCAGGAAAAAATTGAAGAAAAAATGTAATGAGCAGTAGACGAATATGCATTCCATCTACATCAGCATCTGTAGCAATTACAACATTATTATAGCGTAAATCTTCTAATGTTTCTTCAATATTTAATGCAGCTTGTAAAAGATTAAATTCTTCGTTTTCGTAAACTATTTTTTTGCTTAAACCGTAACAATTTAAAGGCTTTCCTTTTAAACTAAAAACAGCTTGTGTATTAACATCGCGCGATTTGGTTATGCTTCCAGACGCCGAATCTCCCTCGGTAATAAACAAAGTTGTTTCTAGGTTACGTTCGTTTTTAGTATCTCCAAAATGAACACGACAATCGCGCAATTTTTTATTATGTAAACTCGCTTTTTTTGCCCGATCTTTTGCGAGCTTTCTAATTCCAGAAAGTTCTTTACGCTCTCTCTCGGCTTGTAATATTTTACGCTGAATCCTCTCTGCTGAATCTGGATTTTTATGTAAAAAATTATCTAAGTTTCTTTTTATAAAATCATTAATATAGGTTCTTACGGTTGGCAAATCACCTCCCATATCTGTTGAACCTAGTTTTGTTTTTGTTTGACTTTCAAAAACAGGCTCCATTACTTTAATTGCTATGGCACTTACAACCGATTTTCGAATATCTGAAGCATCATAATTTTTTCCATAAAACTCTCGAATGGTTTTAACCAAAGATTCTCTAAAGGCATTTAAATGTGTTCCCCCTTGGGTTGTATTCTGCCCATTTACAAAAGAATGATACTCTTCGCTATACTGCGTTTTACTATGCGTTAAGGCTATTTCTATGTCGTCGCCTCGTAAATGTATTATTGGGTACAACCTGTCTGATTCATTAATATTTTCACTTAATAAATCTTTTAGTCCGTTTTCGCTATAATATTTTTCGCCATTAAAAACTATGGTTAAACCTGGGTTTAAATACACATAGTTTTTAAGCATCTTAACAATGTATTCACTTCTATATTTATACTTTTTAAAAATGAGATCATCTGGAACAAAAGATACTTTGGTTCCTTTACGGCGAGAGGTATCATCAAGTAAATCTTGACTCATTAAATTACCTTGCTCAAATTCCGCAGAAGCACTCTTGCTATCACGGGTTGATTCTACCCTAAAATAAGATGACAAGGCATTAACTGCCTTTGTACCCACGCCATTTAATCCTACAGATTTTTTAAATGCTTTGGAATCGTACTTTCCACCAGTATTCATTTTAGAAACAACATCTACCACTTTTCCTAATGGGATACCACGACCATAATCGCGTACAGTAACTTTAGTACCTTGAATAGAAATTTCAATGGTTTTACCAGCACCCATAACATACTCGTCAATCGAGTTGTCAATTACTTCTTTTAGAAGAATATAGATACCATCATCTGGGGACGATCCATCTCCGAGTTTCCCAATATACATACCTGGTCGCATACGAATATGCTCTTTCCAATCGAGTGAACGTATATTATCTTCGGTATAATTAGATTGTACAGCCATAAAAACTCGTAAAAATTTGTGATAGAATGCTAATATAGTATTTCAATAGAAAAAATGAAATAGCTCCTAAACAAAGTAATTAACAATAAAAGTACAATAATGTTGAGAACATTTAGTTGCCTTTTCTACTTTTTTTTAACAGACACAAAAAGAATCCCAACTATTACCAGTAAAGCTCCAAAAAGCTGCATTAGCGTTAATATTTCATCTAACAATATGGCCGCAAGGATAATAGTAGATATAGGCCCGATGCCTGCAATAATTGCAAAGTTTGATGAGTCAATCATTTTAATAGAAAGCGATACCAAATACGATGGAATTACGGTTGCTACAATTGCAATTAAAAAGCCAATAAAATATACTTGCCACGGATATCCATAAAGATTAGTTTGTGTTACAAATCCGTAATGAATAAAAACACAAAAACAAGAAACCAACATAGCATAAGTTGTAAATTTAACAACACCAAATTTTGGTATCAACCAGCCACTTCCAACAAGATAAGATGCGTATGTTATGGCGCTCAACAAAATAAAAGCACCCCCTATGTATGTTTCAAGACCAGAAATAGCAACTTCATCCCAAAAGGCAAATACAATTCCCAAATAAGTTAATAATATAGCCGCACATTGCAGAAAACTTATGCTTTTCTTGAAAAAAAGCTTGTTTAAAACGAGTACTATGGTTGGATACACAAATAGAATAATACGCTCTAAACTTGCCTTAATATATAAGAGACCAATAAAATCGAAATAACTAGCTAAATAATAACCAACTATACCAAAAAACACAACCCACAAATAGTCTTTTTTTGTTACTTTAATTATGGTATCATGCTTGCTTTGATATACTAAAACACCTATATAAAATGGAAACGAAAACAGCATACGTAATAACAAAACACTTATAGCATCAATGTTATACTTATAAGCCAATTTAACCATAACCGCTTTTGAAGAAAATAGAACAATACCTAAAATACCTAAAAGCACACCATAAATAAATGTTTTGGAGTTTTGCATGAAACGAATATAGCCTTGTTGTATTTGTATGGAACATTTTAAAAATAACTATTACGATGTTCAAACGTTATTTCTAAAAACTTTATTGAAACATATATTGTTTATAATTACTTACAATAATGTATTGCTTTTCTGATATTTTTATATAGTTTTAACATTAGCTATTAACCTTAAAACTAGTATCATTTATTATGAAACAATTTATTAAAAACACTATTCTTATTACTATTTGTATTTTTCTTGTTAACTGCAGCAGCGATAGTAATTCAGATAAAGATGGACCAAAAACAGTAAACACAGATAATTATTTATACTTTATCTCTGGAGAAGTTGATGGAGAATCCTTTTTATATGGGTTAGAAACAGAACCTACCTCTATCGAATATACAAATGTGTTCGGAAAATCTGGGGTTTGTACGTCAGACAATACAAGCTATGGAGGTATTAATTATAATTCCGGTGTTTATCCATCCTTTTCAGGAGGTTCAAGTATATTTTTCGATTTTGTGCGGTTCTATTTATGCTCAAGTTCTCAATCAAAACTAGAATTATTTAATGATTCATTTCCAGTAAAGTCTTATCCCCTTTCAGTTTCAGACAACACCATTTCGGGTACGAACGGCAGCATAGCTATTTCTTATTCACCAAATGTAAACAACGATTTGTATTACACTTCCTTTAATGGATCAAGTATAAATGGGTCTTTTACGATTACAAAGTCTACAGAAAAAAATCAGTTTTTATTAAATCAACTTATCGATGCATATCAAGAAATTGAAGGAACATTTTCAGGCACTTTGTATAATGTAGAAGATTCATCAGACACTGTAGAAATTACAAATGGTGCATTTAAATTACAGGTGAAATTATTATAATCACTTAAGTAACTATTGCTTTTCTGCATATTAAAAGCGAACTTCGCTTATCGGCTGATATAAGTCACCTGTACTAAACTTGTTTCAGTATTAAAATTGGTAATGACTAAAACAAATACTATGCGAAATATAATACTATTATTAATCATTTCTTTTCAAGGGTATTCACAAAGTTTGACAGAACAGCAAATAGATTCAATTATTTCACCTATTCCTGATTTAATTAGTAATAATTATGTAGATAAAGAGAAAGGAAAAAAAATTGCCTTTCAATTTCTAACTAATATTAATTCTAGAAAATATCATCAAATTAAACATCCAGACACTTTAGCTTTAGCCCTCACAAAGGATTTAAAAAAGATTAGTAGCGATGGACATATGTATGTTACTCTTTTAACCAAAAATGCAAAAAAAGCAACAGGTACAACAGATTGGGAAACAGAAGAGAAAGCACTTGAGATAAAGCTTAACTACGGTTTTACCGAAATTCAAATTTTAGATAACAATACTGGATATTTAAAGATAATAGAATTTATGCATCCCAAACGTTCTATGCAAACTGCTGTAGCTGCTATGAAGATTGTCGAAAACACAGATAATTTAATTATTGATATTCGAGATAATGGTGGAGGATATCCAGGTATATTAGAGTATATAATGAATCATTACTTCGAAGGCCCGCCAACATTACTTTCTACAACTTATTTTTCGGACCCAAAAATGACACCCTATACAAATTACACTTCTGATTTGATCTATGGAAAATTGAGAATTGGAAAACCATTGTATATTTTGATAAATGGCAATACAGGCTCTGCTTCAGAATATTTTGCATATACTTTACAAGCTTTTGGAAAAGCTATACTTGTTGGAGAAAAATCAGCTGGTTCTGCACATAACAATGAGTACTTTTCATTGACAGATGATTTCAGAATTTCTATTTCAACCGCTATGCCAATAAATGAAAAAACTAAAACAAATTGGGAACAAAAAGGCGTTATACCTGATGTACATGTTATAAGTGAAAATGCTAAGAAAAAAGCACTCGAAATTATTTTGAATGAAAAATAACCCTAAATTTAGCTAAATGCTAAACCCAAAAAGCACCTTTTAATCCCATACTATTCTTATACAAAGCAAGAAACACAACATAAAACCTACTTCATATATTTTCCCTTCTTACTCCCCTCATACATCACATATTTAACAAAACGTGCTTCTAACTTAGCGTTGAATAATTGTATTTTTCGAGAAGGTCTTAATCCTACATGCTTTAGTGCATCCAGATTAGAGGTAATAAACCAAGCATCGGTGCCTGGGTAGCTTTGTTTTAGGGTATCGCCTATGCTTTTGTAAAACTCTTGCATATCGATATTTAAACGCTCACCATACGGCGGGTTAAATACCATGTGTAGTTTATCTTCGCCTCCTTTTTGGGTTTTAAAGAAATCTTCGTGTTGCACATGTATAAAATCATCTAACTGTGCATGCTTTACATTTTCTTTTGCTTTGCTTACGGCACTCGGTGCTTTGTCGTATCCCGTAATTTTATAATGAAAATCGCGTGTTTTTTTAAGAAGTGATTCTTCAATTTTTTCAAATAAATCAACATCCCAATCATGCCAACGTTCGAAAGCAAATTCTTTACGCATCAAATTTGGTGGAATATTACAAGCGATCATCGCTGCTTCAATAAGCATGGTACCAGAGCCACACATAGGATCCATAAAATCGCATTGTCCATCCCAACCAGAAAGCATCACTAAACCTGCTGCCAACACTTCGTTTATGGGCGCAATGTTAGTTGCTGTTTTATAACCACGTTTATGTAATGAATCTCCAGAAGAATCTAATGAAATAGTACATTGTCGCCTATCGATATGGACGTTTATTTTAAGGTCTGGAAATTTTAAATCGACGTTAGGACGCTGCCCTACAGTATCCCTAAACTTATCAACAATGGCATCTTTGGTTTTTTGAGCTATGTATAGAGAATGTGAGAACAAATCGGAATGGATAGTAGCATCAATAGCTAAACTTCCTGTAGGTTTCAGGTAATTTTCCCAATTCATATTGTAAATTTTATCATACAAATCTTTTTCGCTATTAACTCTAAAAGAATGAATGGGTTTTAATATTTTAATAGCGGTACGTAACCCCAAATTAGATTTATACATAAAGCCTTTATCCCCAGTAAAAGATACGTTACGCACACCTTTTTTTATATCTCGAGCACCTAATTGTAAAAGTTCGTTTTCTAATAAGTCTTCAAAGCCAAATAATGTTTTGGCTACCATCTTGAAATTTTCTTCCATTTTTTTCGTCTAATACCTTGCAAAAATAACGTAATTTTGCGGCAAACGTTAAAGTTTATTGACAATTAGGTTAGGGATTGTAGTGGCATCCTTTTTGTGCTTTCTAAAAGTTTTTGGTGGAAAAGAAAATCATAATGTATACGCCATACTTAATGAGATACTGAAACAAGTTTAGCACAAGAAAGATATAGCGAAAAGCCCGACCACGCCATAGCGTGGGAACCACCAAAAAAGTATATGAGCACAGACACCACAAAATGGTTTACTTCTTGGTTTGATACACCATTTTATCATATTTTATATAAAAATAGAAACGATAGTGAAGCGCATGCATTTATGGATACGCTTACAACATACCTAAATATTCCTGAGGCTGGAACTATTTTAGATTTAGCTTGTGGTAAAGGAAGGCATGCACGATATTTAAATAAAATTGGTTATGATGTTACGGGTGTAGATTTAAGCGAGAACAGTATTAAATTTGCTAAACAATTTGAAAATCACAGGTTGCACTTTGAAGTTCACAATATGTGCAAACCTTATAATAAGGAATTTGATGCCGTTTTTAATTTATTTACCAGCTTTGGATATTTTGATAATGATGAAGATAACTTAAACACAATTAAAGCAATAAAAGCTAATTTGAATGAATTTGGTTTTGGAGTTATCGATTTTATGAATAGTGAATTTATAATTGATAATTTAGTTTCCGAAGAACTCAAAACAGTTGAAGGCATCAATTTTAATTTAAAACGCTATGTTGAAAATGGTTTTATAATTAAAGATATAAAATTTAAGGCGCTAGGTGAAGATTTTGCTTTTATTGAGCGTGTTAGAGCTTTTACTTTAAAAGATTTTGAATTGCTTTTTAAAAAAGCCGATGTACATTTGCTAGAAATTTTTGGTGATTACAAATTACATAAGTTTGATGCCAAAACATCTGAACGTTTAGTAATGATTTTCAAATAGATAACTAATTAACTATTCTCACGGTTGTGAATACTATTTTTTTGAATGAATAAATACCTTTTTCCTATATACGCTGTTATTTTGGGGGTTGTTATTGCACAATTCTCTAAAAACAAAAAAAATTGGAACACAAAACTCCTACTCTCTTTTAGTGGAGCATTTTTATTGGCTTTAACACTTTTTGAGTTATTACCCGAAGTTTACAATCATTTAGACACGAAACTAACAGGACTGTTTATTATGTGTGGTATTTTGCTTCAAATTGTTTTAGAATTATTCTCTAAAGGCGCAGAACACGGACATGTGCACATACATAAAAATGAAAAAACATTTCCTTGGTTGTTATTTATTAGTTTATGTATTCATAGTTTTTTGGAAGGTTTTCCAATTCATGAACATAACGATATGGTTTATGGTGTCTTAGTACACAAGATTCCTATTGCTACCATTGTGAGTTTATTTTTGTTTCAATCTAAATTTAGTATCACTAAAATTATTGGCTTCTTAGTGGTATTTGGCTCAATGACCCCTCTTGGAACTTATATTTCGAATACAGTAGACTTAAGTGCCCAATTAGCCCATAGTATTAATGCGATTGTTATTGGTATTTTTTTTCATATTTCTACCACTATTTTGTTTGAGAGTGGCGAAGGTCATAAATTCAATCTATCGAAGTTTATCTCAATTATTTTAGGAGTTGGAATTGCTTACTTTATATAATTTATTCTTCCTGCGAGGGAGGAATTCTATTAAAACAAATGTTTTTTAAAATGGATTCCAGTCTTCACGGAAAAGACAAAATGTTCAATTTTATGTTTAGTAAAGAAGAATCACGCTTATTACGACAAGAGTTTTGGACTAGTTTTGGGAAGTCATTTCCTAAAAAATGGATTCTATATAATACTAAACTTAAAGGGTTAAATTTTAAATTTCATTTTGATAATAAAAAAGCCATGGTTGCTTTAGATCTAGAGGACAGCCTCGAACATCGTATTAAACATTGGGAAAAGCTTCTAGCCTTAAAATCTATTCTTTTAGAGGATTACCTACCTGAAGCTATTTTTGATGAAAGCTATATTTTAGACAATAGTAAAGAACTATCGAGAATTTATGTTCCTCTTGCACAAAAAGTTTCTATTCATAATAAAGACACATGGCGTGATGTTATGGAGTTTTTTAATAAAAATATGACTTTATTTGAAGCCTTTTTTGAAGAATACAAACATGTTATTGACGGTTGATTAATTTTTGAATTTGTTTTCAAATGAAACTTGAATTGACTAGATTTACTTGCAAAACCACAACAATTGAATTCTAACACCATATCTAACGGTATTTTAAGAGCAGTTGCTATTATTTTAGGAGTTGCTTTAGTTCTATATTTTCTATATCAAATACAATCTGTTATAGGCTATATTGCTATAGCTGCTGTTATATCGTTAATTGGGAGACCTATTGTACTTTTTTTAGAGCGCCGATTAAAGTTTAAAAACACCATTGCCGTTATTGTAACTATGGTTTTATTGCTGGGTATTTTTATTGGTTTGGTTGGCTTATTTATTCCTTTAATTATTAAGCAAGGGCATAACCTTTCATTGCTTAATATTAATGAATTACAGCGTAATATAGAGAATTTATATAGTGAAATAATCACCTATTTCGATTTACACCAAATAGATGTAGAACAATCTTTAAAGAAATCGGACTTACTATCTAAAATAGATTTTGGATTAATTCCTAATTTTTTAAACTCTGTAGTTAGTGGTTTAGGTAGCTTTAGCATTGGCTTGTTCTCTGTTCTGTTTATTTCTTTTTTCTTTTTGAAAGACAGCAGACTATTTGAAAATGGTTTGCTCACTTTTATACCGGACAACAAAGAGTCTCGTTGGAAAAACTCATCTAATAAAATAAAGGATTTACTATCAAGGTATTTTGTTGGGTTAATTTTTCAAATTTTTATTCTTTTTATAATTTATACTATCGGGCTTTTAATTATTGGGGTTGAAAATGCTATTGTTATTGCTTTTTTGTGTGCACTTCTCAATTTAATTCCCTATGTAGGGCCTTTAATTGGTGCGTTTTTAATGATTACCTTAACAATGACCAGCAACCTTGGACACTCTTTTAGTGATATTATTTTACCAAAAACATTTTGGGTATTTATAGTTTTCATCATTGGACAATTAGTAGATAATTTTGGTAGCCAACCCATCATATTTTCTAAAAGTGTCAAGTCGCATCCTCTTGAAATATTCCTAGTTATTTTAATTACTGGTATTCTATTTGGCGTTATTGGATTAATAATTGCGGTACCTGCTTATACAGCAATAAAGGTGATTTTAAAGGAGTTCTTATCTGAAAATAAGATTGTGAAAAAACTCACCAAAGGCCTGTAATTTTTAGTTTTGAATAAGTCTATTTTAAATATTGACATTCAAGAATTTATAAATGTCAATTTAAATTCTAATATAAATACTTTACTACTAAAAGGAAGTGTATTTCCTGATGTTGACATTAAAGGTGTTGTTGAACAAATTGAAGCAAAAAAACGCTGTCAAAAAAAGCTCCCCACTTGGTTTACTACCAAAAATATTTACTACCCAAACAAATTAAACATAGAACAAACGTCCTCTGAAATTTCAGCAAAATACAAATCGAGTTTAATAAGTGGTAACTCCATAATTGATTTAACAGGCGGATTTGGTGTGGACTGTTTTTATTTTTCAAAGTTGTTTAAAAAAGTAACCCATTGCGAAATAAATGAGGAACTTTCTAAAATTACATCACACAATTACCAAAAGTTGAAAGTTAAAAATATTCAATCTATTTCTGTTGATGGGATTGAACATATTAAAGCAAACAAAATTCATTATGACTGGATTTATATAGATCCATCACGCAGGCATGAAGCCAAAGGAAAAGTTTTCTTTTTAAAGGACTGCTTACCTAATGTTCCTGTGCATTTGAATATGCTTTTTAAATATTCAACAAACATACTCATCAAGACCTCTCCGTTATTAGATTTATCGATTGGTATTAATGAATTAAAACACGTTAAAACCATTCACGTTGTTGCTGTTAACAACGAGGTAAAAGAATTACTTTGGGTTCTTGAAAAAAATTTTAATGGAAGCATTACTATTAAAACTGCTAATTTAAAAAATCAAGACTGCGAGTATTTTGATTTATACATTAACGAAGAAAAAACAACTAGTGCATCTTTTTCTGAACCACTCACCTATTTATACGAAGCAAATTCTGCAATATTAAAAGCAGGTGCATTTAATACAGTTTCTAATAAATTAAAAGTTTTCAAACTACATAAACATTCACATTTATATACAAGTAATAACCCTATCGATTTTCCTGGAAGGGTTTTTAAAATTGAAAAAATTATTCCGTACAATAAAAAAGAATTTAAGAAACTTAGAATTACTCAAGCAAACATAACTACACGAAATTTTACTGAGTCTGTACAAAGCATTAGAAAGAAATTTAATATTAAGGATGGTGGAGACACTTATTTGTTTTTTACCACCAATATTAAGAATAATAGAATTGCAATTATTTGTACTAAGTAACGCAAACAAAAAAGCCTCACTATTTCTAGTGAAGCTTTAAGTGAGCCCTGAAGGATTCGAACCTTCGACCGCCTCCTTAGAAGGGAGGTGCTCTATCCAGCTGAGCTAAGAGCCCGTAGTTTTTATGTTTCTACGAAAACAGTGTCGGGGTGGCAGGATTCGAACCTGCGACCTCCGCGTCCCAAACGCGGCGCGATAACCGGGCTACGCTACACCCCGAAATGGTTATCTAAATATCTTTTCGCACCTCTTTTCTTAATTTTCTTTTCAAGAATTAGTGCTTCTCTTCTACTAAGAACTTCAATCTTTAAAATCAATTCCCATGGTAAACCATGTTTTGTTGATTTCACATAACCTAAATTAGGTTTTTCAAGCCTTTTATCAAAATATGCTGTTTTATCTACATAATATTTCGATAAGCTTTAACTAAAAAGAAAATATACAAACATAATAATGTTTCTTTTTAGTTGTGGTGGTCACGCTTCAAGCGTGACGACCTCCGCGTCCCAAACGTGGCGCGATAATAACTCTTTCAGCAGCATCTTCGACTAGGCATAGACCTTTCACACCTTATCGTGATAGACACCGAAATAGTTATCTTTTATCTTGCGGAGAGACGGGGATTCGAACCCCGGGTACCCTTTTGGGGTACGACGATTTAGCAAACCGTTCCTTTCGGCCACTCAGGCACCTCTCCTCTTATTTTGTATGAACTTAGCACTTAAAAATAAATGCGGATGCAAATGTAGCTTTTCATCTTAAAGAACACAAGCATTTTTTTTGATTTTTTTTGATTTTATTCTGGATATTCTATTCGTAAATGGTAAATATTTGCAAGCTTGTGTTTTAGTATCTTTTTTATAGATTCAATTTCTTTAAACGTAATATTAGCATTTAAAAACTGTTCCTCTTCAATTTGCTTATTGACTATGTTTTCAACAAAGGCATCAATCTTAGTAGAGGTTGGTTCTTTTAAACTTTTTGATGCCGCCTCAACGCTATCGCACATCATCAAAATAGCAGTTTCTTTACTAAATGGTTTTGGCCCTGGATAACTATAATCTGCTTTATTAACCTTCTTATCTAAAAGGTTTTTTTCTTTCATATAAAAGTAATACACCGTACTTGTGCCATGGTGTGTTCTTATAAAATCAATAACCCTATCTGGAAGGTTGTTCTTTCTTGCTATTTCAATACCATTTATAACATGATCTGTAATAATTCTTGCACTCTCTTTTGAAGATAACTCGTCGTGTGGATTTATTCCTGTGGATTGGTTTTCTGTAAAATATGCTGGGTTTTTCATTTTCCCAATGTCATGATATAATGCTCCTACACGTATAAGCATAGAATTAGCACCAATTTCATTAGCACAGGCTTCAGCTAAATTAGCTACGTTTAAGGAATGATGAAAGGTTCCTGGGGCTTTATTCGACAACTCTTTAAGCAATTTTGTATTCGTATCAGACAATTCTAAAAGTGATACATCCGAGACTAATCCAAAAATTTTCTCATAAGCATAAATTAATGGTTGAACAAATAAAGTAGCTAGCCCACATAGTACAAACCACATAAATGTTTGCCATTCAATAGTCTCTATACTGCCCTCATGTATAACAAAAAAAGCAAAATAAGCAACAATATAAATAATCGTAATCTGTCCTACAGAGATAAAGAGGTTTGCTCTTTTATAAAGCTCTGAAACTGTTAAAATAGTTACAATTCCTGCTATTATTTGAAGAAACATGTACTCGTAACTATTTGGCACAATAAAACCGAGTAATAATACGGTAATTACATGAGCAAATAGACCTAAGCGTGCATCAAAAAACGCCTTAAAAACTAATGGCAAAATACAAATAGGCACTACATAAATGTACTTAGCATTATAATTTACAACCAAAGTTGTAAGCAATATAATTAGAAATATATTGAAGAAAATAAATGTAACTTTGGTATTGTTCTCATAAACTTCAACTCTATATTTTCTTAAAAACAGTAAAAGCATCAATAATGCCAAAGCAACCAATAATGTATAAGCAAATAAAATCCAATTATAATTAGCTTCGCTCCAAACTTGCGATTCGTATTCAGATTTTAATGACTGAAGAATTTGAAATTTACCCCCTTCAACTATTTCTCCTTTAGAAATAATTAATGTTTCCTTTTTAACACTACCACGAGAATATGAAATACTATGCAATTCATCCTGCAGAACTTTGTCGGTAAAAGATTTATTAAACTCTAAGTTTGGCTTAATTAAATCGAAAAATAATGAGATATAGCTAGTCTTATATTTCCCAAGACTCCTGTTATCTATAGAATTACTAATTCTTGTAGATATCTGGTCTACTCTTACTAAGCTTGAAAACAACGTTTTTTGAATCGTTCTTCTACCACTTAAAATGACTACCGATTTATCATCCTTAAAACTATAATTTTCTTCTAGGACACCATATCGATAAAGATCGTTAATTATCTGCTTTCCAACCACATAAAGCAATTCAAAATCCTTTTTAGGAATAGTATCTTTAAAAACCTTAGAGAACTGAATATCAAATAGATTATCGACTTCATTATAAACTAGACTATCTAAATTAAAATAAGCTAAAGCATTTTCTGAAATTGTTTCTTTTTCCTTTGTTATTTCAGCATCAGATTTTTTAATAGCAAAATCAAAAGGTGCATATAAGTTTTCAGACTGCCATGGTTTTCCTTTTTCAAAATTGTACTTAAACTTGCCACTCTTAGGAAATAAATATACTATTAGAAAAGTAGTACATACTAACAGCAAACCTTTATAAATTAAGGAATGATTTCTGTAAAATTTGTTTATAAAGTCTTTCATTAAAGAATTTCAAGTTTTTCAAATGTAGTAAAATTATAGATTTTAAGACGGTTTTATATTGAATGAATCATTGAATTTTCTACTAAAAATTGATTATTTTCGCAAGAACTAAACTTAAGAAATAAGTAATGAACAAAGACGTAGTTATCGTTTCAGCAATAAGAACTCCAATTGGTAGTTTTTTAGGTTCTTTATCGACCATTTCTGCTCCAAAATTAGGTGCTATTGCAATAAAAGGAGCACTTGATAGAATTAACCTTAAACCAGAATTAGTTGATGAGGTTTTAATGGGACATGTTGTTCAAGCTGGAACAGGACAAGCTCCTGCTAGACAAGCAGCTATTCTTGCCGGCATCCCAAATACGGTACCTTGCACAACAATAAACAAAGTATGTGCTTCGGGTATGAAATCTGTTATGCAAGCAGCACAAGCTATTGCTAATGGAGATGCAAATATTGTTGTAGCTGGTGGTATGGAGAATATGAGTTTAATACCTCATTATTTATATACACGTACAGCTAACAAATTTGGGTCATCCACTTTAATTGACGGTATGCAAAAAGATGGTTTAGTAGATGCTTACAATCAAAACGCTATGGGTGTTTGTGCAGATGCTTGCGCAACCGAATATAAATTCTCTAGAGAGGATCAAGATGCTTACGCCATTCAATCGTATTTACGTTCTGCAACTGCGTGGAAAGCGGGTAAATTTGATAATGAAGTCGTACCAGTAGAAATACCACAGCGTCGAGGAGAACCAATAATAGTTTCTAAAGATGAAGAGTACACAAACGTTAAAATTGAAAAAATTCCTAACCTTAGACCAGCGTTTACAAAAGATGGCACCGTAACAGCGGCAAATGCGTCGACTATAAATGATGGTGCTGGTGCTATGATTTTAATGAGTAGAGAAAAGGCTGAAGAATTAAATTTAAAAATATTAGCTACAATAAAAAGTTATGCTGATGCTGCACATGAACCCGAATGGTTTACTACTGCTCCAGCTAAAGCACTGCCAAAGGCTTTAAATAAAGCTGGTATAAAAATTGAAGATGTGGACTATTTTGAGTTTAACGAAGCATTTTCTGTAGTAGGATTAGCTAACATGAAAATTCTTGGTCTTAACGACAGTAATGTTAATGTTAATGGTGGCGCAGTATCTCTGGGACATCCATTAGGTTGTTCTGGTGTTAGAATCCTTATTACTTTACTTAACGTACTAGAACAAAATAACGCTAAAATAGGAGCTGCAGCTATTTGTAATGGCGGTGGTGGTGCCTCAGCAATGATAATTGAACGTAATTAGTCTTTTTAATGCAATACGGAATTTGTAACTTAAGTATTGTTCCTTTAAGGTTAGAGCCTTCTGACAAAAGCGAATTAGTTTCTCAAATACTTTATGGAGATTTCTTTAAAGTCTTAGAATGTCGTAAATCTTGGAGTAAAATCCGTCTTGCCTTTGATAAATATGAAGGCTGGATTGATAACAAACAGTACATTGAAATTTCTGAAGGCAATTACGATAGCCTTGATAAATCTCCCCTAAAGTTATCATTGGATTTAGCTGAATTTATTCAAGATAGCAATCAGCAATTACATTCCATATTACTAGGCTCTTGCCTAAATGGTTTGTCTTTATTAAAACACACCTTCGACGGTAATATTTTTGAAGGAGAATCCAATAAAAGTAACCTTGTTAAAACTGCCTTTTTATACTTAAACACACCTTATCTCTGGGGAGGCAAAACACCTTTTGGCATTGATTGCTCTGGCTTTACACAAATGGTATACAAACTTAATGGCTATAAACTTTTAAGAGATGCTTCTCAACAAGCAACTCAAGGAGAAGCTCTAAGTTTTATTGAAGAAAGTGAACCAGGAGATTTAGCGTTTTTTGATAATAATGAAGGACAAATTATTCATGTTGGAATTATAATGAAGGACAATTACATTATTCACGCACACGGTAAAGTGAGAATTGATAGACTTGACCATTCAGGAATATATAATGGTGAAAAAAGAACACACACGCATAAACTTCGAGTTATTAAAAAAATAGTATAAGAGGCTGTCTAAAAAGTAAGTTCGATGTCATATTGAGCTTGTAGAAATGTTTTTAACTACTGGTAACCAATATCGGTTTCGACAGGCTCAACCTGACAAATCAAATTATAAAGACTTTTTAGACAACCTTTTATATAACTGAAGGGGTAAATAATTTTAATTACTTAACTCATCTACTTTGGCTTTCATCGCTTTATACTTATCAGTTTCACCAAGAACACTGTAAATATTCATTAAAGTTGTGGCTGCACTAACATTTTTAGAGTCTATTTCTAAAGCTTTAGACAAAAATGGAATGGCATCTCTATAAAGCTGTTGACGTTGCTCTTTTAGCTCATCATATCTTTTATCATCTGCGGCAGAACTTCCTAAACCATTCATTTCTTCTATTAATGCAGTTTCCTCACCAAGAACTAAAGCTGCCATATTAATATAGGCGTTAATATAATTAGAATCCAACTCGATAGCTTTGTTATAATACTTTTTAGCAGCTTCAAAATCTTTAGACTCCGCAGCTACAACTCCTAAATTATATTGTAATTCAGGATTTTTTGGATCCATTTTAGTGGCTTCTTCTAATAACTTTTTAAATTCATCTGTATTACCCATTTTAAAATGTACATTCGCTTCGGTAAGAATTAAATTTATGTCATCAGGACTTTCTGCTCTAGCATCTTTCATAGCTTCAATAGCCTTCTCATTATCACCATTTGAAACATAAATAAGTGCAACGTTTTTAACTATTTCGGACTTTTTAGATTCAGATTTTTTATTGGTTGGTTTAATATGCGTTCCAGATTTTACCGAAATATCTCTTAAGCTTTTATTAGAAAAAGCTTCTTCTTCACTAGTTTCCTTATTAACAGCAAAATACTGTTGTTCAATTCCTGTATAGCCTAACTTTTTAAGTTTATCATAAAGCACTAATGCGCGATCGTAATCAGGTATACTTACAGCTGTAGCAGCAGCGTAATAAAGATATGCTGTATCCTTTATGTTCATGTTATAAACACGTTCAAAATTAGATGAGGCTATTTTATAATTTTTACTTTCGTATGCCTTATTCCCTGAAGTTATTAAGCTATTAACCATTTCTTGTTTTACAGCAGCTATTTCTGTTTTATAAGCTCCTTTAACTTTACCAAAGCTCTCTATTGCAGCATCAATATCTTCTGCATTTCCTTTACCTGAGGCATATAATGCTTGCCCTTTTAAATAATAAAATTTTGCTTTTAATTTATCGTCCATAGTAGACATTAACGTCTCTGCTTGATTCAAAGCAGCTACAGCTTCAGCGTAGTTGTTGTTTTTAATCGCCTTCTCAGCAGATTTCAATTCCTTTTTTTGAGCAAAAGAAAATGCACTTATTGAAAAAGCCAACGCTATAATAATTTGTTTTTTCATTTTAAATAATATTAAGTTTAATCTTTAGTGTTATTATCGTCTGTATTATTATCAAGGGTTGTGCCATCTTTTAAAGCATCAGTGTTTTCAGCACCTTCAACATCCTCTACTTCATCTTCATCATGCATTACTTTGGCAACTGCTGCAATAGAATCGTTTCCTTTTAAATTAATTAATTTTACACCTTGAGTAGCTCTTCCCATCACTCTTAAATCTTTAACAGCCATTCTAATAGCAATTCCAGATTTATTGATAATCATTAAATCATCATCGTCTGTTACATTTTTAATAGACACTAAGTTACCTGTTTTTTCTGTAATAGAAATGGTTTTTACGCCTTTTCCTCCACGATTAGTTATACGATAGTCCTCTAAACTTGAACGTTTCCCATAACCGTTTTCTGAAACAACAAGGACATTGCTTTCCATATCATCTACAGCTATCATACCAACTACTTCATCAGTTTTTTCATCTTGTAAGCGTATGCCACGAACTCCTGAAGCTCCACGTCCCATAGGTCGTGTTTTTGCTTCTTCGAAACGAATGGCTTTACCAGACTTTAAGGCTAACATTACTTGACTTTCTCCTGTGGTTAATTTAGCTTCTAATAAAACATCATCATCTTTAATTGTTATGGCATTAATTCCATTTGTTCTTGGACGTGAATATTGTTCTAGAGAGGTCTTTTTAACCTGACCTTTCTTAGTTGCCATAATTACATAATGACTATTAATATAATCTTCATCTTTTAAATCTTGAGTACAAATAAACGCCATGACTTTATCGTCTTGCTCAATATTTATTAAATTCTGAATTGCTCTACCCTTCGATGTTTTACTACCTTCTGGTATTTCGTATACACGCATCCAGAAACATTTCCCTTTTTGAGTGAAAAACAACATGTATTGGTGGTTAGTACCTACAAATAAATTTTCTAAGAAATCTTCGTTACGCGTAGTTGATGCCTTTTGACCTACTCCACCTCTATTTTGAGTTTTATATTCTGTTAAAGATGTACGTTTAATATAACCTGCATGAGAAATAGTAATTACTACTTTTTCGTTAGGAATCATATCTTCAATACTTAAATCGCCTCCTGCATATTCGATTATTGAACGACGCTCATCTCCATATTTATCTTTTATAACAATAAGTTCGTCCTTAATGATGGCCATACGGCGCTCTTTCTTATCTAAAATATCTTTTAAATCTTCTATGGTAACCATTAAATCATCATACTCTGTGCGTAGCTTATCTTGTTCTAATCCTGTAAGTTGACGCAATCGCATTTCAACTATGGCTTTTGCTTGTATTTCAGATAATTTAAAACGTTCAATTAAATTATTTCTAGCTTCATCTGCATTAGACGATGCTCTTATAATTTTTATAACTTCATCTATGTTATCTGAAGCAATAATTAAACCTTCTAAAATATGTGCTCGTTCTTCCGCTTTGCGTAATTCATAAGTAGTTCGTCTTACTACAACATCATGTCTGTGCTCAACGAAATAATGAATTAATTCCTTTAGGTTTAACATCTGCGGACGACCATTCACTAAAGCAATATTATTCACGCTAAATGATGACTGTAATGCAGTATACTTATATAGTTTGTTTAATACAATATTTGGGATTGCATCACGCTTTAAAACGTATACAATACGCATGCCGTTTCTATCAGATTCATCTCTAATAAGCGAAATACCTTCTAATTTTTTATCGTTTACCAAATCAGCAGTTTTCTTAATCATATCTGCTTTATTAATTTGGTATGGAATCTCTGTAACAATTATGCATTCACGTCCAGCGACTTCTTCAATAATCGCTTTACCACGCATAACAATACGTCCGCGACCAGTATGGAAAGCTTCCTTTACACCATCGTAACCATAAATAATTCCACCTGTTGGGAAATCTGGTGCTTTAACATGAGTAATTAACTCATCAATTTCTATATCATTATTTTCAATATAGGCTATAGTACCATTTACAACTTCTGTTAAATTATGTGGCGGCATATTTGTAGCCATACCAACTGCAATACCAGATGCACCATTTACTAAAAGCCCAGGAATACGGGTTGGCAAAACAGTTGGCTCCTGTAAAGTGTCATCAAAATTTAATTTGTGATCTACAGTTTCTTTATCAATATCTGCCAACATATCTTCAGATATCTTACGCATTCTTGCCTCTGTATAACGCATAGCAGCAGGACTATCGCCATCTATAGACCCAAAATTCCCTTGTCCATCTACCAACATATATCGCAAACTCCACTCTTGTGCCATACGCACCATGGCATCATAAACAGATGTATCTCCATGTGGGTGGTATTTACCCAAAACTTCTCCTACTATTCTTGCAGATTTTTTATGTGCTGTATTAGCCCGAACACCTAATTCATGCATACCGTAAAGTACACGTCTATGAACTGGTTTTAAGCCATCTCTTACATCTGGTAAAGCACGTGACACAATGACTGACATTGAATAATCAATGTATGCCGATTTCATCTCATCCTCAATATTAATAGGGATCAATTTTTCTCCTTCTGCCATAAATAATTTAATTAAGTTTTATGTGATTTTCAAAACATGCTAATATAAGTATTTCATCAGTCATAGTAAGACTATTAGCTATACTTTTTCGTGTTTTTTATTAACAATTTAAGGGTTATTTTTAGTTAATAAGTAAGCGTTGAAAAGTTTTGATTTTATAAAGATTTTTTCGTCAATTAGCATTTTAAGGTATAGTTTTTGCCTTTAGTAAAATGTTTTAGTATTTTTAATGCAGATAAGGAAAGTATTATGGATGATAATTTTTCACCGAGAGTAAAAGATGTAATCGCTTTTAGTAAAGAAGAAGCATTGCGCCTTGGCCATGATTTTATAGGAACCGAACATTTAATGTTGGGGCTTCTAAGAGATGGTAATGGTAAAGCTATAAATATACTTAATGCCTTAGAAATTGATTTGAATCATTTAAGACGTAAAGTCGAAATATTAAGCCCAGCAAATCCCAATATTGCTGTGGCATCAAACCAAAAGAAAAATTTACATCTTACACGGCAAGCCGAACGCGCTCTTAAAACAACTTTTTTAGAAGCAAAACTATTTCAAAGTACGTCCATAAATACGGCACATTTACTACTTTGTATTTTAAGAAATGAAAACGACCCAACTACTAAACTTTTAAACAAATTAAAGGTTGACTATGACAATGTTAAAGAACAATTCAAACTTATGATTACTAACGACAACGATTATATTGAGCCAAAAGCGGAATCTTTTCAAGATGATGAAACAAATTCTGATGACAACACCTCAAAGGATAATATTTTTAATGCTCCTGCAGGTAAAGCTAATAAGAAGTCTAAAACCCCTGTTTTAGATAATTTTGGACGTGATTTAACCGCACTTGCCGATGAGGGCAAGTTAGACCCTGTTGTTGGTAGAGAAAAGGAAATACAGCGTGTGTCTCAAATTTTAAGTAGACGCAAAAAGAACAATCCACTTTTAATTGGCGAACCTGGGGTTGGTAAATCTGCCATCGCTGAAGGATTGGCTCTTAGAATTACAAAACGAAAAGTATCACGAATTCTATTCAACAAACGTGTTGTTACACTGGATTTAGCAAGCTTAGTTGCTGGCACAAAATACAGAGGGCAATTTGAAGAACGAATGAAAGCTGTGATGAATGAGCTTGAGAAGAATGATGATGTTATCTTATTCATTGATGAAATTCACACCATTGTTGGCGCAGGAGGAGCTACTGGAAGTTTAGATGCTTCCAATATGTTTAAACCTGCTCTAGCACGAGGTGAAATTCAATGCATTGGAGCAACAACTCTAGATGAATACAGGCAGTATATTGAAAAAGATGGTGCCTTAGAGCGTCGTTTTCAAAAAGTTATTGTTGAACCAACTACCGTTGAAGAAACCATTGAGATTCTAAATAATATTAAAGGAAAGTACGAAGAGCATCACAATGTTGATTATACACCCGAAGCTATTGAAGCCTGTGTGAAATTAACAAATAGATACATGACCGAACGCTTTTTACCAGACAAAGCTATTGATGCTTTAGATGAAGCAGGTTCACGAGTTCACATAACTAATATAGATGTTCCTAAACAGATTCTAGAACTAGAAAAAAAGCTTGAAGATGTTAAAGAAACCAAGAATTCGGTTGTTAGAAAACAGAAATATGAAGAAGCGGCAAAACTTAGAGATGACGAAAAACGCCTAGAAAAAGAACTAGCAATTGCACAAGAAAAATGGGAAGAGGATACTAAACAACATCGAGAAATTGTAACAGAAGATAATGTTGCAGATGTTGTGTCTATGATGACAGGTATTCCTGTGAATAGAATTGCTCAAACCGAAATAAACAAGCTTTCTGAACTCCCTAATCTAATTAAAGGCAAAGTTATTGGTCAAGACCAAGCTGTTGCAAAAGTGGTTAAAGCTATTCAGCGTAACCGTGCTGGATTAAAAGATCCTAATAAGCCGATTGGTTCATTCATATTTTTGGGGCAAACTGGTGTAGGTAAAACACAATTAGCAAAAGTACTCTCCAGAGAATTATTTGATAGTGAAGATTCACTTGTTAGAATAGACATGAGTGAATACATGGAGAAGTTTGCTATTTCAAGACTTATTGGAGCACCTCCAGGATATGTAGGTTACGAAGAAGGGGGTCAACTTACCGAAAAAGTAAGGCGCAAACCTTATGCAGTTATTCTTCTTGATGAAATTGAAAAAGCACATCCAGATGTTTTTAATATGCTGCTTCAAGTTCTTGATGATGGCTATTTAACAGATAGCCTTGGAAGAAAAATTGATTTCAGAAATACAATTATTATAATGACATCAAATATTGGTGCTCGCAAGTTGAAAGATTTCGGAGCTGGAATTGGCTTTGGAACAGCATCACAAAAAGCGCAGGAAGATGCAAATGCCATTAAAGTGATAGAAAATGCCCTTAAAAAATCCTTTGCTCCAGAATTCTTAAATCGAATCGATGATGTTATTGTTTTTAATCCTTTAGAAAAAGAAGATATTGATAAGATTATTGATATTGAACTAGATAAACTACTTAATCGAATTAAAGGATTGGGGTATACTCTTAAACTTAGTAAGAGTGCTAAAGATTATATTGCAGAGAAAGGCTTCGATAAGCAATATGGGGCAAGACCATTAAATCGAGCCATTCAAAAATATGTAGAAGATGCTTTAGCTGAAGAGATTATAAGCTCACAATTACAAGAAGGCGACAAAATTCTTATCGATTTAGACAAGAAATCTGATGAACTAAAAATTAAGATTGAAAAAGCAGAAAAACCTGCTGAGTCATAGTTTTTCAAGGTCGTAACAAATATTAAACCTACATTCTAAAAAGATTGTAGGTTTTTTTTGTTATAAACTGTAACAAAACAAAACATTTCTAATCTTTAATTATAACAATTTGATTTTTTGACCACAAACCAACTAAATACCGAGCAACTAATTGGACTCTGTATATCTGGAAACCAATCTGCGCAATTGGAAATTTACAACAGATATTATGAAGCCATGTACAATACTTCTTTTAGAATTGTAAAAAATTCTTATGAAGCTGAAGACATTATGCAAGACTCTTTTCTATTGGCGTTTACAAAATTAAAAGAGCTTAAAGATGTAAAAACTTTTGGTTTATGGTTAAAGCGAATTGTTATTAATAATAGCATATGTCACTATAAGAAAACCAGAAAAATTCAGAAAGTTTCAATTGACGATGTTTTATACAAAGTAGAAGACCACAGTAATGATTTTAATTCGGATCAAGAATTAACAAATTTAAAAGCAAGAAAGATTTTAAATGCACTAAATACATTAAAAGATAATTATAGAATAGCACTAACCCTAAATCTAGTAGAAGGTTATGATTACAATGAGATAAGTGAAATTATGAATATAACAAATGTTAATTGCAGGACAACCATCTCTAGAGCCAAGGAGAAATTAAGGCAAAACTTGCAACCAGTAATTAATTTTAAACAATGAATAATGAATACTAAAAATAGGTTTGATATAGAAAACCCCAATCTTGGTCATGAGCAACGCTTTTTGAAGAAATTAAAAACGCAGAACAAACAAGCATCTAATAATACTAGAAAGTCCAAACGTAACTTATGGAATCCCTTAATAGGAGTAGCTGCATCAATTGCTTTATTAATATCAATTTTCATTTTTAGCAGAACAAATAATTCTGAAAAAAATGTTGCAGAGACATTACCCGATATAGTCAAGACAGAAAGTCTTTTTGCTTCTGCTTTTGCAAAAGAAATAAGCAAACTTAATAGCGAGGAAATGCCAGAATATCAAGAATTAATTGTTGAGGCAATGTTTAAAATTAAAGTCGTTGAAGAAGATTATAATCAATTAGTTATTAGTCTAAAAGAAAACCCAAACGATCAACTCATTATTTCTGCCATGATGCTAAATTTTCAAGATAGAATTGATGTTTTGCATGATGTGATGGAAGAAATAAAAGAAAAAGAAGCAGCAATTAAACAATCAAATAACGAAGTAAATACTATTTAAAAACAACCTTTCCTAATAGAGGAAACATTAAAACTACAAACAATGAAAAAAACAATTACATTATCAATTATCACATTATTTTTTATTGGACTTACCAATGCACAAGACTGGGGAAAGAAAAAAATAAAAGGCAATGGAAATGTTACAACAGAAACTCGAAATACTGGCAACTATGATGGCATTAAGTGCGCAGGAGCTATGGATTTTATTTTGGTTGCAGGAAAAGAAGGAAAAATAACTTTAGAAGGAGAATCGAATTTACTTGAATTTATTTCAACAGAAGTAAAAGATGACAATTTAATAATTAAAGTAATAAAGGGTAAGAATATTAGTTCTTCTAAGGGTAAGTCAATTAAAATAACCATTCCTTTTGAAAAAATAAGTTCTATCTCTTTAGCTGGATCTGGCGATTTAACAACAAATGCCACAATAGATACAGATAAATTAAGTGTTTCTTTAGCTGGATCTGGTGATATAGATCTTGACATTAAAACTAACTCGGTAAAAGGCGCTATAGCTGGCTCTGGTAATTTAAAGTTAAGCGGAAACACAGATAATTTAGAAGCTAAAGTTGCAGGGTCTGGAGATTTTCATGGTTTTAATTTGCAATCTGAAAATACAGAAGTAGCTGTTGCTGGTTCAGGAAATGCAGAGGTTCATAGTAACAAAAAACTAAAAGCCCGAGTAGCAGGTACAGGAGATATTGTCTACAAAGGTAATGCAGAAGTAGATAAAAAAGTTGCTGGATCTGGTAGTATATCGAACTAAAACCTATCCCTGTCTAATAAAATAGCCACTGGTTGAGTGGCTATTTTATATGAATATTAATTAATCGTATACGATGTAAGCTCTTGCAATACATTACTTGTAACATTACTATCTGCATCTAAAATCGAACCTTCAACTTTCACTACTCCAACATCTTTAGCAAAATAATATTTATAATCTACTGTTGCTGAACTCGCAGGAAACCCTTCAACCGAGGTCTCTTGCTTAAAACTTATTTTTATAACATCTGGAAATGTTTCACTGCCTACTACTAACGATATATTTTTTTCCAAAATTTCACAATCTATTTTATAGTTCGATGTTATATTAGGTATAGCTGGTATTGCATCATCTAAAGGTGTATAAGTTGTTATAACATCAAAACTCGTTGTCCATGTGCTACCTACTGGTAAATAATCTTTTAGAATAATATATTCATACGCACTTTGGTCTATACTATATAAACCTGTTAATTCTGCAGTTAATTCACTTACTAAAACATGGTAATCTCCATTATTCTTCCTACTATAATACTTTATGCTTAAATTTTCAAACCCAGTACCATCTGTAGCTTGGGCTGCACCCAAAAAATTATTATAGTAATAGCTTGATACCCCTTGATAATTTTCTACTCCACCTATCTCCATAGATGTTTCTTCTTGAGGGATATTATTAATTTGTTGACTAAATGTCCATTTATTACCTATTGTCATAGGCCAATAATCGCCATCTTCAATTATCGTACCTCCACAATCCCCTAGCCCATCAATAACTAATTGAAATGCACCACCTTCATCACCACAAATGGCAATTTGAGCTTCTAATGCCGCTTTATAATTTGCACATAGTTCAGCATAGTTTTCAACTGTAGCATTATTAAATGCTAATACAGCTTCAGTTGTATTTTGCAAAGCTTCAGGACAACTAACAGGATTTGGATTCTCTGGTATCTCACCTTCAAAAGGTTCTATGTTACATCCAGTAATCAGAAATAATAAAAAAATACCGATAAAAAAATAAAATTGTTTAGTAAATATCATTGCGGGGTAATTATCAAAATTTTTAAAACTCAAACATAATGATTAATTCTGTTCATAAAATAATTCTTACTTTTAAAAGATGATTTTTTAGGTAAACGGAAAAATATGGTTTAAAATAAAATTTAGTTATTATTTTTTGGAACTCTATACAACAAAATAATACCAGCTAAAAAGAAAACAAATAAGAAAAGAATTCCGTTTCGCATACTACCTGTTATTTGATCTATAAAAGCAAAAACAACCATACCAATTACAATACCTATTTTTTCTGCAACATCATAAAAACTAAAGTAGGAGGTTGTATCTTCTGTTTCGGGTAAAAATTTTGAATATGTAGAACGTGCTAAAGATTGCACACCCCCCATAACCAAACCAACAAAACAAGCTGCTATATAAAATTGAACAGGTGTTATCATAAAATAGGCATAAAAACACAATGCCATCCATATAAAATTAACAACAATAAGAGTTTTTATATTGCCATATACAGAAGAAGCTTTAGATGTTAAAAAAGCACCTAAAATAGCAACTAATTGAATAATTAAAATGCTCCCTATTAAACCAAAAGTTTTACCATCTTCATCTGCCCATGCTATTTCTTCTTCACCAAAATATACAGCCACTAACATGATGGTTTGTACTGCCATACTAAACACAAAAAAAGCATATAAGTATCGTTTTAAACGGAAATTCTGTTTTAAATCTTTCCAAACTAATTTTAACTCTTTAAACCCATTAAATATAACAGCTTTAGTTACTTTATGGCCGCTTGAAGCACCTTTTGGTAACCAATAAAAAGAATATTGACTAAATAATGCCCACCATATCCCAACTGTAACAAACGATATCTTCATAGCTACTTGAGCAGCTGTATCATTTTCGGTAGCTTCAATAAAAAATGTACTAGGAAACATAACCATGGATAAATTCAAAACTAACAACAATACACTACCTAAATATCCTAACGAAAACCCTTTTGCGCTTATGCTATCTTGTTGTTCAGGAAAAGCAATGTCTGGCAAATAGGAATTATAAAAAACTAAACTCCCCCAATACCCTATTAAACCCATAAAATAAAATAGTAAGCTTAGATGAATTCTTTCAGGCGAAATATCAAACCAATACAACCCAATACAACCAGTGCTACCAACATAGCAGAAAAACTTTAAAAAATTCTTTTTGTTACCAACATAATCAGCAATACCAGAAAGAATTGGAGATGTAAAGGCTACCACTAAAAACGTAAAAGCCGTAACAAATGTAATAAGAGCAGTACTTTTAAACTCAAAACCAAAAGCCCATACTGTTTTTATTTCTGAAGTAGTTTTTATAAATAAAGCAGAATAAAATATTGGAAATATAGATGATGCGATTGTAAGTGTGTAAACAGAGTTTGCCCAATCGTAAAATGCCCAAGCATTCAGTAATTTTTTACTTCCTTTATCTAATACTGCCATAATAAAAAAGCTGCTTATTTATAAGCAGCTTCTAATGTAATCAAATATTTTAATTCTAGGCAATAAGTTATTTTCTAAATGATGTAACTCCATATTTTGCAGCTTCTGCTTTCGCTTTTGGGGCTAAAGCTGTTAGATTTGCTATTCGAGAGTCGTTAGATGGGTGTGTGCTTAAAATTTCTGGTGGTGCTTGCCCTCCACTATTAGCTTTCATTCGTTTCCATAATTCAGCAGCTTCGTCTGGATTATATCCAGCAATTGCCATTAAATAAAGACCAATTTTATCTGCTTCAGTTTCATGACTTCTACTAAATGGTAACATAAGTCCTACCTGTGTGCCAACTCCATAATATTGGTTGAAGGCATTTCTAGATTTATCGTCTTTAATAGCAATATTACCAGCAACTGCCAACCCTTGTTGTACCAAACCAGCACTCATACGTTGCTGCCCATGATTTGCTAATGCATGAGCAACTTCATGTCCCATAATAGCGGCAACTCCAGTTTCTCCATTAGCAATAGGTAAAATTCCAGTATAAAAAACAATTTTACCACCAGGCATACACCAAGCATTTACAGTTTTGTCTTCAACTAAATTATACTCCCATTTATAATCTTTTAAATAACCTTCATGGCCATTTGCATTTAGCCATCTTTCTGCAGCAACAGCAATACGCTGTCCTACTCTAGTTATCATAGCCGCATCACTAGTTCCTTTCACTATTTTATTCTCTGTTAAAAATTGATCATATTGTGCAAAAGCTGTTGGGAACAACTGCGAATTTGGAACTAATGCCATTGTTTTTTTTCCTGTAAAAGGGTTTTCTGCACAAGAAAAAACTATTGCAACAAATGCAAACGCCAAAAATATATTCTTTACTTTCATTTTTTATCGAGGTTAAATTTATAAACACTAAAAGTACAAAAATTGTACCTTTATATAAATTAGACACAACTAATTTTTAGTAGTCACATATTTCTATAAATGTATTTCGTACAAGTTGTTATATTTTATTAATACTTACGACTTATTCTATAAATTATAATTTATCAAAATGAAAAATTTATTAATCGCTTCGTTATTTATTTGTTTGTTTTCATGCAATGGTTCTGCTCAAAAAGAAGCAAAAAAGACATACAAAGTTTCAAAAACAGAGGCAGAGTGGAAATCGCAACTTACTGAAAAAGAATATTATGTATTAAGACAGGCTGGAACAGAACGCCCAAATTCAAGTGCCTTGAATAAAAACTACGATTCTGGCATTTACGTCTGTAAAGCATGTGAAACCCCACTATTTAAAAGTGAACATAAATTTGATTCTGGGAGTGGCTGGCCTAGTTTTGATCGTGAAATTAAAGGCAATGTTGCATTTTCAACAGATAATAATCTAGGCTATACCCGAATTGAAGAACATTGTGCCACGTGTGGTGGCCACTTAGGTCATGTTTTTAATGATGGGCCTAGAAAAACAACAGGCAAGCGCCATTGCATAAATGGGGTTGCTTTAAAATTTATTCCTAAAAATTAGAATCTCTAATGAAAAGTTACTTAACAAGCATAATTAAACAATTTCAATATTATAAAACCCTAGGCGATAAAACTTTTAAACAATTAACTTTTGATGAATTACAAAATGAAATTGACGAAAATTCGAATTCTATTTCTATAATTACTAAGCATCTTGTTGGTAATATGTTGAGCAGATGGACTAATTTTTTAACTGAAGATGGCGAGAAAACATGGAGACAACGCGATTTGGAATTTCATAATACTTTTGAAAATAAAGAAGAAGTTATTTCCTATTGGAATAAAGGATGGCAATGTTTATTTGAAGCTATTGAGCCATTAGAAAATAAAGATTTAGAACAAATTATTTACATTCGCAATCAAGGTCATACAGTTATAGAAGCAATAAACAGACAATTAGCACATTACTCATATCACGTTGGGCAAATCGTATTTTTAGGCAAACTTTTAAAAGGAAAAGATTGGGAGTCGCTATCGATACCTAAAGGTGATTCTTCAAAATATAATAAAGATAAATTTAGTAAAGAGAAAAGTAGACGACATTTCACAGATGATGTATAAAAAAACCCGTTAGAGTTAACTAACAGGCCTTTAAGTTTTTATATTATTATTTTTTATTTAGCTTCTAATACTTTAGTGCTAAAGTAACCTATGGATCGCGATATTAAACCTTCATCATTAAAATCGTGAGTGTACATAGCAGGCATAACAATCTTTTTGTTATCCGATTTTCTTACGAGTCTAAAATTCCACCAAGATTGAACTGTAAATCCGTTTCCTATTTCGTATTCTAAACCATCAGGATATCCAACTACATCAATACTTTCAATTTCAAAATTTTCAAAAAACTCTTGATGTCTTGTTTTCAATTCATCCAAATCAATGCTTTCACCTAGTCCCATTTCAAGATTACTAATAGACACATTTTCATCAAAATAGCTATAAGCTTTTTCTAAATCCTTATTTTCAAAGGCAGCAACCATACGTCTTACTTTATTGATATATTTATGTTCGTTGTAAAGCACGCCATTTTTTCTTGTTGAATATGCGCTTCGAATATCGTTGCCAACTGGGTAATTATAGTAGATTGCCATTTCAATTTTACCATCATCATTTAACTTGTAAAGATTATGAACAGGCATTTCAATCTTGACCCCAGTAGCATCGTTAACTCCTTTTAAGTAATCCCATGTTTGAACCCAAGTTTTACCGTCTTTGTATTCAATGGCATCTGGGTAGGCTTCTCCATGTCTAGAGAGACTCCTGTACGCCGTCCATTTACTTCTGTTTTCCACCCATTTTAGATAATCCTCTTTATTGGTTCCTTTAGCATCCTTGTTTCTAGAAGTTCCATTGTAGGCTTTAAAATCATCGGCTAAATATGAGGATACAGCGTCAACGTCTCCTTTTACATCGGCCTGTTGAAATGCTTCAACTGTTACTATTGCTGGATGTTCTTTATAAACTGTGCCGTTTTTTTCTTTTTTCTGTGAATACATTAGTACTACGGAAAGTAGCATGACAATTAGAACATGTTTTTTCATAATAATAAATTTTGGTTAGTTAATATTTCTAAATATAACCAAAATAGCTGATAATTAACCCGTTAATTCTTACCTGATTAATTTATAACTTCATTTTCTTCTTAAATGGCCTTATAATTAACCGTGCTTCTCTATCAAAACGCACATAATTATAAACCCAGTTTACAAAAACCACCATTCGGTTTCTAAATCCTATTAAAAAGAATAGATGCACAAACATCCAAACATACCATGCAAAAATGCCTTGGAATTTAAAGTTTTTTAAATCTACTACAGCTTTGTTTCTTCCAATAGTTGCCATAGATCCTTTGTCTTTATAACTAAAAGGCTTCATGGGTTTTTCTTCTATTAACTTCAAGATATTATCGCCTAATTGGTCTCCTTGTTGAATAGCTGGTTGCGCCATCATTGGTAAGCCATAAGGGAATTCTTTATTTATCATACATGCTATATCTCCAATAGCAAAAATATTTTTAAACTCTTTAACTTGGTTAAATTCATTCACCAAAAGTCTATTACCTCTAGTTATAAACTTTTCAGCCTCTAATCCTTTAATTGTTGCGCCTTTTACACCCGCAGCCCAAACTACGGTAGCTGTTTCAAAAGTTAAATCGGTATTAGTAGTTACAATTTTTCCATCGTAATTAGTTACTCTAACATTTTTCCAAATATTAACACCCAGTTTTTCTAAGAAGTCCTCCGCCTTTTCAGAAGCCTTTTCACTCATACCTTTTAAAATACAATCGCTTGATTGAATGATATTAATTTGAGCCAATCGTGTATCTAAATCTGGATAATCTTTTGGTAAAATACCTTTTTTAATTTCAGCTAAAGCACCAGCAAGTTCTACTCCTGTTGGACCTCCTCCCACAATAACAAAATTCATTAATGCGTTGCGCTCGTTTAAATCTGAAGTCAATAATGCTTCTTCAAAATTTTCAAGTATTAAGCTTCTTAAATTTAAAGATTGTGGTATGGTTTTCATCGCCATACTATACTTTTCAATATCAGAATTCCCAAAAAAGTTAGTTTTAGAACCTGAAGCAACCACTAAATAATCAAATTTTAAATTGCCAATATTGGTTCTAACTTTATTTTTATCAACATCAATTTCATTAACATTGGCTAGCCTAAAATAGAAATTAGGGAAATCTTTCAATATTTTTCTAATAGGATAAGCTATGGAGTCTGGTTCCAAACCACCTGTGGAAACTTGATATAATAATGGTTGAAACGTATGGTAATTATTCTTATCTAAAAGTACTACTTGCACTTCTTGCTTCGATAATTTTTTTGCTAAAGCTACGCCAGCAAAACCACCACCAATAATAACAATTCGGGGATAACTCGTTCTTGGTATATTCATACAATAATTCTTGCTCAACAAAGGTAGTAAAACAACTAGATATTGCTTTCTACAAGTCAATAACAAATTCTTCAAAAACAATGTTATTATGCCTCTAGCATTTTTTTTCGATTTAAAGGTTTCTAAATTTATTATTCAAAATCGATTTCGTAAATTCGTAGCCTAAAATTTAACACATGAGTAAATACGATATTATAGTTCTTGGAAGTGGTCCTGGTGGTTATGTTACAGCTATTAGAGCGTCACAATTAGGTTTTAAAACTGCCATTGTTGAAAAAGAAAATTTGGGAGGTGTCTGTTTAAATTGGGGTTGTATTCCAACAAAAGCCTTATTAAAATCTGCTCAAGTATTCGAATATTTAAAACATGCTGAAGATTATGGGTTAAAAGTAAAAGATGTAGAACATGATTTTGATGCTGTAGTAAAACGCAGTCGTGGTGTTGCAGATGGTATGAGCAAAGGTGTTCAGTTTTTAATGAAGAAGAATAAAATTGATGTTATTGAAGGTTTTGGAAAAATTAAACCTGGCAAAAAGGTTGATGTTGACGGAACTGAGTATAGCGCAGATAACATTATTATAGCAACAGGTGCTCGCTCTCGTGAATTACCAAGCTTACCACAAGATGGTGAAAAAGTTATTGGTTATAGACAAGCCATGAGTTTAAAGAAACAACCCAAGAAAATGATTGTTGTTGGCTCTGGAGCCATTGGTGTAGAGTTTGCATATTTCTATAACTCTATGGGAACCGAGGTTACTATTGTTGAATACTTACCTGGCATTGTTCCTGTTGAAGATGAAGATGTTTCAAAACAATTAGAGCGTTCGTTTAAAAAATCTGGGATTAACATCATGACTTCTGCCGAAGTAACTTCTGTAGATACTTCTGGAAAAGGTGTTAAAGCTACAGTAAAAACTAAAAAAGGAGAAGAGGTTCTTGAAGCAGATATTATATTGAGTGCTGTAGGTATTAAAACTAATATTGAAAATATTGGGTTAGAAGATGTAGGTATTGTAGTTGATAGAGATAAAATTATAGTAAACGATTTTTATCAAACTAATATCCCTGGTTATTACGCTATTGGCGATGTGACTCCTGGTCAAGCGCTTGCGCATGTCGCTTCTGCTGAAGGTATTTTATGTGTTGAAAAACTTGCTGGACAACATGTTGAAGCGTTGGACTATGGTAACATTCCTGGATGTACGTATTGCTCTCCCGAAATTGCTTCTGTTGGTTTAACTGAAAAACAAGCAAAAGATAAAGGTATTGATATTAAAGTTGGCAAATTCCCATTCTCTGCATCTGGTAAAGCCAGTGCTGGAGGGAATAAAGATGGATTTGTTAAAGTGATTTTTGATGCCAAATACGGCGAATGGTTAGGTTGCCATATGATTGGCGCTGGTGTTACCGATATGATTGCTGAAGCCGTTTTAGGTAGAAAATTAGAAACTACTGGTCATGAAGTTTTAAAAGCAGTGCATCCGCACCCTACAATGAGTGAAGCTGTTATGGAAGCAGTTGCCGATGCTTATGATGAAGTGATACATTTGTAGAAAGCCTCACCTAGCCTCTCCAAAGGAGAGGAACTTTAACTGTTCTGAATAAACATTTATATAAAAAAAGCGGTTCTTAAATTTAAGAACCGCTTTTTGTTTTTATAGATTCGAATAAGTACTCCTCTCCTTTGGGGAGGCTAGATTGAGCTTTTCTTTAAAAACTTTGAATCGCCAACTCGTAACTCTGTAAGCCAAATCCTAGGATAACCCCTTTAGCATTTGGAGAAATATAGGAATTATGTCTAAACTCCTCTCTTCCAAAAGTATTTGAAATATGCACTTCTACTACAGGTGTTTCAATCGCTTTAATGGCGTCACCTATACCTATAGAAGTATGTGTGTATGCCGCTGCATTTAAAATAATTCCATCATAAGTAAAACCTACTTCGTGCAACTTATTAATAAGTTCTCCTTCAATATTAGATTGAAAATAATCAATTTCTACATTATTGTATTTACCTTTAATCTCTTCTAAAAATTCTGTAAACGTAAGACTACCATATATATTAGGTTCTCGTTTTCCTAATAAATTAAGATTTGGACCGTTGATGATAATGAGTTTTTTCATAAAACAAAGATATTTAAAAAAAGAGCATAAAAAAACCAGAGCATAAAACTCTGGTTTCTTGATTATTTTAATTTCTAAGTGAATTATAATCCAAACTCAACACCTAAGGTTAATACATCAAAAGAGCCGCCGTCTAAACTTACGCCTCTATAAGCTAATACAATATCCATAGACTCGCTAACTCCATACTGTGCTCTTGGTGCATAATAAAAACCACCGTCATTACCATCGTTTATCCCTATAGTATAACCAACATCAGCTCCTAAGGTAAAGTCCTCAGAAAGTCCAAAACGTGCAGCTCCAGCTAAAGGAATAAATTGAATATCGTCATACTCAACGGTAATTGAACCAACTGACATTTCATCACCAAAAGAATGAGAATATCCAGTAGCAATTCCAGCATCAAAATTTTCACCTGCTTCCCATAGAAAATTTAAATCAAGTGAAACATTAAAAGTCGAGATATCTCCAGCATCACCCAAAGGTAATCCAGCATTTATACCTCCTTTAAAACCACCTTGAGCGTTAACACTCACGAATCCGAATACCGCAATAGCGGTAAATAATAATAATTTTTTCATAATTAAAAAATTTAGTTTGATTGTATTTACAAATTAAAAGGTTTTTTTATAATCAACTAAAATTCTTACATAGTTATTAACAATTTTATAAACAAAAAATAATAAATATCTATTAATCAGATATTTAATAATTTAGTTATTAACAATTTTACTTAAAAATACGAAGAATATCGTAGAGTGAATCTCCAAATAAATCAAGGATTATTTTAATTTTTGTATATCACTTTTTCAGGACGGGACAGGATAATAAATAAAAAAAGGAAACCTTTTGGTTTCCTTTTTTTTGATTCTATAATATTCTCTAGAAGAAATAAGCTAAATAAAATTGAAAAACACCATTTTTCCAATTCCCTCCTTCAGAATCTTCAGGCAGTTCACTTAATCCTAAATTATAACGTGTTCCAATTCCTAATCCAGATTCCATAGTATAATTTATGCCTACATTTAAACCAAAGTCTGTACCTTTAACATCGTCCTTGATGTCATCCTCCCCAGAATCGCCAGAAGAACTATATTGATCTTCTGCACATAAAAGAAACCCTATCTGCGGTCCAGCTTCTAAATTTAATCCTTGAGCTACTCGTAACTGTGCCATCACAGGAATATTAAGATAGCTTAAAACAAATTTTCCATCATAACCTTCACTCATGGTATACTCTGCTCCTTGATCAGAATATAATACTTCTGGTTGAACAGAAAAAGCATCAGAAATTGGAATATTTACTATACCTCCAAAATGAAAGCCCGTACGGCTACTTAAATTATCAGTGTCATCTCCAGTAAAATTAGCGAAGTTAACACCTGCTTTAACCCCAAAGCGAATATCTTCACTTGCTCTAGTTTGGCTTGTTTGCGAATAAGCAGAAAACACAAAAATGTTGACTGCTAAAAACAGTAATAAATTTCTCATAATTATTTAGTTTTAAGTTAGTTAATTGATTAAAGTTATGAAAAATAACAAAAAAAAGCAAAAATCAGTATTTCAAATAATTTCATACATATACTAATACAAGCGCTCTATTTGCCTTTAACATTCCCAATAAATGTTATTTTTGTTTTAATGAAATGGAAAAATGCACTTAAAGATTACCAACTTTATTTAAAGATAGAACGCGGGCTATCTGATAATTCTATTGATAATTATTCTCGAGATGTTAAGAAATTAATTGATTATCTAGAAGACAACAAAATTGTGGTTTCCCCAATATTAATAAAACCCTATGCTATTCAACAATTTATTTATGAAGCTGCTAAAAAGGTTAATGCGCGTTCTCAATCGCGCTTAATCTCTGGATTGCGAAGTTTTTTTAGTTATCTGGTTTTTGAAGATTATAGAAAAGATAATCCCTTAGAGTTAATTGAGTCTCCTAAAATTGGTCGAAAATTACCAGACACATTAGAAGAAGTTGAGATAGACCAACTCATCACTGCTATAGATTTAAGTAAACCAGAAGGTGAACGCAATCGAGCAATTCTTGAAACTTTATATGGCTGCGGATTACGAGTTAGTGAATTAACCAATTTAAAAATTTCAGATCTGTTTTTTGACGAAGGCTTTATTAAGGTAACTGGTAAAGGGAATAAACAGCGATTTGTACCTATTGTTAGTTCTACTCAAAAATACATCAATATCTATCGTAAAGAAATAAGATTACATTTGAATATACAAGCTGGTCATGAAGATACCTTATTTCTAAATAGACGAGGCAAACAACTTACTAGAGCCATGATTTTTACAATCATAAAACAGCTCGCTGAAAAAATAGGACTTAAAAAGAACATCTCTCCGCACACCTTTAGACATTCATTTGCTACTCATTTATTGCAAAACAATGCTGATTTAAGATCTATTCAGCTTATGTTAGGTCATGAAAGTATAACTACTACCGAAATATATGTGCATCTCGATAAAAGCCATCTAACGTCCGTTATAGAGAAATATCACCCTAGGAAATAGTTATTGGTTATTGGTTAAAAATAAAAAAATCCAGCTAACGCTGGATTTTTATCTAATTTTGTTTATAAGATTCCTTTTTTTAAAGGAATATGTTACTTAGCTATATTAACTGCTCGTGTTTCACGAATTACAGTAACTTTAACCTGTCCTGGATACGTCATATCCGTTTGTACCTTTTGTGAGATACTAAATGATAAATCCGCAGCTTTTTGGTCATCAACTTTTTCACTTTCTACTATAACACGAAGCTCTCTTCCTGCTTGAATAGCGTAAGCTTTTTTCACTCCTTGAAAACCAAATGCTATATCTTCTAAGTCTTTAAGTCTTTGAATATAACTATCTAACACTTGACGTCTAGCTCCTGGTCGAGCACCAGAAATAGCATCACAAACCTGTATTATTGGTGCTAACAACGACTTCATTTCAATTTCATCGTGATGCGCTCCAATGGCATTACAAACATCTGGTTTTTCGCCATGTTTCTCTGCCCACTGCATACCTAAAATAGCATGTGGTGTTTCCATATCTGCTTCAGCATCTGGTACTTTTCCTATATCGTGCAATAAACCTGCACGTTTTGCTAATTTTGGATTTAATCCTAATTCGGCAGCCATTACACCACATAGTTTAGCAACTTCGCGTGAATGTTGTAATAAGTTTTGCCCATAAGAAGAACGGTATTTCATTCTACCAACAACTTTAATAAGTTCTGGATGCAGATTATGAATACCTAAATCGATAACCGTACGTTTTCCAACCTCAATAATTTCCTGATCGATTTGCTTTTTTGTTTTCTTTACAACCTCTTCAATTCGTGCAGGATGAATTCTACCATCTGTTACTAACTTATGTAAAGATAAACGTGCAATTTCTCGACGTACAGAATCAAAACATGATAAAATAATAGCTTCAGGTGTGTCGTCAACAATAATTTCTACACCAGTAGCAGCTTCAATTGCACGAATATTACGTCCTTCTCTACCAATAATACGCCCCTTAACGTCATCTGATTCAATATTAAAAACAGATACACAATTATCGACAGCTTCCTCGGTTCCTATTCTTTGAATGGTATTAATAATAATTTTTTTAGCATCTTGCTCTGCTGTTAGCTTCGCTTCTTCAAGTGAGCTTTGTATAAAAGCCATAGCATCATTCTTAGCTTCTCCTTTTAAAGATTCTACCAATTGTTCTTTAGCATCTTCTGCCGAAAGACTAGAGATAACTTCTAGCTGTTCTACTTGACTTTTATGAAGTCTATCAAGCTCTACTTGTTTTTTTGCTAGAATCTCTTGTCGGTGATTATAATCTTTAATTTTATTCTCAATATCAGCATTCAGCTTTTTGTTTTTAGATAATTCGCTCGAGATTTGAGACTCTTTATCACGTGTTCGCTTTTCAGCCTCTGCCATCTTTTTATCTCGAGACAATATAACTTTTTCATGTTCTGCTTTAAGCTCAAGAAATTTTTCTTTAGCCTGAAGAATTTTATCTTTCTTCAAGGCTTCACCTTCATTATTGGCCTCTTTTAAAATAGCCGTAGCACTTCTTTTTGCATCTTTAATAAGTTTTGATGCATTATTTTTCTCTAAAGATTTGGCTATAATAAAGCCAATTATAAGTCCAAGCAGTACGCCTCCGATAATTAATATAATAGGGTTCTCCATTATGTTTAGTTGATTTGTATATATAAAAAAAGCCTACACCAGTATAAAGTTTTGTATAAACTCCTTAAAAACAAGTTTAGGGCTAACAAGCTGATCAAGGATCTGCGACTAAGGCAGCATGCTTTTACAACTTAAACTCACCCTTTTTAAAGAATTAACGTTGAGTTTATCAAAAAAAATAACCAATGTAGGCAGTAACTTTTAGTTTATTTTAAAGAACGTTAAGAGACTAAATGTGAATGTAGCAAATCGTTAAGCGCATTTAATTTTACTTCTAAATGCTCGCTCACATGCTCTTTATCTATAGACTTCTGTTCAACTTGAGAAGCAAACTGTAAGGCACACATGGCCAATACATCTTGTTTATCTCGAACAGAATAACTTTGCTCAAATTGCTTTATCATAACTTCAATGTTCTTTGCAGCTTTACGCAACCCTTCTTCTTGAGTTGCTTCAATAGTTAAAGGATATACCCTATTAGCTATAGATAGCTTTATTTTAAGCTTTTCTGACATTGAGTTTATTTTCATTAATTTGATAATTGTCCAATACAATGGTCAATATCTCGTATTAATGCATTTATTTTAAGCTTAGTTTCTCTTTTATTATCGTCACTACCAAGCATTGAATTAGCAATTTTTAAAGCCTCATATTTTTCTTCCCAAGATGCCACTTGCATTTTTTGGGTTTTTATTTCTTGCTTAGAATTATGTAATTCTTCATTCAATTTAGAATTAGCAAGCTTTAAGGCCTCTAGTTTGTGTAATACTTTACTAATTTTGCTTTCTAAAGAATCTACAATATCTTCAATATTACTCATTTACTAAAATCAATACTTATCACACAAAGTTAACATACCTAGCTATAAATTACAATTGTTTTTCAATAAAATTTCTATTGCTTCATTTATGACTGATTATTAGCGCTATGGCTTGATTTTTGAAGAATACTTTGCAAATTCGAATCAAATTAATATTTTAGCTTTAATACTTTTCTATGAGAATAATCCTTATTGTTTTATATTTTTCATCAGTATTCACAAATGCTCAAAACAACTATCCTCAAGAATATTTTGGAAGCCCTTTAGAAATCCCTTTAATTTTATCTGGCACATTTGCAGAATTGCGATCAAATCATTTTCACTCTGGACTAGACATAAAAACGCAGCAACGTGTTGGTTTAAACGTTCTTGCATCTGCAGATGGTTTTGTAAGTAGAATTAAGGTATCTCATTATGGCTATGGTAAAGCATTATATATTACACACCCTAATGGTTACACAACTGTTTATGCACATTTATTAAAATTCTCACCAGAAATTGAAGCCTATGTTAAAAAACTGCAATATGAAAATGAATCTTACGAAATTGAATTATTTCCAAAAGCTGAAGAGTTAGTTGTTAAAAAAAATAGTATTGTTGCTTTTAGTGGTAATACTGGGGGTTCTGGAGGTCCGCATCTGCATTTTGAAATTCGCGATAAAGCAGAACGCCCTATAAACCCAATGCTTTTTGGTATAGACATAAAAGATACTATCCATCCATTTGTAACAGCAGTTTATGCTTATCCTTTAAATGAACATGCACACATAAATAATACAACTTCCAAACAGAAATTGCGTTTAATTCCTTTACAAAATGGCGATTATACACTTGAAAATATTAAAGCTTTTGGCAAAATAGGTTTTGGTATAGTAACTAACGACCGCCAAGATATGGCTGCCAATAAAAACGGCGTTTATAATATTCAAACTTTTTTTAATGGTAGTAAGTATTTTGAGTTAGATTTTAAACGTTTCTCTTTTGATGAGACAAAGCACATTAATAGGCTAGTAGATTATGAGCACTATAGAACAAAAAAACAACGCATTCAAAAACTATTTAACGATAACAACCCTTTAAGTATTATAAACACAGAGCCTCATAATGGTTATTTATCTATTGAAGACAGCACCTACTCTGTTTTCAAAATTAAAGTTAATGACTATAAGAATAATGCCTCTTGGATTACTTTAAATATAAAAGGAAGTAAAAACGATTCTTTAAAACCTTCAGAAAAAAAAGTTACACCATATTTTATTAAAGCAGACCAAAGCACAAACTTAAATGAAGGTAATATATCTGTCGATATATATCAGAATACTTTCTACGAAGATTTCTACCTAGATTATAATGCTAAGAATGACACACTAATACTCCATAAAGATATTATACCAACACAAAAAAGCTTAAAAATTAGTTACAATATAAATAACTATCTAGATGCTGATAAAAACAAGCTTTACATTGCAAAATTAATAGGTTACAAAAAGTACCCTTCATATATGCCAACAAAAAGAGAGAACAATATACTATCAACCTATACAAAAACGTTAGGGACTTTTGCGCTTGCCTTAGATTCTATTAAACCTAAAATATATAGTCCAAATTTTAAAGATGGGAATTGGTTAAGCAAGTACAGATACTTAAAAATAAAAATTAGCGACAAACATTCTGGTATTTCGAATTACAGAGCCACAGTAAATGGAAAATGGATTTTAATGGAGTATGATTATAAAAAAAAGACTTTAACACATGATTTTAACGATGGCATTATCACAGATACCAAAAATAATTTAAAGCTAATTGTAACAGATAATGTTGGAAATAGTTCTACTTTTGAAACACAATTCTACAGAAAATAAATTTATTGACTTTTGAATACAAAACACTTATTAACAATTGTCCTTACAATCATTCTCTCCTTTGTTGGATATTCTCAAACAGCAACAATTAAAGGTGTTATTCTAGATGAACAAAATAAAGCTGTAGTTGGTGTAAGTGTAAAAGCAGGCTTAGATGGAACCGAAACAAATGAAAATGGTTTTTACATTATTAAAGTACCAGCAAATCAAGATATAGAAATTGAATTTTCTCATATTTCTTATAAAAAAATCGTGAGTGTTTTTAACCTTAAAAATGGAGAAGAATATGAGTTCAATCCTGTTATGAATACTTCAATTGAGCAAATTGCACCAGTGGTTATAACTAGTAATAGGCAAAAGGAAGTTGAAGGTATTACCACCTTAAAACCAGAAACTATACGAAAAATACCTGGTGCTAATGCAGGAGTCGAAAACCTATTATTAACACTTCCAGGAGTAAGTAATAATAATGAATTAAGCACCCAATATTCTGTTCGTGGGGGAAATTACGATGAGAATTTAGTCTATGTAAATGGCATAGAGGTCTATCGTCCTTTCTTAATTCGTTCTGGACAACAAGAAGGATTGAGCTTTGTAAACACCAATTTGGTTCAGAATGTCGATTTTTCATCTGGTGGTTTTCAAGCAAAATACGGAGACAAACTTTCGTCTGTTTTAGATATTACCTACAAAACGCCATATCAATTTGAAGTTAATGCAGATTTAAGTTTGTTAGGCGGAAGTCTGTCGGTTGAAAACATTAGTAAAGATTCTAAACTCTCAAGTATTGTTGGCGTTCGCTATAGAGATAATGGGTTATTAGTAAACGCCAAAGAAACCGAAACTAATTACGATGCAGCATTTGCTGATGCACAAGCATTTTTTACATACAAGTTTACAGATAAATTTCACTTAAGTTTTCTGGGGAATGCTTCTTTAAACAAATATGGGTATGAGCCTCAAACTAGACAAACTAATTTTGGCACATTGTCAGACCCAATTGCACTCTTAGTCTTTTACGAGGGGCAAGAAAAAGATCAATACCAAACCTTATTTGGCGCTTTTAAAGGAACTTATTTCGTTAACGACAATCTTAATTTAAAACTTATTGCTTCTACTTACCATACTACAGAAGAAGAGTATTTCGATATTTTAGCACAGTATCGTTTAGGAGAAGTAAACTCAAATATTGGAGATGAAAATTTGGGAGAAGTTGAATTTAGCGAAGGTATTGGAAGCCAACTTAACCATGGTCGAAACGACTTAGACGCCCTAATAACCAATATTGAGCATAAAGGTGATTTCAAAATCGATGACAATCGTATAGAATGGTCGGTTAAATACACCAATGAAAATATTCGGGATCGGCTAATAGAATGGGAAGTTATCGATTCGGCAGGTTTTTCTATAAGACCGCCAAGAACAACACCAATAAATGAACAACCATACGAACCTTTTAGCGGGCCCATAGAACCTTTCCAAAATGTTAGATCAACTAACAATGTAAAAATTGATAGACTCCAAGCCTATGCACAATGGAGCAAACGATCTACTTTAGGCATTAGTGATGTTTGGTATAACGCAGGTGTTCGAGTTCATAACTGGTCTGTTAGTGGAGATGGTGTATCATCTTCAAATCAAACTGTTTTTAGTCCGCGAGCACAATTTGCAATAAAACCATATTGGCAAAAAGACATGCTGTTTCGTTTAGCTGCAGGTTTATATTACCAACCACCCTTCTATAGAGAATTAAGAGATTCTTTTGGAATGGTTCAACCTAATGTGAAGGCGCAAAAATCCATTCATTTAGTTTTAGGGAATGACTATAGTTTTAAAATGTGGGATCGCCCCTTTAAACTCACCACAGAAGCTTACTATAAAAACCTAAGCGATGTGAACCCATATACGCTTGAAAATGTTAGAATTAGATACAGAGCAAAGAATAATGCCAAAGCCTACACTTATGGCTTAGATATGCGTTTAAATGGTGAATTTGTTCCTGGAACAGAATCGTGGTTTAGTTTTGGATATTTAAAAACAGAAGAAAACATTGATAATAGAGGCTATATAGCAAGACCAACCGACCAACGTTTAAAGTTTGCTGCTTTGTTTCAGGATTATGTACCTAACATTCCTAGCATGAAAATGTATTTAAACTTAGTTTACAATACAGGCCTTCCTGGAGGCTCACCAAGTTATGCAGATCCTTATGTATACCAAACTAGATTACCAGATTATAAACGTGCCGATGTAGGTTTTCAGTTTGTTTTAGTTGATGAAAACAAGCAATTTAATAGTGGCTGGAAAAAACCATTTAAAGAGCTTTCCTTTGGTGTCGAAATATTCAACATGTTCGACGTTCAAAATTCTATCACAAATACTTGGGTTAGAGATGTATATAGTAAGCGACAATATGCTATTCCAAACTATTTAACCCCTAGAGTTTTTAATGTAAGAACCACCATGAAGTTTTAAAATTAAAATGCACAAAACAATACTAAATATTTTCTTCTGTATTTGTTTTATCAATGCTTCTCTTGGTCAAAAATCAATATTTAAAACTGGCAACGCCACATCTAAACGTTATTATTCTGAAATTAAATACAAGAATTTAAACGGTAAAATCATCATCCCTGTAGTTATAAAGGGAGAGTCATACCAATTTCTTTTTGATACAGGTGCTCCAAATCTAATTTCAGAAAACTTATGGAAAAAATTAAATTTTGAAAAAGGCAAAGACATATCAGTATCTGATGCGAACCAAAAAAAGGAGCAAATGAGACTTACCACACTACCACTAATAACAATTGGAGGTGTCTCTTTTAAAAATACCAGTGCTTTAGTATTTAAAAATAACGATAACTTAGTATTTGATTGCTTTAAACTCGATGGGATTATTGGAAGTAATTTACTAAGAAAGTCTGTAATTCAAATAAAATCGAAACAAAGTAAGCTAATAATAACTAACGATTACAAAAAATTAAATCTTAATAAAGAAAATGCATCAAAACTAACATTAGTTGGTAATCAAAGTAGTCCATACATAAACATTAAACTTAAAGGAGAACAAACAGCAACAGAACTGCTTTTATTTGATACTGGAGCAAGCGGGTTTTATGACTTAAACAAGAAAAGCTACAAAGTTATGATGCTCAAAAACGTAGTTAAAACAATTTCAGAAGGAAAAGGAACATCAAGTATTGGCATGTTTGGTAATGCAAACAATAGCATACAATATCGAATACAAGTACCCGAACTTATTATCAATAGTCATTCATTCAAAAATGTTATAACATTAACTGGAGATGATGACAATTCCAGAATAGGCTCTGATATTATCAAATACGGAAACCTAACCTTAGACTTTAAAAAAGGTAAGTTCTATTTTGATCCTTTTAAAAGAATAACAGACCTAAATGAAAAATTATTAGGTTTCACTCCTACTATTCAAAACAATAAGCTTGTAGTTGGAATTGTATGGGATAAAAAATTAAAAAACAAATTGAATTTTGGTGATGAAATTTTAGCAATAAACGGTGTAGATTTTTCAAAGATAGATTTATGCGGTTTAATTACTGAAGAATCCATCTTTAAAAAGGCCGATTCACTTAATATTTCAATAAAAAATGATAAAGGAGAAATTAATGATTTGATTTTAGAAAAACGTTAAAACCTCGAAGTTCTTTATTTTCAGGTATATACCAATTCTTTTAATACATCTACCACATAATCTATCTCTTCTTTTGTGTTATAAATACTAAAAGAAAAGCGTATTGAAGGTTTCTCTAAATCTTCATGAGATAAAACCTCAGCCAAAACATGAGAACCCTGACTGCTACCGCTTTGGCAAGCACTACCTTTAGAACAAGCAATACCTTTTAAGTCTAATTGAAAAAGCAACATAGCAGATTTTTTTGCATCAACTGGTAATAACATATTTACTAAAGTATAAGTGCTTTTTTCAAGATTGCTAGAATTACCATTAAATTTAGCACCTGCAATATTACTAGTAACTTTATTAATAAAATAGGTTTTCAAGTCCTTTATATAATTACTTTCAGTAACCATATTCAAATTAGAATAATAAAAAGCTTTATCTAAAGCCACTATATTATGAATACTCTCGGTTCCTGCACGAAAACCTCGCTCCTGCTCTCCTCCAGTAATTAAAGGTTTTAATCCAGAGTTTTTTCTAACAAAAGCGAATCCAACACCTTTAGGTCCATGAAATTTATGAGCACTAGCTGCTAAAAAATCGACTTGAATTTCTTGTAAATCGAGCGGATAATGCCCAATCGATTGCACCGCATCACTATGAAACAATGCATTATTAACTTTACATAAATCTGCAACACGCTTAATATCTAGAATATTTCCTATTTCATTATTAACGTGCATTAAACTTACCAATGCTTTTTTTGAACTAGCTAGCAGTTGTTCAAGATGCTCATAATCTATCTCTCCATTATTATCTAAATTCACAAAAATAACTTCTAAATTATACTCGCTTTGTAATTGCTCAACAGTATGTAAAACAGCATGATGCTCAATTCTTGAAGTTATAACATATTCTATTTTTAAATCTCTAACAGCACTTCTTAAAACTAAATTATCAGCTTCTGTCCCTCCCGAAGTGAATACAATTTCTGAGGCAGACACATTTAAATGTTTAGCGATGTCTTTTCTTGATTTTTCAATTAAAGATTTAGATGACCTACCAAAACTATGTGAAGATGAAGCATTTCCATAATTATTTTTAATAACATCAACCATAGAGTCAATAACCTCATCTCTAATTTGAGTAGTTGCTGCATTATCAAAATAAATATGTTGCATCTGTTTTTATTTGTAGCAAAAATACTTGAAATAAAATTATTACCAATAAGCAACGTTATAAATAACAATTCTATTATTTTTGCCTAAAACCTAGATAATGCGAAAGATTTTTTTTGTTTTAATAAGCTTTGGATTCTCTTTACTATTTTCATGTGATGATGGTGACATATTGAATGTTGAATTCGATTTTGATGATACCTTTCAAGCTTGCGGAGATTTGGTCTTTTACAAAACTAAAAGCGATCCATCTGAGTCACTTTCATTTAAAGTTAATGATATAGATTTTGAAGATTTATTTGTTGTTACAGCAGGCGAATCTGTTGAAATCACCTCTAATTCAAATACTTTTAACTATCGCACCTATAGTAACGCTACATTACCTAATGACCTGTTTTGTAACGATATACCATCTTCAGAAATTAATATTACACAAGATTACGAAAGCACAAATGATCTTGCAACCTTTACAACCTCACTAATTGAGGATGATAATGATGGGATTCCAGCAGAATTTGAGGATATTAATGGTAATGGTAATTTAGAGGATGACGATACTGACGGTGATGGAATTCCTAATTATTTAGATGAAGATGATGATGGCGACAATGTTTTAACAAAAACAGAAAACCCTAATTATACTGAAACTGACGGTCTTTCGAATGCCCAAGATACTGATGGTGATACCATTCCCGATTATTTAGACACAGACGATGATGATGATGGTGTGTTAACAAGGGACGAAGAGAGTGTTGACCAAGACCAAAACCCTACTAATGATATTAGAGATCCAAATATTGGTCCCGATTATTTAAATAAAGATGTAGCTTTAACCGAAGCAGCTATTGCATATAGAGAACATACAATTATTCAAACTTACACCATAAGTTTAATTATAGAAGGTGTAGATTTAGAGATAATAAGCCAAGACTTTGATTTTGGGAATTTGGAAGACAGCGATTTATCTACAAGCAGAAAATTAACGCCTGAGTTTTAAGTATTAGGTAAAACATTTTGAAAAATATAGACTTCTGTTGCTCCTAGTCCATATTTTTTATATTCGGCGTCATAAAACTTCACATTGTTATAGCGTCCAAATAAATAGTCTAATTCCATTTTTAAAACGCCCTCACCAACACCATGAATAAATACTATTTTTTGAAAACGCTTCTTTATCGCAAAATCTAATTGCCTCCTAGCAGTATCTAATTGAAGTGAAAGCATATCATGGTTAGTCATCCCTCTTGAAGACTTAACTAGCTGGTTTATATGCAAATCCACTTCCATTGTGGGTAAATATTTATCTTTTGGTTTCCTTTTTACTTGCTTTCTTTTACCAGATTGCTCCTTCTCCGATATAATATTACTTAAGTTAATTGATTCAGACAACATAGGATTAAGGGATGTTTTAGTGTCATCTAAAACTAATTCATGTTTAGCAAACTCTAGCGAAAACCCATCAGGTGTTTCTATGATGATTCTATTAGAAACTACACTTTTAACGATTCCAGATAAATCCTCATCTAATACTAAAACCGAGTCGCCTATTTTAAAATTCAAAACTTTTATTTTTCTTCATTATTAGCATCTTCATCTTTATCATTCTTACTAGGAATAGTTCTAGATATCCTATAAACCCCTATCATTAAAACAATTATACCTATAATTAAAACATATTGATTCTGATCGGCTCCAACTTTCGAATACATAGCTATAATAGCTCCTAAAAGTATGAGAATGTAGTTTAAATATTTCATCAAATTTAACTCAAAAATTTATCTCACAAATTACGTAAAAATGAAATCTAATTAAGAAAATAACTATCAAAAAATATCGATGATTGGTCGTTTAAACGCATTTTTATTCGTTAAAATACATGTTTTAATAAAAAAACAATATATTTGCCCTCGTAAATTGCGATATCTCTCAAATCATGTCTCAACGATTAATGGCCTTTTTACTGTTCGCAGTAAATTTAACATACGCTCAACTCTCAATTAGCAACGACAACTATGTCTTTGTTAGCAATCAAGTTATCTTCGTTGAAGACGATGTTAACCTAAACGAATCTAATAGCCGAATTTATCTTCGAGACGAAGGACAGCTTATACAAGGCTCAGGATTAACAGGAAATTCAGGAGAAGGAGAACTAAGTGTTTATCAAGAAGGAAATGTTGGCGCTCATGAATTTAATTACTGGTGTTCTCCCATAGGAACTAAAGATAACACTACTACAAATAACAATTTTGGAATATCACTTCTTAACGACATAACAGGCTTAACCACTTCTATTCCTGCTACATACAATAGATCATCATCATACAATGGCACATCTAACCCATTAAACATTGAACCCTATTGGATATGGAAATTCCCAGCTTCAAGTAACTATTCTGGTTGGGTACATGTGCAAGCAAGCTCAACTATTAATCCTGGAGAAGGATTCAGCATGAAAGGCACAACAGGTTCAAATAATATGCAGTCTTACGATTTTAGAGGCAAACCAAATAATGGAACCATTAATAACAATGTTGAAAATGAACAATACACATTAGTAGGAAACCCATATCCATCTGCGTTAGATGCTCTAGAATATATACATGATATAAATAATGAAACTGTTATTACTGGAAGCTTATACTATTGGGAGCAAGACCTTAATACAAACTCACACTACCTTAGCGAATATAACGGTGGTTATGCCAGTTACACAATAAATAGTACCGGAACCGTAGAGACCTATGTACCTGCTACTTTTAGTACGTATAATAACCAAGGTAATATTAATGGTAATGGCGAAGAAAGTGCAAGTGGCAAACGCCCACGTCGATATATACCTATTGGACAAGGATTTATGGTGGAAGGAACAGCTTCTGGATCTGTACAAACTAAAAATAGTCATCGTGTATTTGAAAAAGAAAGCGGCTCTAATAGTGAGTTTTTTAAAAGTTCAAACATAAAAGAAACCGTAATACCTTCTTCTAATTTTTCTACTGTTCCTGATGATTATAAACGTTTTCGGCTAAATATTGATTTTAACAGTTTGTACACCAGACAACTCGTTGAGACATTTCATCATAGTGCTACAAATGGATTTGATTACGGATTAGAAAGTACCATAGCAGCTAGATCCATTCTAAGTTCTGATGCTTACTTATCCTCTGAAAGCAATAATTACGTTGCTGAAGCTTTGGCATTTAATCAAGATTTGCAAATACCTTTAATTATAATAACAGCAACAAAAACCCCTATAAATATTAGAGTTATAGATGTCCAAAATTTTAACAACGCTCCTATTTACCTTTACGATAAAGAGAACAATACATTTACCGATTTAACAAGACAGCCATTTCATATAAATCTGGATGCAGGGACTTACACTACTAGGTTCGAAATTCGATTCATCCAAAACACGCTTAGTAATGAAAGTTTAGTAAAACATGTTGATTTGAATGTTTTCCAGAATAATAGGTTATCACTTTTAAAGATTCTAAACCCAAAAAATCTAAATATTCGCTCCATTGAGTTCTATGATGTTTTAGGAAAAAGAGTTTTTGATAAAAAGGAAACATCTTCCAAAAAAGCATACAGCTACACAACCAGAAATCTAAGTAACGGCATTTACATTGTAAACATAACATTATCAAACAACCAAAACATTACTAAAAAGATTATTGTTTCTAACAGTTATTAAATCAATTATAATATTTAAAATCAAATTCCTAACCTTTTAGTATTTTAGCTCCATAATGAAGCCCATGGAAGGATTAGAAGATTACATGCTACCCTGTTTAAACAAAAAACTGTTTAACGTTGAGTGTATGGGTTGCGGTCTACAACGATCGGTAGCCTTGATTTTTCAAGGTGAATTTACCGATGCTTTTTATATGTATCCTGCAGTATATACTTTAATCCTGTTTTTTGGAGTCATTATTTTAAATGCTATTAAAAAAATTAAGCATGCTAATAAAATAATTATTATTTTGGCATTAATTAATACAGCAGTAATAATAACAAGCTTTGTTATTAAAACATTTTTATAAATAAATAACAACAAAATGGAACAACAAAAATTACCTAACGCTACTATAGCACTTGTACTTGGAATAATTTCTTTTATAGCTTGCTGTTGCAGCGCTGGAATAGGTGGATTACTTTTTTCTGGAATAGCTTTGTTTTTAGTAAAAAAAGACACTAAATTATATGCTGAAAATCCTGAATTATACAGCAATTTTGGCCAATTAAAAACGGCAAAAATTATCGCTATAATAGGATTAATTCTAGCTGTACTTTCTTTTATACTATCTGCGTATCAAATTATGTCTGTTGGTGGCTGGGATGCATACATTGAACAACAAAAAGATGTTATGGAACAATTAGGCATTGGTAGTTAATTACTTAAAAACCTATATCTAATAAAAGAGACTGTCTAAAAAGTCTTTATAGGCACTTTCAGAAGTAAGTTGATTTATAAAAATAGAATAAAAAAACTCAGCAAAGTTTTACAAAAACGAGCTGAG
>NZ_CANKXK010000006.1 GCF_947487605.1 uncultured Algibacter sp.
CATTGAAATCAAAACAAAAAACGACCAAAAATCAAAAAACTCAGCTCGTTTTTGTAAAACTTTGCTGAGTTTTTTTACTCTATTTTTATAAATCAACTTACTTCTGAAAGTGCCTAATTAAATTTTAATAAAAAAACCTCAATAAGTAGTGTCATGTACTTAATGAGGTTTCTTTTCAAAGTAATGAGATTATCTAATTATTAACTTCTGAACAATTTTGTTTTCATTATCATTAACAACTTTAACAATATATAAACCACTTAATAAATTAGATATATTTACTTGAATGCGTCTATTATGAATCTCTTTTTTAGAAGATAACACTAGTTTTCCAGCTAAGTCATAAATTTTCAGACTAATATTTCCAGAATAATTATTGTCAAATTTAAAATTAACAATATTTGACGCAGGGTTCGGAAAAATAGCAAAACTATTTATTGAACTATCTTTAATACTTAAAGAAGGTAATTCAGTTGCACATATATTAAATGTCCCTTTTTCTTCATTAACATTTGACCATACCCTTACATAAATTGTTTCCCCTTGAGTTCGCTCACTTAATTCTATATAAGAAAATAAATCAGTCCCATCATCATCACTGCACTTAATAAAAGTCAGTCCATTAAGGCAATTTCCAGAATAAATAGCTATAACTGTATCCTCGATTGAACCATCATCAGTGCTTGTTTCAACTGAAAATCTTCCGGTAGAAGGAACAATAACACTAAACCAAACATCCGAACCTTCATAAGAACCAGAGCAGATTCCAAAGTCTGTGTTGTTAGTTGAGTCTGTTCCCTCATTAGATCCTGTGCTTGACATGCAGGTTACAGATGTGGGTAAAGTAATCGCATTTTCACAGTCGTCATTTGGTGCATACTCTATTTTTTGAGCACATATATTGAAACTGTTACCTGAATTTTCCAAGTCCCAAACTCTAATATAAATAATAGTATTTTCAGGTTCAATTATATTTATTCTAGAAAAGAAATTAACACCATCAGCAAGATCATCGTTACACCCAAGAAGAGTTAAGCCTCCACAGTCATTTCCTTTATAAATAGCCATTTTCGTATCAACACTAGAAACATTTCTACTGGTTTTAACTCTTACTCCATCTGCATTAGGCATTGTTAGTGTATACCATAGATCAGCATTTCCATTACTACTACATACTCCATCTGTAAAACCAGAATCTGTAGCATTAGTAAGATCTACAAGTGTGGCATTACATACGCCTGGTTCTCCAATGGTTAAAACCTCGGGAGTTCCAGAACAAGAATTATTAGCAGGTTGCGCAAAACAGTTATAAGAGGCTAATAGAAAGGAAGATATAACAATAAAAGTAATTTTATTCATAAGTATATTTATTAAGTTAATAGCAACTTAAAATTATGAAAAAAAAAGGCAATTAGTTGTGTTTTCTAGCCTAAGCGTTAGAAATTATAGTTAAAAGCATCTTTTTGCTAATATAATATACAAAAACTATCAAATACTTACTAGAGTTTCATACCCAACAACTTTAGGAATAATATTCAAAGCAAACAACTCCTTCTGAACATTCATAATCGTTTCTTCATCAATCACATCTTGAGACCATTCTGTTAAACTTAACCATTCTTGAACATCTTCAAGCTGTTGCTTATATCTATTAGCTATAGTTTTATCGATGCTAGGGATGTCTTTAAATTCTCTAGTTGTATTATTAATGATGCTTAGAATAAATTCTAAATCATTTTTATTTGATTTAATAAAGTCTTCTCGAACTGCGATTACAAAACAAGGCCAAGGCGAAGGACAATTACTTATACGTCTAAAAATACCATTATCTACCAATGGTTTTGTAGTAAACTTTTCCCATAAAAAATAATCGGCATCACCATTAATTAAACCTTTTACAGCACCTTCTAAATTTTTAATAACTTCGAAATTAAGATCCTTTTCTAAATCCCAATTATTATTTTCTGCATTTATGTACGCCATTAAGTGAGAACCTGACCCATATCTACTTATGGCGGCTTTGGTTCCTTTAATATCTTCAATAGATTTATATTTGGAGTCGTGAGCAACATGAATCCCCCAAATTAGAGGCGTTTGCACAAATGTCTGTACAATTTTACTCGGGTTTCCATTAATTATATCTTTGATGATACCTTCAGTTAGGATAACCGCTATATCAATATCTTTATTTCTGAGTGCCTTACACATATCGCCTGTACCACCTGGATAATCATGCCAGCGTAAATTAATGCCTTCATCTTTATATTCGCCATTCTTCAATGTTAAATACCAGGCTAAATTAAAATGTTCTGGTACTCCACCAATATTAACTTTCTTCATTAGTCAGTCTATTTATTCTATAATTTTGTTTAGTGTGTACTCAATTAAATTTGCTACAACTTTCGAAGGATTCTTACTAAACGTCCCATTTGCTCTATTTGCTATTATGGCATTTAAAGAGACAGCATGATGCCCTAATAGTTTGGATAGACCATAAATAGCTGATGTTTCCATCTCCATATTAGTGATTTTATATCCCTTAAAGTTGAAAGAATCAATTTTATCATTAAGACTAGAATCCTGCAACGCTAACCGCAAAACTCTTCCTTGAGGCCCATAAAACCCACATAAGGTAGCTGTTATTCCTTTAAAAGTAATCCCGCTATATAACTTTTCCTCAAGCGCAGTGCTATTTTCAATTATTAGAGGCGTTGCTTTATCAAAACTCCAATTTGTATACTCTATAAAAGCTTTTTCTATTTCAGGATTGCAAATAGTATCTAGTTGATAGGAGTGGAGCATACCATTTAAATCAAGTCCATGTGTGCTCAACAAAAAAGAATCTATTGGAACTGATTCTTGAAGAGAACCAGATGTGCCAATTCTAATAATATTAAGGTTTGTGAGGTTTTTTTTAGGCTGCCGCGTATTTAAATCAATGTTAACAAGAGCGTCTAATTCATTAATAACAATATCGATATTGTCTGGGCCTATCCCTGTAGAAATAACAGAAATCCGTTTGCCTTTAAAAGTACCTGTATGCGTTTTAAACTCGCGTTTTTGGGTTTTAAATTCTATACAATCAAAATGCTTACTTACTTTATCAACTCTATCTTGATCTCCAACCAATATAACAGTTTCAGCAATGTTTTCTGGTTTAAGGTTTAAATGATAAATGCTACCATCTGGATTTAAGATAAGCTCCGATTCTTTAATGCACATTTATTACAGTTTTTACAAGCTTATTTAACTTCTTGTTAAATTGAAAATCGAATTTATTGACACCGCCAAAAATCATATTATTATCAATTTCTGTAGAAAAGTTGTGCTGTCCAAGTAGCGCTTCATGGCCAGACCTATTAAGAGTTAATAAGTCTTCTTCTTGAGAAATAAAAATGCTTAATTTTTTAATAAGTCGTTCTAATTGCATATCACCATAACCATAATAACCTTGGTAGTTAAGTGCATAGCCCAATAAATGGTGTTTTGATTTTATGGTATTATCTCTTACAATTTTTAAGATGTTTCTTTCTAAAACATTCAAGCCATCAATAGAATCTGGAAAACGTTCAAGATGGGCTTTTAAACAATTACTTAAGTATTTAAACGATGATTGTTTAACAATAAAGGGTTTTAGCAAATTGTGATCTTTACCGCAATAAATACCCCAAACTGTAGTCGCTATATCTAAATCCTCGGATGTTAATTTTACCTTATCTTGATAATGATTTAATAATTGCTCAGAACTTAATTCTGATAATCCTTTTAAGGTTTTACTACCAGGAATTCTACCACTACAAACCAAATATATGGGGAGATTAATTTTTTTCTGTAGCAGCATATTAATTACAGCTAACATATTAATATGGCAAAACAAATCGTATTCAAACCACAATACTATTTCTGAATAGCGTTCAGGATGACTGAGTTGCTCCAAGGCAACTTTTACTTTATCTAAATCTAATTCAACATTGTATAAGTCATTTAAAAAAGTGCTTCTTAGAGCAATAAATTCGTCTGTATGAACTATTTCTTGTGTGGGTCCTTCACAAAGCATTTCTTGCCAAGTTATCTTTTCTCCAACAACTTCTAGTTCTATGAGGTATTTAGTAAGAATGCCTCCGTTTGTAATATGCAATGGTAGTTTATTCATAATTTAACCTCCCACACGTTTTACGTTAAAACCTTTATTCTTTAAAATACTCATAATTTTATCTCTGTAATCTCCTTGAATAATAATTTTATCATCTTTAAAACTTCCACCAACGCTAAGAGTCGTTTTTAATTCTTTGGCTAGTTTTTTGAAATCTTCGTTTGCACCCGTATAACCTTCCAAAATGGTAATTGGTTTTCCTTTTCGCTTTTCATATTTGCAAATAATGGGATCATCTTGCATCCATAGTTTAGAAATGTTATTTTCTTTAGTACTAGTAGCTTCTTGTTTGTGATCTGGAAATAAATTCTTTAGTTGGTCTTGTAAATCCATATATAACTATTTTTTTATAAGACCAAGCTCAACTAATCGTTGATTTAAAAATTCACCTGCTGTAATATCATCAAATGCTTTTGGATTGTTTTCATCAATACAACCTTTTAAAACATCGAGTTTCATATCGCTAATGGGGTGCATAAAAAATGGAATAGAATACCGCGATGTTCCCCAAAGTTCTTTTGGCGGATTTATAACACGGTGTATTGTAGATTTTAATTTGTTATTTGTATGTCGTGAGAGCATATCGCCAACATTAATCATAAGTTCATCATCTTCGGCAATGGCGTCTATCCATTCCCCTTTATGGTTTTGAACCTGTAGACCACGCCCTTGAGCTCCCATTAATAATGTTATTAAATTTATATCACCATGAGCAGCAGCTCTAACAGCATTGTTTGGTTCTTGGGTAATTGGCGGATAATGTATTGGTCTTAATATTGAATTCCCATTGTAAATGTAATTGTCAAAATAAGTTTCTTCTAATTCTAAAAACAAAGCCAAAGCACGTAAAACATACTTCGCAGTTTTTTCGAGCATTCTATAAGTTTGTTTGCCTATCTTGTTAAACTCTGGAAGTTCTTCGACAATAACATTCTCTGGATATTCAGCCTTTAGCTTTTCATTATTTTCAACATATTGTCCAAAATGCCAAAATTCTTTTAAATCACCTTCTTTCTTCCCTTTAGCACTTTCTTTTCCAAAGGACACATAACCACGTTGGCCACCAATTCCAGGAATTTCATATTTCTGTTTCGTTTCGGTAGGCAAGCTAAAAAAATTTTTAACCTCAATATATAAATTATCTACTAATGCATCATCAAGAAAGTGCCCTTTTAAGGCAACAAAACCAATTTCTACATAAGCTTTTCCAATGTTGTCGACAAATTTCTGCTTTCTTTCTGGATCTCCAGAAACAAAATCGCTTAAATCTACACTTGGCACAATATTCATGAAACTATAATTTTATGTGATGGTCTACAAATGTACAAAAACATTGCAAAGTTCTATATATTGAGTTATGTGTAATTTTTCTATTAAAAGTTACTTTTTATAGTATATTTGGTAAAGAAATGGAGTTATTTTTATGAAAATTACAACAGCTTCAAAGACATGACATTCGACATTAAAGGCCTAGACAAGAATATATTACTTGCATTATACAGCAACATGCTGAAGCCAAGATTGATAGAAGAGAAAATGCTTGTTTTATTACGGCAAGGAAAGATTAGCAAGTGGTTTTCTGGTATTGGTCAAGAAGCAATAGCTGTTGGTGTTACTATGGCATTAGATAGTGAAGAATATATTTTACCAATGCACAGAAACCTTGGAGTTTTTACTACTAGAAAAATTCCTTTATATAGACTATTTGCGCAATGGCAAGGTAAAGCTTCTGGTTTTACTAAAGGAAGAGATAGGTCTTTTCATTTTGGAACCCAGCAGTACAAAATTGTTGGAATGATATCACATTTAGGGCCTCAATTAGGGGTGGCAGATGGAATTGCCCTTGCCTCAAAACTAAAAAGCAAAAAGCAAGTCACTGCTGTTTTTACAGGCGAAGGTGGTACTAGTGAAGGTGACTTCCACGAGGCTTTAAATATTGCATCTGTGTGGCAATTGCCTGTTTTATTTTGTGTAGAGAATAATGGTTACGGACTGTCAACCCCAACCAAAGAACAATATAATTGTATGGACATTGCAGATAGAGGCCTTGGATATGGCATGGAATCTCATATTATTGATGGTAATAATGTTATTGAAATTTTCACCAAAATAAGCGCTATAGCAGATAGTATTCGAGAAAACCCAAGACCTGTACTTATAGAATTTAAAACTTTTAGAATGCGCGGTCATGAAGAGGCAAGTGGTACTAAATATGTACCTCAAGAACTTATGGATTATTGGGCTACTAAAGATCCTGTTATTAATTTCGAAGCGTTTTTAAGAGATCAAAATATTTTAAAAGAAGATGAAAATGTTAAAATTAAATCTTCAATTACAAAAGAAATTAATGAGCATTTAGAAGTTGCTTTTTTAGAAGAGCAAATCATTCCAGATACGAATGTTGAATTAAGCGATGTCTATAAGAAATTTGAATATGAAGATATCAATCATAATTCGAAATTAAAAGAAAGTCGGTTTATAGATGCCATATCTGAAGGTTTAAAGCAAAGTATGGAGCGATATAATGATCTAGTAATTATGGGTCAGGATGTTGCAGAATATGGCGGAGCATTTAAAATTACTGATGGTTTTGTTGATTTATTTGGGAAAGATCGCGTTAGGAATACGCCAATTTGTGAATCTGCAATAGTTGAAACCGCCATGGGACTGTCTATAGCAGGTATTAAGAGTGTTGTTGAAATGCAGTTTGCAGATTTTGTTACATCTGGTTTTAATCCAGTTGTTAATTATTTAGCAAAGTCTCATTATCGATGGAATCAAAATGCCGACGTTGTAATAAGAATGCCATGTGGTGGCGGTGTTGCAGCAGGCCCATTTCATTCTCAAACAAATGAAGCATGGTTTACCAAAACACCTGGATTAAAAGTAGTATATCCTGCTTTTCCTTTTGATGCCAAAGGATTATTAACAACAGCAATTAATGATCCGAATCCTGTGATGTTTTTCGAACATAAAGCCCTATATAGAAGCATTCGTCAAGATGTTCCTAGTGATTATTACACCTTACCATTTGGCAAAGCTTCAATGCTAAAAGAAGGTGATAAAATTAGCATTATTAGTTATGGAGTAGGGGTACATTGGGCATTAGAAATATTAGATAAAAATCCAGATATTTCAGCAGATTTAATAGATTTAAGAACGCTTCAGCCTTTAGACACAAATACTATTTATAACTCTGTTAATAAAACAGGAAAAGCAATTATTTTGCAAGAAGATTCACTGTTTGGTGGTATTGCAAGCGATATTTCAGCTTTAATTATGGAACATTGCTTTGAATATTTAGATGCACCTGTTAAGCGTATTGCGAGTATGGAAACTCCCATTCCTTTTGCTAGCCAATTGGAACAACAGTATCTTCCAAAAGCAAGATTTGAAGAAGCATTAAAAGAACTCTTAGAGTATTAGATTTAATAAATAGACATGTGAATATAAGATTCGTAGTAATTTTGATACTCGTTTTTTCTTTGAGTTGCAAAGAAGATAGTAATCAAAAATATGAATGGAAAACTTTAGAAGTAACTGCGACAGCATACAACTCACTTGCATACCAAACAGATTTAGATCCGCACATTACTGCTTTTGGCGATAGCTTAAAACCAGGTTTACGCTTTATTGCCGTATCAAGAGATTTACTAGCAATAGGGCTTAAACACAACACGCCTGTAACCATTGAAGGTCTAGAGCATTTATATTTGGTTAAGGATAAGATGCATTCTCGTTGGAGAAACAAAATTGATATTTACATGGGACTTAACGTAAAAGCTGCAAAATCTTGGGGACGTAAAAAAGTAACTATAAAATATCAAGTTCCTGTCTATTCAGATAACGAATAATATTATTTTGTCTCAGCTTCAGATAAAATAAAAGGGTAGGCGTCCTTTAATATTTGCATTTCTTCTTTCGATAAGTCCGTAATTGATTTTTTAAAGATACTTTTACTATAACGAGTTCTAAGTTCATAATAAGCCTTTGTTAGCTCATCTTGAACTTTTATAAATTGATTATAACTCGTTTGCTTATCATTTTGCAAAGAAATAACAGCTTCCTTGGGGTTGTCTGATGCTATCTTTAAATTTTGACCTTGACAATAATTACAACTACCATCGCCATTATTATCCAGAAAATCTTTGGTTATATTTTTTAATTTATCAACTGTAGTAACATTACCATTAACCATAATTTCATCATTGTTATTAATTACGATTCTTAAAATATTACGTTCATTAATATTAGTTTCGCATATTTGCCCAGGAGGACATAATTTTGATAGCCTTCGGTTAATACCTTTATCTTTGGGTATTACAGCTGTTACAAGAAAGAAAATAAGTAATAAGAAAGCGATGTCTGCCATAGATCCAGCATTCACCTCGGGAATAAAGTTAGAACGTCTCACGATTTTATAAATTATTGTTAATGCAATCTTTAAGTCACAAAAACAATACCACAGAAGCGTTACTAATTATTTCAATAAATGTTTAGTGTGCATAGCGCTTAGTGCCTCTCCAAATAGCTTCATTGGTAGATAAACTTAGAATACGTTTGCTAGGAAATAAATTTTCCTGTGTAATACTATTTAGTCGCTTAGATATTTTGATTACTGTTCTCATTTTGATTGATTGTTTGGTTGATGATTTTTTTATTTAGAGGCTGTCTAAAAAGTCTTTATAATTTTATTTGTCAGGTTGAGCCTGTCGAAACCGATATTGATTATTAATAAGTTAAAAATATTTCGACAAGCTCAATATAACATCGAACTTACTTTTCAGATATAAAAGGCTGTATTATCTAAAACGTCTTTTAGTATTCCATGTGTGACTCTTAGTTTTTGTTAAAGTGTTTGTTAATTGATTTGTGTTTAATGTTCTCATGATTATTGTTTTTTAATTGATTTATACTAAGTAGACGACACGATTATATTTTTGTTACAGTACTATGTATTACATAATAGTAATTTAACTAATTTTAACAATTTTTTGCTCAAAGTAGGGTAGAATAAACAATAATAATCCAAGTAATTTTTAAATTTTATTGATTTAAAATTTTATTAGGAATGGTTTTTGTTAATATTTAGGCAAATTATCGACATAAGTAAAGTCGATTTATTTGTAAAGAAATATATTTACAACTAATTTCAAGGCTTGCTTAAATAAAATTTATACTGAATAATAAAATTGATGAAACATTATTTTTCATTTGTTACATTTCTTTTTTTAATGCTTTCTGCAAGCGCTCAAATTGATAATAAGAATAAATCAATTTCAATACCTGCAGTAGAGAGTAAAAAAGATTCTGCTACTTCAATTTCAATAACGCCTTCAAAGCCCATAAATAGTAACACGAATAATCTTGCTTTGCCAAGAGTTTCTAGAAATTTAGAATTGCCAAAAAAAGAATTTTCTATGTTTCCGAAAGAAGAATTTGGAAACCCTGGAGAATTGTACGCAGATCGTATAGATAAAAATTTGGAAAATCTTGTAATACCCCCCGAAGAAGTAGAACGAAGAAATGGGAGTACGACAGATCAGTATTTTGGTGATTTTAGAAGTAACGCAGAATTTGTAAATGTGATTTATCGAGATCACGGATTCACAGATGGTGATGTAATACAAGTTCGTGTTAATGACGATATTATTCATGCAAGAGTTTATTTAACAAGTGGTTTTAAAGGGTTTAAACTCAATTTACAGAAAGGATTCAATAAGATTGATTTTTTAGCCTTAAACCAAGGAGAGTCTGGTCCTAATACGGCAGAGTTTAAAGTAGTTGATGACCAAGGGATGTTAGTGTCTCATAACCAGTGGAATCTTGCCACAGGAGTTAAAGCAACTGTTATTGTTGTAAAAGAATAATTAGGAAACTATATTGTCAATCAATTTTAGTTCTTCTTCAGAAAAATCTAAACAATCTAAAACTTTTACATTTTCTTTTAATTGATTTGCAGAACTAGCACCAATTAAAACAGAGGCAACTTGTGGTTGTCTTAGTATCCAAGCAATTGCCATTTGCGATAATTTCTGATCTCGTTTTAAAGCAACAGCGTTCAAGAGTTGAATTTTTTCAATATTAGTATTTACTGTTTCTGTATTAAGATACGTCAAGTCTTTAGCAGCTCTAGAACCTTTTGGAATACCTTTTAAATATCTGTCTGTTAGCATGCCTTGTGCTAAAGGAGAAAAAGCAATACAACCTACACCATTTTGCTCTAAAGTATCTAAAAGTTTATCTTCTACCCAGCGATCAAACATAGAATAACGTGCTTGATGCAGTATAAAAGGTACATTTAACTCTTTTAAAATTTTGGCAGCTTTATCTGCTTCAGTTGCTTGATAATTAGATATGCCAACATATAAGGCTTTACCTTGTCTAACTATGTCTGCAAGGGCTCCCATAGTCTCTTCTAATGGCGTATCTGGATCTGGTCTATGATGGTAAAAGATATCAACATAATCAAGCCCCATACGCTTTAAACTTTGGTCTAAACTGGATATTAAGTATTTTCTTGAACCTAAATTTCCATAAGGTCCAGGCCACATATCGTATCCTGCTTTCGTAGCAATAAATAACTCATCTCTGTAAGGTCTGAAATCTGATTTTAAAATAGTGCCAAAATTTTCTTCTGCAGAGCCATAAGGTGGTCCATAGTTATTGGCTAAATCAAAATGTGTTATACCTAAATCGAAGGCTGTTCTTAAAATATCTCTTCCATTTTGAATACTATCGACAAAACCAAAATTATGCCATAATCCTATGGATAAAGCTGGTAATAAAATACCGCTTTTCCCTACTCGGTTATAAGCCATCGTATCATATCGCTTCTCATTAGCTTGATAATTTTGAACTCCAGATTTATCGTTAATTTGCATAGTCTAATTTTATGAATTTCAAAGATATAAATAAGTTTTAAGCATTGTAAACAAAAAAGCCATTTGAATTTATCCAAATGGCTTTTAAAATAATATAATACTAGCTTAATCCTTTAGAGGTTGCTTTACTTCTTGTTTTAAGTGTTTTGCGTAAAAGCCCATCATCGACTCGTATAGCGCTATTCTGTTTTCTTCTTTACCAAAACCATGGCCTTCATCGTATTTAACCATATATGGTACATCAACGCCTTTTGCTCTTAAAGCTTCAACTATTTGATCAGATTCATCAATGTTTACTCTTGGGTCATTAGCTCCTTGTACCACAAATAATGGTTTTTTAATTTTATCAATTTGATATGCAGGTGATACTTCTTCCATAATTGCTTTTTCTTCAGCTATATCCTCATCATACCAAATCTCTTTAATAATCTTTAAATAAGGTTTCCAATAAGGTGGAATTGTTTTCATAAAAGTAAATAGATTCGATACACCTACGTAGTCTACTCCACAGGCATATAAATCTGGCGTTTTAGTTAAACCTCTTAAAACAGCATATCCACCATGACTACCACCGTATATTGCAGCATTATCTTTATCTACCCATCCTTGATCTACTACATATTGCAAGCCATCTTCAACATCATCCATAGCTTTTCTTCCAATTTGTTTAAAGCCTGACTCCAAAAATTCTTTACCATAACCACCAGAAATTCTAAAGTTTACTTGCAAAGTAGCATACCCACGACTTGCGAAAAGTTGTGCTTCTGGATTAAAACCCCATGAATCTCTAATACCTTGTGGTCCACCATGAGGATTCACGATTACAGGAACTCTTTTTCCATTTAGTGCTTCTTTAGGAAGTGTGATATAGCCATGAAGCGTGATACCGTCTCTACTTTTAAATGTTATTGGTCGCATTTCTGCCATATCGTTTTCAATAAGATTTGGCATTAAATTGTAAAGTAATTTAAACTCCTCGGTATTAGCATCGTAGGAGTAGTAAGTGCCATATAATTTATCGCTTTGTAAAAAGATTAGATATTTACTTTCATCATCTGTAACATCTGCAATAGAATAATTATATTTTGAGAATTTTGAGGTAATTTTATTATGAAGATTTTTATAATAATCACTAACAGGTACAATTTCTCTTTTTTCACCTTCAAAAGAAAAATAGTCTAGTTCGTAACCTCTATTTCTTGAAAGACTTAAACCAGAAACATCATATTTATCGTTTGAAAATAATTCCTTAATAACCTTATCTTCTTTTAAATCATAGAGGTATATTTTTACTTTATCGCTACTCAGATTTGAAGTTACATAGGCATCATGTGGATAATCTGTTGCATAATTAAACGAGGATATATTAAAATTATCTTTCCAACTTAATTTCTTTTTAATTTCATAATTTTCACCATCTGTGGTATAATACAAATCTATATTGACACCATCTCTAAGTTTAGCAAACCCTTTAAGGTTTCCGTCTTTATCAAATGTATAGCCGTTAATTGGATTAGTTGCATCATCATTTTTATATAATTGCACTAAATCTCCTGTAACAATATTGATTTTATATGGCTCAAATATTTGGGGATTATTCTGATTCATTGAAATAATCATATGGTCTTTATCTTCTTTCAACCCTTCCAATATATTAACTTTTACACCATCAAATGGTGTTAACTCTTTTTGGTTCGATCCGTCAATATCTACAGCAAATAAATGATAATCTTCATTACCACCTTTATCCATAACATATACTAATCGGTTGTCATTTGCCCAACCAAAACCTCTAATGAGTTCATCCTTTTCTTCGATAACGCGTTTTACCTCATCTGTTTCTAAATTTTTAACAAATACATGGTTTTTAGCATTTTCGTCCTTTTCTCTATAAGAAAGATATTTTCCATTAGGTGAAAAGTTAAATGATCTTGCCTTTGGTCTTGCGAAGTAATCTTTAACAGAATACTTAAAATTTGTAGGATTCCAGTTTGCAAGTTTATCCAAATCGGCATCAGATGTTGGTAAAGCAGTATTTCCTGGTAATGTTTTTACTGTTTTACTTAAAACAAGAGGTAGTTCCATACCACCTTGGTAGAATATACCTTCTAAGGTATTATCCTTTAGTGTACCTACATATTTAATTCCAGCTTGATTAAATTTAATTGTAAGTGTATTGTCTGCAAAAGTAGTTTCGTCCATAGCTATACCTGTTGCGCCTTGCGATGGACTATCCATAGTAGATGTATAAGTGTCTCCATCCATCTTTACATCAAAGATTAGTGGTATTTCGGTTTCTTGTACCGAAACTTTTCCTTCCCAAGACCCAATAATATCTTGAGCATTTAACTGTGTTGCTGTGCATATAAAAAGAATTAATGCTCCGCAAAATTTAGAAATTGTAGTGTTCATTTTTTTACTTTAAAGATTAAAAAAGAATGTTTTGAAATGCAAAAAGAATGCATTCTAAGTTTAAATGTTTTTAAGTTAGAAGCTTAAAAGCGAAATTTGTTACACTATATTTTGAAAATTAATTAACATAAAATCATTAATCGTTTATAACTTTAGGAATAAAGATTCGTTAAAAACCCTTTAAAGATGTTATTTTTGCCGCCGACAACAATGCGTTTATGAGTATTTCAACAACCGAATTAGAAGATAGAATAGTAGGTAAAGACTTGTATAGCTACCAAAAAGGTGCTATTGATAAAATCTTTAAAAGTTTTGAAGAATCTCCAGATGATTATCACTTACTTTATCAATTACCTACAGGTGGAGGAAAAACGGTTATATTTTCTGAAATAGTTAGGCAATACTTGAGGCATCATAACAAGAAAGTTTTGGTTATGACGCACCGAATTGAATTATGTAAGCAGACATCTAATATGCTTACTGAATTTGGAGTTGTAAACAAAGTAGTTGATAGTAAAGCAGATTTAAGTGACCAAGGAAATTATAGTTGCTTTGTAGCTATGGTAGAAACCTTAAACAACAGGTTGCATGATGATAAATTAGATATTTCAGACATTGGTTTAGTTATTATTGATGAAGCCCATTATAATTCTTTTACAAAGCTATTCAAGTTCTTTAGTCAGTCCTTTATACTAGGGGTAACAGCAACACCGTTGAGTTCCAGTATGGAGCTTCCTATGACAGATAATTATGATGAACTAATAGTTGGAGAAAGCATTGAATCTTTAATAGAGCGTGGATTTTTAGCACGCGCAGAAATGTTTTCGTACAATGTAGGGCTTACGTCTTTAGTTGTTGGAGCAAATGGTGATTATACCGTAAAATCTTCTGAAGATTTATACACAGATAATGATATGCTTTCTAAGCTTATTCAAGCTTACGAAGAACGTGCTAAAGGAAAAAAGACTCTTATTTTTAATAATGGTATTAACACCTCGCTTCATGTATACGATACTTTTAGACGTGCAGGCTATAAAATAGCGCACTTAGATAATACTAATACAAAAAAGGAACGTGCGCTAATTTTAAAATGGTTTAAAAACACGCCAGATGCAATTTTAACATCAGTAAGTATTTTAACCACTGGGTTTGATGAACCTACGGTAGAAAGTATTATTCTAAATAGAGCAACAAAATCACTTACCTTATACTATCAAATGATTGGTCGTGGTTCTCGAATTTTAAAACATAAGAAAACATTTTCTGTAATAGATTTAGGGAATAATTTCCATCGATTTGGACCTTGGGGAGATAATTTAGACTGGCAACGCATTTTTAAATCTCCTAATTATTATTTAGATTCTCTTTTAAGTGATGAAGATTTAGAGAGTAACTTTAGGTATGAAATGCCTGATGAGCTTCGTAAAGAATTTTCGAATTCAAAAGAAGTTTATTTCGATATTCAAAAAACTTATGTCGAATCTATTAGAAATGGAGAATCTACTAAAGTAGTTTTAGAACGTTCTATTGAACAGCATGGAAAGATATGCATTGAAAACAGTGAAGACGTTTACGATGCTTTAGCCTTAGCTAAAAAATTAGGTGATGACATCGATTTTAGAATAAATAGATATACCAAATGTATTAGTAAAAGTACCTTTAATTTTGTTGAATGGCTAAAAGGAGAATATCGCAAAAAACTTAACGCTTATTTACGATCTAATTTCGATGAGGTATTTGAAGCTATCCATGGTTATCCTCCAGTTGAGTAATTTCAATTTTTAACATTTTTTGAAGATTATATTTTATACATTACACAGGTAATTTATAAGATATCAACCAATGTTAAAATCAATTTTCTTAACACTAATCGTTTTATTATTTTCTTTTCAAACGCTTCAGTCTCAAAGTTCTAAAAAATCAAAATCAATTCATCCCTTAGATTCTGTAAAAATCAATGATTTAAAATGGAGACACATAGGGCCATCATTAACCTCTGGAAGAATTTCAGATGTAGCAGTTAATCCTAATAATCCGTTCGAATATTATGTAGCCTCAGCATCTGGTGGCGTTTGGAAAACTACTAATTCTGGAGTGGTTTATACGCCAATTTTTGATAAGGAAGGTTCTTATTCCATTGGTTGCATTACGCTCGATCCAAATAACTCGAATGTTGTTTGGGTAGGAACTGGTGAAAACAATAACCAGCGTTCCGTTGCTTATGGAGATGGTATTTATAAATCTGTTGATGGTGGTGTTAGTTGGAAAAATATGGGACTTAAGAATTCCGAACATATAGGTAAAATTATCGTACACCCCGAAAACTCTAATATAGTTTATGTTGCAAGTATTGGTCCTTTATGGAATAAAGGAGGTGATAGAGGGTTGTATATGACTTCAGATGGTGGTGTAAATTGGGTTTCTCTCATTGAAGTTGATGAACATACTGGCGTGAATGATGTAGTTATGGATCCCAGAAATCCAGAGGTCTTATATGCCTCAACGTACCAAAGAAGACGCCATGTTTACACCTATGTAGGTAGTGGTCCTGGATCTGGACTACATAAAAGTACAGATGGTGGTAAAACATGGAGGGAAATAAAAAAGGGCTTACCAAGTACTGAGTTAGGTCGCATAGGTTTAGCAATATCACCAGCAAATCCAGAGATTATATATGCCATAGTAGAAGCAGCTAATGGTAAAAGTGGCTTTTTTGCATCTACAAATAGGGGGGAGTCTTGGGAAAAACGAAGTGATCATGTTACCAGTGGTAATTATTATCAAGAGATTGTTGCCGACCCAATTGATGAAAATACAATCTTTTCTATGGATACATGGTTAACTGCTAGCTACGATGGTGGAAAAACGTTTAATAAAGTTGGTGAGGTTACCAAGCATGTTGACAATCATAGTATCTGGATTAATCCAAAAAACAACAAGCATTGGTTAGTTGGGTGTGATGGTGGTATTTATGAAACTTTTGATGCAGCAAAAACATGGGACTTTAAAGAAAATCTACCTGTAACACAATTTTATAAAGTTGCTGTAGATAACGATTATCCATTTTACAATGTTTATGGTGGTACTCAAGATAATTTTAGTTTAGGCGGACCTTCACGCGTACTAACAAATCATGGTATAACTAATTCTGATTGGTTTATAACAAATGGTGGTGATGGTTTTGAATCTCAAGTAGACCCTAATAATCCAGATATTGTATATGCTCAATCCCAGTATGGCTTTTTAGTACGATATGATAAAAAAAGTGGTGAATCTGTTGGAATTCAACCAAGAGAGCGAGAAGGAGAAGACACCTATAAATTTAACTGGGATGCACCACTTGTTGCAAGTAAACATGCTTCAGGAAGACTTTATTTTTCTGCTAACAAAGTTTTTAAATCAAACGATTATGGTAATAGCTGGGAGGTGATTAGTGATGATTTAAGTCGTAAAATAGACAGAAATAAACTTAAAGTTTACGACAGAATTGTAAGTATAGATGCTGTTGCTAAAAATGCATCTACGTCTCTTTATGGAACAATTGTTGCCTTTTCAGAATCATCAATAAATGAAAACCTATTAGCTGCAGGCACAGATGATGGGTTAATTCATATATCAAGCAACGGTGGAGATTCTTGGCGTAAAATTGAATCCATTCCTGGTGTACCATCACTATCGTATGTGAATAGCATTCATTTATCAAAGCACGATGAAAATGTTATTTATGTAGCTTTCAATCATCATAAATTTGGTGACTTTAAGCCATATATCTATAAGTCTAACGATAAAGGAAATACTTGGAAATCTATAAGTAATAATTTACCAAATAGGGGGAGTGTTTATTCCATTGAAGAAGACCATATTGATAAAAATCTTATTTTTTGCGGGACTGAATTTGGTGTGTTTTTCTCACCAGATAGTGGAAGTCGATGGAAAAAAATAAGCAATGGTTTACCCACAATAGCCGTAAGAGATATTGCAATTCAAGAACGAGAAAATGACTTAGTACTTGGTACGTTTGGACGTGGTTTTTATGTTTTAGATGATTATTCTGTATTGCGAGCTATTGAAAACTCCAATAATACTTTTGAACCTACAATTTTTTCAATTCGAGATGGACTCATATGGGAACAAAGCAGTCCTTTAGGGCTATCTGGAAAAGCATTTCAAGGTGATAATTTTTTTACAGCACCAAATTTAGGTCCAGAAGTTATAATTACGTATTACTATAATAACAGCTACCAATCTTTAAAAGATGCAAGATTAAAAGAAGAAAAGATATTAATAAAGCAAAATAAAGATGCCAATTACCCAACATATAATGAACTAACAAAAGAAACAACCGAAGATTCGCAAGAGCTAGTTTTTATATTTAAAGACAACCAAGACAATGTGGTTAATAAGACTTATATAAAACCTAAAGAAGGTGTAAATCGCTTCAATTGGAATTTAAGATACACATTACAAGATCCAATAAAATTCAGCAAAAGTAATTTCTATAATCCGTTCGCCTCTAAAGATGAAGGTACCTTAGTACTACCTGGAACTTATAGCGTGCAAATGTATTTATTACTAAACGGTGAAGCTAAAGCTAAAGGAGCTTCTGTTAGCTTTAAAGTGAAAGCTTTGGACAACACAACATTACCTGTAAAAGACAGAGCAGAAAAAGTGCAATTTCAAAAAGAACTAGCTTCTTTAAGTTCTAAATCGAAAATCTGCATGAATTTAATTAAAGAGATGGATAATAAACTAAAGTATATAAAAGAAGCCGTAAAGAAATCTGAACAACCTTTAAACACCTATGGAAAGGATATTTTGAATATTGAAAAAACATTAAAAATTATTAAAATAGAATTACTTGGTGATAATGTTAAGCGGAAATTAGATATCGATCAGCCACAAAACCCAATGACTAGGCTTAGAATAATTAACGGCGAACAAAAATATTCAACATCTGCTCCAACTCAAACCCATCGAGAAAGCTATTCTATAGCTAAAAAACAAATAGATGCTGCAAAACAAAAATTAGAAACTTTGTATAATGTTACTTTAAAATCACTTGAAGACAGATTAGTTAAATCTGGTATGCCATACACTCCAGGGCGTGGTTATGAGCACTAAGGGCATTTTTTTAATAAAGCTTAGTAATTAAGCATTAATTGCCCAGAACATTTATTAATTAGATTCTATATCATATCTTTGTATTCTATTAGGCAAGCGATATCAATGGTATCTGGTCTCTTTTTTTGGGATTTTAAAAATATTATCATTCTTCTTTAGCTTAATTATATTTATATTAATTAACACACTATAATGGCAAAATCTCAAGTAACATTTAATAAGATTGAAAAAGAAAAAAAGCGTTTAAAAAAACGTGAAGAAAAGCAAAAAAAGAAAGAAGCTAGAAAAGCTGAAAAAGAAGCCAGCGGAAATGAAGGGATTCAATTTGCTTATGTCGATTTTAATGGTAATTTAACCGATACACCACCAGATCCTGCAATGCGTGAAAAAGTAGAAGCAGAAAGTATAGAACTTGGAATCCCTAAGAAAGAAGATAGGGAAGAAGAAGTATTAAGTGCCAAAGAGGGGAAAGTGTCTTTTTTCGATCATAGTAAAGGTTTTGGATTTATTCTTGACAGCATTAATCAGGAAAAATATTTTGTTCACGTTTCGGGATTAATTGATTCTATAGAAGAAAATGATAAAGTAACCTATGAGTTAGAACGCGGATTAAAAGGCATGAACGCTGTTCGAGTTAAAAAGATTTAATAACTTTATATTTAATCGGGTGTTTTAATGAGTTTATCTCGAAAAACAATTCTAATAGTAATATCTTTTTTTGCTATTTATGTTATTTGGGGTTCTACATATCTTCTTAATAAAATTGCAGTTACTGAGTTAGCACCATTCTTTCTAGCTTCCATTCGATTTCTAACATCTGGTATTTTAATATTTATAATAGCAAAGACTATGGGTGTAAGTCTAAAATTGACTAGACCTCAATTTATAAATGTTATTATAACTGCTTTTTTGTTTCTTGTGTATGGAAATGGTGTCTTTGTTTGGGCACTTAGATATGTAGATAGCGGCTTTGGCGCACTTGAAGCTTCTACACAACCCTTATTTGTTTTAATATTAATGTGGTTAATAGATGGTAAAAAAATTCAATTACAGTCTTTTATTGGCATTTTATTAGGAATCATTGGTATGTATGTTTTGGTTAGCCAGAAAGATTTAGTGGCTAATGAAGGTAGCTTGCTTGGTATGTTTATGATTTTAACCTGTGTCTTAAGCTGGAGTTATGGGAGCGTATTTGTTTCTAAAGCCAATTTACCTGCCAATTATTTTGTGAGCACTGGATATCAAATGATTGCCGCTGGAGTTATGTTAGCTATTTCTAGTTTAGCTTTTAATGAAACTTGGGTTTCCCCTTTTAATTGGAGTGAGCCCGTTGTTTGGTCTATGCTTTTTCTAATCATCTTTGGTAGTATTGCCGCATTTACCGCATTTAATTATTTATTGAAGGTTGTTTCTACAGAAAAAGTGGCAACATCTGCATATGTTAACCCTGTTATAGCCCTAATATTGGGCTGGTATGTATTAGACGAAGTCTTGACACTGCAATCTATTATTGCAGCCGTAATTCTGCTTACTGGTGTCTATTTTATTACATCTAAACGAAAAATTAAAATAAGACCTTTTGGACGTTAAAACTGCCATTAAGTTTATGCTTATTAGCACTTTTGCATTTGCTTGTATGAATGCTACTGTTAAGTATTTAATTAACATAAATGCGTATCAAATAGTTTTTTTTAGATCAATAGGTACCTTAGTTTTTACATTTACATATCTTATTAAAAACAAAATTCCCATCCTTGGTAATAAAAGAAAGTTATTAATAATTCGTGGTCTTGTAGGGGTAACATCTATGACCTTGTTTTTTATGTCAATTAAGTATTTATCGGTTGGAACTGCTGTGTCGTTACGCTATTTAGCGCCTATTTTTGCTGCAGTTTTTGCTATATTCTTTTTAAAAGAAAAAATTAAACCTTGGCAATGGGTCTTTTTCTTTATGGCATTTTTAGGAGTTCTAATATTAAAAGGATTCGACACAGAACTTGATTCCTATGGACTAATTCTAATTCTGTTATCTGCTGTCTTTAGCGGATTGGTATATGTAACCATAAGAAAAATTGGAACTAGTAACCATCCTGTAGTCATCGTAAATTATTTTATGGTAATTGCAGCTATTGTTGGTGGAATTTTATCTATAAAATATTGGATTACACCATCAGCACTACAAACCATGATGCTTTTAAGTCTTGGCATTTTTGGTTACTTTGGGCAAGTATATATGACTAAAGCATTTCAAATTGCAAGTACCAATCAAGTAGCACCATTAAAATATATTGAAGTTATATTTACTGTTTTATTTGGCGTGTTTTTATTTGCCGAAGTTTACACGCTTTTTAGTTTATTGGGAATGGCACTCATAATTTTTGGTTTGGTTTTGAATACTGTTTATAAAAAGAACTAAATAGAACTTCATCCTTTTAAATAATAGACAAAATCCTTAAAATTAAGAGTTTCAAATATTCTATTCATAGTATTTCCACTTGAGATGCATTAAGTATACTGAAAATGATTTATTCGTGAATTATAAACTTTTAAATCAGTTTACTATTTCACCCATTATTTCTGTCTTAGATATGTTAAATTAAACTTAAAAAAGACTTTCCAATCATTAAAACTGTAACGTTCTAAAAAATTATAAATCCTTAAGTTAAATCAATTAAGGATAACACCATGCAAAAAATCATTCTATTATTTGTCATTTTATCATCGTTTTTTAGCTTCTCACAAGAAGAACTATCTCATAAAAATTGGCAAGAAGACTTAATATTTTTACAAAAAAAGATACATACAGAATATTCAACTCTATTCAGAAAAATTACTAAACAGGATTTTGATATAGCAGTACAAAAACTCTATCAAAAAATTCCGAACATGAAAGACCATGAGATTAAAGTTGCTATCGCAGAATTAGTGGCACTTTTTGGCTATGGTCATACAGCATTAAATCTTCATGGGTGGAGAAACAACCAGATAATTAACTTTCAACAATTACCAATTAATCTTTATTGGTTCAGCGATGGTATATATGTACAAGGTGCACATATAGATTATGAAAAAACTGTAGGAGCTAAGGTCCTTAAAATTGGCGATAAACCTATAGCAGAAGTGTTAGAAATTATTAATCCAGTAGTAAGTGCAGAAAATGATCAGTTTTACAAAGCATTTGGATTACATTATCTTGGATCACCTAAAATATTGCATGCTAAAGGCATTATTCAAGATGTTTCATTTGTTAAAATGACTCTAGAAAAACTAGGGGAGCAGTTTGAAATTGAAATAAAGCCTAAGCCAACTTCTAAATTCCCTGGTAATTATGGGTTAATACAGTCGCATGGAGATTGGATAGATGCACGATTAGTAAAATCAACTCCGCTGTGGCTCAAGAATATAGACAAAAAATACTTTTATGAGTATATAACTAATTCCAAAACAGTCTACATACGACAGAGTTCGGTTTTTGATGATGAAAATGAAACTATTAGTGAATTTTATGATCGTGCCTTGAATTTTATAAACAATAATGATGTAGAGCGTTTAATAATTGATTTAAGACTTAATGCCGGTGGAAATAATTTTAATAATAAAGATGTTATTCTAGGTCTTATTAAAAATGAAAAAATTAATAAAAAAGGTAAGCTTTTTGTTGTTTTGGGGAGAAGAACATTTTCTGCAGCGCAAAATTTGGTAAACGAAATTGAAAATTATACTCAAGCTACTTTTGTAGGAGAGCCAACATCAGAAAACGTTAACTTTTTAGGAGATGCAAGAACCGTTATTTTGCCACATAGTAAGCTTCCCTTAAGACTTTCATGGGCTTGGTGGCAAGATACTCACCCTAGAGATAAACGGAAATGGACAAGACCCCACATTCCTGTGGAATTATCTTTTCAAGATTATGTTAATAATAACGACCCAGTATTGAATATAATACCTTTAGCAGCTAATCTAGAATTGGAAATTTCAAATGCTTTTTTGGGCAATAATGTAGAAGATATTGTCAATGTAATATTGAAATATTCTTATGATTCTAGATTTGATTTTTATAATTTCGAATCAAAAATCAATAATTTTGGTTATCAATTATTGAACTTAGAAAAAATTCAGGATGCAATTACCATATTTAAGCTTAATACACGGCTATACCCTAATTCTGCTAATAGTTGGGATTCTTTGGCTGAAGCTAATTGGAGAAATGGTGATGTAAATAAAGCAAAAGAATTATACAACAAAGCTATAGAATTAGATCCTAATGGAAGAACAGGAGATAATGCAAGAACAATGCTAGGTAGAATTGAGAATAGTCATTAAAAATTAAAATGATTCTTATATGTTTTGAATGGTTTGTTATATTATTTATTAGTCAAAGTATAAGCTTGCCTAACTTTAGGGTAAGTTGTAATTTGCCGCTTTATAATTTCACAAATGAAAGTACCTAAGAGCATAAATAATATAAGAAGAAAAGTAATGCATGCCATTACTAAAAATGTTGGTGGATCATACAAAATCCCTGAGGTTGATAGTACTAAGAAACTCGATATAAAAAAGGTTTTAATCGTACGTCCCAACCATAGGCTAGGCAATCAATTACTTTTAACACCCATTGTACAAGAAGTTATAAATACGTTTCCTAAATGTAAAATAGATTTATTTGTAAAAGGTGGCGTAGCAAATCCGGTATTTGAGAATTATGAACATATTGATAAAATTATTCAACTGCCTAAGAAACCATTTAACAATTTACTGAGTTATATTGGTAAATGGATTTCTTTAAAAGGTCGTCGTTATGATATGGTAATAAACGGCGATAAAGATTCTTCTTCTGGCAGATTACTTACACAAATAAGTAAGGCAAACTTTAAAGTGTTTGGTAGTGTTAATGAAGAAATTCAACAACAATATTCAGATTATCAACACATTTCAAAGTATCCTGTTTATAATTTAAGACATTACTTAGAAAAATTAGGTTTTGAAAAAAATACATCTCAGATACCAGTTCTAAGCATAAAACTTAATTCAGAAGAAATTTCAGAAGGAAAAAAAATATTAGATGGTATTATAAAAAACGACAAAAAAACCATTTGTATTTATACTAATGCAACAGGCGAAAAATGTTATTCCGAAATTTGGTGGGAAACATTTTATGAAAGACTAAAAAAGGAATATCCAAATTTCAATATTATTGAAATGCTTCCCATTGAAAACATTTCAAAAATCAACTTTAAAGCACCTAATTTTTACAGTAAAGATATTCGTGAGATGGGAGCAATCATTAAGAATACTTCCATTTTTATTGCTGCAGATAATGGCGTAATGCATTTGGCTAGTGCGTCACTAACACCAACAGTTGGTTTCTTTTCTGTAACAAAACCTGAAGTTTATGCTCCTTATGGTAATGGTAGTCTAGCACTTAATACTAATGAATCTACAATTGACGATTGGATTAAGGAAATAAACAATATTCTTACTTAAAACTTATTAAGCACTTTTAATACGCATAGAGGTAATATTATCTTTTATATGTAATAATGGTTGACTATAGCAGATAGTTCAAACTGTAAATAGCGTTTATTTTTTTTGCTAAAGCTACTAATAGAATGTGTATATAAATAAGCAGCTCCTTTTTTAATAGCAACAACATATGTGTCTGATTCTGCATCTAAAGTAACAGAGCTTTTATAGTTACTTTCCAAAAGTAACCAATAGGATAAACTATTAATTTGATTGAATAACGAAAATGTAGTGTCCATAACGGATAAGTTTTTAAGATTTGGTTTTTTAAAGTTATACGCTGACTTTTTTGAACAGAAATTTTATTGACAGTCTACTTATTATTTCGGTAAAGTACGTTTCAAAAACATTTCATCTTAAAAAAGCAGCATCTTATAGATGTTAAAATTGATGTATAACCTCTATTTTTATATCCTTTTGTACATTTCATATCTATATTTTAACTAAAATTTAAATGATATTTTAAGCTTATTTCTTTATCTTTATCTAAGTAATTTACTTAAAATGAGACATTTAATTTACTTTTTATTTTTTATTCTAGTAGCCATAGCATGTAAGACTTCAAAATTTACAGCAACACCAGCGCAAATGGAGGCTCTAGAAAATTTAATAATTAATAAAGATTTTGTTATAGAATCCAATTGGGCGTATCCTCAATCAACTAATGCCATGCAACAAATTGCAAACACGGGAATCTTGGGTCCTGGAAATACTGCAGGAAGCATTAATTTAATTGGTAATTCAAATTTTTTAAAAATTTCTGGAGATAGCATTATGTCTTACTTACCCTATTATGGGGAACGACAAATGAATGTGGGCTATGGAGGTTCAGACAGCGCTATTCAATTAAAAGATATTGTTCATGACTATAAAGTTAAAACGAATAAAGATAATAGTTACACTATAACTTTAAATGCAAATAGTAAAACTGAAAACTTTACAGTATATTTAAGAGTATTTCCAAATTTAAAAAGCTCCATAACATTTAATAGTCCATCGCGATTTCCTATACGATATGAAGGAAAAATTCAAGAGAAAATAACAACAGAATAATTAAACTTAAGCTCTTTTTAAGTTTGAATATAAAATTTGCTACCCTATGTTTCATTACGTTTATCTATGGAAACTGCATTTAATTTCATTTCATCGTTTATTTTTATAGTTCATGTGATTTTTTAGGCACCAACGAACTGAATTACATAGTTTTACGGTAGCAAAAAATTCACTCCCCATGAAAAAGCTACTTATTTTGTTCTGTTCTATTTGGTTAATGTGCTCTTTCAGTAGCTTGAATGCGCAAGATTCTCCTGTTATTCTAGAAGAAGTACCTTTAAATTATAAAAAACGAAGTCCGCTTTATGATTATAGCGAAAAACAACTAAATAATACAGACACCATTCCAGATTTTGAAAGACGTTCTAATAAGTTAAAAATAACAGGTACTATATACCAAAGTGATGGCGTTACACCAGCTAAAGATATTATTCTTTATATCTATCAACCAGATGAAGATGGGAATTATAACACTAAGAAGAATAAAGGCAAACGTTATGTAAATCATCGTGGATGGGTAAAAACCGATGCAGATGGGCGTTATACATTTTATGCCTTTGTTCCAGGCTCTACTTTTGAGCCACTTACATATCCGCGTAAAATAGGACCAAAACAAATTCACCCTGTAATAAAGGAGCCAGGTCTTCCTGAATATAACCTTGATGCTTTTCTTTTTGATGACGACCCTTATTTAACCGAGCGTTGTCGTAAAAAACTTGAGCGCATCGGGTATGAAGGTATAGTGAAATTAAATAAAGAAGAAGGCTTATTTGTAGCCTCAAGAGATATAGTGCTTAAACAAAACATCGCATCTTATAAGTAAAGACATACTAATTGACAATAAAGATAAATTAGTACATGATTGAGATAAAATCGATGTTTTATAACTACTATTGCATCCATAAATTTGATACCTCGATTGTTGAATGAAACATAAAGTAATTGATTTTATAAATCGCTAAAAAGAAACATTTAATAATTAGTAGTATATTTAAAAGCCCTCAATCTGAGGGCTTTTAATATTTAAAGAATTGACTTGTGAAATTAAACACCCAATATAGTATTACAAAATAACATCCTTTTTTATTTTTCAATCACTAATTTTTGACCAATTCTAATTACAGAATTACGTTTAATAGCATTGACTTTACAAAGTGAAGCGATAGTGATATTATTTAGTTTAGATATTCGCGATAATGTATCACCAGATTTAACTATATATACAGAACGCTCTTTTACCAAACTAGCAATAGCCTCTTCCTCTGTTAATAAAGGTTTAATTTTACTTTGTCGCTTCGAGTTATGCGCAATAGCTTGTGTCCATTTTTTTGTTACCCAAAGCTCGCTTGATCTAATTTTATTTTCTTCATTAAACTCAAATAAATATTCAGGGTTTATAGGAATTCCTTTATAATTCACAACCAAATGTAAATGACTGCCTCTGGCATTACCAGAAACACCGCCTTTCCCTAAATATGATCCTCTAGAAACGGTATCGTTTTCTTTTACACCATACTTCGATAAATGGGCATATACCGTTTCTAAACCATTATAGTGTCTAACTACAACAGTTCTTCCGTGGCCTCTTGTGTATCTTGCCATTCTCACAATACCATCAAACATTGAAAATATACTATCACCTGTTATCAAATCTATGTCTATACCATTATGCGCACGTCCTCGTCTCCAACCATAACGAGAAGTAACAACCTTATCTTTTCCAATAGGGGAGAAATAAGTAGAATCTGTAAACGCAATTTTTAACGGAAAAGTGACAGTAACTTCTTTGTAGGGATTATATACTGTATGATTCCAAAAGTCTTTTTTAATATCTAATTCTAACGACAATGAATCATTACTTGTCTTTGTATTAGTTGAATCTACTAAAATGTAATAAGCGACTGGATTTAAGTTTTTATGCTTTTGAGCATATAAGTTTAAACTTAATAAAATTAAAATTGACGAAAACAATAATTTCATGATAAATTATCGAAGTGATTTTTTTTGATTGATTGACAAAGATAAAAATTTAACGGTAATTGTTGGGTTGTATTGTTAGCGTCTACTAGTATTCACGTAAATTACAATATCAACTTAAAAACCCAAATGGTGAAACTAGTAGAATCATAGAAATTAAGCTTAATTTATTTGCAATACTATATTGTTGATTTTTAATTATTTACAGCATTATTAATAAACCTATGCTAATTTAACCTACCTTTGAGCATTGAATATATTGACGGCCTTTCTATTTTTTATTTTTTCCAATTTTAATCAATCTTTAGCTTTCTTTAACTGTTGTATTTCAGTCTCAATAGTATGACTTCATATACAATAGCTTCAATAAATTATCATTTAGGTTAAAACTAAAATCAGCTCTTTTTAATCGATGTGGTGTATTATTTAACAATAAGAATATCAAAACAAAGTTAATCATATCGAAAATCCAAAATTTCCAAGAACAAATAATACCAACTTCTCCAAGACATTAAGAAGTCGTGTAAATATGCATTTCAAGACTAATAACAAAAGTAGAAATGCCAATACAACAATGGTTATTAAGACAATTATAATGATTACATTATTTTTTGCACCATTAATACTATTAGCAACTGGTATAATTACCTCTATATGGGCACTTTTTTTATTATATATTACTAGTGGATTAGGAATGGCTGGTATTGGTATGGGAGTTATGCACGATGCAATTCATGGCTCTTATTCAAAAAACAAAAAAATTAATAAGCTATTAAGTTATACTTTCAACCTTATTGGAGCCAATGCTACCGTTTGGAAAATACAACACAATATATTACACCACACTTATACGAATATCGATCATGCAGATGATGATTTGAATGCGCCCTTTTTTTTACGCTTTTCACCAAATGCTAAGTATTATTGGGTACATCAATTTCAGCATATTTACATATGGTTTTTTTATTCTATATCCACTGTCTCTTGGATAACTACTAAAGATTTTGTTCGTTTAAAGCGTTATAGAAATATGGGTTTTTTAGACAAAAAAAATGAGTATAATAAAGAACTTATAAGCATGGTAGTATGGAAAACACTGTATTACGTATATGCACTAATACTACCAATGATTATGGTGCCGCAATCTTGGGGAATAATTTTATTGGCATTTTTAAGTATGCATTTTGTTACTGGGCTTTTGGTAAGCATTGTTTTTCAGATAGCACATATTATGCCTTCAAATGAATTTCCACTACCTAATGAAAATGGTATGATGAAAGAAGATTGGTACGGGCATCAATTTGCTACAACTACCAATTTTTCACCAAATAGCAAGCTTTTATTTTGGCTTATAGGTGGTTTAAACTATCAAGTAGAACATCACGTGCTTCCAGACGTATGCCATGTACACTATAAAAATATAACCAAAATTGTAGCAGATACAGCTAAAGAATTTGGTATTCCTTATCATGTTAAAAAAAGTCTGCTACATGCCATAAGCGATCATATCAAGATGCTACGGTGGTTAGGTAAAAAGCAAACTGGAGCAAATATAAATACTATGGTTCCCTAATTTTAATAAAGATGAGATTATGATAAAACAAATTATAAATAAAATATTTAACACTAATAAAGCAAATACAATGAAAGAAGGAACTGTAAAATTTTTTAATAATGCCAAAGGATTTGGTTTTATAAAAGTTAAAGATTCTGAAGAGGAAGTCTTTGTCCATAAATCTAATCTTATCGATCAAATAAAAGAAGATGATACTGTTACATTTGAGGTTGAAAAAGATGAAAAAGGACTAAGTGCTGTAAAAGTAAGTTTGGCTTAATAAAAAGTTTACTTAATTACAAACTGAAAGAAATTATCTTATTTGTAATTTAATTTCTTTCAGCAGAATTCAATATGCGCATAAACTGCGTGATTAATGGTTTTATTACTAAAAAACCATTACGTAAGCATTGTTTGTACAAAGCGAAATTGAAGCATAGGAGGAGAGCACAATGTATCTAGAATATCTTAATATACCAAGCCTATATTTTCGTAAATTTGATATTCTATATATGACAAGAGATATTATAGATATAAACGATTTTACTATTTTAGTTGAAGAAGCTAAGGTAAATACTCCAACAATAGACTCTTGTTTTTTTGATGAACCTATAATTGCGGTAGCATTCTACGGGTCTGGAAATGTTGATTTAGCGGTTAAATATATCGATAAGCAAAAACAGTTTAATCATACTAAAGGTTTAGCACTTTCATTTTATGCTGATGAAAAAGTTGAATTTGTACATACTGTTTCTGCTTCAAAACCATTAGAGTGTTTGGTTATAGCAACAACTGCAAAAGCAATTGAAAAACTTCCAAATGAAGAAGGGGAGTTGTTTAGCGAAATGCTTAACCAATTAGTAAACCCTTCAGACCATTATGTAGAAGGACCAAGTTTTATAATGACGCCAGAAATGCAGTCCATTGTAGATTCACTCTTTAATATTGAATATACTGGAAAGACAAAGATGATGTTTTTCAGAAGTCAAATAACAACTTTACTATCACATTTTTTCGGACAATTAGCAGCTTTAAAAACTGAAAAAATAAATACTTCGGAACGTAAAAAACTAAATCAAGCCAGAGATATTTTAATAGAAAACATTGATAATCCGCCGTCTTTAGATGAAATCTCCAAGGAAATAGGACTAAATACTTTCAAATTAAAAAAAGAGTTTAAATCCTTTTTTGGCGTTCCTGTGTTTAAGTATCTTCAAAATGAGCGTCTTACATTAGCTCATAAAATGATTAGTAATCAAGAAGCTACAGTCCAAGAAGCTGCTTGGAACGTTGGCTACGATAGTTTAAGTTCCTTTTCAAATGCTTTCGAAAAAAAGTTTGGCTATCGCCCAAGTCAAATTAAGTAACTCCTTTTCGAACAAATCTTTATCCTTTTAAGACAAACCATGCTTTTGTCTTCATCATAATTTTGTCTTGTAAATAAAACTTATACAGACATGAAAACAAAACGCGCCATTTTATTAGGTATAGCCATTTGGATAATCGCTATCCTGTTTTACTCTATTTCTTATTCAGTATCCATTTTAGAACATGCAGATACACAAGCAAACGCGGTATTATTTATGGTAGTGATGCCATTAGTTTGGTTTGGGTGCCATTTTTATTACAAAAAAGACAGTACAACTCACGGACTAAAAGTTGGGCAAACCCTCTTATTAACAGCAGTGGCTTTAGATGCACTAATTACAGTTCCATTATTTGTAATACCAAATGGTGGGAGTCACTATAGCTTTTTTACCTCTTTAGGCTTCTGGATTATTGCTTTCGAGTTTATAGCTATAGCAACACTGTATTGGTATGCATGTGTTTATTCTAAAAATAAAATTGTAAAACAATAAATTATGGATTTCACTTTTCAAAACACATCAATTATCGTGCTTACATTATTAACAGGTTTGTCGGCAGGCTTAAGTTTTACGTGGGCTAATACTATTACTACAGGTATTGGAAATTTAGACAACTATGGGTATTTAAGTGCTTTTCAACAAATGAACAGAACCATATTGAATCTCCCTTTTTTTATAGTCTTTTTTGGACCTTTCGTTCTGGGATTAGTCAATTTATATAGCTTTAAAAATGCACCAAGTTCATTAATAGGAGTGTTAATATCTGCAACTATAATTTACTTTTTAGGCGTAGTGTTGGTTACCATTTTCGGAAATGTGCCTCTCAATGAAGTTTTAGATAAAACGGATTTAATTTCAGCAAGCAATGAAGATTTAAAAGCGCTGAGAAACATTTTTGAAGCCAAGTGGAATCGGTTGCATTTAATAAGAACAGTCAGTTCAATTGGTTCATTTTTCTTACTAATACTAATTCTTTTAGTGAAAAAATAAAAACAACAGTAACCTATACAAATATTTTTAACAAATTAAATCACAAATAAAAATGAAAAATCAAAACAACATTTTAGTCATTGGCGGAACTGGAAAAACAGGACGCAAAGTAGCAAACAAATTAACAGCATTAGGACATAAGGTAAGAATTGGTTCGCGTTCTGCAACACCAGCATTCGATTGGGATAATTCTGAAACTTGGACGGAAGCATTACAAGGTATGGACAAAGTGTACATTACCTTTCAACCAGATTTAGCAGTTCCTGGAGCTCTAGATGCTATAGAGAAGTTGACAAAAAAGGCAAAACAATGTCATGTTAAAAAGCTCGTGTTATTATCAGGAAAAGGTGAACGAGAAGCAGAGCTTTGTGAACAAGTTGTTATACATTCTGGCATAGACTATACCATTGTTCGCGCAAGTTGGTTTAATCAAAATTTTAGTGAAAGCTTTTTTCTAGAACCCATTTTAGAAGGATTTGTAGCCTTACCGCAAGCAGATGTAAAAATACCTTTTGTAGATACAGAAGATATTGCAGATGTTGCAGTTGAAGCCCTATTGAATGAAACACATAATGGAAACATTTATCAGCTTACAGGACCAAGAGCACTAACTTTTAAAGAAGTTATTCAAGAGATTTCAGAAGCCACACAAAGAGATATAACCTTTGTTCCAATTACTATATCTGCATATTCAAAGGCTATGAAAAACCAAGGTGTACCAGCAAATTTTATTTGGTTAATTGAGTACTTGTTTACAGAAGTATTAGGTAATTCAAATAATTCAGAAATCACTAATGATATAGAGCAAGTACTTGGTCGTTCTCCTAAAGATTTTTCGGAGTATATTAGAGAAACAATAAATACTGGAATATGGAATCCAGTAGTAACCAACTAAATAATATGCCACACTTTATAATTGAATGCTCAGAACCTATTATTGCTATGAAATCTCCAGAAGAAATTATGCAAAAAGTATATAATACAGCCAAAGCAACCCAACTTTTTTCTAAAGGCGATATCAAGGTTAGAATAAAACCATATAAATATTACAATATTGGAAATACAAATAATGATTTCATTCATGCATTCTCATACATTATGGAAGGTAGAACAGAGGACGAAAAAAACTCACTTTCTCTAAGCATAATTGCTAAACTTAAATTAATGTTTCCAACGGTTCCTATAATTTCAATCAATATTAAAAACTTCGAAAAAGTAGGCTATTGCAATAAATTTATGATTTAAAACACACAAATGATGAACATTAGAAAAGCCTCCAGAAAAGATCTTTCAGCAATTGTGCAAATGATATCTGATGATCCACTTGGAAAAACAAGAGAGAATTATCAAATACCATTACCAAATGAATATATTATAGCATTTGAAAAAATAAATGCGGATAAAAACCAAGAGCTTGTTGTAGTTGAAAACCAAAGCGCAGAGGTTATAGGAACTTTACAACTATCCTTCACACAATACCTTACGTATTGTGGAGGTATAAGAGCGCAAATAGAAGCAGTAAGAATACACAAAGCACACAGAGGAAAGGGAATAGGAGAATCATTATTTAAATGGGCAATCACACGTGCTAAAGGAAGAAAAGCACATGTAATCCAATTAACCACAGATAAAAAAAGACATCAAGCGCTTCACTTTTATGAAGAACTAGGCTTTATTGCCACGCATGAAGGCATGAAACTACATTTGGTTTTATGATTAATATCATAAAAAACCGTGTCATCTTTTTATAATTTTATAATTCAAATGTTAAATTTTAATTATGAAAAATTCAAGCCAATCATTCATTCAAACTATCTCTTATAATTTATTTATTCTTGGAGTTTTATTTTTATTTACAGCCTGTAATAACAGTCCTTCAAAAGATAAAACAAGTAAAACTGAAACAGAAGAAATTGCAAAAGTCAATGATATCTTATGGAATGTTAAAGCCATTCATCCAGATGGACAAAGCTTAGATGTTAAAGCCTTTAATGAAGAAGGAAAATCGTTCGAAATAAAGGCAATTCAAAACTCCGATCAAGATATATTTTTAGATATAAAAGCTATAGTAGATGATGAAAAATTACCCGTTAAGATGCTACAGAGCGAAAATCAATTTGTTCCAGTTGCAGCTATAAATAAAGAAGGTGTTAAGTATTTCATTAAGGCAATAACTGCAGAAGGGGAAAAACTAGATGTTAAAGGCGTTGCAAGATTTGGAAATATTGTCATTATGAAGGCCATTAATAAAAAGGGAGAGTTTTATGGTGTAAAGGCTATTTCACCAGCTGGACAACTTAATGATATTAAAGGTGTAAAAATTAATAGAGGAGACAGAGAGATGTCTTTACAAGGCATAGGTATTCATGCACATATTAAAGCAATGCACCCAGCTGCTAATGAAGATGACTTTAAATTGCCTTCAAAAAATGAAAAGAAAAGAAGCTATAAAAGTGATTTCGAAAGAATAATTTGGAATATCAAGGCGGTAACAACAGATGGTAAAAATCTAGATTTAAAAGCTTTTGATGCAGAAGGCAACAAATTTGATGTAAAAGCTACACAAGATTCTAAACAGCATAGTTTTATGAATATTAAGGCATTTGTAGACGGGTACGAACTGCCAGTAAAAGTAATGGAGAGTGCAGATGAATATGCACCAATTAATGCTATAGGTAAAAACGGCGTTTTATACGAAATTAAAGCAATAACAACAGAAGGGGAAAAACTAGATATTAAAGGTGTTAGTCGTTCGGGAAATATTATTAATGTAAAAGCAATAAATAAAAATGGGGAATTATTAGGTGTTAAAGCTTTTGCTCCAGACGGTAAACTTAATCAAGTAAAAGGGATTAAGATTTTTAATAGAAAAGTAGAAATGAAAACACAAGGACAGCCAGTATACGCTCATTTAAAAGCCATTAACCAATAATTAGTTTCTTTCATCTGTTAAAAGAGTTTAAAAGTTATTGAAGGATTAAAGGGCTTAAAATGTAAATGAATTATAAGTTATTTAAAATTCAATAGTTGTTTTTTTATCATTCATAAATTAGTAGGTTCATCCATAGGTTGAACCTACTTTTATTTGGCGACAGATGTAGATGATTTGATTGTTCGTGTTCTAAATCAAAGTTTGGATTATAAAAATAATATATATTACAATAAAACACGATTAATAATAGTTATAAAGCCATTTTACATAATGAAATTACGACTAATAATTTTGTATCATTATGTACTGCGTTATGTAACTTGAGCTTTACTCATTGGCTTATATTTGATATTAATGAAATCGCGAATCTTCTTCGTCGATTTGGTTAAAAGCAGGGCAGAGCGTATAGAAATAGTCCACTGGACTATTTTAGCGAATGAGCCAGTTGGCGCTTTGGCAAACTACAGTCTCTTAAATAAATTTAATCCCAAAAGTTTCTTCTAAATCTAATGGAACACTCTTTATGCGACGACGTAGGAGGGAAGCGTAATGTGTGTGGAATGGAATGATTAATAATACATTTTATTTTATATATTTGCGTATAAACTACACATAATGAGCAAGCAATCAATTAAACTTTCTGTAGATGCAGTTGTATTTGGATATGAAGAAGGAAATATATCTGTGTTATTAATTAAAAGGAAGTATGATCCATTCAAAGGTCAATGGGCAATACCAGGTGGATTTGTTGAAAACAATGAATCTTTGGAAGATGCAGTTGAAAGAGAATTGTTTGAAGAAACAGGAATTAAGATTAATTACCTTGAACAACTTTACACATTTGGAAAACCAAATAGAGATCCAAGAGGTAGAGTAGTGTCAATAGCTTATTTTGGATTAGTCCGTCCAAATGCATTTAAACTATATGCTTCAACTGATGCTGAACAAGCACAATGGTTCAATATTAATGACTTACCCAAATTATCTTTTGACCATAAAGAAATTTTAAAAACTGCTATAGAAAGGTTACAAGGTAAAATAACCTATGAGCCTATAGGTTTTGAATTACTTGACAAAAAATTCCCGTTTTCTGATTTAGAAAAATTATATACAACACTTTTAGGTAGAGAAATTGATAGACGCAATTTCCGAAAGAAAATTGTTGGTTTAAATGTATTAGATGAGCTTGACGAAAAAGTATCAAAAGGCTCTGGAAGACCTGCCAATTTATTTCAGTTTAATCAAAAACGATACTTCCAACTCAAAAAGGAAGGGATAATTTTCGAAATATAAACTACTGATATTCAATATAATAATGTATTTGTGTAAATAAAACACAAAATATATTTGGTAGATAGTTTAATTCATTTTATATTTGTGTTATAATTACGCAAACTAATAATTAAAACTCAATATTATGTTAGGAATAAATTATATCAAATTCGACTCAATGAATTATGTAATTCATTACAAAAATGGGAAGATAAAGAAAGAGGGAAGAGGATTATCATTCTTTTACTTTTCTCCGAACTCATCAATTGTATCTATTCCTGTACCAAGTAATGATTTTCAATTTGTATTTAATGAAACTACTAAAGATTATCAAGAGGTTACATTGCAAGGACAAATAACTTATAAAATTGATAATCCAAAGCAGATTGCTGAAACATTAGATTTTACAGTTAATAAGAAAAAACAGTATTTAAAAAATGATTACGAGAAAATTCAACAGCGAATAATTAATGAAGCTCAAACTGCGAGTGCTTCAATTATTCAGCGCCTAAATCTAAAAGAAGCTTTAAGACAATTAGAAGATATTGAAAAGGAGATATTTACTAGTGTTCAAAAGTCAAAAACTGTTCAAATGTTAGGTTTAGAAGTGTTAAGTGTAAATATACTTGGTGTAACTCCAAATCCTGAAATGGCTAGAGCTTTAGAAGCACAAACGAGAGAATCTTTGCAAAAAGAAGCTGATCAAGCTGTATATGAACGTAGAAATTTCGCCGTAGAACAAGAAAGAATAATAAAAGAAAGTGAGCTAAATACAGAAATTGCAGTAGAAGAGAAGCAAAAGCAAATTGTAGAGAAGAAAATGGAAACTGATGTTGTGAAGCAAGAAAATGCGCAGAAACTTAAAGAAATGGAAATGACATCTAATATTTCTCTAGAAGAACAGAAGAAAGAACTCATAGATATTCAAGTTACAAATGAGAAGAAAGAAGCAGATGTTAAAGAGTATGTTTTAAATGCTAATTTAAAGCCATATAAAGAGTTAGACTGGAAAACATTAATGGCAATTAGTAATAACGATAATGATCCAAGTAATAATATCGCATTAGCTTTTAGAGAATTAGCCGAAAATGCTGATAAAATTGGAAATCTTAATATCTCTCCAGATTTATTAGAATCTATTGTTAAAAGTAAATAAAAATGAAATTTGAAAGAGTTATAATAATAAGAGATAAAACTAGGCTTGAGCAATTAGTTGAAAGATTTAATTCCAAAGCTCAAGCCAAGTTTTATATTGAGAGTTCAGATGGAGGCTTCGAGTTTTTTGAATTTGAACACAACACTTTTTATGAATCACTTTCAAAAGTAAAGGACTCTATAAATGGAATTCTTAAATATAAAGTCATAAATCGTTCTTTTTTACCAACATATATTTTCACTGAACAGGATTTAGTGCTAGTTATTGGTCAAGATGGATTGGTAGCAAATACAGCTAAATACGTAAATGGATTGCCAATTATTGGTATTAATCCAGATATAGAGCGTTATGACGGAGTTCTCTTAAAACATTCTCCTAACGATCTAAAAGGAATTTTGAAAAATATTATCAAAGGTAGTTACGAAACAAAACAAGTTACTATGGCTAAAGCTACTTTAAACGATGGTCAAGTTCTTTTAGCTTTTAATGATTTCTATATTGGAGCAGATTCTCACATTTCTTCAAGATATAGCATTGAATTTAATGGTGAAAAAGAGCAGCAATCTTCTAGTGGTGTATTAGTTTCAACTGGAGCAGGTTCTACAGGTTGGTTGAGTTCTATTTTTAATATGGCAAATAATGTAAGTAAATATTATAAAAGTAATAAAAATGAATGTGGAACTACTCTAGATTGGAACGATAATAAGCTTGTATTTGTAGTAAGAGAACCTTTTTTAAGTAAAATGTCTGAAACCAATATTGGTTACGGAATAATAACAAAAAATAAGAAATTAAGAATAGAATCAAATATGCCTACAAAAGGAGTCATTTTTAGTGATGGCATTGAGGCAGATTTTTTAAATTTTAACTCTGGAAGCTATGCTGAAATAGGTATTGCAGATGAGAAAGCGAACTTAATAATTAGTTAATAATATATAGCAAATTATAATTTGGTAAGTGGAGAATATTAAATATCTTCATAAGAATTTTGAAATGTTATACAGCATATCAAGTATATAGAATATGGATGAAATAAAATTAAACTTTATAAACCTTTTGAATAGCGACGCTACTATACAGCTATTTAGGAGAGAATATAATCAAGAGCAAATCGAAGATGACGAACTGTATGTTTATAGCTTAAACATTCAAAAGAATGCTGAAGAAGATAATTATAGGAAATATGTAATAAGTTTTACAGAAAGAGATGATTTTAAGGAATATAATTGTTCTATTTGGGAGAATAATGAGCTAACCAAAAGATGGTTTTTTTATTTAGTTCATAGAGTTTTACAAACAAAAAATGAATCAAACTTAGAGTACAATATTTCTAATAAACGATTTGATTTTTCTATAGATTTTATTACCAATAAAACAAATTATGGAAATCAAGTGATTAATGTAGCTCCATATTTTTTAAAGGTAAAAAAACAGTTTGGTTTTTTGATTGATTTTAAGTTTAGAAAAAATGAAGCCGCACCATTTGATAAAGAAGTACAAAGATTAAGTTTAAGTTTAGATAAAAACTATAGAAGTAATAGAAACTATTATTCCGATAAGAGTTTCAAAATCCAATCTTTCCTACATGATGAATTTTTATCATTTTTAACCTTACAAACTGAAAACGAAGAACTTAAATTTGATAATGAGTTAGTTACTCTCATTTCAAATAAATTAGATAATAAGAAATACGTTTTTGGTAATGAAAAAACGGGACTTTCTCAATTCCATGGTATTAAAAATTATGGACCTTTTAAGGACGTAGAAACTCAAGATGTTATTTACTTATTTCTTTTTGAAGATAAGTTTAAATCATTTGCAAATGATGTTTACTTGAGCCTTATAGGTAAAACAAATCGAGGCACTTTTCCTGGTATGACAGAAATGTTTGGATTACCACTATCAAAAGAAAATGTTGAAAAAATTTCATTGAATAAATTAGATGTTGCGAACCTCAAAGAACCTATTGCTCAAATTTTAGAGAAAAAGAATAGTAATCCAAATAAAAAAATTATTGCAATTTTATTAGAAGAAAATAATGAAGATGACAATATAGAAACCAATTCTCCTTATTATTTTTTAAAATATAATTTATTAAAGGAAAATATACCTGTTCAAGTTTTATCTAAAGAGAGTGTAGGTAGTCCAAATTCATTGAAATGGTCTACTTCAAATATAGGTTTACAAATTTTTTCAAAATTAGGAGGTGTACCTTGGTTAGTTAAACCAAGCAATAATAATTGCTTAATTCTTGGAATTGGAAGTTCCCACAAGTTCGATGAAGAAACAGGTAAAATACACAAATATTCAGCATATTCTGTTTGTCTTGATTCTTCTGGTATATATAAAAGACTTTCTATTCTTTCAGAGTCAGAAAATAAAGAGACTTATTTAGATGAATTGAGAACAAAATTAATATCTCTCTTAAAAGATGAGTTTTCAAATTATACTAAAGTAGTATTGCATGTTCCCTTTAAAATTCAAAAGGATGAAATTAGATCTATGGAAGACGCTTTGTCTCAATTTCACAATATAGAATTTAAAGTTTTAAAAATAAATATCAAAAATAAGTTCTTTGGTTTTAGTAATCATAATACTGAAGTTCCATATGAAAGTAGTTATATCAGACTTTCAAACAATGAATATTTAGTATGGTTTGAAGGTTTGCAGTATGGCAAAGAAATAGTTTATCAAAGAGTTGGGAATCCGGTTCACATAAAGTTTTTAAATTCAAAAAATAGTTCTAAAGAGGAAGATCAAACATTCCTCCAAGACGTAGTTAATTTATCAGGAGCTAATTGGAGAGGTTTTAATGCTAAATCTAGACCTATATCAATTTATTATTCAGAGATAATTGCAGAATATACTAAAGCATTTGAAAATTTTGAAGATTTTGATAGAGGAATTTTTTCAACTAATAAACCTTGGTTTTTATAAAATATAGAATATGGAAGTAAAAGGAGAAAACATAATATTTTTATTAGGAGCAGGTGCAAGTTATGAAGCTAACATACCTATATCATTTCAAATGGTGGATGAAATTGAAACTCTAATTAAAAAAGATGATAAGTGGAATAAATATGAAGATTTATACTATTATTTAAAAAGTAGTATTCAATATGGAGATGGTATATTTGGTAATTTTGATGAGCCATTCAATGTTGAAAAGTTACTAATTGTTATTTCTGAAATAGAAAAGCGAGATAAGAATATTATGTATCCATTCATTGGAACGTGGAATATTAGACTGACCGATTTAGCAGGCAAAAATTTTGAAAACTTAAAAGAGTTTAAAGAACTTATAGTGAATAAACTTAATGAATGGGTTAGGTTAAAAAATTACGACAAAGCAAATTATTATGAAGGTTTCGCAAGTTTGAAAAATGAAATAGGAAACTTATTAAAAGTATTTACTTTAAATTATGATTTATGTTTTGAAAGAGTAGTGGGAAAGGATCAAAATGTTGAACTTGGATTTAATAATGCAACCAAAGAATGGCACTACACAAATTTTGATTCGATTGATAGTAAGGATTTCTTTTTATATAAACTACATGGTTCTATAAATTGGTATACAACTGATGATAAAATAAGTAAGCTTAAGATAAGTGATGATCCTGTTGAAGTACCAGAGCTTATATTTGGGATTCAACATAAAATGACATCCATTGACCCTTATTTTTTCTTTGCATCGGAATTCAGGAAACAATGTTTAGATAATGAAACCAAATTATTGGTTTGTATTGGCTATAGTTTTTCAGATGAGTACATAAATAATATTATATCTCAAGCTGTACTTGAAAAGGACGAAACTCAGATATTAGTTGTGGCTGGACCAAATGACGATAAGGATGAAATTAAAAAGGACATATCAGATAAGCTAAATGTAGATTTAAGCGCTATAAAAGTTGAAACCGTAGGAGCAAAAAAGTTTTTAGTTGAAGTAATGAATAAAGATTATTTAGCACAATATATACATGATTCAAAAGATGCTCCTTTTTAATATTATGTAAAATAGAAATCTAGATGTTAAACTTGGCCTCATAAAATTTTGGTCAAAACAATAGGAGAAATGAGCGTGCATATTTTAGGCTATACGAATGCAATGATCCTGTGGATGATTGAATTTGGATACAACACTTTACTAAAAGCTAAATTCAAATTGTATTCAGCTAATAATGTCCACAGGACATTCTATTAACGCTAAATAGTCTAAAATATAGCGAATGAGCCGTTAATTGTTTCCAAAATTATATGCAGCCTTGAATTTTTGTTTCTTTTGTTTCAAGACAAAAGATAATGAATCATTAAAAAAAAAGATTAATTGAAGTTCTAAATATAACAAGTGCATAGAATTTTATTTTTCTTAAAATTTATGCTCTTGTGGCAATCCACGAGAATCGTCTAAATTTTTTTATTACGTACATTTTATCGAATACGCGATTTTTAATAAGAGTAAAAAGGTTAGCTTTTATTTTGGCGTTGGCAAGCGTTGGATAATTGTGTGTAAAATAAATTGCCTAAGCAATTTGATTTTATAAAACAATCGAGCGCTTGGTAGCGGCTATTTTACATAACGGCTAATTATAGATACAAATGTTTTTAAACTCTGCGAAGCAAACCGCTTATTAGTTTAATGACCCAAGTTCCAATTTATCTAATGAAAACAAATGCTTTTGGGATATTTTACATAATACTACATTATAGCTATCAAATGGATAAACCACTATAAATACAAAACTATACATTTGTACTATAATGTTCTGCGTTATGTAACTTTGCTTTGGTAAAAGCGAAGTTTAAACTACTGCTTTTTCTTATTTTTTTCTTCTATAAACTTTCTCTACAATGTTAATGGAACACTCTTTTTACGAAGTGACGATAGGAGCGTAGTGGAATGTGTGTGGAATGGGTTGATAAAATTACAATTATAAATGTAGTTTGTTTCTTGTTAATTTTATTGTATATTTAAACTCTCCCTTCTTATTAATTACAATAGCACATTTATTAATTACCCAATATTGGGTATGTTTTGGTTTTAACTAAAGCCATAACATTGTTTATTGTATAACCTAACCAACCAATTATGAAAAAATTAGCTATTCTATTCATCTTAATGTTCTCTATTCAAATCAATGCTCAAACATTTAGTTCTTCTTTGAGTAATAATATAATAACAAGTTATAAAGATAGTGCTAGTGCTTCTACTAAAGGTTCTCCTGTGTTGCAATTTGATTATGTAATAGAAGCACATAAAATGGATACAGGGTATCTTGAAGTTACAATTAAATCATCTAAAGATGGTGTGGAAGATGAGGTGTTTTCATTAAAACCTTTATCAATTGATTTATTCAAGCCTAAATTTGAAATACATTTTAAGAATAGTGTTAAAAATTCGGGTGAAGCTAATGTAACAGAAATTGAAGAGCTTAACGATGCAAAAATTTCAATACTTTTTGCAAGACTTATCAGCTTTGAAAGAACAGAGGATGAAAGACCCGTCGTTGCTATTCTTTCATTAAACGAAAATATACCAGTTGTTATACCCTACAATAAAATCGAACCTGTTTTAGATGTAAACGACAAACCGAAAAATGATAAAGATGGAAAGCCTATAACTAAAATAGTAAAATATTATGAAATAATAAATATAGAAAATTACCCTAAAGTCGAATTAACTTTCTATAATGGTTTTATTGAGAAAATAGAGTTAGAAACAAAAGTATTAGGACATAGAATAAGGTTTTCAAATCTTTTTTCTATAGGGATTTCTTCAAGTGATGGTATCAGAAAATTTAATAACCATAAATTACAAAGTTTTAATTCTTTCATATTCAAGGATGGTAAATTATCAAAACCAAATATCAATTCTGAAACTAGAGGTCAATATTTGGAAATTAATTTTTCAGACATTATAGATTATGATAGAGAAATTGATATAAATGCCAACGACATTAGTCCAGAACCAACAAAGCTAGTTTTAGATGAAGTACAAAAAACAACCAAACTTTATAAACCTGAATCCACAAAGCTCTTTGAAGCAATTGTTTATTCGGACTTTTTTGGAGTTTTTGATGAAGAAAATCCTAATGGTATAATACAAACAGAAATTGCTAAAAAGTTTTACATAAATACAAAAAGGAAACAAAATAGGTGGTATTCTTATATACTTCCTCCAGCTTGGTATTCTGATGCAATTGGTGTTGCAGAATACATCAATCTTAATGTTAAAATTAGCAAACTCGAAGAAAATAATAAGTTTTTAAAAGCAGAGCAAATTGGCAATGAGAATTATTTTTCCCCGTTAAGCTTAAAACAACATGAATCTTTTAGTATCGGAGCAGATATTAATCTATTCTCCTTTGAAAACCAAAATAAAAAAATCAATACTTTTATCGAATTAGGTTGGAATTATGGAAGAAGTGGATTAGAATTTTCAGATCAAGCGGAAGACCAAACATTCTTAAATACAATAACAACATCAGCTAATATTGCATTTCATATTATTCCAGAAAAGAGGTATGGTTTTATTGCAAGTAATCGTATATCAAAATTTATGGTTTTAAATGATGATTTAATTGAATCCAATGAGTTTTCGTTTAAATCATTAAAAAATGGAGAATTGGTGGAACCAAACAAATGGTTTAACAGTTCTCAAATAGAGTTTTATTTGAATACATCGTCAACTGGGAAGCTTTTTATGCGTTATAGTTTAGTTAGCGACCTCAAGGATTTTGATAATAACTTTTCTCAATTTCAATTTGGCTATTCATTTTATATACTACGTCAAAATGGAAAAATTAAGTAATATTTAATTGTTATGTATAAAATTTTATCCTTAGATGGAGGTGGAAGTTGGGCAATAATTCAATTACTAACTCTTAAAGATAGATATGGAAATCTTACTGGTCATCAAGTACTTCAAAAATTTGATTTAGTAATCGCTAATTCAGGTGGAAGCATTGTTTTGGCAGCATTGGCAGAAAATTGGACACTTGAAAAAGCCTTAACTTTATTTGATAATAAAGATATACGAGAAAGTATTTTTAGCGAAAACACATACAGAGATAGTTTTTTCCCCGTAGATTATTTACGATTATTTAAAATACCTTTTGGTCCAAAGTATAGCTCAAAACAAAAAAAAGATAGTTTTGAAAAATTATTTAAAGAAGTTAACAAAAGGCAAATGTCGGAACTTCCTGCATTTATTAAAAAAGAATCTCTAAAAATTGTGGTTTGTACATATGACGCACTAAATAATAGAGCGAAATTTTTTAAGTCTTATGGAGTTGATTCAGAGGATTATGATTCAGTTAGATTAACTCAAGCTATTCATGGTTCTTCAAATGCACCTGTACAATATTTCGATTTTCCAGCAAGGTTTAAAGCAAAGAATAGCGAAATATACTATGAGCTATGGGATGGAGCATTAGGAGGATTCAATAATCCTATTTTGGCTGGATTAATTGAAGCATTTAAATTAGGAGTACCATTGAAGGATATAAAATTAGTCTCAATTGGGACTGGTAATAAATTAATGTCGTTAAAAGAAAAAAATAATTTTTGGAAGTGGAAGCAAATTGCCATAAAAAAAAGAAGAAAAAAGCTGGATTTTAAATTTTTAAAGCCACAAGCTAAGTTTTTTAAAGTGACTGTTTTAAATCAAGCTAAGACCATATTATATCAACCGCCAGATACTGCAAACTATATAGCTATGATGTTTTTAAAAATGGTTTCCGAAAAAGCTATAAATGAACATATTGTTAGATTATCTCCGCTTATTCATAGTGATTCTAGCACTTCAGAAGATGTTGTACCTCTAATAAATAAACTATATGCTTTAGATATGGATATAACCAAAGAAGAAGAGATACAATGTTTAATGGAGTGCTTTGACATGTGGCAAAATGGAGAAATTTTGAACCAACCCTTGGAATTTAAAGTTAAAAGAGACAACGATATTGTATTTATTAATGGGAATAAATATTATAAAGATGGAATGGATACATGGATAAGTTGGGGCTTTTGATTTTTTTGTGATTTTAAATATTTACGATTTTCTCTTTATTTACTGGAATACACCTTTTAAGAAACCATTTAAAAGAGTAGTTAAATGTGTATGAAATGGATTGTTAATATCTTTGCTTTTATGTGCATAAGAAATTATTATAATACGCATTTTAATTTTTAACTTTATACTCCCAATAAGTTATTCTCTCATAAGATTTAACGGATTAAAAAAATAATTGAAGTGATTATAAATCATTTCATAATGATATTACGTATTAAATGAATAAAAAAAGAGCAATAGACAGAATTATAGAATTATATACTCTATTTAGAGTTGAAGTAGAGTATTTCAACTCTGCAAGTTTATTTGATATAAATATATATGCAGAATCTGTTTTAATACCACTACTAAATAATGTTTATGGCTTAAATTTAAAAGATGCAAATTTTGATGAAAAAAACTTTTCAGCTGTTGACTTAATAGACAAAGAGAACCGAATCGCAATACAAGTTACATCAACAGCTAATGGAGAAAAAATAAAGCACACACTCCAAACTTATTTAAAAGACAAACGCTATAAAGATTTTGATAGCGTTTATGTTTACATTCTGAAAACAAAACAGTCAAAATATTCAGACGATACTTTTCAAAAAATAGTAGATGGTAAATTTGAATTTGAATCTACAAAACATATTATTGACAGTACCGATGTTATCAATGAAGTGAAATCATGGCTTTCTATGAATAGAATTCATGAATTTAGAGAAATATTAGAAGAGCAGTTTTCAAGTGATGCACAAGAAAGCAGAAAATATTATTTAGAGAATAAGGATGTTTTAGATACTCAAACGATTTACCCAAATATTTTAGAAATTGTTTTGCCTGAAAGCATATTTGTAGGTAAATTAAATATAGATAGAGAAAGGGTCATTAAACGCTCTTGGGAAACAGAATATAAATTAAAACTTAAAGCAAGTATTTTAAAAGTAATTAAAAGTCATATGTACCACATAGGTATAAAGCCAACTACTGACTGGAATGAATTTGAAGGAAATTTAATTTCGTTTAAAAACTTAAATGATGATTCGGAGCCTTTGAGTAAACTTGTTGAATTAGGAACTGTTGAAATGTTTACAGTTGAAGAATTTTTTGAATCTGGCGAAAATTATAAAATGGCATTTGGTAGATTATTAAGTTTATCCTTTACAGAGTTATTAAAAGTTAAAGATATTAATTGGTTACCAAAAGACAGGGTTTATAGATTTAATTCAGCAAAAACAAGAAAAGTCACTTGGAAAAAGAAAAATAAAGCTACTCGTACCGTTGTTAAGGAACATTGGAATAAAGACAGAAATCAAATTATGGCCTTTCAACATTTAGCATTTAGTTTAAATGTATTTTCTATTGATAATATTTGGTATGTTTCTATCACGCCTACATATAGCATAACCTTTGACGGAAAGAGAACTCATGCAAGAGCAAGTAAATATATAGATAACCAAAAAAAACTAGACAGAAATCAATCTGTATACAATCACTTTAGATTTATAGCATATTGTTTGAGAAATAAGATTGACGAAAAGGAAGCTGATTATGCATTAATTGGGGTGAAAAAGGCCATTAATATGTCTCTAACTTTTAAGAAGAATTTTTAATATGAATATTAAGTTAATTGAGGAACCAGTATTACAGTTTGGTACTGGAGAACATATTGACCCAAGACAAGGAATTTTAGTACATGGAACATCTGATTTGAATGAAGTACGTCCAGAAAGAATTGTAACTGGTTTTGTTGGAAAAAGTGAAAGCGTAAGTAAAATTATTTCTTGGTTTGATAAGAATAAAAAAATGATTTTGGGACCTGAAAAAAAGATGGCATTACGAAATTTGTTTCCAACTTTCCCTGGGTTTAATTCTAAATCAGCCTATAAGTGTGAAATAAAATATGATGCGTCATACATAAGAAAAATAAACAACTCTGCTTTTGACGAAATATTGGAAACAGCAAAGAGTATTGAAGACTTAATAGAGAAAGCAGTAGAACTTTATATAACAGAAATAAAATATTTATCTAAAAATAAAAAGCCAGATGTAATCTTATGCGTTTTAGATGAAAAATTCACTAAAATAATTTTCGGAAATGAAGAGTTTATAAGGAAAGTTGAAGATAGTGATAACGATGAAGATTTAATTGAAGAAATAGAAACAAACTTTAGAAGATTGTTAAAGGCAAAATCAATGGAGTATAATATCCCTATTCAGTTAGTCAGAGATAGAATAGTAACTCCGTCAGGAGAAATGCAAGATGAAGCCACAATTGGATGGAATTTTTTTACTGCATTATATTATAAATCTGGAGGTGTGCCTTGGTCAATAAAAAAGAAAAGCGATTCTGTAACTTGTTTTGCTGGTATTAGCTTTTATAGAAGTAGAGATAAGAAGACAATTCAAACAAGTGTCACACAAATTTTTAATGAAAATGGCAAAGGTGTGATTTTAAGAGGTTCTCCAATAGAGCAGGACAAAAATGATAGAGAACCACATTTAAGTAAAGAGCAAGCTTATGATTTAATGATAAAATCATTGAATGAATATTATGAAGCTATGAAAATTTATCCTCAAAGGTTAGTAATTCATAAAAGTTCGAATTATTCAGATGGAGAGATTGAAGGATTACGAAAAGCGACTAGAGAAGTTAATATTAACTCATTAGATTTGGTTACAATAATGCCCACTAAATTGAGATTATATAATGAAGGAATGTATCCTCCAAAACGAGGTACAATGTTTTCTTTAAATGAATCAACTCATTTACTTTATACACGAGGGTTTGTAGATTATTATGGTACTTATCCAGGAAGATATATACCAAATCCAATAGAAATAAGACTTTTCACATTTGATGAATCTCCGGAACAAATTTGTAAAGAGATTTTAGCCTTGACGAAAATGAATTGGAATAACACCCAATTTGATAGACGTTTTCCAATAACAATTGATTGTAGTAGAAAAGTTGGAGAAATATTAAAATATATAAGGGAAGACCAAAAGCCTCAAATAAAGTATAGTTTTTATATGTAAATATCAATTTCAATTGGAGCTAAAACGACATCATAAAATTTTGGCTAAAACAATAGGTGAGTGGAGCGTTCATATTTTAGGGGTCTAGTAAAAAAGTTTCTTAATAGTTACAATTATACAAGGGATTTCAAAGAAATCTTAATAAGTTACAATGTTTCCTAAAATATAGCGTAACGAGCCGTAATTGTTTCCAAAAGTTTATGCAGTCATGATTTTTTTGTTTCTTTTTTTATCCAAGAAAAAAAGATATAGAACAAAAATGTATCTTGTTAACTATGAATACTGTTATTGAAAACGCGTTGCAATTTATGAAACTAGAGCTTCAAAACGCTCAAATTGAAGTTTCAGCAAATGAAAGTGGGAGAGAAGGAGTTGATTTTTTAATTGGGAATAAGCAAATATACTTTCAGCCTTTAGATTTAGATACTATACTACAAAGTATTAAAATTTTAAAGCAAGACTTAGGAGAACTAAACGATAACTTGTTTATCGCTTTGGTTTTAATTATAGAAAAACAACCAAGAGTTGTATATGTAATTCCGTCTAAACAATTACAAGATTCTAATAATAACTTCTTTATAAATAATGACGTTAGCTTAATGCCTAGTTTATCTAATTGGGAAATTAAAATATCAAGTACAACCATAGAAGAATTAGAAAAGTATGCTTTAAACAATATGCTTGATAAGCTAAGAGTTTAGTTCTGAAGTATTATGTAAAATAGGATTTTAAAAAAGTTAAATTGGAATTCTAAATAGAACAAGTGCTTAGAATTTTATTTTTCTTAAAATTTAAGCTCTTGTGGCAACTTTACGAGAATCGTTTAGAAAAAATATGGAGCACAATTATTCAATTACGCTAAAATTTCAATAACATCTAAAAACTAGCTTTTTTTTTGGCGTTGGCAAGCGGCGGTAAATTGTGTTTAAAAATAAATGTTATTGAAACATTTAAATTTTTAAAAAGCAATCGAGCGGTTGGGCGCGGCAATTTTACATAATGGCTAATTATAGCTACAAACAGCAGAATGTTTCTTATTTAGTACTAAACCCAAGAGCTCAATGTTTAATGACCCGAGTACTAAAGTTTCTTTTGGAATACTTAAATCTTATGGGATATTTTACATAATAGAGAATTATAGCTATCAAATAAACCTATAAGCTAACTAGCCGTAATTTCTTTTAACATAATTGTTGACGATATAGACCTAAAGGCACTATATCTACAATTATGTGTAAATAGCCTGAAAAACGGCTATACAGAAATTACTGTGTATTTGTACTATAATTTATATTATGTAAAATAGAAAATATTATACACTATATCCTTTTCTAAAGATTTGTTAATTCTTTACTATTCCCTCTTAAACCTCAAAGGATGTATTATATTTGCAAACCCTGTGTTTTACCAATTACATGAAACTAAAACCTAAATATTCTAAATCACGTATAAAATTACTGCATCAGTATTATAGCTATACAGGTTTTTACGCATTTGTATGGAATGGTGTTAAAAAATCTTTGCCTTACATATTAGGCATTGTTGCTATAATTTATGTAGTCGATCATTTTTTCGATATTAATAAAGCTCTTATTACGCTAACAGAAATCTTGCCTGTATTTGGTGTTTTAAGTTTCTTTTTTGTTTCAGAAACCTTATTAGGTCTTATCCCTCCAGAAGTATTTATTGCTTGGGCTGGTAAAATGTATGCACCTTGGTTCTATCTTAGTCTACTTGCCGTATTATCTTATTTGGGTGGTCTTTTGGCTTATTGGATGGGACGTTCGCTGTCTAAAATGCCCAAAGTCCATTATTATTTAGAAGATAAAATGGCAAAGCACCTCAAAAACTCCAAAAAATGGGGTGGTTTCTTAATAGTTGTTGGTGCTTTATTGCCACTACCCTTTTCTATATCTTGTATTGCAGCTGGTATTATTGAGTTTCCATTTAAAAACGTAATTGTTTTTGGTTCGCTCCGTTTAGTGCGTTTTGCTATCTACGGACTAATCATTTTCAATGTTTTATAAAAAAAACTTAAATCATACGTTTGTTATTTGATTGTGAACTATTTTTGCACAAAAATTAGTTCAGTATGTTCTCTTCATTAAACATTTTCAGACTTGTTGCACTCCTAGAAGGTGTTTCTTATATATTATTACTATTTATAGCAACACCCATTAAATATTTACTAGACGACCCACAATATGTAAAACTATTAGGAATGCCACATGGTATTCTTTTTGTCGCTTATGTTGCACTAGCTGTCTTATTTAAAAAAGAATTTTCTTGGGATAATAAAACATTCTTAATAGTACTTTTAGCGGCTATCATTCCATTTGGAACGTTTTATATTGATAGAAAATATTTAAAAACAGCCTAGTATGGAGGATATAAAGCATCTGTTTTACAACTACTTACTGCAACATGGTTTATCTGAAAATGCTGCGAAGTATCTTAATATGCTTGCCTTACTCCTAGCATTATTAATTATTGTGTTTATAGTAGATTTTTTAATTAGAAAAATTTTAGTGCAAGCATTCACCAAGTTTGCTCAAGTTTCTAAGTCTAATTTTGACGATTTACTTGTAAAAAACAAGGTGCCTAGAAATGTAGCGCATGTTATACCGCTTTTAATAGGTATAGAATTTGTTCCAGATATATTTTCAGATTTTCAGGATTTTGAGATTATTGTTGAAAAAGGATTGAAAGTATTTGCTATTATTTTAACCCTATGGATTGTAAGGAGTCTGCTGAATACCGCAAAAGATTTTCTAAAAACTTTAGCAAGTTTAAAAGATAAGCCTATTGATAGCTATATTCAAGTCTTTATGATTTTTGCTTGGTTAGCTGGTATTATGTCTGCTATTGCTATCATTACAAACACCCCTTTTATTAAATTCCTCACTGGATTAGGTGCTATTTCTGCTGTTATCATTTTAGTATTTAAAGATACTATTCTTGGGTTTGTAGCCAGTATTCAGGTATCTATAAACGACATGGTTCGCATTGGCGACTGGATTACTTTTGAAAAATTTGGTGCCGATGGCGATGTGATTGAAATTACCCTTGCCACAGTTAAGGTGCAAAACTGGGATAAAACCATTACCACAATTCCAACATACGCCCTAATTTCTGAATCGTTTAAAAATTGGCGTGGAATGACTAGTTCTGGTGGACGTAGAATTAAGCGGTCTATTAGCATTAAAATGGATAGTATTACCTATTTAACACCTGATGCTATTGATAAACTAAAAGATATAGAATTAATAAAATCATATTTAATAGAGCGTCAAAATGCTATAGAAACGTATAATATAGATAACACTATAGATAAGTCTTTACCTCTAAATGGTAGAAACCTAACCAATATTGGCGTGTTTAGAAAGTATGTACAAGAATATATTGAAAACCATTCGGCTATAAATAAAGATATGACTATTATGGTACGCCAGTTGGCACCATCATCTCAAGGTTTACCTATAGAAATTTATGCCTTTAGTAGTGATAAGCGTTGGGCAAACTATGAGTATATCATGGCAGATATTTTTGATCATATTATTGCCGCTACCCCCTATTTCGATTTAGAAATATTTGAATTACCTAGTAGTTTTCTAAAGGAATAATTCTAAAATTTTCATACTTAAAATAAATTTTGTAACTTATAATGTATCAACAAGATACTTCCTTTTAAACTATAAGTATTTTTTCATCATTGCTATAATAGCAATAACAAAAAAGTGTTGTATCTTGCAACAAAGAATAGCTATTACATTTATTTTAATGCGTAATGGGTATAAAACTATATTGCTAACTAACTAAAAAAATAATGCATTTACCACCACCACACTTAAAAGCAATCTATCGATTGGTAAAAATTACATTTGGTATTTTTTTATTCATCTTTTCAATAAACCTAAAAGCACAAACAAAACCCAATATTGTAGTCATTTTAGTAGATGATGCAGGTTATGCAGACTTTGGCTTTATGGGAAGTCCAGATATGGTTACACCCAATATTGATGCTATAGCTAGCAATGGTGTTTATTTTACAGATGCCCATACTACAGGAAGTGCCTGTAGCCCTTCTAGAGCTGGATTACTTACAGGTAGATATCAACAGCGGTTTGGTCATGAACAAAATACTATTGGTAGTAATGATGGTATGGATCCTACTGAAACCACATTGGCAGATGTTTTAAAAACTGCAGGTTATACAACTGCTGCTTTTGGGAAATGGCATGTAGGTTACAAACCTGAGCATCATCCAAATGTAAGAGGCTTTGATGAATTTAGAGGCTTTATTAGTGGTAGTAGAAGTTATTGGCCAAATGCAAGTCAAGATCAACCAGGAAAAAGTACAGCAACACAACACAATGGTGTTTATGAAACCTTTAGTGGTTATTATACGGATGTATTGGGTGATCAAGCCATTTCATTTATTGATGCTAATAAGGAGAATCCTTTTTTCATTTATTTAGCTTACAATGCTATACACACACCTTTAGAAGCTAGAAGTGATGATTTAGCCTTGTTTTCTAGTATTTCCAATACAAATAGACGAAAAGCTGTAGCTATGAACTATGCTTTGGATCGTTCCGTTGGAAATGTGATTGCTAAATTAGAAGCAGAAAATATTTTAGACAATACATTGATTTTCTTTTTAAGTGACAATGGTGGGCCACAAGGAAGTACTTATGATAATGGTGTCCTTAAATCTGATAAGGGCTATGAGTTTGAAGGTGGTCACCGTGTTAGTTTTGCAATGCAATGGAATGACAAAATACCAACAGGAACGGTTTTTAACGGACTCTCATCTGCTTTAGACATATTCCCTACATCCATGAAGGCTGCTGGTATAGATAACACAATAGGAAAACCCTTAGATGGTGTTGATTTAATGCCGTTTTTAGATAATGACCCGAGTAACGATAATGTCGATCCACATGATATGCTATTTTGGAGAATCAGTCCATGGGAAGCCGCTAGAATTGGTGACTATAAAATGGTAAGAGCCTCTAGTGCGGCAACTGCTGTATATGATATTGCTAATGACCTTAGTGAAGTTAATAATATTAAAGACGCTAACCCTAATGAATTCAATACATTAGCTTCAGAAATGGATAATTGGGCTTCTGAAATGGCAGAACAAATGTGGGCAGGGTCTGCAAGTTTTCAAGATTCTAAGTTTTACAATTATGAAGATTTAGTAAATAATAGACCTTTCAGAACATCTAGTATGTCTGTTAATCAAATTGTAGCTCAAAATCAAGGGATAAATCATTATGACGATGTTATCTCAAGACATGATTGGCAAGTTATTTATGTAGATGGTGAAACAACAGGAAATGAGGGTAATAAAGTCATTGATGGTGATTATAGAACCTATTGGGATAGCGGAACATCAGGCGCATCAACACATCCGCATGAAATTCAAATAGACTTAGGAAGTAATTATGATGTTGAAGGGTTACGTTATTCGCCTCGAAATGATGGGTTTTTTACAGGATCTATTATTGACTATGAAATCTATGTCAGTAATGATATAAATGACTGGGGTGCTCCTGTTATAGTAGGAACATGGAATTACGGCACATCAGATAGAGATGCTGTTTTTAGTACTAAAGAAGGCCGCTATATCCGTTTTGTTTCTAAATCAAGTAAAAAAGGAAATAATGCTATTATTACCGAGTTAAACGTTATCGCAACGCCACTTTTTAACAATTGTGATATTTTTGATTATTATACAGAGGATACACCGCAGGTATTTGCTCAAAATGACTTTATACCTTATACAACAAATCAAGACCAACCAAGTGAAGGGAGTTTTACGGTTTCTAATGATGGCAGTACCCTTGATATTATAGGGAATAGATGGATAAGAACTCAAAACACCTACACCATTACCGCAAATACCATTTTAGAGTTTGAATATAAAAGCACTCAAAATGGAGAAATACACGCTATAGGTTTTGATGAAGATAACTCTCAAAGTAGTAATCGTGTTTTCGGAGTTTACGGAACGGATAGTTTTGGTATTCCTGTTAACGATTTTTATAGTGAAGAAGGTGAATACCAGTTCTATTCGATACCTGTTGGAGAGTATTATACAGGAATTAATATGAATTTAGTGTTCGTTAATGATAATGATATTTCCAATCCGCAAAATACAAGCAGTTACAAAAACATTAAAATTTATGAAAACACAGTAAGAGCACCATTAATTGTAGAAGGCTTATTTAAAATTGCAGAAAAAGAAACGGGTAAATTATTAGGAGTTAATGGTAATGCACCAAATACTACAATAACACTTGAAACAGATAATAATTCAGATGCGCAAAAATGGTATTTCAGACATATTAATAATAGCTACTATACCCTTCGTAATAATGCAACTAACACCTACCTTGATATCATAGATGATAACGGAACTCTAAAAATTATTGATGATGCAGATGTTAGTAAATGTTCTGCTGGTTGGGGTGTAGAAGATGCTGAAAATGGAGATTACAAACTAGAAAGTAAACTATTTAATGTTGTTTTAGAAAAAAGTATGAATGATATGCCTACTTCTGGAGAAGATTCAAATACTATTTCTCAAAAATGGGTACTAACACCTACTACGCCTTCTCTAAGCATAGCTGAAATTCAAGAAATAGAATCACAAACCATTGTACTTAACCCAATCAAAAATGGTACTAAACCAGTAGTTATTTTCAAAAAAGCACTTTCAAACGTATCTGTTTCTATTTACACATTAGGAGGCAAAAAAATCCATCATCAATTTTACAATTCACAATCAAGAGAGGTTGAAATAGATAAAAAACTGACTGCGTCTGGGATGTATATCATCGAATTTAGTTCAGATAAAGCACATTTTTATAAAAAGATAATTGTGAATTAAATCACTTCATTGTGTGCTTTAAAAAAAAAGACCTGTCAGGTTTTAAAAACCTGACAGGTCTGAATATTATACTTTTGGGTAACCGTTTTTATTAATTCAGGTTATAATTTTAATGGTTGTTCGGCTATTTGTTTTGTGCTTTCCGAAGCTAATTTCAAGAGTTTTTTTTTGAATAGGTGTTTCTATTTACCCAATATTCTAAAATTTCTACGAATTGAATGTCGGCTGTTCAAGTCCAAATTACATTGCGTTTAACCATTCTGGATTTCTTTTATCTATAGCTTCTTGAGAAATCAGTTTTCCTTTTTTAATATCCTGTTCACTCATTTCGAGCATAACTTTTTGTTCTTTCGTCAATTCAATAATATCAGATTCCGAATTTCTAATGAATAGTATTTTGTCTATCAGTCCGTTTCGTGTATTATCTATTGTTGCCATTTCACTTAAATTTAAGTTCTAAATACTCGAAAAATTGCTCATTTTTCCTAATGTTGCCCAACACCCAATAAAAATTATAAACAATAAAAAACCTGTTAAGCATAACACTTAACAGGTTTTAAATATGTAATAGTTGTTTAGTTTTCTAAATATTAGCAGCCAACCAGTCTCCAACTTCCTTAGTTCCATAAGACTTTCCACCGTCAGCTAAATCTTCAGTAACAATCCCTTCATTTAAAGCATTATTAACTGCATCTCTAATCGCTTTACCTTCATCCATCAATCCAAAGTTTTCAAACATCATAGCAGCAGATAAAATAGTAGCCATTGGGTTGGCAATATTTAAGCCTGTAGCCTGTGGGTACGACCCATGAATAGGCTCAAACAACCCAATATCTGACCCTAAAGATGCCGATGGCATTAATCCCATAGACCCAGAAATAACCGATGCCTCATCAGTTAAAATATCACCAAATAAGTTTTCAGTAATCAATACATCGTAGCTATTTGGCCATTGTACCAATCGCATTGCTACAGCATCCACAAACTCATAGCTAACTTCAACCTCAGGATAATCTTTTTCCATAGCCTGTACCGTTTCTCTCCAAAGTCTAGACGTTTCCAAAACATTTGCTTTATCCACACAGCATAATTTTTTACCTCGTGTCATCGCTAATTCAAAACCTTTTTTAGCTAAACGTTGTACTTCTGCCCTTGTGTAAACACAATTATCATAAGCTGTTTCACCTTCATCTCTTCTACCCTTTTCTCCAAAGTAAATACCACCAGTAAGCTCACGTAAAAACACCAAATCGGTCCCTTCAATACGCGCTCTTTTTAAAGGCGATTTTTCTAATAAAGATGGAAACGTAAATGTAGGACGCACATTGGCAAACAATCCTAAAGCCTTACGCATTTTTAATAACCCTTGCTCAGGACGTACCTTTGCAGATGGGTCATTATCAAACTTAGGATGACCAATAGCACCAAACAATACCGCATCAGAACTTTTACAAATCTCATGCGTTTCATCTGGGTAAGGCTCTCCAACAGCATCAATTGCTGCAGCACCTGTCAATGCAGGCTTCCAATTCAACTCATGTCCAAATTTGGCAGCAACAGCATCACTCACTTTTACAGCTTGCTCAATAACTTCTGGTCCTATACCGTCTCCGGCTAAAAGGGCAATATTTAATTTCATTATATTTATTTTAATCTTTTAATAATATTATTTATTTGGGCGTTACTTTTTACTCATACCTACAAGGTTTTCAAAACCTTGCAGGATCGCAAAAAGTCGGGCTTTACATTACAAGTCCTCGCTCGTACCTCGCTGTAGGCTTTCCATTACAATCCCTAACGCGGGGCAGTCTTGCTATAGCCAGTCTTCAGTCCAAAGTTAAGCTTATCCTAAAGCTCTCCACGCAGGAGAATGTGTATTGTTAAGAGTTAGTATTCGTTATAAGAAACCCTCTCTTATTTACAAACAAACTAACTTCCATCTTCCATCTTCCATCTTCGGTCTTCCGTCTTCGATCAATATGTCAACTCACCACAATATTCAGCATCTTCTCCGTAGCCTTAATCGCTGAAACCGTTTGATCACTATCTAAACCTCTAGTTTTAAATTCTTTATCAACAGCTTTCCAAGTAATAATCGTTTCACACAAAGCGTCCGAATTACTTCCAGGAGGAATTCTCACTGCATAATCTATCAACTTGGGCAGCACCACTTTCTTTATTTTAAAAACACTTTTAACAGCGTTCATAAACGCATCAAACTGTCCATCACCTTGAGCATTTTCTTCAAAAGTTTCATTTTCAATAGTAATAGAAACCGTTGTAGAAGGTTTTAATCCTTTTGAATGTGTTAGCACATAAGAATTCACCTTTACTTTTTCTTCATATGTTCTATCTAAAACATCCGAAATAATATAAGGTAAATCCTCTTTTGTAACCACTTGTTTTTTATCGCCTAATTCAATAATACGCTGTGTCACTTTCTTTAAATCTTCATCATTTAGCTGAAGCCCTAATTGTTGTAAGTTCTTTTGAATATTGGCTTTTCCAGAAGATTTTCCTAAGGCATATTGACGTTTTCTACCAAAACGCTCAGGCATTAAATCGCTGAAATATAAATTGTTTTTATTATCCCCATCAGCATGAATCCCAGCAGTTTGTGTAAACACATTAGCGCCAACAACAGGTTTGTTAGACGGTATCATAACTCCAGAAAAGTTTTCAACCAGCTTACTTACGGTGTAAAGCATTTTTTCATTTACGCCAATCTTAACTTCGGGCATAAAATCGTTTATCACTGCAATGGTACTAGACATTGGTGCGTTTCCTGCACGCTCTCCCATACCATTTACGGTTAAATGCAAACCATCTGCTCCAGCCCTTAAACCTTCCATAGCGTTAGATACACCTAAATCGTAATCGTTATGCGCATGAAAATCAAAATGCAAATCAGGATACGTGTCTTTTATTTCTTTTATAAATTCGTATGATTCCTTAGGTGTTAAAACGCCTAAAGTATCTGGAAGCATAATACGTTTTATAGGTTGGGTAGAAAGAAACTTTAAAAACTCAAAAACATAGTCTTTAGAATTTCGCATACCATTACTCCAATCTTCTAAATACACATTGGTAGCAATGCCTTTTTCTAAAGCTTGAGATATAGATCCTCCTATTTCTTTAAAGTGCTGATTTGAAGTCTTTTTAAGCTGATGAGTTAAATGGTTTAATGAGCCTTTGGTTAGTAAGTTTTGAACCTTTGCTCCTGCCTCTATCATCCACTGAATGGATACACCTCTATCCACAAAGGTGAGTACTTCAACCTTGTCTAAATAATTATTCTCTTTAGCCCAATCTGTGACACCTTTTACTGCTTGAAACTCGCCTTCTGAAACTCTTGCCGAAGCAATTTCAATACGATCTACCTTCAATTCTTCTAGTAAAAGCTTAGCAATAGTTAATTTTTCTGAAGCTGAAAATGACACACTCGAGGTTTGCTCACCATCGCGTAATGTCGTATCCATTATTTCTATGCGTTTTTTACTCATTGAGAGTTTTATAAATTCATAAAAAAGCATTTCATATTAAATATGGAATGCTTTTTTAGATTGTATCTATATAATTTGTTTTTTAACCACTTTACTAAAAAGGTCTTGTTTCTGCGAACACTTCAACTTCATCTTTCATGTTTTGAAGATAATCAATATCGTCAAAACCATTTAACATATTCCCTTTCTTATACCCGTTAATCTCAAATGATTCAGACTCACCAGTTGATAACAAGGTTACTGTCTGATTTGGTAAATCAACCTTTATTTCAGTTTTAGGGTCTGCTTCAATAGCATCAAATAGGGTTTGTGCGAATTGAGTTGATACCTGAACTGGCAAAACACCAATATTTAAACAGTTATTTCTAAAAATATCAGCAAAGAATGAAGAAATTACACAACGTAATCCGAAATCATAAACAGACCATGCAGCATGCTCTCTTGATGATCCTGAACCAAAGTTCTTTCCTCCTACTAATATTTTAGAACCTGCATACTTTGCATCATTTAAAGGAAAATCAGCAATTGGATTTCCTTCAGAATCATATCTCCAATCACGAAAAAAATTATCTCCAAATCCTTTACGTTCTGTTGCTTTTAAAAAACGAGCAGGAATTATTTGATCGGTATCCACATTCTCAATTGCTAGTGGATACGCTGTACTTGTTAACTCTTCAAATTTATCGTAAGCCATATTTTTTATACTTTTGGCCTTTAGCTACTTGCTATTGGCAAACTCTTATTTATATTTTGTTGTGCTAATGGTTAAACACCAAAAGCTAATAGCCCTTAAGCTGTTACTTCTAATAATGTTCTTGGATCTGTAACTACACCTTCAACAGCTGTAGCTGCTGCTACTAGTGGAGACGCTAATAATGTTCTTGATCCAGGACCTTGACGTCCTTCAAAATTACGATTAGATGTTGATACTGCTAATTTTCCAGCTGGAACCTTATCATCATTCATAGCTAAACAAGCCGAACATCCTGGTTCTCTTAAAACGAATCCAGATTCTTCTAATATCTTGTCTAAACCTTCTTCTTTAATCTGGTCTACAACCTTATGTGATCCTGGAACTAACCAAGCTGTAATATTATCTGCTTTTTTACGGCCTTCAACTATAGAACAAAATGCTCTAAAATCTTCAATACGCCCGTTAGTACATGAGCCTAAGAAAACATAATCTACTTGCTTTCCAATCATATTGTCTCCCTCATTAAACTTCATATAGCCTAACGATTTTTTATAGGTTTCAACACCGCCTTCTACTTGTTGTGCAGTTGGAATTGACTTTGTTACACCAATTCCCATTCCTGGATTGGTTCCGTAAGTAATCATCGGTTCTATATCGGCTGCATTATAATTAAACTCTGTATCAAACACTGCATCGTCATCAGTTTTAAGCGTTTTCCAATATGCCATGGCCTTATCCCAATCTGCTCCCTTTGGAGTATGTTTTCTTCCTTTGATGTATTCATATGCTTTTTCATCAGGAGCTATCATACCACCTCGAGCACCCATTTCAATAGATAAGTTACAAACCGTCATACGACCTTCCATACTCATATTTTCAAAAACATCACCAGCGTATTCAACAAAATAACCTGTAGCACCAGATGTAGTTTGTTGCGCAATAATGTATAACGCTACATCTTTTGGTGTTACTCCAAAACCTAGCTGCCCATTTACGTTAATGCGCATTTTCTTTGGTTTAGGTTGCATAATACATTGCGTAGATAATACCATTTCAACCTCTGAAGTACCAATACCAAAGGCAATAGCACCAAACGCACCATGCGTAGAGGTATGTGAATCTCCACAAACAATAGTTGATCCTGGAAGTGTAATACCATTCTCTGGTCCTACTATATGAACAATCCCATTATTTCTGTGCCCCAAACCCCAATGTGAAATACCATATTCAGCGGCGTTATTTGCTAAAGCATCTAACTGGTTTGCTGATAAAGGGTCTGCAACTGGCAAATGTTGATTCCATGTAGGTGTATTATGATCTGCAGTAGCGAATGTGCGCTCTGGGTACATAACTCCAATACCTCTTTGTTTTAAACCAACAAATGCAACAGGACTTGTAACTTCATGGATAAAGTGGCGGTCAATAAAAAACACGTCTGGTCCATCTTCAATTTTTCTAACAACATGTGAATCCCACACTTTGTCAAATAATGTTTTACTCATAAATAATTTAGATTTTTGTATTACTAAAATTTAAACATTGCATATTTTACAACGAAAGAAACAATAGCACTGTACAAATTTATATTTTATTACAGTTATTTAAAACTTTACGCGCTATTGTTATTGAATTTTTATAAAATTGCCAATGATTAACGTGTTATTTGAATTTTATTCAATAAAAGTAGAATATTGGTTACAATTTTTGAACTTGAAATTTAAGGTTAAAGTACGCCTACTCGACCTGCCAAGTTTTGAAAATCTGATAGGGCTTTAGAATAGCGTTTGTTGCTCATCCTCATTAGGAATGGTTAACGAATAGCCTAGTTCTGAATTCAGTTTTTTAATGAAGTAAGCCGACAACAATGGAGACTCTTTTTCAATGTTTTGATGAATGAAAAAATCAATTTCTTTAATGCCTTGATTTTTCCATAATTTTAAGCGTTCCACCCAATCATCCAAACGTGAATAATCTGACGGATGATTTGCCCCAACATAACGCACAAAAGCAGTGGCATTGGTTAATCGCATATGCATTAAATCGCGTCGTCCAGCAGTATCAACAATCACGTTTGAAATATTATGAGTTTCTAAAAGTTGGTATAAATCTTCTGCAATCGCGGTATCGTTATACCAATTGGTATGTCTAAATTCTATGGCTAACGGGATGTCTTTTGGCCAACTTTCCACGAAAGTGATCACTCTATCAAAATCTTTAGGTGCAAAATTAGAATGCATTTGCAGAAATATAGTCCCTAATTTTTCTTTTAAATTTGAAGCATTATAAAGATAATTTTCGACAACCTCTTGGGTTTCATTAAGACGTTTCCAATGGCTAATTTCTTGATTCAGCTTCGGAAAAAATTTAAATCCTTCAGGTGTTTTATCATACCATTTTGAGAATTGTTCAGCAGGAAATATTCTGTAAAACGTAGCATTCATCTCAATAGAATTAAATTGCGATGAATAATACCCCAACTCATCTTTTGTGCCTCTTGGGTAAAACCCCATAAGGTCTGCCCTATTCCATTTGGCACAACCTACATAGATTTCTGGAATATTATCATCCTTTACTTTTCCAAGTATTTTTTTAGTATCAAGATGATCATTTGGTAATGTAAAGTCTATCAATTCTGGATTGTCAACGCTTCCAAATTTCATATAAAACTATTTTTTATCAAAGGTATGTATTTATAGATTCACGATGAATAACAAAATTTTAACATTCCGTTTAAATAAAATGTATTAATTTTGAAACGTTCATTTCAAATAGATATGCCCAAAGTAGAAACATTTGATAGAGATTTTGTTATTAAACAAGCAACAGCTGTATTTCATGATAAAGGTTATAATGCCACGTCAATGCAAGATTTAGTTGATGCTACCGGCTTAAATAGGTCTAGTATTTATAACAGTTTTGAGAATAAGCATAACTTATTTTTAGAATGTTTAAATAGTTATCAAAATTACTATAAAGAACAATTAAACGATAAATTATTTAAGGCATCAACCCCTCTTGAGGCTATTGACTTTTTATTTGATTTGTATTTAAAAGATATTGTAGAAGAAAAGAACAATAAAGGGTGCTTGATTGTTAACTGTAAATCTGAAATGGCAAATCATGACAAACCGATAACTCAATTTTTAATAAACAATCAAAATTTAATGATTGATTTATTAGAAGACATTATTGCTAAAGGTCAAAAAGAGTTATTAATTAACAAAAAAATGACATCAAAAGAATATGCTTTATACCTCTATTCGTCTATACAAGGCTTTAGAATGACAGGTATTTTAACAAATAACAAGCAAGAATTACAAAGTATTATTAAAACAGTAAAACAAACATTAATATAATTTTTTTTAAACACATTTGGAACGATTGTTTCAAATTAAAAACAAGTACTTATGAGTAAATTAAAAAACAAAGTAGCAGTAATTACAGGCGCAAATAGCGGAATAGGTTTAGCAACAGCAAAACTATTTTTAAAAGAAGGCGCAAAAGTGGTGCTTTCTGGCAGACGACAAGAAGCATTAGATGAAGTATCAAAAGATTTAGAAGGCGATTTTATTACCGTTTTAGCAGATGTAGGGAAACCAGAAGACAATACTAATTTAATTAAAGTAGCGAAAGCAAAATACGGTAATATTGATATTTTATTTTTAAATGCTGGTATAGCACCCCCTACTCCAATTACTGATATAACAGGAGAACATTATGATGACATATTTAATATAAATGTAAAAGGGCCCATACTAGCTGTAAAAGAAGCGCTTCCAAATATGAATGATGGAAGTGCTATACTATTTACAACATCAATTGTAAGCCAAAAAGGATTTGACGGTTTTGGAGTGTATTCTGCCAGTAAAGGTGCATTACGCTCTTATGCTAGAGTTCTAACTTCTGAGGTTAAATCAAGAGGCATTAGAGTAAATTCAATTGCACCAGGTCCAATTGAAACTCCTATTTATGGAAAAATGGGATTACCACAAGATGTTCTTGATGGATTAGGAAAAGAATTTGGACAGCAAGTACCACTAGGTAGATTTGGTACTTCAGAAGAAATAGCAAATACTGCTTTATTTTTAGCATCAGATGATGCCTCTTTTGTAAACGGTATTGAAATTGAAGTAGATGGTGGTTTAAGTCAAATATAAAATCACATAAACTTCTATACAAAAAGGTTGAACATATTACATGCTCAACCTTTTTGTTAATAACCTCGTTAACAATTATGAAGTCAAGAACTAAATTAAGGGGTTTTAATTGATACTTTTAATGAAAATCTACAATATTATGGACTCCAGACAATTCAATCTTAAAAGTATCAGACCAGAATTTTTAAGTACTACAATTAACGATAATATGAGTACTGATGAACGCTTTCAGAATTTAGTATTACGACCAATTATTAAGTTACAAAATGATTTATTGATAGCTGTTTTTAGAAATTACATTGCTAAACATAAATCTGTTTTTTATGATTTGTCTTTAGAAAAACGTATGGTTTACATTGAAAATGCTATTCAAAAAGATATGAAGCTTCGTAATTCTATGAAAGGCATGATTATAGGGTTGTTTACTGTGGAAGAATATCTTATTTATATTGAAAATTCTTCGGCTTTGAACAAGCGTATGATGAACATTGTAAAAGAACGTTTATTAAGCCATATTCAATTATTTGAGAAACCTGAGTTGCTGGCTGCGGTTTAGAATATTTAAAAACTGATCACCTTTATCATCTCGAAATGAGGCACGATTGAGACATCTCATTATTTATGGTTAATATGCTAATAATGATGTGATTTCTCCTAATGTCGAAATGACTTAATGTTTTTCTACCAAGTTACTCAATCATAGAAACTCCATTCAAATCGGTAGTCAAAACATCACTCATATAATCAAAAAATGGGCGAATAGCTTTAAAAGCACTATCTATTTCATTTAAAAAATTAGCGTCAAGCACTTCCTTATCGGTATATTTTTTAGTGAAGATATATTGTTTTTTCTTAATTAAATCAATGGCTTTATGGTCTTTTGCAAAACCTCTAGGAGCAGACTTAACTTCATCACCTATAAAAGAATCTCCCCAAACCGAATTGAATTTTTTATTTGCTAGAATCTCACGAATTTCAGAATCATCCATTTCAAATTCCTTACGAATTCTTAATAAATCTGCTGGGGCTGGTTCCCAAAATCCTGTAGCTATAAAACTTTCATTATTGGGCTGAAGATGTAAATAATAACCGCCTCGTAATCTAGGTTTTGTTCTGTGAAACGAGCCTCCAAAATGCGTTTTATAAGGCAGCTTGTTTTTTGAAAAACGGACGTCTCGATAAATTCTAAAAATCTTGAGTTTATCAATATCATCGTGCTTATTGAGATTCTCAAAAATGGCATTGTAAAATAACTTTACACCACCTTCTATTGTTTTAAATTCAGGTTTATGCTCATTAAACCAATCTCGATTATTATTCTTTTCTAATTTCTTGAAAAACGAAAACACTTCTTTTGAAACTACTAAACTCATCATTTTAATTTTTTATAAAGCTACAAAAGCTTTGGTGTTATTCAAATTCTATTTTATTAAGAATTAAACCAGAAGCAGGAGCTATATATTCCATTTTAATCTTACTATCTGCTTCTAAACTGTTTTTAATATCTTGAAAGGTTAACTTACCTTTTCCTAAATCGACAAGTGTTCCCATCATCAATCTAATTTGATTACGCATAAACCCTTTGCCTTTCACTCTAAGTATATAGGATTTTTCAGGAAAGTAATTGGCGGTATAAATAGTGTTCTCCACCAGTTCACATTTTAAAATCTCTCGTGTATAAATACCTTTTTCGGTTGGTTTATAGCAATAGGACCATAAATAGTTTTCACCCTCAAAAAGTTTAGCACCTTTTTTCATAAGCTCTATATCTAAATCATCAAGAAAAGTAGTCATTATTGGCGCACAAAACGGATGGCATTTTTCACCATAGGCAAACAGGTATAAATACTCTTTAGTTTTTGGGTTATTGATAATGTTGAATTTTGAATCTACTTCTCTAATTGATAAAGCCCTAATATCTTGCGGAAGATTATAATTAAACAATTCAAGAAACGCCTTAGTGTCTTCTATAGGTTCAGATAAAAACAATTCAAAAGCGGCACATTCCGCAGAAACCATAGCATCTGTTCTGCCAGAGCTTAAACTTTTAAAATACTTGCCTTCTAAAATATAATTTAAGGTTCTATCAACCATCAGGTGTAATGTTTTTACATCGGGTTGTTTTTGCCAACCATGAAAGCGATATCCTAAATATTGAACATTAATAACGTAGAAAAAATTTTTCATCTTGAATTTTAACAGCTCGAAAATTAGTGTATTTATAATTTGTTACAAAAAATTTATACATTGTAATAGTTTATACTAATTTAAAACCACTAATTATGACACAATCATCATCAAACAAACCACCAATTTGGTTCTGGATAGTAAGTGTAATTGCGCTTGTATGGAACGGAATGGGTGTTAACGCCTATTTGCAACAAGCATATAATACAGAAGGTTATAGAGCAATGTATAGCGATGAACAACTTGAAATTACTTCTAATATGCCAGCATGGGTAACTGCTGCTTTTGCTATTGCTGTTTTTGCTGGTGCTTTAGGAGCTATAGGTTTATTACTTAGAAAATCTTGGGCAGTTAAACTTTGGTTACTATCATTGGTTGCCGTTATAGTACAAATGGGATATATCTTAATTAATGATTATGTTTCAAGTTTAGTGATGACTATCATGATAATAGTTTTCGCATTTATATTTGTATGGTTTGCAAGAAAATCTGAAGCTAAAGGATGGTTATCTTAAAAAAACTAATGTCACATTGAACGCAGTCGAAACCCTTAGAAATATGAGCTTTTAAGTATTTTGACTACGCTTAATGTGACATTAAAACTAAAAACTTACTTTTAATAGTAACCGCTACGTTTTATTTATGTCTCCCTTTTAATTCTTCTTCAATATCTTTTAAAGTAAAGCCTTTTGCTTGTAGTAGCATTAAGTAGTGAAATAATAAATCAGCCGACTCATATAAAAATAACTCATCATTATTATCCATGGCTTCAATAACGGTTTCAACAGCCTCCTCGCCTACTTTTTGCGCTACTTTATTGATGCCTTTTGAAAACAAACTTGCCACATAAGATTTTTTAGTGTCTTTGTTTGCAACGCGTTCTGAAATCACAGCTTCTAAAGTTGAAAAGAACCCATAAGACGATTTATTTTCTTCTTTCCAACAGGTATCTGTTCCTGTATGACAGGTAGGGCCAACTGGATTCACTTGAATTAATAATGAATCGTTATCACAATCATTTTTAATATCAACAAGGTTTAAAAAGTTTCCGCTTTCTTCACCTTTAGTCCATAAACGCTGTTTGCTTCTACTGAAAAAAGTCACTTGTTTCGTGTCTATTGTTTTTTGATAAGCTGCTTCATTCATATACCCTAACATCAAAACATTTTTTGTTGTAGCGTCTTGAATAATGGCGGGGACTAGACCGTTTGAATCGTATTTAATTTTCATAACTCAATTTTATGTGATGCTGAAACAAGTTCAGCATGACGACTAAAGCCGTACTTCTATATTATTCTTTTTTAATTCTTTTTTCAAATCTGGAATAGGAATTTCACCGAAATGAAATACACTTGCTGCTAATGCTGCATCAGATTTTCCTTCTGTAAAGGTATCTATGAAATGTTGAACATTACCTGCGCCTCCAGATGCTATAATCGGGATATTTAACTCCTCAGAAAGTTTAGCTAAAGCTTTGTTTGCAAACCCGTTTTTAGTACCATCATGATTCATCGATGTGAACAAAATTTCACCAGCACCACGTTCTTCAACTTCTTTTGCCCATTCAAATAAATCAATTTCCGTTGGAATGCTTCCTCCGGCTAAATGTACTTTCCATTGTCCATCCACCTGTTTTGCATCAATAGCAACCACTACACATTGACTCCCAAATTTATCTGCTAATTCATTTACCAATTCAGGGCGCTTTACTGCCGATGAGTTAATCGATACTTTATCTGCTCCACATTGTAGTAAAGCGTCAACATGCTCTACACTGGAAATACCACCACCTACTGTAAATGGAATGTTGACTTGTTCTGCCACATGTAAAACCATATCCAGAGTAGTTCCTCTATTTTCTAATGTTGCAGAGATATCTAGAAAAACGAGTTCGTCTGCTCCACAATCTGCATATTGTTTTGCTAATTCAACAGGGTCTCCTGCATCGCGTAAATCCACAAAATTAACGCCTTTTACGGTGCGTCCATTTTTAATGTCTAAACAGGGTATGATTCTTTTTGTTAGCATTTTTATGAGTCTTTAGTCTTTAGTTTCTAGAAATTAGTTTAGTTTGTTTTGTGATGATCTATTCATCTTTTGAATTTCATTACACAGATTAATTAAAGGTTCTATTTTGTCTTTAGAAATGAAATTTAATTTTAAAGACAATAATAGTTGTGTTTTAAGCTCTGATGTTGAGCCATTCGCTATAGATAAAAAATGAATAAATTTCTTTTTGGAGTTTCTCCCAGCACCTTCTGTTATGTTTGAAGGTATATAAATACTACAACTTTTTATTTGAGAAATTAATCCAAAACGTTCTTCGTTTGGCAGCTCATTAGATAACAAATAAACTTGCTCTACTAAACGCATAGATTTTTTCCAAATATGTAAATCTTCAAACTTATTCATTCTAAATACTTATTACTAAAATCTAACTACTATTATAGGCTATACAAATTTTTCTAATTGTTGAAGACTAATTCTATCTTCGTAAATCGCTTTACCAATAATAACACCTTCACAACCTAATTCAATTAACCTTGGTAATTCATCAATATGAGAAATCCCACCAGAAGCAATTAATTTTATAGATTGCCCACTACTACTATTAGAGCACTCTCCAATAATTTCTTTATACAAATCGAACGAAGGGCCTTCAAGCATACCATCTTTTGAAATATCAGTACAAATCACATACTGAATCCCTTTTTTTTGATATCCTTTTATAAACGGTATTACATCTTCTTTACTTTGTTCCATCCAGCCGCTAATAGAAACTTTTCCAGCATCACTATCAGCACCCAAAATAATTTTGTTACCACCATATTTGTTAATCCAACCTTCAAAAGTTTTTGGATCCTTAACTGCAATGCTTCCGCCTGTAATTTGGCGTGCGCCAGAATTGAAAGCAATATGCAAATCTTCATTGGTTTTTAAACCGCCTCCAAAATCAATTTTCAATTTTGTTTTTGAAGCAATTTGCTCTAGAACTTTATAGTTTACAATATGTTTGGCCTTAGCGCCATCTAAATCTACTAAATGCAAATATTCTATCCCTGAAGCTTCAAACATTTTTGCAACTTCAAGTGGGTTTTCGTTATATACTTTTTTAGTATCGTAATCCCCTTTGGTTAAGCGAACGCACTTTCCGTCTATGATGTCTATGGCTGGTATTATTCTCATATTATAATTCTAAAAAATTCTGTAATATTTTTGCTCCTGAAACACTACTCTTTTCAGGATGAAACTGCGTACCATAAAAATTTTCATGTTGTAATGCAGATGCATAATTAATCTCATAATCTGTGGTTGCAATGGTTTCATTACAATGCTCAGCATAATAACTATGTACTAAATACATGTATTCGTTTTCTTTGACTCCTTTAAATAAATCAGATTTTAATTCTTTAATAACATTCCATCCCATTTGTGGTACTTTCACATTATCTGAAAAGCGTTTTACTTTGGTTTGAAAAATGCCTAAACCTTCAGTATCGCCTTCTTCGGTATGTAAACACATGAGTTGCATACCCAAACAAATCCCTAAAACGGGTTGTTTAAGTGTTGGAATCAATTTGTCTAATCCACTTTCTTTAAGCATTTTCATTGCTGAACTTGCTTCTCCCACACCTGGGAATATAATTTTATCTGCTGATTTTATTTCTTCTGCATCATTTGATAAAATCGCATTATACCCTAAACGATTAAAAGCAAACTGAATGCTTTTTATATTTCCAGCTCCGTAATTTATTATTACTAATTTCATTTCTTCTCGATACAATTTCTCATCCTTCGAAATTACTCGAAGTGACAAATCAATTTAAAGCATTCCTTTTGTACTTGGTAAAAACATCTTGTTAGCATCACGTTTTACAGCCATTTTCATTGCTTTAGCGAAAGCTTTAAAAATACCCTCAATTTTATGATGTTCGTTTGTGCCTTCTGCTTTTATGTTCAAATTACATTTTGCGCCATCGGTAAACGATTTGAATAAGTGGAAAAACATTTCAGTAGGCATATCCCCTATCTTTTCACGTTTAAATTCGGCATCCCACTCTAACCAATTTCTTCCGCCAAAGTCAACTGCTACTTGCGCTAAACAATCATCCATAGGTAAACAGAAACCATAGCGCTCAATACCCAATTTATTTCCTAAGGCTTTGTTGAATAATTCTCCTAAGGCAATCATGGTATCCTCTATAGTATGGTGTTCATCAACTTCTAAATCACCAGCAACTTTTATGGTTAAATCCATGGCACCGTGACGCCCAATTTGATCTAGCATATGATCGAAAAAAGATAAACCTGTATCAATGCTGTTTTTACCTGAACCATCTAAATTTAATTTTATATAGATTTGAGTTTCATTGGTATTACGTGTAATTTCTTCAACTCTATCTTTAAGCTTTAAAAACTCGTATATTTCTGCCCAATCTGTACTTGTTAAAGCAATAGAATTTAAAATATCCTGTTTTGAGGTTTCAATTTCATCAGCTCCTAATTCTGGATCTTCAGACAAATAAATACCTTTTGCACCAAGATTTTTAGCCAATTCCATATCGGTAATTCTATCACCTAAAACAAACGAATTTGCTAAATCGTAGTCCTTAGAAAAATATTGAGTTAATAAGCCTGTTCTTGGTTTGCGTGTATCCGCATTTTCATGAGGAAATGTTTTATCAATATGAATTGCAGAAAACACCACGCCTTCTTTAGCAAATGCATCAATAATTTTATTTTGAGCTGGCCAAAACGTGTCTTCTGGGAAACTATCGGTTCCTAAACCATCTTGATTAGTAACCATAACAAGTTCATAATCCAACTCCTTGGCTATTTTAGCCATGTATTGAAACACTTTTGGATAATATTCTAACTTCTCTAAACTATCTAATTGATAATCAACAGGGGGTTCTAATACTAATGTTCCGTCTCTGTCTATGAATAATACTTTTTTCATTTTATTATCATTCCTGCAAAGGCAAGAATTTATTTAAATTATTTACTCCATTGTGGATTCCGCATTAAGTACGGAATGACAAAATTACTCTAACTCTTTTAACGATTTAATTAATACATCGTTTTCTTTTGATGTTCCAACCGTAAAACGCAAACAATTTTCACATCCAGGTTGTGTGGTTCTATTTCTAATGACTATACCTTTTTCAATCAACTGATTGTAACGTTTTGTAGCATCATCAACTTTAGCCAACACAAAATTAGCATCTGACGGGTATATTTTAGAAATAAAATCAACAGATTTCAATTTTGTTACTAACGCATCGCGTTCTTTTAATATATCTGTAACTTGTTGTTTTGTTATTTCATATTGCTGCTCTAACTGTGATATTGCTTTTTGCTGTGTTAGCTCATTCACATTATAAGGCGGTTTAATTCGATTTAAAACTGAAATAATCGCCTCGGAAGCAAAACAAATACCTAGTCTAATACCTGCCATTCCATAAGCTTTTGATAAGGTTTGTGTGACAATTAAATTAGGAAATAGATTCAATTTGCTAGCCCAACTTTCTTCATTTGAAAAATCAATATAAGCTTCGTCAATAACCACAATACCTTTAAAATTGTTAATCAATTTTTCAATAGATTTAGCTTCAAAACTATTTCCTGTTGGGTTATTAGGCGAACATAAAAACAATAACTTTGAATTTGAATCGGCTATATCTAATATTTCATCAACTTTTGGTTGAAAATTTTTATCTAGCTGAACACTTTTAATTTTAATCGCATTAATATTAGCCAAAACACTATACATTCCATACGTTGGTGGCAAGGTGATAATATTATCTTGATTAGGTTCACAAAACGCCCTGTAAATTAAATCTAAAACTTCATCGCTTCCATTTCCTAAAAGCATATTCTGTTGTGGAATCCCTTTTATATTGGAAAGCAAAGACTTTACCGTACGCTGTTGCGGATCTGGATAACGATTTACACCGTTCTCGAACGGATTCTCATTCGCATCCAAAAACACCATAGCATCACTATTGCCTTGATATTCATCTCTTGCCGATGAATACGGTTTTAGTGCCTTTACTGTTGGTCTTATTAAATCTTGAATGTTCATTTTATATGTTTCAGACCTGTCAGGTTTTTGAAACCTAACATATCTTGTATTTAATTATTTTTTCAAATCTTTTAATCGAATACTCACAGCATTTTTGTGAGCTTGCAAACCTTCAGCTTCCGCCATTAACTCTATAGTTTCTCCTATATTAAGTAAGCCTTCTTTAGATATTTTTTGAAACGTCATACTTTTTGTAAAGCTATCCAAATTTACTCCAGAATACGCTTTTGAAAACCCATTAGTTGGCAAAGTATGATTAGTACCTGAAGCATAATCTCCAGCACTTTCAGGTGTGTAATCACCAATAAATACTGAACCTGCATTACTAATACCATTAACATACAAATCTTCATTTTTAGAACAGATGATAAAGTGTTCAGGACCATATTCATCAATCATCTCTAAAGCGATAGTATCATTTTCAATATATATCAACTTTGAATTGGAAATTGCTTGTTCTGCAATTGCTTTACGCGGAAGTACCTCCAATTGCTTTGAAACTTCACCTGAAACGTCATCAATCAATCGTTTTGATGTTGAAACCAAAATCACTTGACTATCTATACCGTGTTCTGCTTGACTCAATAAATCTGAAGCAATATAAGCTGCATTGGCGGTGTCGTCTGCCACTACTAATAATTCACTTGGGCCTGCAGGCATGTCAATAGCAACACCATACTTTGTTGAAAGCTGTTTTGCAACAGTAACAAATTGATTTCCTGGACCGAAAATTTTATACACTTTTGGAATACTTTCTGTACCAAAGGTTAATCCTGCAATGGCTTGAATACCTCCTACTTTTATAATTTTTGTAACACCACACAATTTTGCTGCAAATAAAATTTCTGATGCTAATTGCCCGTCTTTATTTGGTGGTGAACACAAAACAATTTCTTTACAACCAGCTATTTGAGCTGGTACTGCCAACATTAAAACTGTTGAAAATAAAGGTGCAGTTCCTCCTGGAATGTATAGACCCACTTTTTGAATTGGTCTTTTTTCTTGCCAACACTGCACACCGTTTGTTGTTTCAATATTGATTTTAGAAGTTTTTTGAGCTGCATGAAATATTTCAATATTCTGTTTTGCTTGCTTGATAGCATTTTGAAGCTTCTCAGGAACCTGTTGAATTGCTTTTTCAATTTCTTCAGAAGTAACAACGTTTGACTCTAAAGAAATACCATCAAACTTACTTGTATATCTTTTAATCGCTTCATCACCATTTTTTGACACATCAATAAATATTTCATTGACTGTACCTTCAATATCATCAACCGTTTGTGTAGGGCGTTTTAAAATAGACGTCCATTCACTTTTCTTCGGATTATTAATTGTTTGCATTCTTAATTTAACTTTGAGTTAAAATCATGAGGTTTTCGCTTTCGCGCAAATAACAAAATATGCTAAAGCACCATTTTTTCTATTGGACAAACTAAAATACCTTGAGCGCCTTTAGCTTTCAAATCGTCTATAACATCCCAAAACTGATTTTTGCTTATTACAGAGTGAATTGAACTCCAACCTGCCTCAGCTAATGGTAAAACTGTTGGGCTTTTCATTCCTGGCAAAATATCAATAATATCTTGTACCTTATCATTTGGAGCGTTAAGTAAAACATACTTGGAGTTTCGTCCTTTTAAAACCGATTGGATTCTAAATTGAATGGTTTCTAAAATCGCCAGCCTTTCGTTGTTTAATTTTGGAGATACCGCTAAAACGGCTTCTGACTTTAAAATGGTATCTACCTCCTTTAAATTGTTTTTAAACAAGGTGCTGCCACTAGAAACGATATCGCAAATAGCATCAGCTAATCCAATATTTGGTGCTATTTCAACAGAACCATTAATAATATGAAGATTGGCATTTACATTGTTTTTATCTAGAAATAATTGAACGGTATTTGGATAAGAGGTAGCAATGCGTTTGCCTTCTAAATCTTTGATGGTGTCATATTTTTGATCTTTTGGAACAGCAATACAAACACGACATGAAGAAAACCCTAGTTTCTCTACAATGTTGATTCCTTCTCCTTTTTCAATTAAGACATTCTCTCCAATAATAGCAGCGTCCACTACGCCATCTTTTAAATATTGAGGAATATCACCATTTCTCAGATAAAATACTTCAACAGGAAATCCTTTAGCTGAAGCTTTTAATTGATCTTTTCCATTATCAATAGAAATACCAATGTCTTTTAATAATCTCATCGAGTCTTCGTTTAAACGACCCGATTTCTGTACTGCAATTCTTAGTTTACTCATTTTCTTTTTGTTATGAGTTTGAAACAATCTAGTTGATTTTAGAAATGAAAAACCCGCTTGATTGTCTCAAACGGGTTTAAAAATATATGTTGATTTTACTCAATACATTTTCACTTCGCTTGAGAGCAAATATGAAAATGATGATGTAATTGAATAAAAGTCATGTTTTTTTATTAACAGTGCAAATATCTATAATTTATATGATTAAATCCAAATTATAAATACAATTCTTGAAACAATTCAATATTATTAATATTTATCTATAAAAAAATTAATAATTTCTAAAGAATGTATTAAATGCTCAATTATTTTATTGATTTCCAAGAATAATTGGCATACCACTATCTCCAGACCCAATAACAATAACTTTACTGTTTGATGATTCTGAAAGTTTAACAGTTGCTTCAATTCCTTTATCCTGAAGGATTTTATCTGTTAATGATGCGCTTAGAATTCTATTTGATTCTGCTTTACCTTTTGCTTCAATAATTACTTTCTCAGCTTCTTTTCTTGCACTTTCAAGTCTAAACTCATATTCCAATGATTCTTGCTCTTGCTTTAATTTACGCTCAATAGCTTCTTTAATTGTTGGAGGTAAAGTGACATCTCTTACTAGCACCTCATTTAATTGAACAAATTGTTTATCAAGTATTTTCTTGGTTTCTTGAAAAATTTCAACTTGAATGGCATCACGTTTAGTTGAATACAAGTCATCTGGCGTATAACGCCCAATAACACTTCTTGCAGCACTTCGAATAGCTGGCTGTATAACGCGTTGCAAATAGTTTTGACCTAAAGACTGGTGTAAATTCCCCAATTCATCATAAACAGGCTCATACCATGCAGAAGCATCAATTTGAATTTCTAATCCGTTTGAAGACAACACTTTCATTTTTTCGAAAAGCTCTTGCTGACGTACTTCATAAATATATACCTTATTCCAAGGTGCAACAACATGAAACCCTTCTCCCATTGGTGGTTCATCAACAACAACACCATCTCCAAAGGTTTTAAAAAGTACTCCAGCTTCACCAGAATCTATAGTTACTGCTGATTTTGCTAATACTACTACTAATATAATTGCCCCTATTATAAAAGGCAATGCTACTTTTGGCAATTTTTCCATTATTTATTTTAGTTTAAATTAATCCGTTATATTTTCTTAGAAACCATTCTAAACCTAAGCTAATTGCTATAATGGCTAGGAGGTATTTCCAATCTATCAAAGGTATGGTTTTTTTGACGCTTTTTTGGATTGGAATGAAGCGATTATCATTTAATAATTCATCAATAATTCTTTCAGCATTATTAATGAAATGACTTGTACCAGAACTGTTAGTAGCCAAATGCTGTAACTTTGTTACATTGGCATTCATAAATTGTTGTTCTACGTTATATTCCAATATTTCAAAATTTCCAACCTTGGATATATTTTCACTAGCAACAGACACCGCAAAACTATAATTGGATGCTGGTAAACTGCTTAAATCTACTTGGTAATTACTGTTTTTTAAAATAAAAGGAAAGGTCTTCTTTTCGTTAGAATTTAAATCTGTAACTACCATTTTTAGATTTTGTCTTGCATCAAAAACATAATTCTTATCAAAGAACTGACCTTTAATAATGATGCTACTGCTCGAATTATAAAACGACTCGTAATCAACATCTAATCGACTTCTTCTTTTTTTAGATGCTAAATATTGAACTAACTTACCTATAAAATTATCAAATTCGTTAAAAGATTGATTATTAATAAAACTTTGAGCCCGCCATTGCCAAATGTTCTCTCCAAACAATATCGCTTCTCTTCTACCACCAGTTTCGTAAGTTGATAATAAAGGTTCTTCAAGCTTAATACTATTTAGAGATTTAAATAAAATGGTTTGAGTAGGTAATGAAAAAGATATGGATCCGTAGTTAGATTTTAAAGGAGGAAAGTCTTCGAAACTCATGTCACCAATATAAAAAGGCGCGTAATTAACATTCAAATTTGCTTGATAATCTTCTACTTGATAAGTAACTTCATGATTGAAATTTTCATAATTGTTATTTACAAAGTTTAAATCTGCCTTAGGGCCTACTATTATAAAACTATTTTTGTTTTCACTTTTTAACTTATCAACCAAATTTTTAAACCTATTATTAGGTTGATAAACCACAATTAATTGAAAATCATTTATTTGATTAGTAATTTCATTGGATCTTAAAAACTTAACTGTGCGTTGTTCATTGCTTTCTATACTCTTTTTAAGAGCACCTAAATCGGGATGAGAAAAATCGCTTACGATAGCTATATTTGTCTTTTGGTCTATAACTTCTACAGCAAAATTCTTCGAATTATTTACAATGTTTTTTTCGTTTTTTAAAGGAACAACTTGCGCTTTATAAGAATTAACACCTACTCTTGTAGAAGGTATCGTAAAATTTATAACTTTAGAATTATTCTCTTTTGTAAACCTAACAGTTTCAGAATAAACCGTTTTAGTACCTGAAGTCACTACAAATCTGGTATCAATACTTTTATTGCCGTTATATGTTAATATAGTTTCAACGGGAAAACTATTCTTTAAATAGGCATATTTATTAACGTTTAATTGAGTGATTTTTAAATCTGTATATCTAATCGTATCACCAACAATAATAGGATAAATTGGTTGTTCAAATTCTTTGGTTATAAATTCATAATCTGAACCATATGTTTGGTTTCCATCTGTTATTATTACTGTTGGAGAAATAGTTTCCGTATAAATTTGGTGTAACTGATTAAATACTTGGTTAATATTTGTTTGATTTTCGGTAAACCCAATCGAATCTGATAATGTAATATCACTCCCGAACGCATATGTCTCAAGGTTAAATTTCTCTTTGATGGATTGATTGCTTTTTAGAAATTCTACAAAGCTTCTAACTTTGTTATCATAATTCAAATGCTTTATTGAGCTCGAATTATCTATAGCAAGTATTAAATTTGGCTTTTCAGTGACTATTTGTTGGCTTTTAAATTTTGGATTTATAAACAATAACAATATAGAAAAGATGGTAATAAACCGAAGAAGCGTAGCTATTAATATGAATCTTGATTTGTTTTTTGCTTTATATTTATACTGAAAAAGCGCTATAAATAGCGCTAATATTCCAGCAAATATGATGTATAATAGAGTTTCTGAACTCATTAAAAGATTCGATATATTTTGATGAGATTCCCTCTTACGAGGAAATAACAAATAAGTTTAAGTAAGCATTCCGCCGTCTACATTTAACGTTTGACCTGTAACATAGGCGCTCATATCGCTTGCTAAGAATACACAAACATTAGCGATATCTTCTGGAGTTCCACCTCTTTTTAAAGGGATTCCTGCTCGCCATCCTTTTACAACTTCTTCATCTAACTTAGCTGTCATTTCTGTTTCAATAAAACCAGGAGCAACAACATTACTTCTAATATTTCTAGAGCCTAACTCTAAAGCTACAGATTTTGAAAACCCAATAATACCAGCTTTTGATGCCGCATAATTGGTTTGTCCCGCATTCCCTTTTACACCAACAACAGAACTCATATTAATAATAGAGCCTTTACGTTGTTTCAACATCGTTCTTTGAACTGCCTTAGTCATATTAAAAACGGACTTTAGGTTTACTTCAATAACCGTATCAAAATCCTCTTCAGAAATACGCATTAAGAGATTATCTTTTGTAATTCCTGCGTTGTTTACTAAAATATCAATACTTCCAAATTCTAACACGACATCTTCTGCTAATTTCTGTGCTTCCTCAAAACTAGCTGCATTACTTTTATAACCTTTCGCTTTAATACCTAATGCATTTAACTCTTTTTCTAGTTCATTTGCCGCATCAACAGAAGAACTATATGTAAATGCAACATTAGCACCTTGTTTAGCAAAAACTTGTGCTATTCCTTTTCCTATACCTCGACTTGCTCCAGTAACAATGGCTGTTTTTCCTTCTAGTAATTTCATAAATAAGTTTGCTTAATTGTAATTTTTTCTCGTGTATTCAAATATAACAAATACAAATTGTTTGAAATAAAAAAACCTCACAAGATTTTGTGAGGTTTTGAAAATTGATTTTTTATTTTTTAAGCTAAAACTTCAGCTATTTTTTTTCCAATTTCAGCAGGAGAATCAACAACATGAATACCACAAGCACTCATAATTTTCTTTTTGGCTTGCGCAGTATCATCACTACCACCAACTATTGCACCAGCGTGCCCCATAGTTCGTCCAGCAGGAGCAGTTTCTCCAGCAATAAATCCAACCACTGGTTTTTTACTTCCACTTGATTTATACCAATTAGCAGCATCAGCTTCCAATTGACCACCAATTTCGCCAATCATTATAACAGCTTCGGTTTCAGGATCATTAATTAATAACTCAACAGCTTCTTTTGTTGTTGTTCCAATTATAGGGTCTCCACCAATACCAATTGCAGTAGTGATTCCCAATCCTTGCTTTACAACTTGATCTGCGGCTTCATAAGTTAAAGTTCCAGATTTAGAAACAATACCTACTTTTCCTTGTTTAAAAACAAAACCTGGCATAATACCAACCTTCGCTTCACCTGGTGTAATAACACCTGGGCAATTAGGACCTATTAATCTACAATCTTTATTTTTTATATAACTTGACGCTGTTATCATATCTGCAACAGGAATGCCTTCAGTTATAGTAATTATTACTTTAATACCAGCATCGGCAGCTTCCATTATGGCATCAGCAGCAAAAGCAGGTGGCACAAAAATAATAGTAGTATCTGCACCAACCTCGTTAACCGCTTCTAAAACCGTATTAAATACTGGCTTATCTAAATGTGTTTGACCTCCTTTACCTGGCGTTACACCACCTACAACATTGGTACCATATTCTATCATTTGGCTTGCGTGAAATGTTCCTTCACTCCCAGTAAACCCCTGAACTATAATTTTTGAATCTTTATTTACTAAAACACTCATTTTTTATTTTTTAATTTTTGAAAAGCTATGCAAAAATACTTTTTTGAAGCTAGAATTAAGTCTAAATTATTTTATTTTTTTTATCGTCGATAAAATCTCTGGTATCCTTTTAATTGAAGCCATTTCTTTTAAAACAAGACGTGCCTCTTGCGCTGGGACACCCCAATAGGTTTTACCTCCTTCTAAGGATTTACTAATACCTGTTTGAGCATGAACTACTGCCTTTTTGCCAATAGTAATCCCACTGGTACAGCCAACTTGCCCCCAGATAGTTACTTCATCTTCAATAACCACACACCCCGCTATACCAGCTAATGAGGCTATTAAACATTTCTTCCCAATAACCGTATCGTGACCAATTTGAATTTGATTGTCTAACTTGGTTCCTTCTCCAATAATGGTATCTCCAGTAACACCTCTATCTATAGTACAACCTGCTCCTATATCTACATTGTCTTTTATTACTACACGTCCACAAGACTTTAATCTATCGTAACCTTCTGGTCTATTTTTATAATAAAACGCATTTGCACCTAAAACAGTTCCAGAATGAATTGTAACATTATTTCCTATAACTGCATCATCATAAATACTTACGTTAGAATGAATAATGCAATTATCACCAATTACAACATTATGACCTATAAAGCAGTTGGGTTGAATAATTGTGTTTTTTCCAATGATTGCAGAATCTGCAATACTAGTGTTTGAAGCTTTAAATGGTTTAAAATAATCTGTTAGTTTATTAAAATCTCTAAATGGGTCGTCACTTACTAATAAAGCCTTTCCCTCAGGGCATTCAACTTCCTTATTAATAAGAACAATTGTTGCTGCAGAATTAAGTGCTTTATCATAATATTTTGGATGATCGACAAATACAATATCTCCTGGTTCTACAACATGAATTTCATTCATGCCTAAGACTTGAAAATTATCATCGCCTACAAAATTAGAATCAATTAATTCTGCTATTTGCTTTAAAGTATGTGGTTTAGGGAACTTCAAAAAGTTATTCTTTAATACGTTCTTTGTATGTTCCCTTTTCTGTTTCAATTTTTATTTTGTCACCCTCATTAATAAATAATGGGACATTGACCTCGGCTCCAGTTTCAACAGTTGCTGGCTTTGTTGCATTTGTTGCTGTATTACCTTTTACCCCAGGCTCTGTATGTGTGACTTCTAAAATAACACTAGCAGGCATTTCAACAGATAGAGGTAAATTATCTTCCGTATTAATTAAAACCGTTACAACCTCGCCTTCTTTCATTAAGTCTGGTCTGTCTAGAGCTGCTTCTAATAATCGAATTTGAGTATAATCTGCTTCATTCATGAAATGATAAAACTCACCGTCGTTATACAAGTATTGAAATTTGTGTGTTTCTACTCGAACATCATCAATTTTATGACCAGCAGAAAATGTATTATCAATAACCTTTCCAGTGGTAACACTCTTTAATTTAGTTCTTACAAAAGCAGGTCCTTTACCTGGTTTTACATGCAAAAATTCAATTATTTTAAAAATATCATGATTATATTTTATGCATAATCCGTTTCTAATATCACTTGTACTTGCCATTCTTAAATTTTGAGTTTTTATTCGTTTTTTGTTGAGTTACTAGCTATAATATTTTCTATTATTCCTTTTAAATAAACTTTAATTTGATTTGAAATAACCCTTCATAATTCCACGATGAGAATTCTTTATAAATTGAAGAATTTCATCGCGCTCGGGTGTAGCTTCCATTTCAGCTTCAATTATTTCTGAAGCTTGTGTATTGTTATAATTCTTTTGATATAGAATTCTATATATATTTTGAACTTCCCTAATTTTTTCAGTTGAAAACCCACGTCTTCTCAAACCTACTGAATTAATCCCTACATATGATAACGGTTCACGAGCGGCTTTAACATAAGGTGGAACATCTTTTCTTACTAAAGAACCACCAGTTACAAATGCGTGATTTCCAATAGAAACAAATTGATGCACCGCAGTCATGCCTGCTAATACTACATTATCTCCAACAGTAATATGACCCGCTAAAGTACTATTGTTAGAAAAAATACAATTATTACCAACAACACAATCATGAGCTATATGGCAATATGCCATTATTAAACAATTATCACCTATAACGGTTTTCATTCTATCTGCAGTACCTCTATTAATGGTTACACACTCTCTAATAGTAACATTATTTCCTATTTCTACAGTAGTTTCCTCATCATTATATTTTAAATCTTGAGGTACAGCAGAGATAACCGAACCAGGAAAAATATTACAATTTTTACCAATTCTTGCACCTTCCATGATAGTAACATTACTACCTATCCATGTACCATCTCCAATTTTAACATTGTTATGTATTGTTGTAAACGGTTCTATAACAACATTTTTTGCGATTTTTGCTCCTGGATGAACGTATGCTAAAGGTTGATTCATTTATATAGTTTTATTTTGACAAAATAGGTAAAAATGTATTCGCTCAGTTTATTCTATTTTACTTTAGATATTTGAGCCATTAGTTCTGCTTCTGCACATAGCTTCCCGTTTGCGTAGGCATATCCTTGCATGTGGCAAATCCCTCTTCTAATAGGTGTAATTAAAGAACATTTAAAAATTAAAGTGTCTCCTGGGACTACTTTTTGTTTAAATTTAACCTTATCCATTTTCATGAAAAAGGTTAAGTAGTTCTCAGGATCTGGAACCGTATTTAACACAAGAATTCCCCCTGTCTGTGCCATAGCTTCAACTATTAAAACTCCAGGCATTACTGGCGCTCCTGGAAAATGACCTTTGAAGAACTCCTCGTTCATAGTTACATTTTTCATTCCTACAACATGACTTTCTGTAAGCTCAAATACCTTGTCTAATAATAAAAATGGTTGTCTATGTGGTAGCATTGCCATAATTTGATTAACATCCATTAAAGGTTGCTGATTCAAATCTATATTTGGCACATTATTTCGGCGTTCGTTTTTTATTATTTTAGAAAGTTTCTTTGCAAATTGTGTGTTTACAAAATGACCAGGTTTATTAGCAATAACTTTACCTCGAATTCGAGTTCTTACTAACGCTAAATCTCCAAGTACATCAAGCAACTTGTGTCTTGCTGCTTCATTAGGGTGATGTAAAGTAAGGTTATCTAAAATACCATTTGGCTTTACTGCTATAGAATCTTTTTTAAATGCTACTTTTAATCTTTCCATAGTTTCTGGAGATAATGCCTTATCTACATAAACTATAGCATTATTTAAATCTCCTCCTTTTATTAAACCATTCTCTAAAAGCATTTCTATTTCATGCAAAAAACTAAAGGTACGCGCGTTAGAAATATCCTTTTTAAAATCTGAAACTTGATTTAAAGTTGCGTTCTGTGTTCCTAATACTTTTGTACCAAAATCTACCATCGTAGTAATTTGGTATTCTTTAGCTGGCATCACAAGAATTTCACTGCCACTTTCCTCGTCTACATAAGAAACTATATCTGAAACTACAAACTCTTCTCTAAATGCATCCAACTCTTCTACTCCTGCTTTTTCAATAGCTTCAACAAAAAACTTTGAAGAGCCATCCATAATTGGAGGTTCAGATTCATTAAGTTCAATGATTGCGTTATCGATATCTAATCCAATAAGTGCCGCTAAAACGTGTTCTGATGTTTGAATTGTTACACCATTTTTTTCTAAGCAAGTTCCTCTTTGAGTATTGGTAACATAATTAGCATCGGCTTCTATTACAGGCGAGCCTTCTAAATCAACACGTTTAAAGGCTAAACCTGAATTTGCTGCCCCAGGCTTAAAAGTAAGTGTTACATTCTTTCCTGTATGCAAACCAACTCCAGTTAAAGAAACCTCTTTCTTAATTGTTTTCTGTTTAATTTCAGTATTAACTATTGCCATTTACTTTTTTTTCTAAATCATTAAAGTTCTTTATAATTTTAGGTAGATTTTTAAAATGAACGTAAGACTTATTATAATCTCCATACGATAACGCTGGAGATCCCTGTAAGATTTCATTATCTTTTATGTTTCTACCTATTCCCGATTGAGCTTGTATTTTTACGTTGTTTCCAATTGTAATGTGTCCAACGATACCTACTTGTCCTCCTATTTGACAATTTTCGCCAATTTTAGTTGAACCTGCAATACCAGTTTGAGCTGCAATTACAGTATTTTTACCTATTTCTACGTTATGAGCAATTTGTATTTGATTATCCAATTTAACACCCCTACGAATAACTGTTGAACCTAAAGTTGCTCTGTCAATTGTTGTTGCCGCTCCAATATCTACAAAATCTTCTAATATAACGTTTCCTGTTTGTGGAACCTTTGAGTACTCCCCTTTCTCATTAGGTGTAAAACCAAAACCATCGGCTCCTATTATAGCCCCAGAATTAATTACACAATTATTTCCAATAACGCAATCAGAATAAATTTTTGAACCTGCAAAAACGATTGTATTATCGCCCAAACTTACATTATCACCTATGTAAACATTTGGAAATATTTTAACATTATTACCTATAACTACATTATCTCCTATATATGAGAAAGCACCAATATAAATATTCTCGCCATAAGTTGAGGATTCTGAAATAAATGAAGGTTGTTCAATACCACTTTTATTTAGTTTGACTAAATTATAGTACTCTAAAACCTTTGAAAATGCTGCATAAGCATCTTCAACCTTTATAAGAGTTACAGCTACATTATTTTCTGGTTCAAAAGTTTTATTTACTATAGCTATTGAAGCTTGAGTAGTGTATATATATGGTGTATACTTAGGATTAGCAAGAAATGTTAATGATCCTTCCTCACCCTCTTCAATTTTTGAAAGTTTGGACACCTCTATCTCAGTATCCCCAACGACATCACCTTCTAATATTTCTGCTATTTGTAGTGCTGTAAATTTCATCTATTAAAAAAAAGCTATTTTGTTGACAAACTTGATACTATTAGCACATTGAAAAGCAGCTTAACCAAAGTTGTTTTAGTTATACTCATTTCGAGTGAATAGGTTTAATTAGTTTAAATTTAGTTTCCGCAAAAATAGGAAAAATGTGCTAAAGTTCTCCTTTGGGGTAACATATATAATATTTGGTTATAGGTTTTGATAAAGGTTTTAAATTAAGTTGATCTGATGCTTTAACGATATCCTCAATTTTACCAGATTTATACAATATATTAATATTCTTGTTTTTAATTCCGTAAGCCTGATTGGAAATATTACCTGTGAACACAAAATACTTTGCTTCTTCTTTAGTTATACTATAGTTTTCAATTAGGCTTTTTAAATATTTATCTAGACTTGAATACTTAATAAGCTTACTCTTAATTTTTACTTTTAATAAATTCCTATTTATTATCATTTGACACAAATGACTTAAAACAAAGTCTTCATGAAATTGCCATTCTTTCATAGCACTAATAACATCATAATCATCAAGTTGTGAGAATATATCGAGTGTAGAATCACTAAAATTTGATTCCGAAATTTCATTATACAAAAAATAACTTAAAGCTTTACTTGAATTTAACTTTACACCATTATTAACTAATTCCTTGGCCCGTTTTAAAACTCTAATTAAAAGTTGTTCTGCAACTAACCCTGTTTTGTGTAAATACACTTGCCAATACATAAACCTTCTTGCCACAAGAAATTTCTCAACACTGTATATCCCTTTTTCTTCTACAACCAAAGCATCATCTACCACGTTTAACATTGTTATTAATCGCTCACTATTTACATTACCCTCGGCTACTCCTGTGTAAAAACTATCTCGCCTTAAATAATCCAGTCTATCAATATCTAATTGGCTAGAAATTAATTGGCACATGAATTTTCTAGAATATTCTCCCTTGAAAATTTGAATAGCAAGCGTTAAACTTGAGTTAAATTCTTCGTTTAATTTCTCCATAAAAAGTAACGAAACTTCTTCATGCGATACATTATTAACTATACTATGCTCCATTGCATGCGAAAAGGGACCGTGACCAATATCATGCAGTAATATAGCAACATACAGAGCATCTTCTTCGGCATTAGAAATTGTAACTCCCTTAAAACGAAGTATGTTGATGGCCTTTTGCATTAAATGCACACATCCAATAGCATGATGAAATCTTGTATGATGTGCTCCTGGATACACCAAATAAGACATGCCCATTTGTGTAATTCTCCGCAAACGCTGAAAATATTTATGTTGGATTAAGTCGAAAATTAAGGAATTTGGAATAGTAATAAATCCGTAAATTGGGTCGTTTAAGATTTTAAGTTTATTCAAACTTTAATTTTTAGCATTTAATATTACAAATATAACTATATGAAGTCCATATTGGACAACCGATAATAAAATTGCACTTAATAATAAATTAACTATGATAAATATACTTTGGGTTGATGATGAAATAGATCTATTAAAACCACATATTTTGTTTCTTAAGCAAAAGAACTACAATGTTACAACTTGTAATAGTGGTACAGAAGCTATTGAAATTTTAGACGACAACAATTTCGATATTGTTTTTTTAGATGAAAACATGCCAGGTTTAACAGGTCTTGAAACCCTAAACGAGATTAAAGAGAAGCAGGATAACCTACCTGTAGTTATGATAACCAAAAGTGAAGAAGAATATATAATGGAAGAAGCTATTGGCAACAAAATAGCCGATTACCTAATAAAACCTGTAAATCCGAATCAGATATTGCTTAGTCTAAAGAAAAACTTGGATCATTCTAGATTAGTTTCTGAAAAAACCACTTCAAACTATCAACAAGAGTTTAGAAAAATAGCTTTGGATTTGGCTATGGTGAACTCGTATGAAGAATGGGTTAACCTTTATCAAAAACTAATTTATTGGGAAATTCAGCTGGAAGATATCGAAGATGCAGGTATGTTTGAAATTCTTGAATCGCAGAAAAACGAAGCGAATATCCAGTTTGGGAAGTTTATTGATAAAAATTATGCAGATTGGTTTAAGCCTAATACTGATGCGCCAGTTATGTCCCATACGCTTTTTAAAGAAAAAGTAGTACCAGAAATAAGCAAGGAACAACCAACTATGCTTGTTGTTATTGACAACTTAAGGTATGACCAATGGAAAGTTTTTGAACCTATTATTAATAATTATTATAAAAAAGAAAGCGAAGAAGCCTTTTTTAGCATCCTACCAACAGCAACTCAATATGCAAGAAATGCCATATTTTCAGGTTTAATGCCAAGTGATATGGAAAAATTATTTCCCAATTACTGGAAAAACGATACCGATGAAGGTGGCAAAAACTTATTTGAAGCTGAATTTTTAGAGGCTCAAATGAAACGTTTAAGCCTTAGCCATTTAAAGAGTGAATACTATAAGATTACAAATCTAAAATCTGGAAAAAAATTAGTATCTAATTTTAAATCACTTAAAAACAACGACTTAACAGTAATAGTCTACAATTTTGTTGATATGCTCTCACATGCAAAAACCGAAATGGAAGTTGTAAAAGAATTAGCATCAAACGATAAGGCATATAGATCTCTAGCGCTTAGTTGGTTTAAAAACTCGCCACTATTCGAAATGATTCAACAAGCGCAACAACTTGGATTTAAATTAATACTTACTACAGATCATGGAACTATTAATGTAAAGAATCCTTCAAAAGTAATTGGCGATAGAGATACCAGTTTAAATTTACGCTATAAAACAGGTAGAAGCTTAACTTACGACACTAAAGATGTACTTGTTGCAGAAAGACCAAAAGATATCCATTTACCATCTATTAATATGAGTAGCTCCTATATTTTCGCAAAAAGCGATTTATTCTTTGCCTACCCTAATAACTACAATCATTATGTCAGTTATTTTAGAAACACGTACCAACATGGTGGGGTTTCATTAGAAGAAATGATTATTCCTTTTGCAGTTTTTACTCCTAAATAAATCTGTGTAATGCGTAAATCATCGACGAAATACACTTTTTCTTAGGTTTTGTCAATTTTAATTATTAATATTGTATAAAAAATAAAGACAATTGGAGATTGTTTATATTCTAGAAGATATAAAAAGTGTTGCACAAGAACTAATAAATAGTGTCACTTCAAAAAAGATATTGCTTTATGGCGATATTGGAGTTGGTAAAACAACACTTGTTAAGGCAATTACGACTTGTTTAAGTAGTGATGACGAAGTTAGTAGTCCAACTTTTTCAATTGTTAACGAATACGAAATTAAAGGTGGTCTTCTGTATCATTTCGATTTTTACAGAATTAAAGATTTAGAAGAAGCTTATAATTTTGGAATTGAAGATTATTTATTTTCTGACGCATGGTGTATCATGGAATGGCCAGAAAAAGTAAAAAGTATTGTTCCAGAACCTTATGATGTAATTCGTTTAGAATTAAATATGGATGGTACTAGAACGCTAAAATTGAACAGAATAGATAAAATTAACCATAAAACCCTGCTTAGCAAACAAAGATAAACACTAATAAAAGCCTCGGATTTTGAAGATTTACGGAAAACCCGTAGCTAAAAAATGAAAAAATCTTGTTTTTAACATAATTTTAACATTTAAGCGATTTCTTCAGATTACTCTTTAGTTACTTTTGGATTATTAATTAATTAATCCCTTATATTATGAAAACTAAAAAGTATGTAATTGCAATCGCAATTTTCGGAGGTATGTTGTTTTTGGCTAGTGCTGCAAATCAATATAACTTAGATGCACAAGAAACCGCAAAAATTGACAAAACCAAGCTTAGGCAAAAGCACATCGCCTAGTCAAGGCAATATAGTAATTGGTAGTATTGTTGCTACTTTAATTGCTATATCTCCTTATTTATTTTATTTACATGAAAGTGTTCCAGACACGCAAATTTGGGACACTTTTTTATTTACATATAATAGTGGTTATTATGAAAGTGTTAATCTCGTTTTTTGGGTTCTTGCTGGCAAATTATTACCTTTATATTTATTGTTTTTATGGTTTTTTACTTGTAGGCATTGGTGGTATCATGTTTTATTAGTTCCGATAGCCATGTATTCTTATCAGACATTTGATGTAATAAACAGAGATGTTCAATTTTTTGATTCTAATCAATTAATATATCTAATTCCTATAATGGCTATTATAATACCTTCAATTTATTTGATTAGAGCACGTATATTTAATAAAATAAATGAAGCTACAAAAACCATGGAAGAATTAGAAGATGAATTCAAAATATCTCCTAAAAACTTTTGGGAAAAAGTAAAACAGTATTTTTAATTTAGCCTGTTTCGCTCGTCAAATTCAATAGATTTTTTATTAGAATTTAATCTAAAATTGCCAAATTTATAACTAAAGCCTAAAGTAAATAGTCTATTTTCTTCTTTAGAGCTTACAAACACATCTTGATTTAAGTATCTTGTAGTCCATGAAAGGTTTTGAGCGTTAAAAACATCTGTAACACCAACACTCAAAGTTGCTCTATTATTCCAAAATATTTTTCTTAGGCTAATATCTAACCCAGATGTATTATTGCTCACAGATGGCCCATCTGTAATTCGGGATGAAAACACATAGGATAAGTCAACCCCTAAACTTTTGTCTTTCAAAAGACTAAAATAATTGTTCACCTGCGTAAATACAGACCACCTATCAATGCTCTCTAATGTATTATTACTCTCTAAAGCAAAAAATTTATTTTCATAATAAAATAAAGATGATAACAAATATATATTCCAATGATTGACTACCTTAGTATAAGCAGTAAAATCTAATCCATAAGATACGCTTTGGTCTATATTAGTATTAATATGCTTAATTAAACTTTCTGAATTATCTTGGAAAGTTATTTGAAGTGTTGGGTTGCTTTCATGACGAAAATACACTTCAAATGTATAATCCTTATTAAGGGTATAACCCAAAGTAAATAAGTCGTCTATTTGTGGTTGTAAATTAGGATCCCCAGTTACATAAGCATTGTCATTTAAAAAATATTTAAATGGATTTAACTGATTATACCTCGGGCGATAAATGCGTCTATTGTAATTAAAATAAATTTCGTTATTAGAATTGAATCTATTTAAAACATGCAATGATGGGAAAAATTTAATATAGTCTGTATCAGAATTTTGATTTGTAGATATTGAATTGCCTTTTATATTTGTATACTCTGTTCTTAATCCTAATTTTAAGCTCCAAGATTCCCAATCATTTGAATAACTACTATATAATGCATAGTTGGTTTCATCATATAAAAAGATATCTGAATTTTCAAAATCCTCTTGCCTCATATCGTTTTCAAAAGTAAACTGATTTAAAGTGTTTTCGGAACTAATATTTGATACTTTTGCTCCAGCTTCAAATTGCGCCTTAGCAGTGATTGGTAACTCATAATCTAATTGACCTGTGTATATTTTTATTATCTGATTAGAAAACGTTTGAAATCGATTATTACGAATTGGAGATTGATCTGGAAACAAATAATTTGTATCTACATTTTGAAAACTGGAAAAATCATAATTAGTATGATGGCCACTTATGGCTAACGTTTCACCTTCTTTTTTAAATTTATGTAAATAATCTAGGGTAAAAGCAATATTAAAAGTTTCATCTCTTAATTTATTATCGGTTTTAAATATAGAATCTAACAATTTATCTGAACCAAAAACTTCTGTTTCTGAATTAACTTGTGTTTTTGTATTCTCTCTAGGAGAGATTAACATACTAGTTGAAAAACCAATAGCATTTCTTTTGTCTAATGTATAATCTATGTTAGCATTAATATTTTGATTCGCATTGTCTCTAACCCTTCTATAATCGGTTTCCCATCTAGATATAATTTGATCTTCTTCTATGAAATTAATGAACTCGCTATTATTCCTAAAATCCTTTCTAGGACTAATACTATAATTCAAATAAGTATTCAGATTCTTAGTCCTAAAAAAATGACTAGTTCCAAAAGAATATTTAGGAAACTCAGATCCTTGTTTATAATTACCAAAAACACTCCCATTATAACCTGCAATAATATTTTTACTAGTTACAATGTTTAAAACAGCTCCACCTTCAGCTTCATATTTAGCGGGCGGATTAGTTATAACTTCAATAGACTTTAAATTAGTAGCCGATGTACCCTCTAAAAGTTGCTGTACTTCATTAGAAGACAAGTGCACTTTTCTATCATTAATGTAAACAGTTGGAGTTGAGTTTTTTACGGATATACTTCCATCATTGACGATTACTCCTGGTGTATTCTTTAAAACATCTAACACATTACTGTTAGACAAAGTTGAATTTTCAACATTAAAAACTATTCTATCTACTAATCTTTTTACGGTTGGTCTCTTAGCTATAACCGTTACTCCAGCTAATTCTTGCGATTCTTCAGAAAGCACTATAGTACCTATATTTACGTTAACTGATAAATCTAAATCGATTGATTTTTTAGAATATCCAATAAAGCTTATTTCTAATAGATAATTACCCTTTTTTATACCTTCGAGTTGAAAATAACCAACTTCGTTTGTTGATGTTCCAGCTACAAATGTAGAATCAACAGCCGATTTTATTACGACATTAACATATGCTATTGGCTGTTTGTTTTGATCATTAATTTTTCCCTCAATAATAGAATCTTGAGCATAACCAAATACACAAAAAAAAAGCAGATAAAATGAAATTAATTTTTGAAGCATAAAATTACTTATCAATACAAACATAAAATAATTAATCCGAAAAGTTATGCGGTAAAGCCATAATAATTTGCATTAAAATTCTTATAATATTATAAATAAATAAAATATTATTTCTACATAGTTTTAAGCAATAATTTTAAATCATATGAAGAGTTTAAGAATTTTATTCGTAATTTCATTTTTCTTTAACTAACCCGTATTATGTCTAAATCGTTATCCCCTTTTACGAAACAACAGTTACTCCCACAAGAAGAGAAATTAGAAATATTAAAAAACAAAGGAGAGCTTTTTATTGGAATCCCAAAAGAGACAGATTATCAAGAAAGACGTGTTTGCTTGACTCCTGATGCTGTTTCAGATATTGTTAATAATGGCCATAGGGTTTTATTAGAATCTGGAGCTGGAGACAGAGCAAGTTTTAGTGATAAAGATTATAGTGAAGCTGGAGCCGAAATATCGAAAGACACCTCAAAAGTATTCGCCTGCCCTATGATTCTTAAGGTTGAACCTCCCAGTTTGGAACAAATAAAACTTATAAACCCACAAGCAATACTTATTTCTGCCTTGCAGTTAAAAACACAGAGTAAAAAGTACTTCGAAGCTTTGGCTTCAAAAAGAATAACTGCATTAGCCTTTGAATTTATTAGAGATGAAGACGGCACTTATCCTGCCGTACGCTCACTGAGTGAAATTGCAGGCACAGCTTCGGTTTTAATTGCATCGGAGCTTTTATCTGATGATAAACACGGAAACGGCCTAATGTTTGGAAACATTAGTGGTGTTCCTCCATTAGAGGTTGTGATATTAGGAGCAGGTACGGTGGGTCAATTTGCAGCAAGAAGCAGCATGGGTCTTGGTGCTAACATTAAAGTGTTTGATAATTCGGTCACCAAGCTAAGACGCATACAAAAAAACCTTGGTCGCCCATTATTCACTTCTACTCTTCAACCTAAAAACCTGAGCAAAGCACTTAAACGTTGTGATGTTGTAATTGGTGCTCTAAGAGGCACAAATCGTTCACCCATTGTAGTTTCAGAAGGCATGGTTGAGCAAATGAAGAAAAGAGCTGTTATAATTGACGTGAGTATTGATATGGGCGGATGTTTCGAAACAAGTGAAGTGACAACACACAAACAACCTACTTTCATAAAACATGGTGTTATACATTATTGCGTCCCTAATATACCCGCGAGATATCCTCGTACAGCATCTGTATCAATAAGTAATATTTTTACTCCATATTTACTAAAAATTGCTGAAGATGGTGGTATAGAAAATTCGCTGCGTTTTGATAGAGGATTAAAAAATGGATTGTATTTTTACCACGGAATTTTAACTAGTAAATCTGTTGGTGAATGGTTCGATTTAAAATATAGCGATGTCAATCTTCTTATATTTTAATTTAACTAAAGTACTAGGTTTTTACTGTATATCTCTTAAATGAAATTAATACAACGCATTGGTTACTATCTGGGTGGTTTTTCAATTGGCTTAGTTATTTTAGCTTTCTTTCTTAATGGTAAAAAAACATCTTGTAGTTATGGTCCAGAGGCAAGAGTTATGAAAAACATTAATATAAAAAATATTGTCTACGATATTTCAATTGAACCATCGGACTCTACATTAATAAACCATATACTTAAAACTGGTAATATCAATTTCTCTAAAAGTAATACTAGACAAGAACCTTGCGGGATTTATTTGCTAGAAAGCAATTATAACAATCAAGAAGTAATGATGACTGTTGAAAATTGTGATAGTATTGCCACCATTAAAAGTTTAAATAAATAACTGAGTTTTAATTATCCGCTAATTTTCTGCGCTTTCTCTCCTTGCTTATTAAACTAAGTTCTCTTCCTGTTTGTCCTGCAACAGAAGTGTTTTCTTCTGCTCGTCTAATTAAATAAGGCATCACATCTTTAACTGGACCAAAGGGAATATATTTTGCTACGTTGTATCCTTTATTTGCCAAGTTAAAACTAATATGATCGCTCATACCGTATAATTGACCAAACCAAACACGCTCGTCACCATTATTAATGCCTTTCTCTTCCATCAGTCTCATTATTAAATAAGAGCTATCTTCATTATGAGTTCCAGCAAACATAGACATGTCATGAATATTATTCAACATATAACTAGTTGCTGAATCAAAATTAATATCTGTAGCAGTTTTATGTATGCAAATAGGTGATTTATAATTTTTTTCTTTGGCTCGTTCATTTTCTTTTTCCATATAAGCACCTCGCACCAATTTATAACCTAAATAATAACCATCTTTTTTAGCCAGAGCATGTTGTTCTTTTAAAAATTCCAGCCTATCATGCCTATACATTTGCAAAGTATTATAAACTATTGGTTTTTCGGTGTTATACCGTTTCATCATTTCGGTAACCAATTGGTCAGCGGCATCTTGCATCCAGCTTTCTTCAGCATCAATTAAAACAGCTACATCGTAAGCTTTTGCTTTTTTACATACAGCATCAAATCTTTTAACTACATTATTCCATTCTGTAGTTTCTTTTTCATTGAGAGCTTCTCCACTACCCACTTTTTCATATAAAGAAAAACGTCCGAATCCTGTAGGTTTAAATACCGCAATTGGAATAGCATCTCGTTCTTTAGCAAATTCAATAATCTTAAGAATCGTATTCATCGCGGAATCAAATTCTGCTTCACTTTCTTTTCCTTCTACCGAATAATCTAGTACAGAGCTAACTCCTTTTGCATACATTTTATCTATTACAGGAATACAATCATCTTCATTAACACCACCGCAAAAATGATCGAAAACAGTTGATCTAATTAAACCTTCAATAGGCAAATTAGCTTTAATAGCAAAGTTTGTCGCAGCAGTTCCAATTCTAACCAATGGTTGAATTGATATCATTTTGAACAAGAAATAAGCACGATCAAGATCAGAATCGTTTTTTAGAGCAAAAGCTATTTCTGTGTTATCAAAAATTGGATTAGTAACCATTCAATTTAAAAATTTAAACAAATATAATTATCGCAGAGCTATATTTTTATATAAAAACTCCTTAATTTCACACACTCAAAAAAAGGTATTTATTTATGGATTCTATAGTAGCAAATAACTCTACAATTCATTTTAACGAACAATCTTATTCTGCTTTGAATGAGCATGTTACTGAAGGTAATTTTTCTAAAATATTTGTTTTAGTAGACAGCAATACACATACATTCTGCTTGCCTCGTTTTCTTAAAAAACTGGAAACTACTGTTTCTATTGAAATTATCGAAATTGAAGCAGGAGAAATTCATAAAACTATTGACACCTGTGTTGGTGTCTGGAATGCACTTTCTGATTTGGATGCAGACAGAAAAAGTTTAATGATAAATTTAGGAGGTGGCGTAGTTACCGATTTAGGTGGTTTTGTAGCTTGCACCTTTAAAAGAGGTATTTCTTATATAAATATTCCAACAACTTTATTATCTATGGTAGATGCCTCTGTTGGAGGTAAAACAGGTGTTGATTTAGGCCATTTAAAAAATCAAATTGGAGTCATAAGCTCTCCAGAGATTATTATTATTGACACAAACTACCTAGACACCCTACCCCAAAACCAAATGCGATCGGGTTTAGCAGAAATGTTAAAACATGGCTTAATAAATGGTGAAAATTATTGGAATAAATTTAAAAATTTGAGTGACTTAAATCTTCAAGATTTAGATCAATTGATTTATGAATCTATTTTAATTAAAAAACATGTTGTAGATACAGATCCGTATGAACAAAATTTAAGAAAAACTCTAAATTATGGTCACACACTTGGTCATGCTATCGAGTCTTATTTTTTGAGTCATCCTGAGAAAATCGATTTATTACATGGTGAAGCTATAGCTATCGGGATGATTCTTGCGTCATATATATCGACTAAGCTTACAGGCTTTTCTGAATCTGTAAACGATGAGATAAAGACTTTATTTAAAAGCTTCTATGGTCATGTAGATATAGCTAAAACTGAGTATGCAGCTATTATTGAATTACTAAAGTATGATAAAAAAAATGAGCATGGAAATATTAATTTCGTTCTTTTAGAAGCCATTGGTAATCCTAAAATTAATTGTTTGGTAGCTGACGATATTATAATAGATGCCTTTGAATACTACAATTCTTAGAATCTATTAATTTTTTTTGTATTTTTATAATGCTTGTCTATTGAAATTATTTATATCAATCAAAACATTTTGATATGAAACGACTTATAGTTGATTATAAAAAACTCACGCCTAATCTATTAAAAAGGCTGACTGAAAAATTTCCTGATGGCTATGGAGATGACGATATTATTACTTTCGACGACCATCACAATCAAACCATAGAGGCTGTAGAGGTAAAAACAGATGATGCCATTTATCTAGTTAAAGTAAATAGTAAACTGCACTATACAATGACTAATTTTGATAGCGACAATTTTGCAGTCAATGACCTAGGTAATGTTATAGTAGAAACAGACGATATTGAAAATAAAAAAGAAGAATAAAAAGAGTCTTTTTTACTATCTAATATTGCCTTAATTCATTTCATTAAAAATAGAATGCATTAAACGTTTTTTGTCGTTAATACTTTCTTCAAGAGATATCATGGTTTCTGTTCTATATACGCCTTCAATATCATCTAACCTAAATATCACTTCTTTCGCATGCTCTGTACTTCTAGCACGAATTTTACAGAAAATATTAAATTTCCCCGTAGTTATATGAGCTACAGTAACAAAAGCAATTTCATTAATTCGCTCAAGCACAAACTTAGTTTGTGATGTATTGTTAAGATAAACACCAACATAAGCAATGAATGAATATCCTAATTTTTTATAATCTAAAGTTAAAGAAGAACCTCTAATAATTCCAGCTTCTTCCATTTTTTTTACACGAACATGCACAGTTCCTGCCGATATAAGTAACTTTTTTGCAATATCTGTAAATGGAATTCTTGTATTGTCAATTAACATATCAAGAATTTGGTGGTCGATTTCGTCTAATTTAATTTTCCCCATAATTAACTATTCTTAAATAAAAATCAAAATTAATACATTTTTATTAATAATTATGCATTATAGGTGCATTTTATTTCAGAAATAATGCGATTCTATCATTATTTACTATTACGAAAACGTTTTCGTTATCAACTTCTAAAGGCTTCCCATTTTCATTGAGCACTACATTTTGTTTAGCATCATACTCTTTATGCCCAAAAAATGAAGATAAATCTGCAATCTTTTCGACCTTTGGATGAAATTCTAACTTTTCTTCTACTAATCTTTCTTGATACATTATCCCTATATCATTTGAACCAAAGGGCTTTCCATTTTTAGTATTCCTAATAATAATATCATAAAATAATTTCTCATTTTGTGGAATATCTAAATACGGTTCATATTTAATACCATCTATATCATTTTGTGCGATATAATCTAAAGAACTCATTAAAGCATAATATATGTATGACCTCGTTTCTTCCCGAGCATAGTCATTAAAATAATGTCCAGCTTCAAATAAAATAGTTGGGATGTTTTTACTTTGAAAAGTATCTCCAACGCAATTCAAATTAAAGGCATCATCATAAACACCTACTTGTTCTGGTATTTCATTTTGCAAGAACTTATTCATAGTTGCAATTATTTCCATCGCTATTTTTCTATTATCTGTAATGGTGCATGCTTCGTCTTGAGCTGGAGCCAAAAACGATACTGTAGCTGGTTTATTTTTGCTGCCAGCACTAAAAATAGTACGTTGACCATGTAAGTTATAGCAGAAATGTGGTTTAAAACTATTAAATACGTCAAGTAAAACCTTGCTCTCAGGCTGAGATAATACTTGAGCATCTCTATTTAAATCAATTTTGTTTGCATTTACTCTGGTATAAGCTTTTGCACCATCTGGATTTAATATTGGAATTATATATATGCAGCAAGACTCCAAAATATGCTTTGTATTCTCTTTAGAATATATAAAAGTATTTAAAAGATCGAAAACAGCTTTGGTTGTAGTTGACTCGTTTCCGTGCATTTGAGACCACATCAAAATTCTTTTTGAACCAGTTCCAATTTTTAAACCATGAATTTGTTCTCCTAATACAGACTTTCCAACAGTTTCAACTTGCACCTGTTTTGCAATTTTTTCTAAAATTGGTGCAATGTGATTATTGGTGATGTATCTATGAAATAAGCTAATTTCTTTGTGCTCTATATAGAGCTTTTTAATCTCTTCAATTTCCATTCAAAAATAATATGACACAAAAGTAAACATTTAACAATTTACATTTGTAAACAATAAAAAAGACTTATTTGTTTACAATAATAACCAAACAAAAGGATCGAATAACAACAAAAACACGTCAACACGTAAATCAATATATAAATATCATATTATCACTAATATAAGGTATATTATATAAAGTTATGTTTTAATTAAAATAACAAATAACAATCATTTTTAACAATAATTAATCATATATATTGTTACATTTGTATATTAAAAACAGATTAGCTGCAATTCACAATGATAAACAACGAAGCGTTCGCGAAAAGACTACAAAAAGTAATAGATTATTATGGCGAATCCGCCTCTTCTTTTGCAACTAAAATTGGTGTGCAACGATCAAGTATATCGCATATTTTATCTGGTAGAAATAAGCCCAGTTTGGAATTCGTTTTAAAAGTTCTCTCCTCTTTTCCAGAGGTCGAACTCTATTGGCTGTTAAATGGCAAAGGGGAATTCCCGAGTAGCATCGATAATTCTCCAAAAGAAATTTTTAAGGAAGTAATAAAAGAAATAAAGCCAGTTAAAAATACATCTAACAAATCTATTGAACGTATTGTTGTTTTTTATTCTGACGGAAGTTTCAAAAGCTATCAAAATTAACAAGAATCTTCGTTAACTTTGCCTAATAAATGAAAATACTATGCGATTTTTAATATTTATTCTTGCAATAAGTCTAACAAGTTGTTATCAAATAGAAAGAAATTGTAAAGATTACAGAACAGGCGAGTTTTACAGTGAAGTAACTATTGAAAACAAGGTTTATAAGTCCACGTTTAAGCGCACTGAATCAATTCAAGTTGAATTGTACAATAACAACATAGACTCCTCTGAGATAAGATGGATAAACGACTGTGAAGCCGTTTTTAAAACTATTAACCCTAAGAATATGGCCGAAAGGAAAGATATACATCTTAAAATGCTAACTACCACAGACTCTTCATACACTTTCGAATATTCTTATGTTGGAGAAACAAAAAAACAAAAAGGAGTTGCTTTTAAAACAAATTAGTAAAACGGGTACAAAAACGACTCAACTAAGCTAAACTTAACCTCATTATCTTTAGTTATTTCATAGGTTAAAAAAATTTCTCCCCAATACTCCCCATCTGAAAAATCTGCAATAATCCATTTATGATTTAGCATTTTAACGGTGTTAATCATCATTTTCCTGCCTTCGCTTGCGGCATATGGCACAATGGGATGGGCGCCTTTAACTTCGTTTAATTTATATAATTCGTCTTTAATAATTGGTATTAACTCATCAACTTTATAACCATCACTCTCAAAATAGGATAGTGCATCTTCGTTTCTTTCTAAATTAAAATGATATAATTTGGAAATTTCATCTTTTAGTGATGCTATAGAATCTTGCTGTGTATCAGATTTTAAAATTAGCTTATCCATTTTACCATTTAAATCTTCAAATACACGCTTTGCATTTACATACTGAAATAATGCTAATAATGCGGCGAAAATAAATAGGTATAAAAATATACGTTGTTTCATTTATTAAAATTTAAATTTTTAGTTCTAGTCCATCATAGGCTAGATAAACATTTTTAGGTAAACTTTGTTGTACTTCTTCATGGAAACCCAACAAATGACTAATATGTGTAATATAAGCCTTTTTAGGAGATACTCTTGTTATAAATTCTAAGGCTTCTTCGAGGTTAAAATGAGATTCGTGTGGCGTAATTCGTAATGCATTCACCACTAAAACCTTTACGTTCTTAATTTTTTCTACTTCTTTATCTGTAACGGTTTTCATGTCAGTTAAATAAGCAAAATCATTAAATTTGAATCCAAAAACCTGTAATTCACTATGCAAACCATTAACTGGAATCACTTCTAAATTTTTCAATTTAAATGGTTTATTCTTTATTTTATTAGCAATAACACTGGGTGCGCCTGGGTACTTATTCTTAGTAGCAAAAATATAATCAAATCTCTTTTTTAAGGCTTTTAAAACCCGTTTGTGTGCATAAATTGGAATATCCCCTTGTCTGAAATAAAACGGTCTTATATCATCTAACCCTAGAACATGATCGGAATGTTCATGTGTAAACAAAACCCCATCTATTTTATTACAATTAGCTCTTAGCATTTGATATCGAAAATCGGGACCACAATCTACAACGTAGGCGTAGCTATTCCATTCAACAAGAACAGAAACTCGCAATCTTTTATCCTTAGAATCCTTGCTTAAACAAACTGGGTGCGTACTTCCTATAACAGGAATACCTTGAGATGTGCCAGTGCCGAGAAAGGTGATTTTCAATTAGATTAAGTTTTACACAAAAATAAGTTTATTTTTTTGTTTGATATACTTTTATGATACCTTTGTAATTACAAGATATAACCTATTATTGATATGGAAATTACCATAAAAGGCGATAAAGAATTTGATGATATTCCTTCATTAAAATCGAAAGCTCTTCGAATTAATTTGAACGAAAATATTTACGGAACATTTGCTGAAATTGGCGCAGGACAAGAAACTTGTCGTCATTTTTTTAGAGCTGGTGGTGCCTCTGGAACTATTGCTAAGGCTATGTCTGCTTATGATAAAGATTTTAGTGATGCCATTTATGGTGCTGAAAAAGATGGACGTTATGTAACTGAAGCCCGTTTACGCAAAATGCTTTCTCATGAGATGGATCTTATGGAAAACAGACTTACGCGCGAAAGGAATCCGAATAAAATATTTTTTACTTATGCTAATACTGTTGCTACCATAGATTTTGCTAAACAATTTAAAGGTCATGGCTGGGTAGGAATAAAATATCAAATAGAAGCAGGTCAAGACTACAATGAAATTATTATTCATGTGCGTTTTAAAGAAACCGATGCCCGATTACAACAAGAGACATTAGGTGTTTTAGGAACTAACTTAATTTATGGTGCTTTCTACAAATACAACAAGCCAAAAAAATTATTACGCTATTTATACGATCATTTAGATAAAGATCAATTAGAGATTGATACCATCAATTTTTCTGGACCAGTTTTTAAAGATGTTGATAATCGTTTAATGAGTTTACAGCTGGTTAGAAACGGAATGACAGATGCTGTAATGTTTGGTCCCGACGGCAACAATGAGCTTCCTGCCAGAGTTTTTTACAAAAAAAACATTTTAGCTTTAAGAGGTAGTTTTAGACCAGTTACTAAAGTAAACATGGCTATGTATGAGAAGTCATATGAGATGTTTATTAAAGAAAATAAAGTTGATGTGGACAAAACAGTAGTTGTTTTTGAAATAACACTTTCTAACTTAAGGGCCGAAGGCGAAATTGATGAACAAGATTTCATGGATAGAGCAGACTTATTATGCTCTCTGGGACAATCTGTGATGATCTCTAATTTCCAAGAATATTACAAAGTAGTTGAATACTTTTCTAAATACACCAAAGCTAGAATGGGACTAGCCATGGGTGTTAGCAACCTAGTAGATATTTTCGACGAAAAATATTATCGCCATTTAAGTGGTGGTATCTTAGAGGCTTTTGGGAAACTATTCTTTAAAGACTTGAAAGTATATTTATACCCAATGCTTGACCCAAAAACAGGAGAACTTATTAATAGTAGCAACTTAAAAGTTTATCCAAGAATGAAAGAATTATATAAATTCTTCAAATACAATGGCAAAGTTATAGATATAGAAAATTACGATAAAAGTATTATGAGCATCTTTTCTAGAGAAATACTGGAAATGATAGATGCAGGAGAACGTGGTTGGGAAAATATGGTTCCAGAAGGAACAGCAGATTTAATTAAGGACTACCGTTTATTTGGATATACAAGAAAACCACTTAGTCCAGTTCGAATTAAGAAACGAGTTAAAAAGTAATGTTGACTTGTAAAAAAAGTGGTTATTATAAAATAATCACTTTTTTTATGCTAATATTTGAGCTGCATGGTCTTTAGTTTTTACTTTATCAATAACGCGTTCTATAATACCGCTTTCATCAATTAAAAACGTTTTTCTATGGATACCATCATATTCTCTACCCATAAACTTTTTTAGCCCCCAAACACCAAAAGTATTGATAACCGTTTTGTCTTCGTCTGCTAAAAGAGGAAACGGAAATTTAAACTTGTTTTTAAAATTAGATTGCTTTTTTTCAGAATCTGCACTCACCCCTAAAAGCTCGTAACCCGCATCTTGTAACTCTTTATAATTATCTCTTAAATTACAAGCTTCTAATGTACATCCAGGTGTATTAGCCTTTGGATAGAAAAACACAATCAATTTTTTTCCTTTATAATCGCTCAATGAAACTGTCTTTCCTTGTTCGTCTTTTGAAGTGAAATTCGGTACAACATCACCTTGTTTTAATGTATTCATAGTCTTAACTTTGATTTTTAACAAAAATACAATTAATGACTAAAGAAGAGAAAGTTAATTTCGTTATAAATACGTTAAAAGAACTTTATCCAACAATTCCGATTCCTTTAGACCATAAAGACCCGTATACCCTTTTAATTGCCGTATTAATGTCTGCACAAAGTACTGATGTTAGAGTAAACCAAATAACACCAGTCCTTTTTGAAAAAGCAGATAACCCGTATGATATGATTAAGCTTTCTGTAGAAGAAATAAGAGCCATAATCAAGCCTGTTGGGTTATCTCCAATGAAAAGCAAAGGAATACATGGTCTATCACATATTTTAATTGACAAACACAATGGAAAAGTACCTAAAACGTATGAAGCGTTAGAAGCGCTACCTGCTGTTGGTCATAAAACAGCAGCTGTTGTTTTATCTCAGGCTTTTGGAATTCCAGCATTTCCTGTTGACACACATATACATAGACTCATGTATAGATGGAATTTAAGTAATGGAAAAAATGTGAAGCAAACAGAAAAAGATGCTAAACGCTTATTCCCTAAGGAATTATGGAACGACTTACACCTTCAAATTATATGGTACGGCAGACAGTATTCGCCTGCAAGAGGATGGGATTTAGAAAAAGATATTATTACCAAAACAATTGGTAGACAATCTGTAATTCAAGAGTATACAAAAACAAAAAAGTCCTGATAACTAAATCAGGACTTTTGAAAACTTAGTTTAGAAGCGCTTCAAACTTCATATTATTACAATTTATAACACTTAAAGCCTTAGAATAATTAAGAAGAAAATTAACCGTTTCTTCGCTCGGTTGAAGTTCGTTTAAATTTTTAACAGATTTTTTTTCAGAGTAAAGTTTTGCCATTTTATTAATTAAGGGTTATTTTGATTAAATAACGCAGCAAAATTTACTTTATTGTATCAATTTGTTAAAATGATATTATGCTTATCAATTATTTTTCTTAAGTTAATTAAAGCGTAACGCATACGACCTAAAGCTGTATTAATACTAACACCTGTTCTTTCAGATATTTCTTTAAAACTCATGTCTTTATAAATACGCATCAAGAGAACTTCTTTTTGATCTTCTGGTAATTCATCAACCAAACGTCTAACATCATTCTCTACTTGTTCTTTTATAATGCGCTTTTCTGCATTCAAATCATTATCACTTAATACAGAAAAAATACTAAAATCACCACTATTATCAAATTTTGGCATTCTATTATTTTTTCTAAAATAATCAATAACAAGATTATGCGATATTCTCATTACCCATGGTAAAAATTTGCCTTCTTCATTATAAGCTTTACGTTTTAGGGTGCGTATTACTTTAATAAAAGTATCTTGAAAAATATCTTCAGCGACATCTCTATCGTATACTTTCGAATATATAAAACTATAAATTTTTTGTTTGTGTCTTGTGATAAGAATTTCTAAAGCACCTTCATTACCATCAATATAGTTACTAACTAGCGTAGCATCTGAAATAAATTCGTGTTGCATAATCATATTACTTTTAGCGCACAGAAGAGGGCTTCTTTGCTTGGGGTTTAACATTTTAAAAGTAATATTATACTATAGGCAAGTGTAATTTAAGTAATTAATAGTGAATCAAATATAACAACAATCATACCTAAAAAACAAAATTTAATGCTTTTTTTTAATATATTTTAGATTTAAACTAGGTTTTATTAGATGAAATACTTGTAGTATCTTTGCAAGATTATTTCTTTAAAACACCTATGATTACTAATATTTCTGAAGTTAACCCGAAGCAAAATATCATCATAAAAGGTGCTAAATTGCACAATCTTCAAAATATTGATGTTGTTCTACCTAGAAATAAGTTAGTAGTTATTACTGGGTTATCCGGTTCTGGTAAATCTAGTTTAGCCTTCGACACTCTGTATGCAGAAGGACAAAGACGGTATGTTGAAAGCTTATCTAGCTATGCTCGTCAATTTTTAGGAAGACTTAACAAGCCTAAAGTTGATTATATAAAAGGTATTGCTCCAGCTATTGCAATAGAACAAAAAGTTAATTCTACAAACCCACGTTCTACAGTAGGCACAACAACAGAAATTTATGATTACCTAAAACTACTTTTCGCTAGAATTGGCAAGACCTACTCTCCTACTTCTGGTCTCGAAGTAAAAAAAGATACAGTATCAGATGTTTTAAACTATTTAAAAACATTTCCAGAAAGAGAAAAACTACTCCTACTAGCACCTATTCATTTGGAAGAAGGCCGCAGTATAGAAGATAAGTTAAAGGCATTGCAACAACAAGGATATGCTAGAATAAAAGTAAATGATTCTGTTTTAAGGCTTGATGAGGTCGAAACAGTTTCTATAAAAGATAATCTTCTTCTAGTAATCGATAGAATTATAACAAAAAAAGATGAAGATTTTTATAACCGTCTAGCAGATGCCATTCAAACAGCTTTCTTTGAAGGTAAAGGATCTTGCATTATAGAAACATTAAACGACAATAAGCAACGCCTTTTTAGCAATAAATTTGAACTAGATGGTATTAATTTTTTAGAACCCAATATTCATTTATTTAGTTTTAACAACCCTTATGGCGCCTGCCCTAAGTGTGAAGGATATGGCGATATTATTGGAATTGATGAAGATTTAGTAATTCCAAACACTGGATTATCAGTTTATGAAAATGCTATTTTTCCTTGGCGAGGTGAAAGTATGAGTTGGTATAAAGATCAATTAGTTAATAATTCGCATAAGTTCAATTTTCCTATTCATAAACCATATTTCGAATTATCAAATGCTCAAAAACAACTCATTTGGAATGGAAATCAATATTTTGAAGGGCTTAATTCATTTTTCGAAGAATTAGAATCTAAAGCTTACAAAATTCAAAATAGGGTTATGTTATCTCGCTATCGCGGAAAAACAAAATGTAAAACTTGTAATGGTAAACGTTTAAGAGTTGAAGCAAATTACGTAAAAGTGGGTAATGCCACATTAACAGATTTGGTTGAAATGCCACTTGATAAGTTATCGAATTTCTTTAGTCAGTTAGAATTAAACAATCATGACACAACAATTGCAAAACGACTACTAAAAGAAATAAACAACAGATTATCTTTTCTTGCCAACGTTGGCTTAAACTATTTAACTTTAAACAGAAGATCTAACACCTTATCTGGTGGCGAAAGCCAGCGCATCAATTTAGCAACATCTCTAGGAAGTAGTTTGGTAGGATCCATGTATATTTTAGACGAGCCTAGTATTGGTTTACACCCAAAAGATACTGAGCGTTTAATTTCTGTATTAAAGTCTTTAAGAGATTTAGGCAACACGGTTATTGTAGTTGAACATGATGAAGACATTATGAAAGCTGCCAATTACATTATCGACATAGGACCAGAAGCAGGAACTTTAGGCGGTCATGTAGTAGCATCTGGAACTTATGATGATATTTTAGCTTCAAATTCGCTAACTGCACAATATTTAAATGAAACACTGTCCATTAATATCCCAAAGACACGTAGAAAACCCAAATACTTTGTTAATATTAAAGGTGCTAGAGAAAACAATTTAAAAAATATTGATGTCCACTTTCCTTTGGGCATGCTTACAGTAGTAACAGGGGTTTCTGGTAGTGGAAAAAGTACACTAGTAAAGAAAATTCTATACCCCGCATTACAAAAAAAATTAACCGATTTTGGTGATAAACCAGGCCAATTTACAGCTCTAGATGGCGATTTCTCTAATATAAAACATATCGAGTTTGTAGATCAAAACCCAATTGGGCGTTCTTCTAGATCTAATCCTGTAACCTATATAAAAGCTTATGATGATATTCGAGCCTTATATGCTAAGCAGAAATTAAGCAATCTAAGAAATTATCAAGCAAAACACTTTTCGTTTAATGTAGATGGCGGACGTTGTGAGACTTGTAAAGGTGAAGGCGAAGTAACCATTGAAATGCAATTTATGGCAGATGTGCATTTAGAATGCGAAACATGTAAAGGCAAACGCTTTAAAAAAGAAGTTCTCGAAGTCAATTTTGCTGAAAAAAGTATTGACGATATCTTAAACCTTACTATCGATGATGCTATAGCCTTTTTTGAAGCTAACGACCAGACAAAAATTAAAAACAAGTTACAACCTTTACAAGATGTAGGATTAGGGTATGTTACATTAGGACAAAGCTCTTCTACCCTTTCTGGTGGAGAAGCACAGCGTATTAAATTAGCTTCCTTTTTAGGCAAAGGAAGCAACAAAGACAAAGCCCTATTTATTTTTGATGAACCAACTACTGGCTTACATTTTCATGATATTAAGAAACTTTTAAAATCATTTAATGCCTTAATTGAAAAAGGGCATTCCATTATTGTTGTAGAACATAATATTGATCTTATTAAATGTGCTGATTATATTATAGATCTTGGCCCATCTGGAGGCGAACATGGAGGTAATTTAGTAGCTTCAGGAACTCCTGAAGATATTGTAAAGATAAAAGCTTCAGAAACTGGAAAGTATCTAAAAGAGAAGCTTTAAAACTCAACTGTTTAGCTTTAATAAAAGAAAAAACTAACTACACTAAGCATTATTAAAGCTATTGGAATAACAAACATTAAATAGATAAATGATGTCATGCCTGTTTTTATAAAACTTAAAAACCATCCTTGTCTATAAAACCTTTTAATGGCAACTAACAAATAAAAAAATGTTGACATTACCACCAACCAATCTATCCAATCTGGAATTTCGATAATTTCATTAATAAGTAGTATCAAGCTGAATACTGTAAATAGAAATGAGAAAAAGTAAAAGCTAAATACTAAATGATGTGCATAGCTTCCGTGTTTACGGAAAAATAATTTTAAAATTAAAGCAAAAATTGGCAAAAGAATAAATAGCGATATTGGGATGGTGTCATAAAAAGACTGCAAAATTTGTCCACCACTTCGCTGCTTATAAAACTTAAGTGCTTGAGAATAAAATTTTCTGGTAACCCATCCTGCATCCTCAGACATTCCCATAGCTTTATAAATAGACTCATCTTCTGCATTTAATGCAATAAGAGAATCAACCTTATTTTCTTCGAAATCGAACATTAAGGTTTTATTGCTTGATTTGTAAGCACTTGCTTTAATTAAAGAATCTAAAGCTTTTGCGTCTTCTTTTTTTAAACCAGGAATAACATTTTCTCTTATAGGCTTTAATAGGCTATCAATTTGAACAGAATCTAAAGCTTTTAAATTTTTTTCTTTTAAAGAATCTGATACAATAGGTTTATTAAGTGTCTTTTTTAAAGTAGCATCCAAATCTTGCACTTGATTTCTAACAACTGTAGCCGATAACAAAAAGAAAAATACCACAGAAATAAACAAATACATTTGGGCTGGATGTAAATAGAGCAAGCGCTTACCTTCAATAAACCGTTGTGCCAGATACCCTGGTTTAAACATTAATGGAAAAAAACTCTTTAAAAATCTAGCATCAAATGAAAAATAATTACTTATTGTGTTATAAAACAACACACTAAAGGTAAGATCTTCTTTTGCTTGCTGTCCGCAATATGGACAGAATTGAAAACCTTTTTTAAATTCCTTTTCGCAATTTTTACAAATTTCTTGTTTAGTCGCCATTAAGTCAATTTATTTATATAAATGTAATGATTATAGACAAATATAAACACCTTGTAAAAAATTATTCTTGATCCTTTGGATTTAGTATACCTGCAAAAGTTTGTTGCATAATTTTGTTATTTTTTATAATAAAAGTATCTGTACCTAGCGGCACATTTAAAGCAGGAGAATCACCATGCCAAACCAAATACACAAGCTCGTTTTTAATGAATAATTTATCTACCACAATATTAGTTTCTCCAGTTGGAAAAGCTGGAAAGAGTCCAGCCGCCAATGCTTTAATTTGTTCTAACCCCTTATATATTGAATCTTGTGTTACTATAATAGACTCTTCTGTATAATCTGCTATAAAAGCTTCAATATCATTTTCTAAAAAAGCTTTTAAATGATGATCCATAACAGCTTTTGATTGTTCGAAACTAGCTTCAGGTATTTTTTCTTCAGAAACCTCTATAGCAGTTTCTTTTTGGGGTTTTTCTACTATTTTTTTACAATTAAAACTTAAAACAACAAGAATTAGGGCAATAATTTTAAATAATGTTTTCATTATAATATGTAAGTTGGTTGGTTAAAACTGATTATTAGGATAAGTTTTATAATAGCATTGGGAGTTTATCAAATATAATAATTTTTTGCTGCCACATAAACTATTATAAATCATCTATTTACACTTAACAGATTTATTAATATTACATTAATCTATGTGAGACGATATTTTTTTGGCACGCATATTGAAATTCTCTTACCAAATAGCGAAAACCGAAAAGCTAGATGTCCCCGATAATTATCGGGATGAAAAAAAATCGGTATTAATAATTTAAATCCTAGAATTATGAAGAAAAGGTTACTTTTATTTACAATGCTGTTAATGGGATTAACAGTTGTATCAGCAACAAACCAACACAATCACGAGTCAGATCATCATAAAAAAAATAAAAATTTTGATCGCTATGCACAACCTATAATTTTTATGGAGCGTGGTGTTGAATTCCTAATTTTTCCAGATGGAAGTTTCGATTTTAATACCAATAATTACAATTCATATTATAATGATGATGCATATTACAAATCTAACAGATCGAAACGTAGCAGTGTAAATGTTATTTATAGAGGACCAAATGCAAATATGGGCTTTACTAATAACAGAAACAACGGCGTATACATTTCTAGAGATAGGTCTGGACAGGTTAGACGTATAGGAAACGTGTTTTTAAATTACGACAGACTCGGAAAAATTACTAGAGTTGGTTCGGTTTTTATAGACTATGTCCGTGGTAGAAATGGCACTTTAAGACAAGTTGGTGGTTTACGAGTAAACTACAACCATTGGGGTGAAATTGTTAACCTTAGAGGGCAAGTTAAGCGTTATCAAGATGATTTTTGTAACGTTTGCGGTGTAAACTCTTGTAATATGACCCATGATTTTGGAAATCATAGAGATAGACATTATGATAACGATAGATACGATAATCGTCGTGATGACAACTTTTACTATTACAAGAAAAATGGTAAAGTGAAGAAGCACAAGAAAAATAAACGTTAATTTATTTTGACTGATTAATAGATGAAAAAGAGGCTGTCTGAAAAGTAAGTTCGATGTCATATTGAGCTTGTCGAAATATTTTTAACTTACTGATAATCAATATCGGTTTCGATAAGATCAACCTGACAAATCAAATTATAAAGACTTTTTAGGCAGCCTCTTTAAATTTCAACTCTTAATTTACTGTATTTGCCTCATAATTACTTCTTTGATTTATCTTCAGAGACAATTCCTTGTTTTTAATATATTCCATAGCTTAAGACACTTAATTCTTTAAATCAGATAACTACTCTTTATTTTTTTATTAAGCAAATACTATTAATCTATATTTAAACTAAAATCATTTTATTATACATTTTATTGCAGCAAGTTAATTTTTCCCGCAAATTAAAAAACAATCGAATTTCAGTTTCAAAAATTTACCAACTATTTGTTTATTGATTTTCAGAATATTATACAAGATTATCGTTTTTTGGCACGCTGTTTGTAATTAGTAAATCGTATTCACACATTAAATTTTACAAATATGAAAAAAATAGCCTTTTTATTAGCTGGTTTACTCCTTACAGGATTTACCGTTAATGCAGACACAAATAACAGCCATGTTAATTCAACATCTATAACATTTGGTGGTTATAGCAATTCATACATATTTGTAGAAGGTGGTATTGAATTTTCGATTTTTCGAGATGGGCAATTCGATTTTAATATTCAACGCTATGTTAATTCTAATGTAAATGTTTCTATAAGTTCACCTAATGTAAACATTAGTTTTAATTCTGGATACGATTATAACGGGTATGTGCAATACGATGAGTTTGGTGCAGTTATTCAAATAGAAAATACACCAATTTTTTACGATTATTACGGACGTATTTCTCAAGCTGGAAATGTAAATATACATTATAACAACTTTGGCTATGTATCGCGTGTTGGTGGATTGTATTTACACTATAACAGTTATAACAGATTTTCACACTATACTGGTTTTATAAATATTTATAACAGACATTATGTTTACAGACCATGGCATGCTTACTATAGCATTCCTGCTTTCAACTATTGTGTTGTTTACAATAGACCTTACAGACAATACTATAACCCTGTACGCTATGTTTATAACAGACCTTTTTATAATAATTATAGACCAAGAACATCGGTTGCTAGTAGACGTGGGCATTCTATAATAAGAAATTCCCGTTATGCTACTGTAAATAGAAGTGCTAGAAATAGAACGCAGGTTAATAGACAAGCGTCTTCTAGAAGAAGTTATGCAAGTGCAAGCACAACAAGTTCTAGACGTGATAATACATCTATAAATAGAACAGTAAGTCGTAATAATGTATCATCTGCAAGTAGTAGAACTTCAAGAAATACAAATTCTCAAATTGCGAGTCGTGATTCAAGAAGAAATAGTAATACTCTTAATCGTAATACTACTGGAAATAATAGTTCTAATAGAAATGCTGTAACTAGGAATTCAAGACCTAATAATAGCACCGCTAACCGAAATACAACAAGAAGTAATACGCCCTTTAATAATACTAAAAGAGTTAAAGAAAGCGTTAATAATACAAGAACGAGAAACAATACAGTAACAAGATCTATAAATAATTCTGTTACTCAAAAACCAAAGAGAAATAATACACGTACATATAATAGCAGCAGTACAACTAGAAGAACAGCTCAAGTAGCTAATAGAAGCTCGCAAAGTAAGCCTAGAACGACACAAAGATCGATTTCTAGACCGTCTCAAAGCAAATCTAGAGCGACGACACAAAGCAGAAGTTCTTCTAACAATAATACAAGATCTGCTTCAAGAAGAAGGTCTTAACCGTTTTGGTTGGTTAGTTGGAAAGCCCCGCGATAAGTTTGCCTCAAAGCAAATTCGTGGGGTTTTCTCTTTTTAAAAATTAGCGTTTAAGGATTTTTTTAATTAGTATAGATATATCTTCAGAAAGTCTCAAATAGTGCGCTATAAAAACATAAAAAGATGTAACTAAGATTGACTTCAATACAATATTAACTACTGGATTAAAAGTAAAGTTCCAGTAGTAGAAAATAACAAAACACACAACTATTAACACCAATGCTTTCAATGTATTACTTGTAAAAGGTATTATTTTAAACAGAAAATTCACAAATAATATTTTGGCAATATTATAAATCATCACAGCTATAAAAGTTGCATAAGCGGCTCCAACAACACCGTATTTAGGAATAAATACAATATTTAAAGCAATGGTTAAAACAACCAAGCCAAACCCTAACAAGAGTACCATTCTATAGTAATCGCTATTAAAAAGAATGGCGTTATTATTCCCCAATAAATTATCAGATAATTTCGCAATACCAATTAAAAACACCACAATCATGCCTTCTCTAAATTTTTCAGGTATTAAATGATATAATTCAGAAATATTTAAAACAATTAGCAGGAAAATTAAACCACTTATTATAAATAAACTCAGTGAACTTTTTTGGTATAATATTTTTAATTCTCCTTTATCATTATCATTAAGAAGCTTTGCTGTTATAGGGCTTGTTATTTGGTGCATCGCTCGAGCAGGCACACCTATAACACTAGCAATATAGATAGCTACAGCATAATAAGCAACGTTTTCTATTTGTATATAATGTCCAATCATGAACTTATCAATCTCCAAAATAATATTTGCAACCGAACCCGCTATAATTATTAATGCAGAATATTTTAAAATATCACGAATATTAGCAATTCTATTAAATCTTAAAATTGGCACTTTTAAACTGAAGGCATACAAAGCCATAATTACCATACGTAAAGCGTAAACCCCTACAAGATTATAAATAAGTTGGTTTACATTAATAAATTCCAAATACAGGCAAAACAACAATATTGTCGTACTTATTCTATGAAATATTTCTTTCATAAAGTTCCCAAATACGCTGTGCATTTGTACTTTGCTCCATGCATAGAACACTTCGAAATAGGCAAATAAAATGGCTGACAAAAAGATTAACCAAATGTAATCTTGAATAATACTATTTTCTTGAGTAAGCCAAAAACTTATAGATTCAAAAGACAAATAACCAAGAAACCCAACAGGAATAGCAATACACAAAGGCAATATAAGCATAAGTGTTAAAAAGCTATTCTGTAATTGTCGTGTTTTAAATGACGAATAGAATTTAATAATCGTATTATGAACACCAAAAGCCATGAGAGGCATCATTATAGCTGCTGTAGAGAATATATACTGTATAAGACCGAAATAATCATCGTTTACAAAATTTGTAAACAGAAATAATACATTAATCCCGCCTATAACAAAACCTACATACGTTGTAAATGTATTTTTTATAGACTGTTCTAGAACGATACCCATATTAAATTAACTCTGCTAACAATTTTGTTAATTCCTTTCTGCTATACTTTTGTAACCCAATGGCATGAGATTGTAATTCTCCCATTTTAAAAGCTTTATAATGTTTTAATATAGTGTTTTTTAAAACTTCGAAATCATCATATAAAAAATAATCACCTGTATTAGTTTCTTTAATAATTTTTTCCACATCAGAGTCTTTTGGCCCTACAGCAATTATAGGACGATTGGAAATCATATATTCAAAGAGCTTTCCTGGTATAATACACCTTGTTTCTTCTGAATTAATTTCAACTAGCAAAAGAACTTGTGATTTTTTTTGATATTTAATTGCTTCTTTATGTGAAACATAACCTATGTTATTCAAATAATTACTTAAAACAAAATACCTAATGGTATTTATAACTTCATCGCTTACCGAACCTATTAAGTTTAACTGAAAATCTTTAGCAAAATCATCATTTTCTTTTATTAATTCAGAAAGTGCTTTCCATAAATTCAAAGGGTTTCTTTGTGACAATAAAGACCCAATATGTGCTAATGTAAATTTCGAATCTATTGCAAAATCTGTCATCTTTTCCTTATCATAACCATTGGTTATAACAGTAATCGGTATCTCAGTAATTTCTTTAAACTCTTTTTTGGTTGCAAAACTTGTTACAATTACCTGATCTGCACTATTTAAAACTTTACGCTCTAAAATTTTATGCTTTTTTTGAGACTTTTTAGTAAGTTTTAGCTCTTTATGATATCCTATAGTAGTCCAAGGATCTCTAAAATCTGCCAACCACTTCACTCCTAAGCTTTCCTTGAGTCCTAAACCAATAAGATGCACACTATGTGGTGGTCCCGTTGTAATAATGGTTTCAATATTATTTTCGGAGATGTATTGCGATAAATAAGCTATGGAAGGCTTTACCCAGTTTTTTCTAGCATCTGGAATAAAGAAATTACCACGTATATATAACATAAATTGTTCAAGAAAACTTTGCTTGTCACCTTCAGGAATAATGCCTTTACTAATGGCCTTTGCAGATTTTTTAGAAAACAAATTAGCTAATTTATAAGGCTCTTTTATTGGTCGCTTTATAATATGAAGATTATCTGAAACTTCTTTCAACAAACTTGAATCGGCAATAGCATAATTAGGGTTTTCTGGTATATAAACAATTGGTTCAACATTAAAATCTGGCAAATACTTTACAAACTTTAACCAACGCTGTACACCAGGACCTCCTGCAGGTGGCCAATAATATGTGATTATGAGTGCTTTTTTACGCACTTTCATTTCTTTTTTTAAACTCGTAAAACAATCCAGCTAATATTAAAAAACCAAATAAAACTGAACTGGCTAATGCTATTTTACTACCAGTTTTAACAACATCTGGATCAAATCTAAACTCAATAGTATGATTTCCAGCAGGAATTTCCATACCACGCAATGTATAATTAACCCGCATGTGATCTACTTCTTTACCATTTATAAAAGATTTCCAACCATTGCCATAATACACTTCAGAAAACACAGCAAATCCATTGTTTGAGTTGTTTGATTCGTATTTTAAGTAATTAGGAGTCACTTCCTTTAAATTTATTGATGCTAAAGAATCTACTTTGAAACTATCGTTAAAATCTGAAACAGGGATTCTAATATCTATTAAAGCTTGTTTTTTTGTGTTTAAACTATCTAAAAGCTTAATTTCCTCATTAGCAGACGACACCCTAATTAACCTATTTATAAACCACGCATTACCATTAACATCTTCATTAGTATAAGTAAACATTCCTCCTTTTTCATCCTGAGCTATAATATATTTGGTGTTTAACATATTAAGCACATTAATGTTGTTTTTAACTATATACCAATCAAAAACTTCTCTGTATAGCTTCAACTCCGCTGCATTATAACCATTTAAGGAATTGTGATAGTATGAAGGTTTTGATGGACCCGAAACCAAATCGAACACTCTAAAGTGTGTGGTGTCTTTCAATATTTCTTTATCAGCTTCATTTTTTTGAAAAGGCTCATTAACTTGCTTTGCAGAAACAAAGTCATCATTATTTACGTAACGCTTATTAACACCTACTAAATCAAAAAGAATAAGTGCTGCAAAAATCACAATCACCCATTTTTCTTTTAGCTTATCTTTTAAAAATGCCCAAATTATTCCTGCAGAAAGCAATACTAGGATTAATGAACGAATCGTATCTTGAGTGAAAATAGCTTTTCTATCTTCTTTAATAGCATCAATAAAAGCTTGTCCGTAATTCTGACGATAAAACCCATCATTAACACCAGCAAAATCAAATGATGATTTAAATAACAAGAACAGAATGGCTATACCGCCTGTAATTCCAGCAGTAAACTTTAAAGCTTTTAGTTTTTCTTCTTTCTTTTCAAAATCATTAAACAGCCTTACGAGTCCGAAAATTGCTAAAACAGGAATACACAACTCTAAAATGACTTGTACAGAAGTTACTGCTCTAAATTTATTGTAAAGAGGTACGTAATCAATAAAAAAATCTGTTAGAAACCCTAGGTTTTTCCCATAAGATAATAGTAATGACAAAATTATTCCACCAACTAACCACCATTTTAAGCGTCCTTTCACTAAAAACAATGCAAACACAAATAAAAACAACACTACAGCTCCTATATAAGCAGGTGCCGCAACCCCTGGCTGGCTACCCCAATACATAGGTGCTTGTTTTGATGCTTGCAAAGCCTGACTTGGTGATGCGCCTAGTTTCCTGTAAGCTTCAAAAGTAGCGGAATCTTTACCGAGATCCTCACCATTTCCACCACCCATTAAACGTGAAATATATAAGTTAAATGTTTCTAAAAAACCATAACTATAAGCTGTTATATGATCTCTATCCAAACCAGTAGTTACTTCTTTCGGCGAACCATCAGGATTTATCGTTAACTCACTTTTTCCTCGAGCACTCTCTTTTAGGTATTCTTTGGTAGCTAAAATTCCAGTGGCATTTAAAGCTAAGGCAAGAAAAACAGCAGCAAATAAAATACCTACCGATTTAAAATAATGTGGTAATATTTTTTTTCTGTAAGCATCAATTAAATAAACTACCCCTAAAACAATAACTAATAGCATTAAATAATAGGTCATTTGGAAATGATTTGCGACAATTTCTAAACCCATCGCTACTACAGTGAGTAAAAATCCAGCAATATATTTTCGCTGAAACGTTAACAAAATACCACTTAAAACCAAAGGCATATAAGCAATGGCGTGTGCTTTACTGTTGTGCCCAACACCAATAATAATTATCAAATATGTGGAAAACCCAAAAGCAATCGCGCCGAGTGCTGCGAGTTTAAAATCGACTTTTAAAACCAATAGCAGCACATAAAAACTTAGTAAATACAAAAAAAGATAATCTGCTGGTCGTGGTAAAAACCGTAGCGTTAAATCTAATTTTTTAATGTAATTATGTGGGTACTTAGCACCTAATTGATAGGTTGGCATACCAGCAAAAACACTATTAGTCCAATACGTTTCTTCTCCTGTTTTTGTTTTAAAATCTTTTTGCTGTTTAGATTCACCAATATAGTGTACTATATCACTTTGCAAGATCTGTTTACCTTTTAAAACAGGACTAAAATAGGCTAATGAAATTATAATGAACCCAACTATAACTAAGACGTGTGGTAGGATTCTTTTAATTGAAAACTGCATGAAAACGTATTAAAACAATGATTGTGAAAATAGTTATAATTTTCAAGAATTACATAAATTGAAAGTACAAATTATAACTATTCAATTTCTTCATAATCAACATAATCGCCAACATCTTTATTTGACACCTTTGTCTTTGGTATTTTATCAATGGTAACTTCTCCTGGTTTTTTTGAAGTTTCTTGTTGTTGCTTTTGAAATTGACCAAATTGATCTCCAAAACGTTGTTCTGCTTTTTTTGCAACAAATTTCAACAAAAAAGGAGCAAACAAGCGCGATAAAATTTTAATTCCGAAATAAATTAAAAGAATGATTAGTATCATTCTTACAAATCCCGTTACAGATGCGAAATGCAGCATAAGAATAGTTTTAGGCAAAAATACAATTCTATAGGCTTAAAAAACGTTTAAAAATGATAAAAAAACTATAAAATATCTATATTTGAGAACCCTTAATCGCAACCAATTAACAAAATACGTTAAAAATCAAATTGAGATTCTATCTAAATTCCTAACTATGAAGCCTATCAAATCTACTTGCATACTTTTTTTTAGTTTAATATCAGCACTTTCTTTTAGTCAATACACCGACGTTATAAACTCAAATAGACCTGGTGTTTCACGTAGTGCATTTTCTGTAGGTACAAATGTTTTACAATTTGAAGTTGGACCATATATAATTAATGAAGAACGCACGCCAGCATTAAGAAACGAGGTATCTGGTTTTGGTGTTGATTTTGCAGCACGATACGGATTGTTTTTTGAAGAATTAGAACTAAACATTGAAGGCACCTACCAAAATGACACAAAGACTTTTTTCTCAAGTATTCCATTTGAAGAAGATCGTGCTAATTTTAAGTTTTTAACAGTTGGTGCTAAATATTTGATTTTCGATCCTTATAAAAATTCTGAAGAAGACAAACCTAATTTATATAGCTATCATGCAAATCACAGGTTTAAATGGGAATCTTTAATTCCTGCGGTGTCCGTTTTTGTTGGTGCCAATTTTGACACTAAGAACAACCCATATACAGCACCAGCAATAGAAGGTTTTAGCCCAAAAGTAATGATCGCTTCTCAAAATAATTTTGCAGGAGGATGGGTATTAGTACTTAATTTAATAAAAGATAGAATTGGTACAGACCAATCCGATTTTCAATATATTATAACATTAACACATTCATTTAACCCGAAATGGGTGATATTTGGAGAAACTCAAGGAATTAAAAGCGATTTTTATGCCGATAATCTATTGCGGTTTGGTGGTGCTTATTTATGGGGTAAAGATTTTCAACTAGATACCGCTTTAACTTTTAACACCAAAGATACGCCGTCTGTTTTTAGTGTTAATTTTGGTGCTTCATATAGATTCGATTTTCACAAAGACAAAGAAAATGAAGACATAGATAATGGTGGCTCTGCTAAAGAGGAAGGTAAACGTCAAGCAAGACGTAATAAAAACAAGAAGAAAAAGAATTCTGATTCAGATTCGAAAAAGAAACAACAACGAAAAGACACAGATTTTGACGACAACTAAAAAATCAAAATCTATTATTTTTATATGATAACACTGAAAGAAGTACATACAAAAAAAGACTTAAAAACATTCGTAAAGTTTCCTTTTAGACTATATAAAAATTCTAAATATTGGGTTCCTCCTATTATTAATCAGGAAATAAAAACATTTAACAAAAAAGAAAATCCCGTTTTTAATGATGCCGAAGCTAGATTATTCCTAGCCTTTAAAGGTGATGAAGTTGTTGGAAGAATTGCTGCTATTATTAATTGGTTAGAGGTTAAAGACCAACAACAACAAAAAATGCGCTTTGGCTGGTTTGATGTTATTGATGATATTGAAGTATCCAAAACTCTACTTAACAAAGTTTTAGAGATAGGTAAAAATAACAACCTTGAGTACATTGAAGGTCCTGTTGGCTTTTCTAATTTAGACAAGGTTGGTGTTTTAACCTATGGCTTTAACCATATTGGAACCATGATTACTTGGTATAACCATCCTTACTACGCAACGCATTTTAATAAACTAGGATATAGAATTGAAAAAGAATATTTAGAACACAAACATGCTTTTGTAGACATAAAGAGAGAGAGTTTTGCTAGAATTCAAGAAATAATTAAAAAACGTTATAAGCTAAAGGCGCTTTACTTTAAAAAAACAAAAGAAGTTATGCCTTATGCAGATAGAATGTTCGACTTGTTTAATGAAAGCTATGCATCTTTATCATCGTTTGTTGCCATTACAGATATTCAAAAAGAATATTTTAAAAAGAAATTTTTAGGATTCATTAACCCAGAATATATAAAGTTTGTTGTTGATGAACATGATGAATTAGTTGCATTTGGTATAGTAATGCCATCTTATGCTGAAGCATTACAAAAAATGAACGGAAAACTTTTCCCTTTTGGTATTAAGCACTTGTTACATGCAAAAAAGCATAGTAAAAAAGTAACTTTTTACTTAATAGGTGTGCATCCAGAATATCAACAAAAAGGTGTACACGCTATAATTTTTAATGAATTCTATAATACTTTTAATAAAAAAGGAATAGTTGAATGTATTCGCACACCAGAATTAGCAGATAATATTGCTATTAATAAGATTTGGAAAAATTTCAATCCTGTTACTCATAAAAAACGGTGTACATTTAGAAAAGATATTGCATAAAAAAAATCCAATTCTTTAAGAATTGGATTATTTTTTTTTATTTGCTCATCAGTTTTAAACTTCTACTCACCCATTGCTGCTAAAACAGCCGCAGATAAACGTTTGTATGTACCATTTTGCAATCGATCTCTAATAGCATCAAAAGCATCTAAAGTCTCTTCAACATCTTTTAAAGTATGTGTAGCGGTTGGAATCATTCTTAGTAAAATTAATCCTTTAGGTATTACAGGGTAAACCACTATAGAACAGAATATTCCGTAATTTTCTCTTAAGTCTCTAACTAAAGCCATAGCTTCAGGAATACTCCCTTTTAAATACACTGGTGTAACACAACTTTGCGTTGTACCAATATCAAAACCACGCGATTTTAATCCAGATTGCAATGCGTCAACTATAGTCCAAAGATTTTGCTTTAATTCTGGCATTGTCTTTAACATTTCCAAACGTTTTAATGCACCAACTACTAGTTGCATTTGTAACGATTTAGCAAACATTTGAGAACGCAAATTGTATTTTAAATAATCTATAATTTCTTGATCTGCAGCAATAAAAGCACCTGTGCTTGCCATAGATTTTGCGAATGTTGCAAAATATACATCAATATCATCTTGCACCCCTTGCTCTTCTCCCGCACCTGCTCCAGTAGCACCTAAGGTTCCGAATCCATGAGCATCATCAACAAATAATCTGAATTTAAATTTCTTTTTAAGCGCTACTATTTCTTTTAAACGTCCTTGTTCTCCTCGCATTCCAAAAACACCTTCAGAAATCACTAAGATTCCACCACCTGTTTGTTCTGCCATTTTAGTAGCACGCTCAAGGTTTTTCTCTAAACTTTCAACATTATTATGCTTATATGTAAAGCGTTTACCCATGTGCAAACGAACACCGTCAATAATACAAGCATGTGCATCAACATCGTAAACTATAATATCATCTTTAGAAACTAAGGCATCAATGGTAGACACCATGCCTTGATAGCCGAAATTTAATAGATAAGAAGCCTCTTTATTAACAAAAGCCGCTAGTTCATTTTGAAGCTTTTCATGTAAATCTGTATGACCAGACATCATTCTTGCTCCCATTGGGTAAGCCGACCCATACTGTGCTGCAGCTTCAGCATCAACCTTACGTACTTCTGGGTTATTTGCTAAACCTAAATAATCGTTGATACTCCAAGTGATAACATCTTTTCCTTGAAACTTCATACGATTAGAAATCTCTCCCTCTAATTTTGGAAAAACAAAATACCCTTCAGCCTGAGATGCCCATTTACCTAATGGTCCTTTGTCTTTATAAATTTTATCAAATAAATCTTTCATTCATTATAAATCTTATAGCTATTAAATTTAAGATATAACCTTTAATTTCTAAACGCTTCAAAATATCATAAAAAAAACACAAATAGTGCGTTTTAGTTATTTCAATAAAGCTTTTAGTTAATGCTTAGTTAGTTGTGCAAAATTAAATATTTATATTGTTTGAGCATAATTTTTTAATACCCAATTAGTAATAAAATAAAAAAAGAGATAACTTTTTGTTAAAACAACAATAGTTATCTCTTTTCTAGGTAGATATTATTTATTATTTAATGTATTGTATCTTTTCTGCAGCTTCTTCATGAACACTATCAAAGAATCCTTGTTCGTTCATCCACTTATCGCTGTAAACTTTACTCATGTACCTAGAACCGTGATCTGGAAATATAACAACAACTTTATCTCCTTTTTTAAATTCACCTTGCTCATTTAACTGCTTAACAGCTTGCATTACAGCTCCAGATGTATATCCTACAAACAATCCTTCATTTTTAGCTATCTCACGTGCTGTATGGGCACTTTCCTCATCTGTAACTTTTATAAATTTATCTATAAGGTCGAAATCTGTTGCAGATGGAATAAGATTTTTACCTAAACCTTCAATTCGGTATGGATAGATCTCTTTTTCATCAAATTCTCTAGTTTCATGATACTTTTTTATTACAGAACCAAAAGCATCTACTCCTATAACTTTTACATCTGGGTTCTGCTCTTTTAAATATTTGGCTGTACCCGAAATAGTTCCTCCAGTACCACTACATGCAATAAGATGTGTTATATTACCTTCTGTTTGATTCCATATTTCTGGACCTGTACTGTGGTAATGGGCATCTATATTAAGTTGATTGAAATATTGATTGACATAAACAGATCCTTTTGTTTCCTCATGCAAGCGCTTTGCTACCTGATAATAAGATCTAGGGTCATCTGCACTAACATGAGCAGGACAAACATAAACCTTGGCTCCCATGGTTTTTAGCATATCTATTTTATCTGCTGATGATTTTGAACTTACCGCCAAAATACAATTATAACCCTTAATAATACTTACCATTGCTATACTAAACCCTGTGTTTCCAGAAGTAGTCTCAATGATAGTATCGCCAGGTTTTAAAATACCTTGCTTTTCTGCTTGCTCAATAATGTAAAGTGCTATTCTATCTTTTGAAGAATTACCTGGGTTAAAAGATTCCACTTTTGCTAGATAATCTCCTTTATAATCTGCGGTTAGTCTATTAAGTCGAATAAGAGGTGTCTGACCTACTAATTCTAAGACATTATCAAATACTTGATTTTTTTGCTTCATATGTACCATTTAAAGACTAGTATATTTTTAAAAATAAATACAGTCTAAAACCTTGCAAAAATAATACATTTTTTTTTATTACTGATTAATTCTTTCTAAATCTAATAAAAAGGCATATTCTAAGGCTACTTCCTTAAGACTTTCAAAACGTCCAGAGGCACCTCCATGGCCAGAATCCATATCTGTATGTAGTAATAATTTGTTATTATCTGTCTTGTAGTCTCTAAGTTTTGCAACCCATTTTGCTGGTTCCCAATATTGTACTTGCGAATCATGTAACCCAGTTGTTACCAACATATTCGGATAATCTTTGGACGCAACATTATCATAAGGCGAATAAGATTTCATATACTCGTAATATTTCTTATTATTTGGATTTCCCCACTCATCATATTCTCCAGTAGTTAAAGGAATAGTATCATCAAGCATCGTTGTAACTACATCAACAAAAGGTACTGCTGCCAAAACACCGTTATACAATTCAGGATTCATGTTTATAACAGCTCCCATAAGCAATCCTCCTGCTGAACCACCATAAGCATATAAATGGTCGCTTGAAGTATATTTCTCTTTAATAAGGTGTTTAGAACAATCTACAAAATCGGTAAACGTATTTTTCTTAGATAGAAGCTTTCCTTTTTCATACCAATCTCTTCCTAAGTACTCTCCTCCTCTTATATGGGCAATAGCATAGATAAACCCTCTATCTAATAAACTTAGTCGGATAGTAGAAAAAGACGGATCTATTGTAGATCCATACGAACCATAGGCATACTGTAGTAAGGGATTTGTTCCATCTAATTTGATTCCTTTTTTATACACTAAGGAAATAGGTACTTTTACGCCATCTCTTGCCGTTGCCCAAATACGTTCTTCTGCATAATTTTCTTTTTTGAAATTCCCACCAAGAACCTCTTGCTCTTTCATTATTTCTGATTGCCGAGTCTTTAAATTATAATCAATTACAGAACTTGGAGAAGTTAATGAATTGAAACCATAACGCATCGTGTCGCTATCAAAATCTGGATTATTTCCAATGTAAGCGGTGTAAGTTTCAGAATTAAATGGCAGTTTATAATCTTCTTCTCCGTTCCAACTTATAATTCTTAAATTGTTGAGTCCGTTTTCACGTTCGTTAATAACCAAATAATCTTTAAAAATTTCAATATCTTCAATCAATACGTCTTTTCTATGTGCAATAACTTCTTCCCAATGTTCTAACTCTGTGCTATTTTCACTTGTTTTTAAAAGTTTGAAATTTGTTGCATTATCCTTATTAGTGATTATATAAAAATGGTCATTAAAATGTGAAATACTGTAGTCTAACTCACGAATTCGTTTTTGAAATACTTTAAATTCATCATCTGGCGTGCTGGCATTTAAATAGCGATATTCGGTTGTTAGCGTACTTGATGAACCGATAATGATATATTTTTTCGACTTAGATTTATAAACAAAGGTGTTAAAAGTGTCGTCAGCTTCATAATATACTTGTAAATCTTCACTAGAAGCTGTATATAATTTATGCTTAAAAATTTTATGAGATCGTAAAGTAACTGCATCTTTCATTGAATAAAACATAGTTTTATTATCGTTTGCCCAAGTGGCACTACCTGTTGTGTTTTCAATTTTATCAGCATAGATCTCTCCTGTAACTAGGTTTTTAATTTGAATTGTGTACTGCCTTCTACTAACTACATCTGTTGAAAAAGCAGCCATTGTATTGTCTGGACTAACAGAAATACCTCCTAATTTAAAATAAGCATGACCTGCAGCCATTTCATTGCAATCGAACAAAATTTCTTCTGGAGCATCTAAAGACGCTTTCTTTCTTGTATAAATTGGGTAATCTTTCCCAGTTTCATAACGTGTTAAATACCAATAGCCATTTAATTTAAAGGGTACTGTTGTATCGTTCTCCTTTATTCTACCTTTCATTTCTTTAAAAAGTTCTTTTTGAAAAGCTTTGGTATGCTTCATAACACTTTCTGTATAAGCATTTTCGGCATTTAAATAATCTAAAACTTCAGAATCTTCCCTATCATTCAACCAATAATAATTATCTAATCGAACATCATCATGAATACGTAACTCGTGAGGAATTTTTTTGGCAATTGGTGAGCTTATAGCAATAGTACTTTTTGTCATTTTTGGTTCTTTTTTACAAGAATGAGCAAAAATAAAGCTTATGACTATAAAAATAATGAGATTCTTCATTTTTAATAAACTAAGGGATGAAATTACTCTATTTATTTTGATAGTTTTGTAGTTATATACTAAAATATAGAAATTATGTTTGGAGATATGATGAAAATGATGGGTAAACTTAAAGAAACCCAAAAGAAAGTAGAAGAAACTAAAAAGCGTCTTGATACCGTTTTAATTGATGAATCAAGTACCGATGGGAAACTTAAAGTAACCTTAACAGCAAATAGAACCATAAAAACTATCGAGATAAATGAAGATCTTCTTGAAGACAAAGAACAACTTGAAGATTATTTAATCTTAACGCTAAATAAAGCAATAGAAAATGCAACGCGTGTTAATGAGGCAGAACTTGGTGCTGTAGCTAAAGAGGGTATGCCTAATATTCCTGGGATGGATATGTTTAAGTAAGGGACGGAAGACAGTTTATAGGAGACTAAAGCAGAGAAATAGCACTAAAATTTAAGGGTTTTTAAAATATTTAACAATTTCTCATGCATAGCATTGGTGTAATCTAAATGCGTTACCATTCGTAGTTTACCTCCACCCATGCTTATAATGTGAATATTTTTATCGGCTAGGTTTTGTACAAATTCCTTTTCGTTAATATCTTTATTTAATTCGAAAATAACAATGTTAGTTTCTATAGGCTCCACAGTATTGATAATTGATAATCTAGTTAACTCCTCACCTATTTCTTTTGCTTTTTTATGATCTTGATCTAAGCGTTCAATATTATTATCTAAAGCATATAATCCTGCAGCTGCTAAATAGCCAGATTGTCGCATATTACCGCCAAAAATTTTACGTATTCTAATAGCATTTTTCATGATTTCTGAATCTCCTACTAAAATTGATCCAACAGGACACCCCAGTCCTTTACTTAAACAAACAGAAATGGTATCAAATAAACTTCCATACTGTTGCGTAGTTTCATTTTTAGCAACTATAGCATTCCATAAACGTGCGCCATCTAAATGAAAACCTAAATTATTATTATCGCACACCAATCTAATTTTTTTCAATTCATTAAAATCCCAGCAAGCTCCTCCCCCTTTATTCGTAGTATTTTCAATTTCAACTAAGCTAGCTTGAGCATACCAATAATCACTTGGATTAATAACTTCTTCAACCTGTTTAGCTTTAAACATACCTCTATTGCCATCTATTAACTTGCATGACACACCGCTATTAAAAGAGGCACCACCAGATTCATAATTATAAATATGAGCATATTTATCGCAAATAATCTGGTCTCCAGGGCTTGTATGTAATTTTAAAGCTGTTTGATTTGCCATAGTTCCTGAGGGAAAAAATAGGGCTTCTTCTTTACCAAACATACTTGCAATACGCTTCTCTAGAACCTTAACCGTAGGGTCTTCCCTAAACACATCGTCACCAACATTTGCTTGCATCATAGCTTCCAACATACCCTTGGTTGGTTTGGTAACTGTATCACTTCTTAGATCTATTATCATTCTTTTTGATAGGTTCATCTGGTTTTAAGACAGTATTTGAATCGATAAATATTGAGATAGGTGCTATAATACGATTGCTGAGTTTCATATAAAGCTTAGCAAAAAAATCGAATAATATCTCTATTAAATTGAATAGAAATTTTTCATCCTTAATATAAAACTTATGCCAGTAAATATCTTCATAAATTTTTAATTCTGGATACCTTAACTCAAATTCTTTAGCTTTTTTAGCATCTTTAAATATGCTTTTTTCATGAATAATTCTATTTCTTAAATAATAATAATCTTTAATCCTCCTAAACAAATCCTTCATATCTCCGATATCGACATCTATAATCTTAACAAAAAAATTCCAATAATTATCTAAACTACCCTTTCCGCTTAAATCTTTCAGCTTTATTGGAGATTCTAAACATATTTCAAATTCACTACAAATTCTATTAAGGTTTCCTTCCATCAATGAAAGTATAGAAATTAAAGCCGAATCTCTTTGCAAATATTGTAGTTCAACAACCGTTCTTCCTTCATCCAAAAAGTATTTATTCTTATAATCATTTTCAATTTTTTATCATCAATTTTAGCATAACCCTCATCATTGCTGATTTTCTCTCGAAGGGCTTTCCTTTGAGAATCGTATAAATTTTGATGATTAGCAATAACCATTTTCATTCCTTTCAACCCTGAATTAATTTCACTTTGCCATTCATCTAGATGGTTTTTTATATAAAACACATCTCTATAAATATAATTAACCTTATAGACTTGTTTTGTTGGTTTGAAATTATCTTTCCCTTTTATTATTCTCATGAATTTATATTTAAGTTTACTTCCCGTTATCCATAAAGCTACATAAATTAACCTCAAAAATCATATGATATAATTTTTAATTGAATGATTTAAATCTATTTTTGTTCAAAATAAAATACTATGATTACTTCAGATCAAATTAAAGATCTAAATACCCGCCTTGACAAACTTAGGCACTATCTTTGACATAGATGCCAAACTTATAGAAATACAAAACGAGGAAGAACAAACTTTCGACCCAAATTTCTGGAATGACCCCAAAGCCGCAGAAACGATTATGAAATCCTTGCGTGTTAAGAAAAAATGGGTACAAGACTTTAAAGATTTAAAAACACTTATTGAAGATTTAGAGGTTATTTATGAATTCTTTAAAGAAGGCGAATCCTCTTTAGAAGATGTTGAAAATCGCTTTAATGAAGCTTCCGTTTTAATGGAAGATGTAGAATTTAGAAATATGCTTTCTGAAGAAGGTGATAGCTTAAGTGCTGTATTACAAATTACAGCTGGAGCTGGAGGTACAGAGAGTTGTGATTGGGCAAATATGCTTATGCGCATGTACTTAATGTATGCTGAAAAAAGTGGCTTTAAAGTACGAGAATTGAATTTTCAAGAAGGAGATGTTGCCGGTATTAAAACAGTTACACTAGAGCTTGAAGGCGATTTTGCCTTTGGTTGGCTAAAAGGAGAAAATGGCGTACATCGTTTAGTGAGAATTTCTCCTTTTGATAGTAATGCCAAACGACACACAAGTTTTGCTTCGGTATATGTATACCCGTTAGTTGATGATTCTATTGAAATAGATATTAATCCTGCCGATATCGAAATAACAACAGCGCGATCAAGTGGTGCAGGTGGTCAAAATGTAAACAAAGTTGAAACTAAAGTACAACTTACCCATAAGCCCACAGGTATACAAATATCTTGCTCAGAAACACGTTCACAACATGATAATAGATCAAGAGCTATGCAAATGTTAAAGTCGCAATTATATGAGATTGAATTACAAAAACAATTAGCACAGCGTGAAGATATTGAAGCTGGCAAAATGAAGATTGAATGGGGAAGCCAAATTCGCAACTATGTGATGCATCCATATAAATTAGTGAAAGACGTTAGAACAGGTCATGAAACAGGTAATGTAGATGCCGTTATGGATGGGAATATTGATAGTTTTTTAAAGGCTTATTTAATGATGATGGGACAAAAAGTAGAAGATAATTCTAACTTATAAAAAACAATTGAAACCCCTATTTTGGAAGATTATGAAAAAAATAGACACAATAATATTCGATCTTGGTGGCGTTTTAATAGATTGGAATCCTGAATACGTTTTTCTAGATGTTTTTAATGGCAATCGCGAAAAAATGCAATGGTTTTTTGATAACATTTGTACAAGTGATTGGAATGAAAATCAAGACGCTGGTTACCCTATAGCTAAAGCAACAGAAGAACGCGTATTACTATTTCCAGAATATGAAAAGGAAATAAGGATGTTTTATGGCAGATGGGTTGAAATGCTTGGTGATGCTATAAGCGATACGGTAAATATTCTTAAATATTTTATTGATTCAAGTAATTATAAAGTTGTCGCTCTTACAAATTGGAGTGCTGAAACTTTTCCTATTGCATTAAAACGTTTTGAGTTTTTGCAGTGGTTTGAAGGTATTTTAGTTTCTGGTGAAGAAAATACTAGAAAACCTTTCGATGAAATTTATAATTTAACACTCGAAAGATTTAATATAAAAGCTGAAAACGCCATTTTTATTGATGACAACTTGAGAAACATTGAAGCTGCTAATAACTTAGGAATTAACGGAATTCAATTTAAATCACCAAAACAACTTATTCAAGACCTAAAAGCATTTAATATAGAAATATAATGATAAAAATATACCATAATAACCGTTGTAGTAAGTCTCGCTGTGGGCTTGAAATTCTTGAAAACTCAGGAAAAGAATTTGAAGTTGTAAAGTACTTAGAGAACACCCCCTCTATAAAAGAATTAAAAAACATTATTCAACTACTAGACATAAAACCTATCGAGTTGGTTAGAAAGAATGAAGCTATTTGGAAAAGCGAATACAAAAACAAAAACTTAAGTGATTCTGAGATTATTACTGCCATGATTGAAAATCCAAAACTGATTGAGCGTCCTATCGTAATTAACGGTAATAAAGCAATAATAGGTCGTCCTCCTGAAATAATTTTAGATATTATTTAACTTAATTCTATAGCCATTAACACAATTTTAACCAAATGGCTTTATGTGGTAAGTTACCTTTGCCTTAAATGCAATTTAGAGCAGAATGTCCAAAAACACATTTACCTACTTATTCTTTATTCTATTTTTTTCATTTGGATTTAGCCAACCCAAAAACAATGATATAATAATTTCTAGTCCCGTTTTAAAAAAAGACGTCATTATTTCTGGAAAAGTATTTGATAAGGAAACAAACACCCCTTTAGAGTATGCCACTATTTCCTTTTTTAGCCAAATTGAAAATAAAATCGTAACTGGCGGTATAACCGATACAAAAGGCGCATTCAAAATCACGGTTCCAGCAGGCGTTTATAATATTTCTATTGAATACATTTCATTTAAAACGCAAACTATTAAAAACAGAAAAATAATTTCTAATGAAAATATTGGAGAATTTTATTTGGAGCTTGATTTAGAAGCTTTAGATGCTGTAGAAGTAATTGCAGAAAAAACGACTGTTGAAGTTCGATTAGATAAAAAAATATACAATGTTGGAAAAGATTTAACGGTGCGTGGTGGAAATGTTAGTGATGTTTTAGATAATGTACCTTCGGTTTCTGTTGATGCTGAAGGAAATGTTGCCTTAAGAGGGAATAGCAATGTAAGAATACTTATTAATGGAAAACCATCAGGCTTAGTTGGTTTAGATTCTAGTGAAGCACTTCAACAATTACCAGCTGAAGCTATAGAAAAAGTGGAGGTAATTACATCGCCTTCTGCAAGATATGAAGCTGAAGGAACAGCAGGTATTTTAAATATAATTCTTCGCAGAAGTAAACTTTTAGGATTAAATGGTGCTTTAACAAGTAATATAGGGCATCCAGATCGGGCAGGTATCTCTGGAAATCTAAATTTCAGAACAGGCGATTTAAATATATTTAACACATTGTCATATAGATATAATGAGTCTCCTGGATATTGGTATTCTTATACAACTTTTAAATCTTCTGGAAATATAAATGATGAAAAACGTGATTGGGTAAGCACCTCAAAAGGTATCACTAATAACTTTGGAATTGAATGGTACATAAATAATTCATCATCTATTACAACGTCAATGCTATACAGTAATAATAGTGGAGACAATAATTCGATAAATAGATTATTGCAACTAGATTCTAATATGAATTTATTAAGTGAAAGCTTACGATTAGACCCTGAAAATCAAGATTCAAAAAACATACAATACACTTTTAATTATACAAAAAACTTTAAAACTTCTGGCCATAAACTAACCTTCGATTTTCAATTTGAAGATAATGATGCAGATGAATTTTCATTAATAAATTCTAATGGTATCGATACCGATATTCTAACTCAAATTGTAGATGGCTCAAAGATTTTTTTACGATCAGACTATGTTTTACCTCTAGGTGAAAATAGCCAATTTGAAATAGGATATCGTGGCGATTATAACGACACAACAACAGATTATAAAGTAGAATTGTTAAATGAAAATACTAATGTCTTTGAGATAAACAATAACCTTACTAATATTTTCAATTTTAGAAACTATATTCATGCGGCTTATGTACAATTTGGGAGTAAAATTAATAAATTTTCATACCTTTTAGGTTTACGTATGGAAAACACACAGTTAACCTTAGACCAACCAACATCAGGCGATTTTGAAAAAAGGAATTTTACTGGCTTATTTCCAACTATTAATCTAACTTATGAATTTAACGAAGATGAAAATTTAACACTAGGGTTCAATAGAAGATTAAGTCGCCCTAGATCTTTTTTTCTAAACCCATATCCTTCTAGAAGTAGTATAACCAATATTTTTCAAGGAAATCCAGCTCTCAACCCTACCTATTCTGCTAAGTTTGACCTAGGGTATCTTAATAGGTTTAACAACTTCGTGCTTAGCTCTTCTATATATTATCAACATTCCACAGATATAATGAAGTTTATTAGTAAAGAAACTGGAGAAATTGTTGAGATTGATGGGCAAGATATTCCCGTTATATTAAGAACACTTTTAAATATAGCAACAGAGGATCGCTATGGTTTAGAATTTAACTTAACCTATAGCCCATCTAAAAAATGGCGTGTAAATACAGATTTTAATATATTTAATTCTATCATCGATGGTGAGTTTGATAGTACAAATTTCGATTCAGAAAATGTAAGTTGGAGAGCTCGTTTAAGTAACAAACTAACAATTCCATGGAAAATTGATTGGCAAACCAATATCAATTATAGAGGACCGAGTTTAGATGCCCAAAACACAAGAGATGGTATACTAACTGTTAATCTTGCATTTAGCAAGGATTTATTTAAAGAAAAAGCCTCTATTGCTTTTAATGTTAATGACTTATTTAATACTCAAGCATTTAAAGGAACTGTTGAGACTGAAGATTTTATTACAGAAAGAGATTTACGGTATCGAGGAGTTCGCTCTTATAACCTATCTTTTACCTACAGATTTAACCAGAAGAAAAAACGTGAATTCCAACGAAATTTCGAAGGAGGAGATGTAGATATATAAATAAAAAAGGAAGCTAAATTAGCTTCCTTTTTACTTATATATTCTGGTTTCTATGCTTTTAAGCATTACGCTTAGCTTTCTTTTCTTCTCTAATTTCTTTCAATCTTTCAATTAAAGAACCTCCAATCCAATATGGAATTACAAAGGTTAATAAGAAAATCATTAGCCAAAATCCAATGGTTAATATAGTTAAGAATGCTAAAAAGCCTAAATATTGATCAAAATCAAACATAATTGTAAGTGTCTATTATAAATCTGTGGCAAAGATAATGCAAAGGGGTTTCTTATACAATATCAAATTAAAAATTATTAACAGTCTTTTTAACTAATTTAAATTTGGTTGTGGTGTTATCCTTAAATAAGGTTTCACTTCCTTATACCCTTTTGGAAAAATACCTAGGATATCTTCTGTTGCAACAGATGGTACTACAACACAATCATCACCATTATTCCAGTTTGCAGGAGTAGCTACTTTATGGTAAGCCGTCAATTGTAATGAATCTATCACACGTAATAGCTCATCAAAATTTCTGCCAGTTGAAGCAGGATAGGTAATAGTTAATTTTACTTTTTTATCAGATCCAATAACAAACACAGAACGCACTGTTAATTTGCTATCAGCATTGGGATGAATCATATCATATAATTCTGAAACTTTTCTATCCTCATCAGCAATAATTGGAAAATTAACTGTAGTCCCTTGTGTTTCATTAATATCATTTATCCAACCGTTATGCGAGTTAATGCCATCTACACTTAGTGCAACAACTTTAACATTACGTTTATCAAATTTAGCTTTATACTTAGCTACGGTTCCTAATTCTGTAGTACATACTGGTGTATAATCTTCAGGATGCGAAAATAATATACCCCAACTATCTCCTAACCAATCATGAAAATTTATAGTTCCTTCTGTTGATTCTGCTGTAAAGTTTGGAGCTTCGTCTCCTAATCTAATTGCTGCCATGGTTTCAAAATTTATTGATTACTAAATAATTTACAAAGTCTACTAAGTTACTCATTTTAAAGAAAAGTATTAAACATTAATAGATAATAATTATGTTAAAAAACTTTCAAAAAACTAACATATATCATAATTAAAACAGCCCTAAAAGAATTAACTTTGTACCTTAAAATTAAATTCATATTACCATGAGCTATAGAATTGAAAAAGACACAATGGGTGAGGTAAAGGTACCTGCAGATAAACTTTGGGGAGCACAAACAGAGCGATCTAGAAATAATTTTAAAATAGGCCCTTCGGCATCTATGCCGTTAGAGATTGTATATGGATTCGCATACTTAAAAAAAGCTGCAGCTTATACAAACTGCGAACTAGGTGTTTTAGCTGAAGAAAAACGTGATTTAATTGCTCAAGTGTGCGATGAAATTCTCGAAGGAAAACATGACAATCAATTTCCGCTAGTAATCTGGCAAACTGGATCTGGTACCCAAAGTAATATGAATGTAAATGAAGTGATTGCCAACAGAGCACATCAGATTTCAGGAAAAAATATTGGAGAAGGAGAAAAAACTATTCAGCCTAATGATGATGTAAATAAATCACAATCTTCAAACGACACCTTCCCTACGGGCATGCATATTGCGGCTTACAAAAAAGTGGTAGAAACTACTATTCCTGGCGTAAAACAATTACGTAATACATTGCATAAGAAATCTGAGGCTTTTAAGAATGTGGTAAAAATTGGGCGTACACATTTAATGGATGCCACACCGCTAACCTTAGGTCAAGAGCTTTCTGGTTATGTAGCACAACTTGACCATGGTATTTCTGCTTTAGAAAATACTTTATCTCATTTAAGCGAATTAGCACTTGGAGGAACAGCAGTTGGAACTGGCCTAAATACACCTAAAGGCTATAGCAAGAAAGTGGCAGAATATATCGCTGAGTTTACCGAGTTACCATTTGTAACAGCACCAAATAAATTTGAAGCCTTAGCAGCTCATGATGCCTTGGTTGAAACTCATGGCGCATTAAAACAGCTAGCTGTTTCTTTAAATAAAATAGCTAATGATATTAGAATGATGGCTTCTGGACCTAGAAGTGGTATTGGAGAAATTATTATTCCAGCAAACGAACCTGGAAGTTCTATTATGCCTGGTAAAGTAAACCCTACGCAATGCGAAGCACTTACTATGGTATGTGCTCAAGTAATGGGAAATGATGTTGCTGTTTCTGTTGGTGGACTTCAAGGCCATTATGAACTAAACGTTTTTAAACCTGTAATGGCAGCTAATGTTTTACAGTCAGCGCAATTAATTGGAGACGCGTGTGTAAGTTTCGATTTAAACTGCGCAGTAGGTATTGAACCAAATAATGAAGTTATTACAAAATTATTGAATAATTCATTAATGCTTGTAACCGCTTTAAATACTAAAATTGGTTATTACAAAGCTGCTGAAATTGCTAATACAGCTCACAAAAACGGTACAACTTTAAAAGAAGAAGCTATTAATTTAGGTTACGTTACAGCTGAAGATTACGATGCCTGGGTAAAACCTGAAGATATGGTAGGCAGTTTGAAATAATCTATATTATCAAAAAGGACATAAAAAAACAGGTATCGAATTCAATACCTGTTTTTTTTGGTTGGTTAGCTATCAATCCTTTTGTATAGTTGCAAAAAGAAATCGCTGTAAATTTATAATTTGCCAACCACAATTTTGTTAACAAATGTTAATGTCTTTCCATTTTTTTTCTTATTCTACTTAATTGAACCGCTGTGATACCCAAATATGACGCGATATGATACTGTGGAATAAGTTCATCTACGCTTGGGATTTGCTTACGCAACTCTAAGTAACGTTTCTTAGCATCTAAAGAAATTAATTCCACCAAACGATTTTCATATTTTACATATAAAGATTCCAAGATTTTATTATAAAGGTTTTTTAAATTTATATTATCCTCGCAAAGATTCATAAGTTTATAATAATCGATTTCGTACAACTTGCAGTCTGTTAAAGTCTCAAAAACAAACATTGAAGGCTTTTTTTTCATTAATGCCGTCAAAGAGGCTACAAAACTAACAGGAAGATAAAAGCTTTTATTAAATTCTTTTCCATCTTCGGTATTCAAATAACATCTTACAATACCACTAACAAGCATATAAACTTTAGAGCTATTCTCTCCATGCTGCACTATTTGAACACCAGCATCAACTCGCTTAAATTCCGATATTGCTTTAATCTTTTCAAAAGTTTCCTCAGAAATATCTGTAATAGAATTTAAAAAAGAAAAGTTTCTATTCATCTAATTATAACCTTGTTGCTAAGCTAAACGCTTTTGTTGCGTGAATTGTAGTAGTATCAAATACTGGCACCCCAACATCTTCTTGTTTTATCAATAATGGTATTTCGGTGCATCCTAAAACAACTCCCTCTGCACCATCTAAAATTAATGAATTTATTATTTTTAAATATAATTCTTTACTTTCTTTTTTCAAAATGCCTTTAGACAGCTCATTGTAAATAGTATTATGGACTAATAATCTATCCTTCTCGTTTGGTATAACAACTTCAATATCAAATGATTTTAGTACATCTTTATAAAAGTCCTTTTCCATAGTGTATTTTGTACCTAGTAGGGCTACCTTTTTTAATTGGTGTTCTTTAATCGCATCTGATGTCGCTTCGGCAATATGAATAACCGGTATCTTCACAGCTTTTCTTACAGTATCAATGGTCAAATGCATTGTATTTGCACAAATTAAAATGCTTTTTGCTCCAGCTAGCTCTAAACTTCTAGCTGCAGCAGACATAATTTCATCCAACTTATCCCATTGATTTTCTTTCTGTAATTGACCTATTTCGGCAAAATTGACCGAATTAATAATAACTTTACACGAATTAAATTCTCCATATTTCTTTTCCGCTAAGTCATTTAAGACCTGGTAATACATAATTGTTGATTGAGGCGTTATACCGCCAATTAATCCAATTGTTTGCATAGGTTCTAATATATTGTTGTTAAATTTAAGCCTAAATATTCTATATACTTATTTAATGAGATTACTAATTATCAATATAAAAGAACTTTTACAAATTCGAGATATAACGATTATAAAAGTTTCTGGTAAGAAAATGAAAGAACTACCAACCATTAAAAATGCTTTTCTGTTACTTGAAAATGATATTATTATTGATTATGGCAATATGAACGACTGTCCTGATGTTACTAAAGAAAACACCATTGATGCCACAGGTAGATTAGTACTGCCTACTTGGTGTGATTCGCATACCCATATTGTTTATGCAGGAAATAGAGAACAAGAATTTGTAGATAGAATTAATGGTTTAAGCTATGAAGAAATTGCAAACCGTGGTGGAGGTATATTAAATTCTGCTGAAAAACTTCAGAATACAACCGAAGATGAACTTTATAAACAATCGTTAGAACGAGTGCAAAACGTTGTTAAATTAGGAACAGGTGCTATAGAAATTAAATCGGGCTATGGTTTAACTGTAGAATCTGAATTAAAGATGCTTCGCGTAATAAAACGTTTAAAAGAAAATACTGCTATTAAAATTAAAGCAACGTTTTTGGGTGCACATGCTATTCCAAAAGCTTTTAAAGGTAATACCAATGGTTATATAGATTTAATTATTAATGACATGCTACCAATAATCGCAAAGGAAAACTTAGCTGAATATATTGATGTGTTTTGTGAGAAAGGTTATTTCTCTTTGGAAAACACAGAACGTATAATGGCTGTAGGTAAAAAGCATGGATTGATTCCAAAAATACACGTAAACCAATTTAATACTTTTGGAGGTGTTGAACTCGCTGTAAGATATGGCGCATTATCTGTAGACCACTTAGAAGAATTATCTGAAAGCGATGTGGTGGCATTAAAAGAAAGTGATACTATACCCGTAGCCCTTCCCTCCTGTTCTTATTTTTTAAGCATTCCTTACACCCCAGCAAGAAAACTAATAGATGCTGGTTTACCTTTAGCATTAGCTACCGATTACAATCCTGGTTCTACACCAAGTGGTAATATGAATTTTGTTATAAGTACTGCTTGTATTAAAATGAAGATGACACCAGAAGAGACTATAAACGCTGCAACCATAAACGGTGCCTATGCCATGGGAATTTCTGAAAATTATGGAAGTATTACTAAAGGAAAAAAAGCCAACATCATAATAACTAAAGAGGTTCCTAGTTATAATTATTTACCCTATGCTTTCGGCGAGAATCATATAGACAAAGTTATAATTAACGGAAAGCTTGTTGTATAAAAAAACCTCAAACATTACGTTTGAGGCTTTGGCTCTTAAGTGTTATATTATGTTTACTTCAAAGTAAACTCAGAGCTTGATACTAAATCTTTTTGATTAAAAACGTTTACAACGTAACGTCCTTTTGCAAAATTATCTTCGCCTTTAGATACAACGAACTCACAAATGTTAAGGTTACTATTTTCATAGTTAAACTTACTAATTATACTATAGTTAAGCGTTTTTTCTCCAAACTGCACTTGATCATTTAATCCTAAAGTATTGCTATTTGGATCTATAACTTGAACATATAATTCTTGATCTCCAGATTGAACTAAAGCATTTTTTGCAACTGTAAAACATACTCGAATTTTATCAACACGGCTTGCTCTTTCTGTTGGTATTAACTTCCCTGAAGATCTTTCAATAACTCCAAAGCCTTTTAGTCCTACTGTAGACAATACCGCAGCATTCTCAACAACTTCAGCTAAAGCTGTATTTTGTACTAATAACGAATCGGTGAATATAGTACGTTCTTCTAAACGAACACGCGTACTATCTAAAGAAGTCGCTAAATATGAATTTTCAACTCTTAACGAATCATTTTGAGCTAAAAGAACATCCATTTCTTTTTGTAGCGATTGGTACTTACTTTTATATCTCCATAAACTTTTTACATTAGTTTCAGAAATTTTTAAAGAATCTATCAAGCCTTGAATTCTTCCTCTAGCTTCTACTAAGTTAGCATTGGCAATGTCATTTTCGCTAATAGCTTCATCGTATTGTTTAGCCATCGCATTTAAGTCGTTCATAACTAATTGTTTCTCCTCAGTTAACTGTTTCTTAGTATCGTTACTTTCTTTGTAAAGATTCATTGTGTAAAACCCAGTTGCTAAAAATAATACTAGTGCTATTCCTAAAGCTATTTTAAGGCCCATACTGCTTTTGTTGTTTTCCATAATTACTTGTTTTTAATTTTTGTTAAGGTCAAAATGATTTTTAAATTTTTTACTTCGTTTTTTCAATGCTAAAAATAAATAATGGTGTATTTTTATTATTCAAAATTACTTACTTTAATGGATAAACTTGTTTTATTTAACAATACTACTCGAAATAAATTATTAAACAAACGCTCTGGTGAATCCAAATTTGGTCAACATGTTCAAATATTAACTCGCATTTCTAACATATACGAACAACTTAAAAATTTGGATGTTAAGTATGTAATTTTAGGTTTACCTGAAGATGTTGGTGTATTCGCCAACCATGGAAAGATAGGAGCGTCAAAGGCTTGGGAGGTTTCACTTAAATCTTTGTTAAATATTCAAAGCAACGAATATACTAAGGCTAAAGAAGTTTTAATTCTGGGTTATCTGAATTTTAGTCGTGAGCTATTAGAAGTCTCGAAATTAAATTCAGCAAGAAAAAAGGATGTTTTAAAAGCAAGAAAGTTGGTTGAAACAATTGATTCTTATGTATCACAACTAATATATCAAATTGTATTGGCTGGAAAAAAACCAATAATTATTGGTGGAGGTCATAATAATGCATACGGAAACATAAAAGGCGCTAGTTTGGCGCTAGGTAAGCCAATAAATGTTATCAATTTAGATGCCCATTCAGATTTTAGAGCAGAAGAAGGTCGCCATAGTGGTAATGGTTTTCGGTATGCTGCTTCGGAAGGATTTTTAGGTAACTATTTTATTTTTGGATTACACGAAAACTACACACCTAACAGTATTTTTAAAATATTAGATAAGTCCAAAGCTATTAAATATAATACATTTGAAGCTTTAGAGATAAGGAAGGAATTAAAGTTTAAACAGGAACTGAATAGAGCTTTAAAACATGTTACTGAAACACCTTTTGGAATTGAAATTGATTGTGATGCTATTGAAAACATTCCAAGTAGTGCCATAACGCCAAGTGGTTTTAGTGTTAATGAAGCTAGACAATTTCTTAACTTTTTTGCGAAACAAGAACATGCAACCTACCTCCATATATGCGAAGCAGCACCCACTAAAAAAACAACTACTCTAGTTGGAAAACTCATTACCTATTTAATTACCGACTTTATAAAATTATCCTAAATAATTTGCAGAAATAACAAAAAATAGTAATTTTACATAAGTACTTATATAAATATTAATATGGATGCATTAAGAGGTTACGGTGAGTTAGGTTTAGGGTCACGTTTAAAACGTGTTAGTGAGTATTTAATGAAAGAAACACAATTAGTTTACAATCATTTTAATATTGATTTTGACCCCTACCTTTTTCCAGTGTTCAAAATCATATCAAATAAAAATGGAGTGACTAATTCTGAAATACAGAATTCATTGAAATACACCCAGCCCGCTATAAGTCAAACACTTAATAAGCTAAAGGATAAAGGTTTGATAGTTATCAAGAATGATACATTAGATAAAAGAAAAAAAATAGTCTCTTTATCATATAAAGGAAACAAAACCTTGATTCAATTAAAACCCATATGGAAAAGCATTGATGAGGTTATAAAGACATATACCTTAGAAAAATCATCATCACTTATTGAACATCTTAATAGCCTTGAAAACAAATTAAATAAAAAGAGTTTTAGTAATACCATTATCGAAAATGTAAAAATGGAAGTAAATCAAGAGCTTGATATTGTATTGTATGAAGATAAATATGCAAAATATTTTTATGATTTGAATGTTGAATGGTTAAAAACCTATTTCTATGTTGAGCCTTATGATGATGAAGTATTAAGTAATCCTGAAAAATATATTATTAGTAAAGGCGGGCATATATTTTTTGCTAGATTAAACAAGCAAGTTGTTGGTACTGTAGCTTTAATGCCTATTGGAAATGATGGGCTTTTTGAGTTAACAAAAATGGCAGTTTCTCCAGAACACCGTGGCTATAAAATTGGCCAGCAACTCATGCAACATTGTATTGATTATGCAAAATCATTAGGCTTACCCAAGCTTATACTCTACTCGAGCAGAAAACTAGAAAACGCTATTTATATTTATAGAAAATACGGTTTTATTGAAGTCCCTGTTGAAGCCAATTGCCATTATAAACGCTGTGATATTAAGATGGAGTTAGTGTTTTAATTTTGAATTAAGACCTGTCAGGTTTCAAAAACCTGACAGGTCTGTGAAAATCTAATTTTTAGAAGCCTTCAAAGAATCAATCTGTTTCTGTAATCTCTCAATTTCTTCAGCCTTCTTATCAACTTGAGGGATTGCTTTTATTGAATCAATAACATGTCGAGCAATATCAATTTCTTTTGTTTCTTCAACAAAATAGTAGCCTATCTTTTCGCTAGAACGCCATGCTTCATTTAATTGATCGTAAACGGTTTTATCCCATTGGCTAGGGTGTTTTACATCAATCCAAACCACATCTCGGTATTCACTATCAATTAGTACCAAATCTGGTGTTGCAGAACCATCAAATTGCTTAGAGTCGGTATCACTTATTGAAGATACTGTTCCCATAAAAAACATACGCTTTTTACCAGCTATATCTTTTATATATGGCCTAAATTCTACTGGTGTATTTGCTGTCCAATCATATTCTTTTCTTGATTCTTTCACTTTTAAAGGCATCGCAGAAACACCAGCATAGCCTTGTTTTTTAGCGGCATGATTATAATAGTACATTTTATCAGTTCCATCTGCTGGTACAAATACACTAAAACTTAAACTTGTTCGCTCGTCTCCTACGGGTTCTAAACCAAACCAATGATATAACCCACTAAAAGCTCCCGTTTCGGTATCTGAAAAATCAAAATCTGTAACATAAGGTTGCTGATTTTGGTCTTTTGGCATTTCAGGAATTTTAACGGCTGTTTCCATATTCCAAGGTAAAGGATCACTAAATCCGCCTAAAAATTTTAACGACTCTGCTTGTAATCTTGATACTTTTTCAGCTAAGGTATTTTGTCGTGTTAAATAAATGTGATTCTTCATGTTTTCTGGACTTATGTAAGTTCCTTTTCCTATTAAAATACGCTCCATATAATCGTTAAAATCATGCTCGCCATTATCAATAACCATAACACCTCCAAAGGTTGGATACGGAAAAAGAAAACCTTTCCATTTTATTAAACTCACCACTTGAACCCATTGTCCTGAATCATTTTTCATATAATAGGTGTCACTAGGCTCCATAGTAAACAACTGGAAGATATTGAAACGTTGTACCACAGCGTTATACGTATTTCTACTAAACTTTAAAGATTCTCCTATTGAGAAAGTAACAGGAATCCTATTTTCGCTTGAAAATCTAGGAAAAGGCGTTGTACTCGACACTGCAAAAACTTCTTCAGTATTATCAGTCATACCTTGCCATACATACTTTTCAGTTGGCTGAATGGCCATAGTCCATTTATTCTCGTCTCCTATCCTAACTAAGTGTGGTAATGAAACATCTTTAGTTTCTCCAACGCTTTCATTAGCCATAGAAAACACATTCCGTAGTGGTTGAATGCGTTCGTTTTGTGTTAATGGTAATTCATTGATTTCTACACGATTCAAATGATTGAAAACATTATACGTTTTCATGTAATCGTACATTTTAAAATGCCATCCTACAACATATAAAATTCCAAAGAAAACAACCAATAATGCTAAAATACCTAATCGCCCTCCCGTGCTAGTAGACTTTCTGAATTTTCGTAACCCTAAAAACAAGATTATGCCGCTTAGTAAGATTATGAAAATAAATTTTCTAACAAATAACAAAGCTGGTTGATAATCATCTCGTAATACAAACAACGCTATAAGCAGAACTAAAGCGCAAATAATCGTTACTATTTTTTGTTTTTTTCCTTTATTCCAGTAATTTTTAATCATATTTGAAATTTTAATTTTCGTCATTACTTTTGACGTGTTTGATCGATAAAACCATAGCTATAATCATTAATATTGGGGCTGCTAATTTTAAAACACTTTTCCAATCAAAATCAGCAGAAAAATCATAATTAACCAACTGCAGAATTAATAAAATTGTAAAAATGCCAATTAATATATACCTAAATTTATTCTTACTCATTTTACAATAGCCCTTTATCTTTCAAACGTTCTCTAGCACTTTTTTCATCTGTTTTTGGTGTTTTTTTTGGCGCTTCTACAATTTCATCTTTTGTTTTTAAATCTTCAATAAATTCTTTTCCTTTATCAATCGTGTCTTTAACCATATCTTCAAGAGAATCACTTTTTTCTTCTATTACTTCACTAGATTTAAATATGAAATTTGCTAAATAAGTTCCTGCTATTGTACCTACTATCATAGATGCAAAAATGGATATAGTTGCAATATCAATAGGGATTAAAAACCTAAATATGACAATACCTATTAGAAATAAAAAACCAATAAAAACCAATCGTAGTAAAAAGGTTTGCTGATATACAAAACCTGTTTTATCCTCAGGTTTCATTTGAAGGTCTTTAGAATTTATAATTTTATTAAAGAAACGGTAAAGTCCATTGCCTTTGGATTCTCTCCAATATAAAAAGATTCCGAAAAGGATAGCGCCAATAAATACGATAAGTTCTAGTGTCATAATTTAAAAGTTGGAAGCATGAAGTTGGAAGCGTGACGTTGCTTACTCATCTTAATACTAGTATTATTAATGTTTTATTTTATTTCTGAATGCTATCGTCATTATTCATGATATCAAAACAGTCTTTATAATATTTTAAAAAAACCTCTTCCGTTAAATAATTTCTTCTTTTTGCTTTATGCAAACAAGTAACAACTTCTGCGGTTGAACGAATTGAATATCCTAAAAATTTTCTATACTCAGGTCCTGATTGTAATATTGAACCTTCTGAGATATTTAAAGCTATGGAATCGGCAGCTCTTTTTAATTGAGAAGATAAATTATACAATTCGTCTTTAGGAAAAGTTCGAGATAATACGTTCATATCTTCACCCAAATCCATTCCTTTTTGCCAAATAATTAAATCTTCAAACTTAAATTTCATCTTTTTATATTATTCATAAAGATAGGAAACTTCTAACTTCTAACTACACGCTTCTTACTACTAGATATTGTTACTAATAGTCTCAATTGCCCAGTCTTTAAGCGATTCGTTCCAAGTTTTAAAACTATTATAAAACGCTTCTTTATCATACCAATACCAATATAAAATATCTTTTTCAGAGATATTTACTAACAATTTCCATATTAAATCTTGATGTTTTGCGTCTAATGATGAATGTGGCTGATGTAAAGCTTCAAATAACTTACTATCAACAATATCGGCTATTTTGTATTGATTACTGGTTTCCAGTTTTTCTAGATAACGCTCAACACTCATCACTTTTTTTCTAGCTTTTATATCGAGTTTGTTTAAGTAACTCTTAAACAAGATTGGATCGTTTAAAATATCTCTTACAGGATGATTAGGCTTTTTAAGTTGTTGTGCCATTTCAAATTTTTTGATGCGTTCGTAACGTTTGGTCTCAACTACTTTTTCTAAATCATATTCAATAATAACATGGTCTTTGAGTTTATCCATAAGCTCAGGTTGCGCAATATGATAAATCAAAACATCATAATTTGTATCCTTTATAGCTTCTTTATGCCATGTATCATCTTCAAAAACAACTATTGGTTTTATAAAATCTCTTAAAACATAAACACCACCAAATGATCTTGTGTAAAACGAATCTGTTGTATATTGAAGTGCATGTAAATCTAAATCTCGATGACGCAAATCGCCATGAGCCTTGGCAGAATCTAATAACTTTTGATGCAGATTTTCATCTATAAAATTGTTACCTCTATTAAATGTTTCTACAAGTTCTATTTGCTCTTTTTGTATGTACCACAACCTATCAATTAAATGAAAATTAATAGTTATTTTATTATACTTTAGTACATCAAGCGGCTCATAAAAGGCATCAATACCTTGGTCAAAATCTAAACAAATGGCACAATCTCTTGTGATGTCTTTAATCTTTTCTCCGTGAATTTTAAAGACAAATTTCATGATATCTCTATCAAACGTATGAAAAGGTAAATACACAGGTTTGCCTTTTTGAAGTGGCGAAATTATAATTCCATGCGGATTTGCTTCACCGTTGTTTAAATAGTGATTATCTTCTTTTTCCTCAGCAACTTCAGGGCTCCAACCAATACCATCAATATGAAAAGTTTTTAATTTGGTTTTTGTGAAACCAAGTTTTACTAGGCATTTGTTATAACGCTCAACAAGTTTTCCACTAACTGGAATGAGTTCACTTCTGTATAATTTGGCTTGTCTTAGTTTGTCCATTTCTATCATTCCTGTAAAAGCAGGAATTTTATTAATTTATTTTCTCTTTAAATGGATTCCTGTCTTCGCAGGAATAACAAATATTAATTTAACAGTTTATGAATAATAGCATACTGCAACAATACAATAGTTCGTGTATCAACTATGTCTCCATTGTTCAACATATCTATTGCATTATCAAAAGGGATTTCTAACACCTCTATATCTTCATGTTCCGTATCTAAACCACCACCATCATTCACTTTCATATCATCGTTATATTCACCAATAAAAAAATGCATTTTCTCTGTCATGACTCCTGGAGAAGAATAGGCTTCATATACTTTCTTAACCTCTTTTAATCGATACCCAACTTCTTCTTCGGTTTCACGAATAATACAAGCTTCAGGGTTATCCTTATCTAACATGCCTGCAGCAATCTCTAACAAAAAACCATCTTTATTATCATTCAAATAGGTGGGCATTCTAAATTGTTTGGTTAAAATGACAGTCTTTTTTTGTTTGTTATACAACAGAATCCCAGCACCATCGCCTCTATCATAAACCTCTCGCATTTGATTTACCCATTTACCACTCGACATTAAATAATCGAATGTGACTTTATTAAGGATGTAATAGTTATCTGAAAGTAAAGTGCTTTTAATATTTTTTAATCTGTCAGATTTATGCATTTAATCATTTTTTTAGTTACATCAAATTAAATAGGTCTCGACTGCGCTCGACCTGACAATAATTTAACTTCTATTCTCAAACGTTTTTCTAGCTTCGGTTTCAATATTTAATTGGTTCACTCTGGCATCTACTTTTCGTTTAAAGTCTGTATCTGCTATAGTTGCCACATTATCTAAATATCGTACTACTTCTTGCCTTCTAATCTCAGAAAAATCCAAGCCTTTCATATTTCCTCTCATAAGTTCTTGAAGCATATTAAACTTAGTCTCATAATCTTGCTTAAAATAAATTTCTGGGTTTTCAAACCAGTCTTCTTCTAAATCAAAATCAGTCAAACGTAATGATACCGCACTTTGAATATTTCTCACATCACGAGATGAGAAAAATGGAAATGCCTTTTGCATCGCTTTATAAAGGTTTGCATAAAACAAATGCTGATTGGTTTTAAACTGTTGTTCAACCTTATCGTAGATAGCATGAACGCGCTCTTCGGTTGGTTTATCAGTAAGGTTTAATATTTCTCCCATGTTTTTAGCCAATCCTTGGTCTTGCAAATAACTATAGTTTTCTGGCCCCTGCATATTTACAAAATCTGGCATGGTATCATCTAGTTTTCGCCACCATAAATGATCTTGATCTAAAAAATCATGTTCTGTTCTGGCACCATCAATTTTAAACCGTCCTTGTACACGAGAAATCACCGCCTTATCTAACATTTCTGGAAGATTAGTGAATAACCCGATTGAGCTATTACCATAATTTACCGCATAAGCACCTTCTGTATATCTTAAAAAAACACCAATAACTTCTTTTACACCAGCCGAAACACCTTGAGCTGTACGCTCTTGCAAATTATTTTCGGCATCATCAATGGGTGCAAAAATTAATTTTGAAGGATCTTGCATCGGTTTCATCCACTCTACCATTTTTTCTGCTGACCCCCCTTGAAAGGTACTAATTAAAGTATCTGGCATAGGGTGAAATAAAAACGGAATATCCAACGTATCACAATGTTCTTTTAATCGGGTGGCAATTGCTGCAATTAACATACTCTTACCTGTTCCTGGAATGCCGTAACCCATAAACACTGGCATAAACCCACCCAGTTCTTGAAATGGGTTTTTCTTAGCTGTAAAATCGTAGCTCAACATACGCTCGGTTAATCTGCGTGCAAAGTGTTTTGCATCGCGGTTACCAACGATTTGTTCAAACTGAATTTTATTAAATTCAACACTTTTTGCAGTACCTTGAAATACATTACTCCAACCAGAAACTGCAAATTCAGAATTTTCTAATTTATAGGTTCTATCCTCAATAGTTTCGGTGTATTCCAATGAACTTTTGCGTAACTGAATTTCATCAATCAATGCTTCAAAATAGACTACCGTAAAATCGATAACATCTTTATCAGATTTAATAATATCTGGATGCCCTAAATATTTATCATAATAAAACAAACTACAGGAAATCCCTTTAATAGGCGACATTAAAGACACCTCTGGAATACCTGCAAATTTTTGTTTCATAACCCTTAAATCATCAGATGCATGAGGTTTTAAATCATGTAATATTTTATAAGCTTGAGCAAACAGCATAAACGCCGTAGCAGTATGCATTTTACTTTCAAACTCTCGCTTTCCATTATTATCTAATGCCGATTTATTTTCGTTTAAACTTGATAAGCCTGACGCATCGTAGTAACTATCCTTAATCCAAATACCAAGTGTAATCCCTTCTTGAACCGCATATAAGGTTTGATTTAAGTAAATAGGAAGCGCAACAGAATCTGGCAATAACCGCTTTTTTAAACCTAATATCGTTTTTGAAACCGAGGTTACACTAACAGAACTTCCGTTATTTGCCCTTGATAAATACAGTAATATAGATTCATCTTTTGCATCTTTATCTCTATTTTTAGCACGAGAACCTTGCTCCCATTGTATGTTTTTTAAGTATGAAGAAGCTTCATCACGAAGCATATCAAGTTCTGTGAGTTTTATTGGGAATGTTGAGTTGTGTTCCATAAGTTTATTCTTTACGTCATTGCGAGTGTAACGTGGCAATCTGCTAAATTTGATAAGATAACCACATTGCTTAGCGCCTCGTTATGACGTTATTTTTTTTAAATCTATTTCTAATCCTGAAATTTCAATAGGCGCTTTAGCAAGACCATTCATCATTTCTGGAGTTTTATTATATAACAACTGAATGATCCGATGTGGTGCTAAAACATATTTTTGTCTAAACACATCATCCCATTTTTGTAAAACTTGCTTACTAAAAAAACCCCCATCTTTAAATTCGCTTTTCGATTGTACTTCATCTACTCGTAATGAAAACGCATAGGATTCTAGCGGGATTTCTTTTTTACCTATACTCTCTAAAATAGTATGTGTTACTTTATGCTCATCCTTTGCAAAAACATTATGCAATGGCCCTAAATCTATACGTTTAATAAGTTTAGGAAATACTTTTGGTAATTTCCTATCTATTGTATAAGCCATGGTATCAAGCGTCATATCTCTATCTGCAACTGTTTTTAAAACCTCATAAATATCTTCTCTGTAATCATTTATTTTACTCCCGTCATAATTGAAATACATAAAACAGATAAATGGTCGGTTATGAGACACATCGTAAAAACTCCAACTGGTTAGCAAATCTGCCTCGGCATCTTTTGGTGCTGCTATAATTTTACCTTGTACAAAACGATTAAAAATATATTGTTTATTAACCGAAGTATAATACACAATAGAAGACGCCTGAAAGAGTTTACTCTTTTTTACAGGCTCTTTTTTTCGCAATAAGGTATCTAAAAACTCGTCTTTAAGCGTAGCTATTGGAGTTAATTTTCCAAGGTATTCGTCTCGCAATTCTAAATCGTTAAAGAGGTAGCGAAACTCTAAATAATTAGGAAATCCAGAATCTGTTAAATCCACCTTCATATTATCCTCTTCATCATACATATACTTAACACGCATGGCTTCAATGGAATACAGTAGCAAATCGCAATATTGCTTAAACAATTCCACCTCAATAGCATTGCATATTTTTTCTCTCTGAACAGCCACAATCAATTCTTTAAAAGCAAAATCCACCATTTTATGATAAAAAACGTATTGCTCTTTGGAGTCAAGTATAGCAGAATCTAAAGGGGTTACAATGTGGTTTATAGACATTTATTTTCTTTTGACACGAATTTTCATAAATATTTACGAAGTTTATTTGGGCGTTACCACAAGGGTCGGGCTTTCACTACTCGCTCCCTCCTAAGGTCGGGGAGCTCAAACATACCGTTCAATCCCTAACGCAAACAGAACTTAAATTAAACTTAAAGTTCCATTTGAAAGAGATTCCCTCCCAATAGCTATCAAGATTCGTGGGAATCTCAAAATTATTTTAAGACAACAAATCGTCGTCGTTAGCTTCTGGTTTTGGGTTGTCTGCGGGTTCGCCATCATCTCCTGAAGGTGCATTAGCATCAGCATTATAATAGTCTTCAAAAATCTCTTTCATATCGATGCCGTAACGCTCTGCAAAATTCTTTTGAATTTCACCATCTTTTGCACGAATCTCTTGTAAAGCCTCAGCATAACTACTATAAACACCCTGCATTACTTTTTCATGAACTGGGATATTGTCCATCATATCTTGTCGTGCTTTAGCACTTGCTGTATGCATTGAGGCTAAGGTTTCTCCAATATGCTCATCCGTTTTAACACCTAAATGCTCTAAAATGGCCGCAAATTCTTGATCGGTTCTAGCTTTTAAAGCCACCACGTAGCCATCATAATATTTAAGACGCTCTTCGGTATCAGATTTTAATTTTGCACGATGTGTTTGCAAATTACTACGTAAAGAGGTTAATACTTTTATAGTTAAATTATGCTTATGTACAAAGCTATCTTTACTTGCTGCTAAAGTTGTATAAGCGTTTTTAAGACCTTCTAACTCTTCTACTTTTTGTTCAAGTTCTGTAACTTTTGCAATAGCCTGCGCGTATTCTGCAGATTGTTTATCGGCTATATCTTCCAACTCTTGGCGCGCTTGTTTTAATAAGGCGTATTGCTCTTCTAACTTCGCCTCTACTTCTTTCTTTTTCTCTAAAGCTTTGGTATGGTTTTTTGAAGCTTCAACAATAGCATCTTTTAGCTTTTCTTCAACTTCCTTAATTTCAACTTCACGGTTTTTTAAACGCGTAACAGCTGCTTGAGATTTATATGATAATTCGCTTAAAAGCGTTTGTACATCTGCACTTTCAATACGCTCTTGAAACATAGCCTTAGCTTTATTATCTGCTCCTGCTCTAACTTTTTCTGCGGCTTTTAATGCATCTTCAGCTTTTTTTATTTTGCTTTTACGCCCCCAAAGGTTATTCCACCAGGTATCAGGTTTTGCTTGCGCATCTTCTAATTCAATTTTTGCACGTTCTAATGCTTTTTGAGCATCATCAATTACCTTTTGCTCTGTTGGGTTTAATGCCGAAAATTTTTCGAATATAATACCAACTTCATCTTGATAGTCAGTTAAATCTTTAATAGCATCTAAAAGTGTTGTCCTATCTTTTTCTGCCATGTGTACCACATCGTCTAAAGTGGCATTCAATATTTTTTGACGCACCTCTGGATCGTCTTCTTGAGACAATTTAGATTTCATAGTATCAATGGCTTTTCCCCAATTAACATCTACTTTCTCTGTTTTCTCGTTAGAACTGGTTTCTAATAAATCAAAATCATCAGACATGTATATTTTATGTTTTTAAGTTGAACAATTTTATGGATAAGCAATTTCGTTAAAAAATCTCAATTTTAAAACGTAATTGAGTATTTACTTTCAAAATTTAATATTATAACTTAATACTCAAATTATATGTATCTGAAATTATTAAATTGTTACACTTGTTAAAATTTTCGGACAAATTGAAAGAATGTACTATATTTGTTACTAATCAACTAAAAAAGTAACCCAGATTCAATGACTAACCCTTTTTCAACCATATTATTGATTAAAGAAAGTACCATTGTATACCTTCTTATAGTTGTGGTAGTTTTCTTTGGGATTTTATTACTTCTAGGGGTTCGGAAATCCTATAAGCTTAAAAAGGAAAATGAACGTTTAGATGCTATAAATAGAAAAATAGCCGAAGAAGCCAAAGATAAACCATACAGAGATTTTACTGAAGGACACATGTATGGTGGTGATTAAAACATGATGAATATAACAATTATAGTATTAGCTTTTATTGGAACCTATTTTATTGAATTATTATACCATCGAATTATTTTAGGAAAGTTAATAAACAAGAATGTTGAAAAATTTGATACTAACAACAAAGAATTGATGAAAATAGACTTATCTGGATATAAATTAGGTAACACTCACATATATTAATAAAAACTAAACCCCAATCAATTAATATGAAATATTTAATAACCTATTATTTTTTAGTATTTCAAAATAATTTAGAAAAATCAGAATCAATTAATGATGAAAACAATTTAAATACTATAATAAGTATTTTATCCATAGGTTTTATAACAATACTAGTTTTACTAGTTATAAGCTTGATAAAAGTTTATAAACATAAAAAGAGAATAAAATCTTTAGAAGAACAGTTAAACATTAATTAATAAAATATAAAACTCCAGTAAATACAGGCGTTTTATTTTTTATCTCAGAGAAATTTATCTAACTAATTTTTTATACTTAATTCGTTTCGGCATCAAATCGCCACCTAAACGTTTCTTCTTATTTTCTTCGTAATCAGAAAAACTACCTTCAAAGAAATACACTTGAGAATCGCCTTCAAACGCTAAAATATGCGTACATATTCTATCTAAAAACCATCGGTCGTGACTAATTACAACCGCACAACCCGCAAAGTTTTCTAATCCTTCTTCTAACGCACGTAATGTATTCACATCAAGATCATTAGTAGGCTCATCTAAAAGTAACACATTACCTTCTTCTTTAAGCGTCATAGCTAAATGCAAACGGTTACGTTCCCCTCCAGAAAGTAGTTTTACCTTTTTATTCTGCTCCCCACCCGAGAAGTTAAAGCGGCTTAAATAGGCTCTAGAATTTACTTCCTTTCCACCCATTAAAATCAACTCTTGCTCATCACTAAAGTTTTGCCAAATGGTTTTTTCAGGGTCTATATTAGAATGCTTTTGATCTACATAAGCCAATTTAGCAGTATCACCAACTATAAACTCACCTTTATCAGGAGTTTCCTCTCCCATAATCATTCTAAAAATAGTGGTTTTACCAGCACCATTAGGTCCAATAATTCCAACAATTCCAGCTTGAGGTAAATTGAAGTTTAAGTCGTCATACAACAGTTTGTCTTCATATCCCTTTGCAACACTTTTGGCTTCAATAACATTGGTTCCTAAACGTGGGCCATTAGGGATGTATATTTCAAGTTTTTCGTCAAGTTGCTTTTGGTCTTGACTCATTAACTTATCGTAATTCTTTAAACGCGCCTTTTGTTTAGTTTGACGTCCTTTTGCACCTTGACGCACCCATTCTAACTCGCGTTCTAATGTTCTTTGACGTTTAGATGCTGCCTTACCTTCTTGAGCCATTCGCTTAGATTTTTGGTCTAACCAAGACGAATAGTTTCCTTTCCAAGGAATCCCCTCTCCTCTATCCAACTCTAGAATCCAACCTGCAACATTATCTAAAAAGTATCTATCGTGCGTTACAGCAATCACCGTTCCTTTATATTGAGCTAAATGATGCTCTAACCAATGTACCGATTCTGCATCCAAATGGTTGGTAGGCTCATCTAGTAATAGTACATCAGGTTCTTTTAAAAGCAAACGACATAAAGCCACACGACGTTTTTCACCTCCAGAAAGCACTCCAATTTTTTTATTGCCATCAGGTGTTCTTAAAGCATCCATGGCAATTTCTAATTTAGTATCTAATTCCCAAGCATTTGCAGCATCAATTTGATCTTGCAATTCTGCTTGTCTATTCATAAGCTTCTCCATCTTATCAGGATTGCTATAAACCTCCTCTAAACCAAACTGATCGTTAATTTTATTGTATTCATCAAGAATAGCAACCGTTTCAGCAGCGCCTTCACGAACCACTTCCATCACTGTTTTATCGTCATCTAATTTAGGTTCTTGCTCTAGATAACCTACCGAGTAATCTTGTGAAAACACCACATCGCCTTGATAATTCTTATCAACACCTGCAATAATCTTTAGCAATGTGGACTTACCAGAACCGTTAAGTCCTAAGATGCCTATTTTGGCACCATAGAAAAAACTTAAATAAATATTCTTTAAAACTGGTGTATTTGCACTCTGGAATGTCTTGGTAACACCAGACATTGAAAATATTATCTTTTTATCGTCACTCATTTGTTATAAGTTCTAATTAGTTTTATTATTAAGTAGATTGAAATATAATTTTTATCAAAAATCAACAATCATTATTCTGCAATTATAAATCTTTAAACTCTACCTTTTAAAGCATTAAAAACCCATGCATTTGCTAAAAAACCTATACCCACAGAAGCAAAACCCCATCCAGCAACTTCGTCATAACGAAAGGCTCCCATAGCTATTAAACCTAATCCTACAAAAATCATTATCCAAGTGGCCCATGCCAATACTGTATTTTTATTCATCGCCATAATCTTTTCTTTTTGGTTAGTTAAAAGCAAATATCGTAGTTTTAAATAAAAAAAGCATCCGTTTTTGGATGCTTTTTCGCTATTAATCAACATTACTTAGTTCATTGGAACTTCTATTATAATAATTTCAGATGCATCTTGCCCTAGTATATCTATGCTTTCAACATCCCAAACTCCAATAGCATCTCTTTTACTTAAGGTTTGATTTGCAATTTCTAAGGTGCCACTAACAATAAAAATATAAAATCCATAATTATTTCCCTTAGATTTTAAAGTTATAGATTTCCTACTTTCCAAATCGGTTCTATATATATAAGCTTGCTGATTAATTGGTAAAGCTTCCCCTTCCAAATAATCCTTAGGCGCTACCACTGTTTGCAGCTTATTTTTCTGATTTAAAGCATCAAACTTACGTTGCTCATAATTAGGCGTTACGCCCTTTTCTTGAGGCATAATCCAAAGTTGCAAGAAATTAACTTCATCTGTTTTACTATCGTTAAACTCTGAATGTGTTAAACCTGTTCCCGCACTCATTACCTGCACTTCCCCAACTTCAATTGCACGGGTATTCCCCATACTATCTTTATGAGACAAGGCACCTTTTAATGGAATAGATATAATCTCCATGTTTTGATGAGGATGCGTACCAAACCCCATTTTAGGTTGTACCACATCGTCATTTAGCACTCTTAATGCTCCAAAATTCATGCGTTCTGTATTTTGGTAACTTGCAAAACTAAACGTATGATGCGATTTTAACCAACCATGGTCTGCAAAACCTCTAGTCTCTGCTCTGTGAATTGTTGTTTTCATTTTCTTTATGTTTTATTTGGGCGTTACCACAAGGGTCGGGCTTTTATTCATGCATTTCTATATTATATTTTGAATTCATGAACATCAAATGTTTCGCTACAAGTCCTCGCACCTCCTTCGTCGGGCTGTGGACTATCCGCTACAAACCCTAACGCGCCACTGTTATGTAATTACTCAATCTCTTAATAAACCTACAAGGTTTTAAAAACCTTGCAGGTTATGTATTTTCCTTTTGGAGTTAGGGGGCTAAAAAACCCATTTTCCCCATTTGAAAGTCACGCATCGCTTCCATAATCTCAGTTTGTGTATTCATTACATACGGACCATAAGTGGTTACAGGTTCATTAAAAGGCTCACCCGAAAGAAATAATAGCTTACTAGTTTCATGTCCTGTAATTGAAACTCCTTCACCATCTTGATTAAACTGAACTAACTGATTTTCATTAAATTTCAAACTTTCAGTTCCATTAACAACTACATCACCTTTCAATAAGTAAATGCTCGATTGATGTGAACTAGGAACCTTAATATCAAATTCACCACCAGCTTCCATATCAATCATAAAAGCATTTACTGCTGTTTGCGTTTTAATGCGTCCGTAAACACCATCAAGTTCCCCAGCTATAATTTGAACATTTACTTTCCCATCATCAGATTGCACCACTCTAAAATTTTCATGTTTAACATGCTGATAATTGGCTTCAATCATTTTCTTTTCAGCAGGTAAATTCAACCATAACTGTATGCCTTCTAAAGTTCCTCCTTTTTCAACAAAGGCTTTTGTTGGTGCCTCAGCATGTATAATACCTCTACCTGCTGTTGTCCATTGCACATCTCCTGCTTTTACTATACTTTCATTTCCTAATGAATCTCTATGTAATTGCTCCCCTTGAATCAAAAACGTTATTGGTTCAAAACCACGATGCGGATGTGGCCCTAAATCAAACGGATTATTCTGTTCAGAAATGCTGTACGGACCGTAATGGTGCAATAATATAAACGGATCTATATTATCAATTGTTCTTGCTGGTATGGGTTGCCGTAATTGTATGGGCCCCATATTAACAAAATCACTTCGTCCTACGCTTTTTATTGTATTTGCTTTCATAATAATTACTTTTAAATTATTTTCCATGGAAAATAATTGATTAAAAAAATACGCTATCTATTTTATGAGATACTGAAACAAGTTCAGTATAACAAACAACAAGTTCATCATCGCATTTTATCAAGCAGATTACTTAATTGTTCTGCTTCATCTTCACTCAAATTCTTCAATAATTCTTTATTAAAGTGATTTGGTATAGATTCTAAAAACGCTTTTCCTTCTTTGGTTATAGCAATCTTAACCACACGCCTATCATGCTCTGAAGGACAACGTTCAATATATTGTTTAGCACATAATTTATCCATTAACCGAGTAGCATTTGGCGAACGTTCAATCATTCTATCTTTAATAGTTTGAACATTTAATGGTTCGCCTGCACCTCTTAGGATCCTTAAAATATTATACTGCTGGGGAGATATTCCATAACTTTTAAAAAACTCATTTTGATGACTCATTATCCAGTTTGATGTATAAATAATATTCAATAAAGCCTTTACTCTATTGTTATCAAATTTAGAATTTATGTCTTTTGATAAATCGCCCATACACTTAGTTTTCAGTTGCAGTCTCAGTTTTCAGTTATAGAGAATCTTTAAATATATTTACTTTTTCTTTTAAAGCAGTATTTAAAGTTTCATTAGTAATTTTCTCTTCAGAAAAATTATCAAAAAATGATGGAAAACTAAAATCTGCAACAATATTACCTCCCATATACGGAAAACGTCCCTTAGCTATTTCTAAAACCGTAGCACCTCCTCTAGCGCCTGGAGACGTTGCCATTAAAAGCATTGGCTTTTCACTCCAAAGCTTGCCATCTATTCTAGACATCCAATCAAAAATATTTTTAAAAACTGTAGCATAAGCACCATTGTGTTCTGCTAATGATAATATGATCCCATCTGAAGATTTTATATTATCTAAAAATTTCTGTGCGTTATCTGGAATCCCCTTGTCTTCCTCTAAATCTATACCATATACTGGTAATTCAAAATCGTTTAAATCTAAAATAGTAATTTCAACATCTTCAACTAAACGCGCTGCATAAGTTGCTAATTTTTTATTAATTGAAGTTTTACTGTTACTACCGGCAAATGCTATTATATTTTTCATTGAATTATTTTTTTATTCATTTCCTCAAAGAAGAAAATCTCTAATTATTTTTATTAAATACTATTTACTTGTTCTTTTATAAAATATATAGGATATAACTAACGCTATTAATGCTACCACTGCTGTTCCTTGTTGCCCATCACCTATCATGTAATGTGCAAAAAATGCTAGTACAAAAGCATAAAAGAAACCTGCATAAGCCCATTCCTTTAAAACTTTATAACCTGGTAGCCATAAAGCTATCAAACCTAATAATTTTGCAATGGCGTAAGGATATATAATATAGGTTGGGTATCCAAAACTCTCAAAAGCACCTTTAATCATATCATGCTTGAAAAAATACATACTTACAGAAAATAGCATTATGGCAGTTACTAATGCTGTTGAAATGTAATATATTATTTTATTCGCTTTCATTTTGTTTATTTTAAATTATGATACAAAACTACAAAAAATAAATTTATATTCCAAGGAATATATTTCCATGTTATATTTTTTAACAAATTATTCACTTTTTATACAGGAATTGGTTTTGTAAATTCGTCTCAAATAATCAATGTATGGATATCAACTTCAATAAAAACGAAGACCACAATAAACTCCTAGTATCAGAATTACAAAAAAGACTTGTAAAAGTAAGCCTAGGTGGTGGTAAATCGCGTATCGAAAAACTGCACAGCAAAGGTAAAATGACCGCTAGAGAGCGCATTGATTACTTATTAGACGCTAAGGCTAAATCTATTGAAATTGGTGCTTTTGCTGGAGAAGATATGTATCAAGAACATGGTGGATGTCCTTCTGGTGGTGTGGTTGTAAAGATTGGTTATATTAAAGGCAAACAATGCATTGTTGTTGCTAATGATGCTACTGTTAAAGCTGGTGCATGGTTTCCTATTACTGGAAAAAAGAACCTTCGTGCTCAAGAAATAGCTATAGAAAACAAATTACCAATTATTTATTTGGTTGATTCTGCTGGTGTTTATTTGCCTTTACAAGATGAAATTTTTCCAGACAAAGAGCATTTCGGTCGTATTTTTAGAAACAATGCAATTATGAGTAGTATGGGGATTACCCAAATTGCTGCAGTTATGGGTAGTTGTGTTGCTGGCGGTGCCTACCTCCCTATTATGAGTGATGAAGCTTTGATTGTTGATAAAACAGGAAGCATTTTCCTAGCTGGAAGTTATCTGGTTAAAGCTGCCATTGGAGAAAGTATTGATAATGAAACCCTTGGAGGTGCAACAACACATTGTGAAGTTTCTGGAGTTACAGATTACAAAGCCAAAGACGATAAAGATGCTTTAGATAAAATTAAAAACATCATTGATAAAATTGGCGATTACGACAAAGCAGGGTTTAATAGAATTGATGCAAAAAAACCTTCAGAAAATCCAGAAGACATCTTTGGTATTCTTCCAAAAAGTCGTGCCGACCAATATGATATGTACGAAATTATTAAACGCTTAGTGGATAATTCGGAATATGAGGAATATAAAGCAGGCTATGGGCAAACTATTATAACGTGTTACGCTCGTATTGATGGTTGGGCAGTGGGTATTGTAGCAAATCAACGTCAAATTGTAAAAACTACGGGATCCAAAACTAAACCAACCGAAATGCAGTTTGGTGGTGTGATTTACAATGACTCTGCTGATAAAGCTACCCGTTTTATTGCCAATTGTAATCAAAAGAAAATTCCTTTAGTATTTCTACAAGATGTTACCGGTTTTATGGTAGGCAGTAAAAGTGAACATGGAGGGATTATAAAAGATGGTGCTAAAATGGTAAATGCCGTTAGTAATTCGGTAGTGCCAAAATTTACAGTAATTATTGGAAATAGTTATGGTGCTGGTAATTATGCGATGTGTGGTAAAGCTTATGACCCAAGACTAATTATTGCATGGCCTAGTGCAGAATTAGCTGTAATGAGTGGAAATTCTGCAGCTAAAGTATTATTACAAATTGAAAAGGCTTCACTTGAAAAACAAGGCGAAAAAATTACTCCTGAAAAAGGAGCAGAATTATTCAATAAAATAAAAGACCGTTACGACAACCAAGTATCTCCATATTATGCAGCTGCTAGAATTTGGACTGATGCCGTTATTAATCCGTTAGATACCAGAACTTGGATTTCTATGGGTATTGAGGCTGCTAACCACGCTCCTATTGAAAAGCAGTTTAATTTGGGGGTTTTGCAGGTTTAGTTTTTTATATTTTTCTTCGTTGATAATGATTTAACAAAATGAGACCTGTCAGGTTTTAAAAACCTGACAGGTCTGAGAAACTGATTATTATAAACTTTGATAAGAATCTACCAATCTTTTAAATTCAGACCTATAACCATTATCATCTTTTCCTCTACCCGCTTTAGCTAATGCAATTACATTCTCTATAGTTGAGTTGCTATGATATTTAGATTGTCTTAATTGCATTCCAAATAGTGCTACTGATGCTGCAAATTTCAAATCTTCTGATGCTTCTGAGAGTTCATCGTTTTGAATATGAATCATTTCAATACTCTTTTCTCCATCAGGTTTTTTATAACGAAATTTAACCGTAAATAATTCATCTGAATAATTATTGACTACTTGTGGTTTGGTATATTTTAATTCAGATACAGCCTTTAAATAATCCGTTTTAACTCCTACAGGAATGACTTCATATAAAGCAGTCACAGTATGACCACTTCCAAGTTCGCCTGCATCTTTAGTGTCATCAATAAAATCTTCATCTTCTAACATTCTATTTTCATAACCTATCAATCTATAAGCTTGAACCTTGTTAGGGTTAAACTCAACTTGAATTTTCACATCTTTTGCAATAGTATATAATGTACCTCCAAATTCTTTTCCAAACACCTTTTGAGCCTCTTGCATATTGTCTATATAAGCATGATTCCCATTTCCTTTGTCGGCTAAGGTTTCTAATTTTGAATCTTTATAATTTCCATAACCGAAACCTAAAACTGATAAAAACACTCCTGACTTTCTTTTTTCTTCAATTAGTTTTTCCATAGCTTTGTCTCTAGAAGCTCCCACATTAAAGTCGCCATCTGTAGCTAGTATTACTCTATTATTCCCATTCTTTTTAAAATGTTTTTCAGCTAATTTATAAGCTAATTCAATTCCTGCACCGCCAGCAGTAGACCCTCCAGAATTTAAATTCTCTAAAGCTTTAAAAATTTTATTTTTGTGCTTTCCAGATGTTGGCTCTAATACAACACCAGCAGCTCCAGCATAAACAACAATGGACACTTTATCTTGTTCTCGTAATTGATTTATTAAAACCTTAAAAGCAGATTTTAATAATGGTAATTTGTTCTGAGACCCCATTGAACCGGAAACATCAAGTAAGAATGTTAGATTTGATGAAGGTAATTCTGCATTGTCATAAGTCTTTCCTTGTAGGCCTATTTTAACAATTTTAGTATCATTATGCCAAGGTGTTTTAGCCACTTCAGTATTTATAGAAAAAGGATGTTCTCCTGTTGGTTGTGGATATGAATAATCAAAATAATTAATCATTTCTTCAATTTTTACCGCATCAGGTGCTATCGACATGCCGCTATTAATCATTCTCCTAATATTACTATAAGACGCTTTATCAACATCTATTGAAAATGTAGAAAGAGGAGATAATGTTGTTCTTTCAAAACTATTTTCTTCAATAACAGCATAGCTTTCATTATTTTGAATTCTAAAATTACCTTGATGCGTTGTAATTACTAAGCATCCATTTTTAGCAATCTTACCAAATTTTTGTTTAGCTTCAGACTTGGTATATTCTATCTTACTATCAATATCTGTCTCTTTTAAGTTTTCGACAATGTGATTATTTTCTTTCTTAATAGGCTTTCCATCAACTATATACAAAAGAGATTTATCTAAATTTTGCTTATTATTTTTTGTTGAAACAAGAATAACACCGTTACCGCCTCTGCTTCCATAAATAGAAGTTGAAGCTTTACCTTTTAGTACATCAACAGATTTTATATTGTTTGGATTTAGTTCTTCTAGCTTATCGAAAGAAGTGATTTTTCCATTTATAACAACTAAAGGTTTGTTCTTTTGAGACAAAGATGAAATCCCTCGAACCTTTATTTGAGTACTAGTTCCTGCAACTCCTGAATTATTAACAATATTTACCCCTGAAACTTTTCCTTGTAAAGTAGTTGAGGGTGAATTCGAATGAATTTGATTGGCTAATTGCCTATGAAATGCTTTTTGTTTTTGACGCTTTAGCTGAGATTTCGTAGCATAACCAAGTTTTCTAGTATTTCTTTTAATACCATATGCAGACACAACAATTTCATCAAGGCATGCAATATCTTCTTGAAGTGCTACTGAAACAGTATTAAGATTATCTACTTTCCTTTCTAAAGTTACAAAACCGATGTAATTAAAGACTAGGGTGTCATGCGATTTTGCTTTTATTTGATATAATCCATCAAAATTAGTTGTGGTTCCTATTGTTTTGCCTTTAATAACAACAGTAACCCCAGGTAATGGTATATTGTCACTAGCTGATGTTACTTTTCCTGTAATTAACCGTTCTTGCGCTTGAATTTGTATGGAACACACCAGTACAAATAGGAAATTTAAAAGTGTTTTCATGATAGTTGATTTTTAAGTTTAACATAAAACTAAACCTAACAACTATATTTAAAAACCCATAATGAGTGAAGTGTCTTTCTGAATGAGTTAACTAGATACCTAACTGTGCTAACGTTTTTTCTCTATGAATTTTACCAGATGCTGTTTCAATAAATTTAGGTAAGGCAAAAACTTCTTTAGGCTTTTCGAACTTATCTAAACCGTCAAAATTTATAGCATTCTTATTAGTTTCTTGAGTCTCAATAACTAACACTACTTTGTCTCCCAGCGTATCATCTGGCAATGAAGCTACAAAAAACTGTTCTGCTATTTTGCTTCTTAGTTTAGCTTCAATTTGTTCTGGGTATAGCTTTATACCACCTGAGTTAATAACATTATCATATCTCCCTATCCATTCAAAACGTGTATCAGAATGAATTTTAACAATATCGTTTGTTATAATCTTCTCTTCCGTTAGGCTTGGAGCATCAATTACTAAACAGTTTCTGTTATCAACAGACACTTTAATATCTGGAAGTGTATTAAAATATGTATTGGTAGTATTATCGTCTAAATTATTTAATTTTTTCACTGCAATATGGGAAACTGTCTCTGTCATACCAAAAGTTTCATAAACGTGAGGTTTTTTGTCTTTTATTAGATCTACAATATCATCTGAAACCCTTCCGCCTCCTACTATTACAATCTTAATTTGCTTAAAATACTTTGCGAAATTTTTGAGCTGCATTGGTGTAAATGCACAAAAATGATATTTCTTCTCATAGTCTATCTGTGGGAATGCAGATGGCTCTACCATATCTAACTCTAAACCTAAAATAAGGGCTCTTACAATCATCATTTTACCTGCAATGAAGTTTGAAGGTAAACAATGTAAAACCTTATGCCCTGGCTCTAAATTGAAAAAATCTCCAGTTGCAATAGCCGAATTTACCATTGCCTGCTTTTTAATTTTTATTTTTTTTGGTTTTCCTGTAGATCCAGACGTTTGAACTAACATATAATCTTTATCGTCTAGCCAATCCAATAAAAAATTTCCTAATTCCTGTTGGTAAGGCTCTCCTTCTTTCACAAAGCTATAGGCTACTTCCATGAGACTTTCATGGGAATAATAATGATTGTTTAATTTAAATCGAATATGGACTTTTTTATAATTAGGTATCATAGTGTCTTTAATCTTCTAAAATTTTATAATCGTCTTTTTGTGGCTCTATAACTTCGCCAAATAATTTGTCTTTCCAGTTAGTCCAGTTATATTTCTTGGATAAAATAAATAACAATATTGGAAAAACCACAAATACAGGTACAAAAATTTCTCCTAATCCCATGGTCTCTGGATCACTCATATCCTTTAAAATTGAATGGGTTTGAAATGCTGTCCAATCTGCTGTTACCAAAAGCGCTGTAAACAAGTTATTTGCTGCATGAAAGCCTAATGCTAGTTCTAAACCATCATCCATTAAAGTCATAATACCTAAAAACAAACCTGTGCCTATATAATAAACCATAATAATTGGTCCTAATTTATCTACTTCTGGGTTTGCAATGTGTAGTAAGCCAAAAACAGCTGAAGTTGTAATTAATGGTATCCATTTGTTTTTTACAAGAACTCCTATTCCCTGCATTAAATACCCTCTAAATAAATATTCCTCGAAACTGGTTTGTAATGGTACTAATATAATTGCTATAATGCAAAGAATTATAAACGGGACTAATTTAAAATTCACAACATAATCTTCTGGGGACATAAAATAATCGACCAATACTAGTCCACTAGATAATATTCCCCATAAAAAGAAAACAAACCAAAAACGGCTCCAATCAATTTGTTTTCGTGATGTTGTTAAATGAGTAATGGACTGATTGTGCAAATATTTTACAGCTATTAAAAGCCCTAACAAACCAACAGCAAACGACAACAGCATTAAGAATAAATTCAAATTAGGCTCTAAAAGTGTCATCACCTCTTTTTCATTAAGACCACTTAAGCCATCATCATTTTGAAATGCCTTAAATAAAACCGCCCCAGTAAAAGGCAATTGCCCTAATATAACGGCAAACACTACAATAACTACACCTACTAAATAGCGCCACCAATCGTGCAACACATTAAACGCTTGAGCTATATACATATCTTATAAATTAATTCCGAATCATCCACGGAGTGTTAGTTAATAAATTGACACAGCACCTATTTAGTGCTGTATCCTTTCTATATTCCAATTAGTATTTCTATTATATTTTAAAGTACCATTTTTTACTTGCAATGGTGAATCAAAGTTATTAGTAAACAAACCTCCAGTACCTAAGCCTTGAATCATTTTACTTTTTTTAGTATAAGTATATTGCGCTATAGCATTTAATCCTACATTACTTTCTAATGCACTAGTAATCCACCAAGAAATATTTTGATTTTCTGATAGTTCTATCCACTCATCACTACCTTTAAAACCGCCAACTAAGCTAGGCTTTAAAATAATATATTGTGGCTTTATGGTTTGTAGTAACTCATGCTTTTTTGTTACATTAAAAACGCCTATTAATTCTTCATCTAAAGCAATTGGCAAGGGTGTTTGCTCACACAATAATGCCATTTTTTCTAATTGACCTTGTTTTATTGGTTGTTCGATAGAGTGTAAATCGAAATCTGATAATATTTTCAATGTTTCTAAAGCTTCTTCAAATAAAAATGCACCATTAGCATCGACCCTTAATTCTATATCTTTTGAACTGAATTCATTTCGTATGGATTTAAGCAGACTGACCTCTGCTTGAAAATCAATAGCACCTATTTTCATTTTAATACAACTAAAACCAGCTTCAATTTTCTCTTTTATTTGCTGTTTCATAAAAGCTTCATCTCCCATCCATACTAAACCATTAATTGGAATGGCAGCTTCACTTTGTGTGAATTTTGATGGAAATAATTCAAACACATCATCACTTTCTAAAGATTTAAAAGCGGTTTCTAAACCAAATTGAATACTAGGAAACTCTATAAGTTCAGGGAGCAAAACCTCTAAACCCAAATTAATATTGTTGCAAACCCATTTTAGCTTGTCTTCGTAATCAACTCTATCATCAATTGAAAGTCCTCTAAACAATCCGCATTCACCAATACCTTCTCTGCTTTCTGATTTTAAAATAAGAAACCAAGTCTCCTTAGTTTTTAAGATACCTCGAGAAGTTCCGCTAGGTTGTTTAAAATTAAGAATGTATTTTTTATACGATGCTTGAATCATTTACAGTTCGATATAATCTCCTATTTCTAAAAGCATTAAATCTTTTTCTTTTTCAAAAAACTTTTGTTTAGCTGCCTTATGATCAATTTCTATATAACCAAAAGTATCAAAATGATATCCTAGAACCTTATCACATGCTACAAAATCGCTAGCTAAAATCGCATCTTCAATTCCCATGGTAAAATTATCACCAATAGGTAAAATAGCTAAATCGAGCTTAGTTTGGAGTGGTATTAATTTCATGTCGAAAGTAAGCGCAGTATCGCCTGCAATGTATATGTTTTTATGTTCTCCTTCTATTACAAAGCCTCCTGGTTGCCCTCCATAGCTTCCATCTGGGAAAGAAGATGTATGAATAGCATTTACATATTTAACAGTTCCAAATTCAAAATCCCATTTTCCACCATGATTCATGGGATGGCCTTCTATACCTAATTTTTCATAATGTGATACAATTTCAAAATTAGAAATAACTACAGCACCAGTGCGTTTTGCTATGGCTTCAACATCTACAATATGATCTTGATGCGCATGTGTTATTAAAATATAATCTGCTTCAAGGGTATCTATGTCTATTGCAGTAGCCTTTGGATTTGCCGAAATAAATGGATCTACTAGAAGCTTAATATCGCCTATTTGAATCCCTAAACTAGCGTGACCGTAAAATGTAATTTTCATAGTATTGAATTTTAATTAGAAAAGTAATGATTCTACTCTAAAATTAAAAATTGTTTTTTGCCACTACTTCTACTTATTGTAACAAAGCGATTTCCATTAAAAATACCATAATATGGTAAATAAAAAGTCTTACCCTTATTGTCTTGAATTTTATTGTATGAGGGTTTCCCTAAATCGTCAAAAACGATGTCGTATAAAGATGTAGATTCCAACCAACCTTTAGATACTTTAACTCTACCATCATCTTTTTCTGTTAAGTTTTTACCAGAATTTAAAATAACATGTAGTTCATCATCTTTAACAAATGCGTTATATGAAGGTCGTGTATCTCTTTTAAAAATACTTCTGCCCCATTCTAAATTTCCTTCAGAATTAAGTTTTAGCACAAGTACATTATTATAATGGTAGGTTGTTACCCAAATGCCACCATTCATACCATTTGGAACATACTGCTGTGTAATAAAAAACTCTTCTGCTAATAGATAAGTGTTTCCTTTAGAATCTGTAATTACATAGTCTACATAATAACTCGACAATTCATCGCCTCTATCTTTCTTTCTTTTAGCTCTGGTCTCGTTGTATAAATCTTTGTAGACTTCGTCAGGAAGATTAAAAGATTTACTTTCTGTTACTTCCATTGTAGCCGTATCTACATTAAATATCAATGTACCTTTTATTTTACCTGCTCTTTCATCAGAGTAAAAGCCTAATAATTTTATTTCATTTTTAATATTTGAAATTATTAAAGAATTTATATGTGCTTCTTTATTAAATTCTACTTTACTTGTTTCAATGTTTGAACTAGAAATTTTATTAAGTACGAAATCGTAATTAGCCTTTCCACGTTTTTTTTCTTTACGCCCTTCTAAAAACAACTTACCTAGTGCATAAACATTAGCTTCATCATCAATTGATAAATCGTTAGCTTCGTAAAATTTTTCAACGTTTTCTTGATATCCCTTTTTGTAAATTAATTCAAGGGTTTCAGAATTATAAACGTGTACTGTATAAGAATTAGAGTTTTTCTTTATATCGTCTGTAGAAACTACAAAATAGGCACCATTTGGAGACATTGCAAATCCAGTTTCTCTTTTATTACTTCCAGAGAAAATACTCTGATTCTTTTCAACATTAGCTGTAAATAATTTTGTTTTTTTATGAGAACCATCATTAATACTGAACTCATGACAATAAACAGTTCGTTCTTTTTTTGAAGGAGAAAATACAGTGAAAATTTTCATTGTATTGTTAAAAGCCAAATCGCCATAATAATCTTCTTGTTTTTCCTTAGGAATAACGACATTCTTTATCCTACCAAGTGACTCGTTAAAGACATCAAACAATAAATTTTTTCTACTATATCTAACTATTCCTGTTAAATTTTCGGGTGAAGTATGAATGGATAATACATCTCCTGACTTTACTTTGTCCTTGAACTCGACACTTTCTCTAACTTTTAAGTTTGTTGTACTTTGCGAAAAACAATTTGCTGTTAGCATTATTGCTAAAATTAGTATTATTTTTTTCATATGTTTTAGTAATATTTTTTTAATTTAAAGTAAGTGCCCTATTCCCATTAGTACTGCAAGGAGAAATGTAGTTAATGCCAACTTTTTTAATTCTGGATCTAATTCCTTTAAATCTTTTATTTTAGAAACCTTTCTTAAGTGGATAAATAAGGGTACATAGGCCACAATAAAAATTAAATTAAGAGGTGATGTATAATATAGAATGCCAAAAAGACCAGATAAACCTATAGCTAAAGTTAGCAACGTAACATGATATGTTTTTACATATTTTGCACCTAATTTTACAGCTAGCGTTACTTTACCAGCTTTTTCATCAGATTTTATATCGCGCATATTGTTTAAATTTAAAACTGCTGCACTTAAAAGACCAATAGCAAATGCTGGTAAAAAAACGACATGATCTATTACTTTTGCATAAAGCACGTAACAGCCAATAACACTTAATAATCCGAAAAAGATAAAAACAAATAAATCACCTAAAGCGTTATAACCATAAGGAGAATTTCCAATAGTATATTTAATTGCGGCAATTATTGATGCAATTCCAAGTAAAAAGAAAAGCATTGTTAGTATAAAATGTTTAACTCCAAATGCCGAAAAAACAAGCATAAACGCTAGGCATATAGAAATTAATATGTTAATTCTAATTGCATTAAACATCTCCTCTGGAGATATTTTACCACTTTGTATAGCGCGCTCAGGACCAATTCTGTCATCATTGTCTGTTTCTTTAATTCCGTCACCATAGTCGTTAGCTAGGTTTGAAAGAATTTGTAAACTTAAAGTTGTAAGAATTGCTAAAGTGAATATTTTCCATTCAAAATAACCATTATATGCTGCAAAACAAGATGCTAAAATAATTCCAGAAACGGATAGTGGTAAAGTTCTTAACCGCATCGTGGATATCCACAATAATACATTTTTCATATTAAGGAATCCATTTTTTATCAAAATTCGGCTTTCGCTTTTCTAAGAAGGCGTTTCTACCTTCTACAGCCTCTTCTGTCATGTATGCAAGACGTGTTGCTTCACCAGCAAAAACTTGTTGTCCAACCATGCCATCGTCGGTTAAATTCATCGCAAATTTTAACATTTTTATGGAGGTTGGTGATTTTGCCAGAATTTCTTGAGCCCATTGATAAGCAGTGTCTTCTAATTCGGCATGAGGTATCACTGCATTTACCATTCCCATCTCAAAAGCTTCTTGGGCAGAATAGTTTCGTCCTAAAAAGAATATTTCTCTAGCTTTTTTCTGACCGACCATTTTAGCTAAATAAGCAGAACCATAACCACCATCAAAACTCGTAACATCTGCATCTGTTTGCTTAAAAATAGCATGCTCTTTACTTGCTAAAGTTAAATCGCAAATAACATGTAAGCTATGTCCACCACCTACAGCCCAACCAGGCACAACTGCAATTACAGCCTTTGGCATAAAACGAATCAATCTTTGTACTTCTAGTATGTTTAAACGATGATAACCATCCTCGCCTACATACCCTTGATGCCCTCTTGCTTTTTGATCTCCTCCACTGCAAAAAGAATAAACTCCATCTTTGGTAGATGGGCCTTCTGCAGAAAGTAATACCACACCAATATTTACATCTTCATTGGCATCATAAAAAGCTTCATATAATTCACTTGTAGTTTTTGGTCTAAAGGCATTCCTTACATTTGGTCTATTAAAAGCTATACGAGCTACACCATTACACTTCTTATACGTAATATCTTGGTATTCTTTAGCTGTTACCCAATTAGGTTGCTCCATTTTCATTATTTTAGTCAAAAATAAATTTTATTTCATTAAAACACTTATATACCAATGAAAAATAATATTTCATTTGCTTTTTTATTTGCTTTTTCACTTGCATGCTTTTCTCAACCATATGAATTTAAAACTATTATCGATTTAGAAGCTACAGATGTAATTAGCCAAGGCAGAACAGGAACTTGTTGGAGCTTTTCTACTTCGTCGTTTTTAGAAAGTGAAATTGTTAGACTTACTGGTAAAAAAATTGATTTATCTGAAATATACAATGTTCGAAACACTTACCCGAAAAAAGCTTGGGTTTATGTTATGCGTCAAGGAAAGGCTCAATTTAGTGAAGGTGGTTTAGCGCACGATGTTATTAATAGTGTTAGAGATTATGGGCTTGTACCAAATAATGCATACTCTGGGTTAAACAACGGTGAAGAAAATCACAATCACTCACAATTAATTGATACATTATCCAAAACTTTAAAGAGTTATATTAAAAACCCTAAAGGCAATTCAACCAACTGGCAGGATGAAATAAATAAGATACTGGATAGCTATTTAGGAAAAAATATAACTCAATTTACTTTTGAAGGTGCTAAATTTACACCCAAGTCATTTTTAGAATTTACTAAGATAAATCCTGACGATTATATTTCAATAACTTCATTTACTCATGTACCATACAATAGCGAGTTTATTTTAAATATTCCAGATAATTTTTCAAATGGAAAATTCCTTAATGTACCATTAGATAAATTGGTAAGTATTGCTAATCACGCTTTAGAAAATGGGTATACTATTGAATTAGATTGTGATGTTAGTGAAAAATCGTTTTCATCAAAATACGGTATAGCTATTATTCCTGAAGATGAATTAAAAACCAAAGAAAAACTCAACTTTGTAACCAAGGAAAAAACAATTTCTCCAGAATTTAGACAACAAGAGTTTGAAAATTATAATACTACTGATGATCACTTAATGCATATTACTGGCTTAGTAAAAGATCAAAATGAAAATACTTATTATAAAGTAAAGAACTCGTGGGGTACTAACTCTAAACGTATAGGTAATAATGGTTATATTTATATGAGTGAAGCATATTTTAAGTTAAAGACCATTTCTATTATGGTACATAAAGATGCTTTAAATAAAATTCAATAGTCAAAACTATAAATACTTCAAAAAACTAAATGAATTTTGGCTTTTTCATAATTATTATTAAATACTTACAAGTAAGTATTGCACTACGAATAATGTTAATTATCTTTGTATACAGATGAAAATTCAAATAAAACTTGCATTTCATCTTATTTAATTGTATTTTGTCGATGTTTTTAATCCCAAATGCTTATGTTATTAACAATTACAATCTGTCTTACTGTATTAGTTGCCTTTAACTTTTTATTACTTAAATTTAGTTGTAGTAAAACTAATAAGCGACAAAAAATAGCAAAAAAACCTATTGTTTTTACGCCAAGGACTACCAGAGAATCGGCTTCAACTCAGCTTGCTCCAACTGGAAGTTAGTTTTACTAAAATGCTTGTTTCCAAACCAATACCCTCTATTAGCACTTAATGGAGAGGGGTGTCCCGTTTGTAATATCGTGTTTTTTGACTTATCAATTAATTTTTTTTTTCGCTTAGCATAACCGCCCCAAAGTAAAAAAACAACTCCTTGTTTCTTGGTATTTATTAATTGAATAACTGCATCAGTAAAAGTTTCCCATCCTTTTTTTTGATGACTCCCTGCTTCATTGGCTCTTACCGTTAATGTTGCATTTAACATTAACACACCTTGATCTGCCCATCTCAACAAATTACCACTTTTAGGATAAGGAATTCCTAAATCATTTTCAATTTCCTTAAAAATATTTATTAATGACGGCGGGTGTGCTATACCATTATTAACAGAAAAACATAAACCATTTGCTTGCCCCAAACCATGATATGGATCTTGACCAATAATTACCACTTTCAAATCATTAAAATGACAATGATTAAAAGCATTGAAAATTTGCTCTTTGGGAGGAAAACACGTGTGAGTTTTATATTCAGCTTTTACAAAGCTAACAAGGCTCTTGAAGTATGGCTTAGAAAATTCTTCTTCAAGATAAGGTTTCCAGCTATCATGAATATTAAGTCGCATTAAAATTAATTTAAAATTTTAACTAGCAATTCCTTTAAAAGATCTCCCTGAGGTGCGGAGCTTGATCCAACACCTTTACTTTTTAAATCAAACTCTCTTAAAGTAGAAACCACCACACTCACTTTACGCATAGGGTAATTTCTAGCAGCATTAATGTATTCATTAACAAAATATGGATTGACTCTTAATGCAGATGCAACACTTCTTGGATTTTTATCTGAAAGACCATGAAAATGAAGTAATTGCGAAAAGAAATTAAATAACAATGACACCGTTACAACCATAGGATTGTCCTTTGGGTTTTCAGAAAAATACTTAACAATTTGATGCGCCTTAACACTATTTTTTTCTCCAATAGCTTTGCGTAACTCGAAATTATTGTAATCCTTACTAATACCAATATTTTCCTCAATAATCTCTGGTGTAATTTGACTGCCTTTTGGTAAAACTATTTGAAGTTTTTCTAGCTCATTATTAATCTTACTCAAATCAGTTCCTAAAAACTCCACAAGCATTTGAGCTGCTTTAGGAGAAATTGTATAGTCCTTTGGGGATAAAACACGTCTAATCCAATCGGCTACTTGATTTTCGTAAAGCTTCTTGCTCTCATAAACAACACCAACTTTTTTTATAGCCTTGTATAGCGCCTTACGTTTATCAATTTTTTTATACTTGTAATTAACAACCAAAACCGTAGTAGGTTGTGGATTATTAGCATAAGATGCTAATTTTTCAATTGTTCGCGAAAGTTCTTGAGCTTCTTTTATAATAACTACTTGATATTTAGACATCATTGGGTAACGCTTGGCATTACCAACAATATCTTCTATAGTAACGTCGCGACCATATAGAACCATTTGATTAAAACCACGTTCTTCTTCAGCTAAAACATTTGCTTCAATAAAATTGGAAATCTTATCAATATAATAAGGCTCCTCTCCCATTAAAAAATAAATGGGTTTTAAATTTCCATTTTTTATATCGGTTACTAATTGTTTTACTTCGTCCAATTACTTTTAAATTTTCAATTAACAGATACAAAATTCCAAAAACTAAATCTGCAAATTGGAATTTGTACTTGGAAATTGTTATTTATGGTTTTCTAGATTAACTTTGAAAAAATATAAAACGCTTCTCTTGCAAGAACTCAACTTTCCAAAGTATTCATTTCGATTCAAAAATAGCGAAAATAAAGTTTCTATTTTTGATGACATTCGTAAAAAATTTGTAATTCTTCAACCAGAAGAATGGGTAAGACAGCATTGTTTACAATTCTTGATTTTGGAAAAATTATTTCCTAAATCTCTAATAAATGTAGAAAAAGAATTGATAGTTAATTCTTTACGCAAGCGTTATGACATTGTTGTTTATAATTCTGATGGAAGTATACACTTAATAGTGGAATGCAAAGCTCCTAGCATTAGTATCAATCAAGGTGTATTTGATCAAATTGCCCGCTATAACTCTAAATTAAAAGCCACTTATTTAATGGTAACCAATGGAATAAATCATTATTATTGTCAAATGGATTTTGAAAATAAACGCTATCAGTTTTTAAAAGAAATTCCAGATTATATAAAATGAAAATAGCTGTCGTCATACTAAACTGGAATGGTAAAAAATTATTAGAACAGTTTTTACCCTCGGTCATTGAGCACTCTAAAGAGGCTTCTATTTATGTTGCAGATAATAACTCGGTAGATGATTCGGTTTCTTTTTTAAAAATAACTTATCCGCTTGTTAAGGTTATTCAAAATTCAATTAATGGTGGCTATGCAAAAGGTTACAACGAAGCTTTGCAAACTATTGAAGCAGACATTTTTTGTTTGCTAAATAGTGATGTTCAAGTAACTAAAAACTGGCTTGCTCCAATAATAAAAACTTTTAAAGCTAATTCTAGCACTTCTATAATTCAACCAAAAATACTCGACTATAAACAAAAAGAATATTTTGAATATGCAGGTGCAGCAGGCGGTTTTATAGACAAGTATGGTTACCCTTATTGTAGAGGCCGGGTTTTTAATACCATAGAAAAAGATGAAGGTCAATTCGATGATGTGACAGATATATTTTGGGCCTCAGGTGCTTGTTTATTTATAAGAAGCGCTGCCTTCAAATCGCTAAACGGTTTTGATGAAACTTATTTTGCTCACATGGAAGAAATCGATCTTTGTTGGCGTGCAAAAAACTTAGGCCATAATATTACTTATGTTGGATTATCTAAAGTTTATCATGTTGGAGGTGCTACATTGCATGAAAATAATCCAACAAAAACCTATCTAAATTTTAGAAATAGCTTGTTTACACTAACAAAAAACGCTAACGGAAATTTATTTACAACCATTTTGTTAAGGCTATTATTAGATGGAATAGCAGGAATAAAGTTTTTGTTAGAACTCAAATTAAAACATACACTTGCTATTATTCATGCACACTTAAGCTTTTATGGTTCATTACCAAGATTACTTAAACAAAGAAAAGATACTAAAAGTAAGATAAACTATTATCAAATTAAGTCAATTGTCGTTGCTTATTTCTTAAAGAAAAAAGTCATTTATAATAGTTTATAAATAGTTAGCAAAAGTTTTGTTAACAGTTCTTCATTAAACGGATTTTTATATACTTTTGTCGAAGTTAATAACGCAAATATTTAATCCATAAATAAATTATGAAAAAAATTTTATTATTTAGTTTATCATCACTACTATTTTTAAGTTCGTGTGTTTCTAAAAAGGAATTTATAGCATTAGAAGAAAAACAAAAAGAAACGCAAGATTTACTTAATTCTGCCACAGTAAAATTAAATGCATGTTTAGAAGATAGAGCCTCTGCAACAGCAAGAGCAAAAGCACTTGAAGAGCAAATAGTAGATTTACGTAAAAGCAATGATAACTTACAAATATTATCTGCTAAAGGCGCGAGTAATGTTGAAAAAACATTAGAGAGTATTAAAGAAAAAGATTTAAAAATTACACGTTTGCAGGATGCTCTTACTAAAAAGGACAGTGTAACTTTAGCTTTAGTAACAAGCTTAAAACGCGAAGTTGGTATAAATGACCCAGATATTGAAGTAAATGTTGAAAAAGGTGTTGTGTTTATTTCTATTGCAGACAAGTTATTATTTAAAAGTGGTAGCTATAATGTAACAAGCAGAGCTAAAGAAGTTTTAGCTAAAGTTGCTAAAGTAGTTAATAGCAAGCCAGATTTTGAAGCTATGGTAGAAGGACATACAGATAATGTATCTTACAGAAAAGAGCCTTTATTAGACAATTGGGATTTAAGCGTAAAGCGTTCAACTTCAATTATTAGAGTATTACAAGAACTTGGTGTTAACCCAAAGCAACTTATAGCTGCAGGTCGTGCTGAATTTGTTCCATTAGTGGATAATGATACTGCTGAAAATAGAGCAAAAAATAGACGTACGCGCATTGTTGTACTTCCAAAAATTGATCAGTTTTACGACATGATTGAAAAAGAAATGAAAAATTTATCTGCAGGTAACTAAGATATCTTTTAAAAAAATAAAGAAGAGGCTATCTGAAAAGTAAGTTCGATGTCATATTGAGCTTGTCGAAATATTTTTAACTTACTGATAATCAATATCGGTTTCGACAGGCTCAACCTGACAAATGAAATTATAATAATTTTTTAGACAGCCTCTTTTTTATTTTATATCATGGCGTAATTAATTTAAATCAAATCGGTCAAGATTCATTACTTTAGCCCAAGCGGTAACAAAATCTTTAACAAATTTTTCTTGTCCATCATTAGCACCATAAACTTCTGCAATTGCTCTTAGCTCTGTATTTGAACCAAAAATTAAATCTGCACGAGTTGCAGAAAACTTCATAGCTCCTGTTTTTCTATCACGTCCAATAAACTCTTTATCTTCCATAGTAGCAGCTTTCCATGTAATTGAAAAATCTAAAAGATTTGTAAAAAAATCGTTAGTTAGACTTCCAATGTTATCTGTAAAAACACCGTGTTTAGAGCCATCATAATTTGCTCCTAAAACGCGTAATCCACCTACTAATACAACCATTTCAGGTATTGAAAGTGTTAATAAGTTTGCGCGATCAACCAATAATTCTTCGCCAGCTACATTAAGCTTAGAATTCAAGTAATTTCTAAATCCATCTGCTAAAGGCTCTAAATGACTAAACGACTCTAAATCGGTTTGCTCTTGAGAAGCATCTCCACGTCCTTGAGTAAATGGAACACTTATATTATAACCTGCATTATTAGCAGCTTCTTCAACACCAGTATTTCCAGCTAGTACAATTAAATCTGCCATAGAAACAGAACCACTAAACGCACTTTGAATTCCTTCTAAAACGTTTAGAACTTTATTTAATTCTTCTGGATTATTTACTTCCCAACTTCTTTGAGGCTCTAAACGAATTCTTCCACCATTAGCACCACCTCTTTTATCTGAACCTCTATATGTAGAAGCCGATGCCCAAGCTGTTTTAACCATTTCTGAAATAGATAAACCTGAAGCTAATACCATTTTCTTTAAAGACTCTATATCGGAATCACTTAATGTATAATTAACTTTAGGAATTGGATCTTGCCATATTAACTCTTCACTCGGTACCTCTGGGCCTAAATAGCGATCGATTGGTCCCATATCGCGATGTGTTAGTTTAAACCAAGCGCGTGCAAAAGCATCTTCAAATGCTGCATGATCTTCATAAAAACGTTTAGATATTTCTAAAAATACTGGATCTTTTTTCAATGCCATATCTGCAGTAGACATCATTAAAGCTTGCTTGCCATTAGCATCACCAGCTTTTGGAGCCATTCTTGCGTTGGAAGCAGCTGTTGGTGTCCATTGGTGTGCTCCTGCAGGACTCTTTGTTAATTCCCAATCGTAATTAAGTAATACATCAAAATAGTCATGATCCCATTGCGTTGGGTTTGGAGTCCAAGCCCCTTCTAACCCACTAGTAATTGTATCATCCAAAACACCAGTACCAAAGGTGTTTTTCCACCCTGTACTCATTTCTTCTATAGGTGCTCCATGTGGTTCTGCACCTACATACTTATTAGGGTCTGCGGCTCCATGGGCTTTACCGAAAGTATGACCACCCGCAATTAAGGCAACCGTTTCTTCATCATTCATTGCCATTCTTCCAAAGGTAATCTTAATATCGTGTGCCGATTTTAATGGGTCAGGCACTCCGTTCGGTCCTTCAGGATTAACATAAATAAGTCCCATATGAACTGCTCCTAAATGGCCTTCTAAATCACCGTCGCTAGTATCGTAACGCTCATCATTTCCTAACCACTGATTTTCGCTTCCCCAGTAAATATCTTGCTCTGGTTCCCAAACATCTTCACGCCCTCCTGCAAAACCAAAAGTTTTAAAACCCATAGATTCCAAAGCACAATTACCAGCAAGTATCATTAAATCTGCCCAAGAAATTTTATTTCCATACTTCTTTTTTACTGGCCATAGTAGCAGTCGTGCTTTATCCAAGTTTCCATTATCTGGCCAACTGTTTAACGGTGCGAAACGGTGTGTCCCAGAACCAGCGCCTCCTCTCCCATCTCCAACTCGATAAGTCCCAGCACTATGCCAAGCCATACGAATGATAAAACCTCCATAGTGTCCATAATCTGCTGGCCACCAATCTTGAGAATCTGTCATTAAATCAATAACATCTTTTTTTAATGCAGCAAAATCAACACTTTTAAAAGCTTCAGCATAATTAAAATCAGCTCCATATGGATCATTCCTAGAAGCATTTTGACGTAAAATATTCAGTTTAAGTTCGTTAGGCCACCAATCTCTATTTGATGTACCACCACCTGCAGGTTTTTTTTGAACTCCACTCATGTATGGACATTTACCTAGGTCGTCATTATTATTTCCCATTGATATTTTATTTTAATTTGTTACACTCTAAATTTACTAATTACTTACCAAAACTCAAGCTTTTCATATTTTAATAAATTATGTTTTAATTGAAAAAATTTATAGTAACCTATATCTTTTATAGAAATAAAGTAATTTTTTATAGCTTTTCAAAAATTTATCTTTTTTTACAATTTTATATGCTTACTTTTAAGCCTCAATAAAAAATAAAAAAATGGCAAGTATAACATTAGGAGGAAATCCAGTTGAAACTATTGGAAGTCTTCCAGAAATTGGATCTCAACTTCTTGATTTTAAATTAACAGCTAAAGATCTTTCAACAAAAACACTTCAAGATTTTAAAGGTCATAAACTAGTACTAAATATTTTTCCAAGTGTAAATACGGGTGTTTGTTCTGCTTCTGTAAGAAGCTTTAATAAAGCAGCGGCGAAATTAGAAAACACTAAAGTTCTTTGTATTTCTAGGGATCTTCCTTTTAGCCAAGAACAGTTTTGTGCAGCAGAAGGTCTTGAAAATGTTGTAATGCTATCTGATTATAAAGATGGTACATTTGGGAAAGACTACGGCTTAATTATGTTAAATGGTATTTTTGATGCTTTACTTTCTAGAAGCGTTATTATAGTTGATGCAAATGGTAAGGTAATTTATACCGAACAAGTTCCAGAAATAGGTCAAGAACCAAATTACGAAGCCGCTTTATCTGCATTGTAACCACTCTTTATTAATGACTAAAAAAGAATCTTTTTTCTTAAGCAGAATTAAAAGTGTAGGCTATGCTTTTAAAGGAGCCGTATTACTTTTAAAGACAGAAGCCAGCATTAAAATACAGTTTGTATTAGCTCTAATAATTACGGCAGCGGGATTTTTTTTTAATATTTCTACAAATGAATGGATAGTTCAATTTTTAGCCATTGGTTTGGTAATGAGTATTGAAGGAATAAATACAGCTATTGAAGAGATTGCTAATTTTATTCACCCAGAACACCATAAGAAAATTGGACTCATTAAAGATATAGCAGCAGGAGCCGTATTTATCGCTGCTGTTTTTGCTAGTATTGTTGGTTTAATTATTTATCTTCCAAAGATTTTTTAAAATACTATTACCCTTAGGATAAACGTTAGTAATTTGTATTTTTGCTTAAACCAATATTTCGTTAATGGCGAAGAAAAAAACTAAGACTAAATCAATACCAAAAAAGAAACTTAAAATGCCGAGTTTTAAGTTAAATAGCCAGCAAAAACTCATATTTGGTAGTTTCTTGGTTCTATTTGGTGTCTTATTATTTATAGCATTTGTATCGTTCTTTTTTACAGGTAAATCAGATCAAAGTGCTATTTCAGATTTTTTATCTCGTGAAGTTCAAACAGAGAATTGGCTAAGTAAAACTGGAGCTTGGTTAAGCGACTTTTTTATTCAACGTGGTTTCGGAATTTCCTCATTCATTTTTTCAGGTTTAATATTCTTATCTGGAGTTTATGTATTAATGGATATTAATAAGTCTAAGTTAAGAACCCATTGGTTTTGGGGAACTTTAATAGTTATTTGGCTCTCAACATTGCTTGGTTTTTTTGCAAATAAAAATGATCTTCTTGGTGGCACTATAGGGTTTGAAGTAAATACGTTTTTACAAGACTTTATTGGTAAAATAGGAACTATCGTTCTTCTTCTTTTTGGTCTTATTACCTATCTAGCTATACGTTTTAAAATTACAGCACAAAGTTTTGTAAGCTTATTTAAATCGGCAAAGAATGATTTTAAAAGTGAATTTAAAAATGAATCTGAAGATGATTTTGTCGTAACTGTAGATAATAATTTATCTGAAGAAGCCGAAGCTATTAAAACAGCTTTTGAAATTCCGCTAGAAAAAGAAGAACCAACAAAAAACACCATTGAAAAAGATAGCAAACCTCCAACTCCGTTAGAAGTTGAAGTTAAAAATGAAGATGCAACCGAGGAAGAAGAACTTGAAATGGAGGTTGAAACGGTAAAAGAAGAACTCTCTGAAACCGACAATCTATCTAATAAACTTGTTGAAGATTTTGGGTTATTTGATCCAACATTAGAATTAGGGAATTACAAGTTCCCTCCTATTGATTTACTAAAAAAGTATGATACCGAAGGCATTACTATTAATCAAGAGGAATTAGAAGAAAACAAAAATAAAATTGTTGAAACGCTCAATAATTATAAAATAGGAATTGCAAGTATAAAAGCTACGATTGGTCCAACAGTTACCTTATATGAAATCGTACCAGAAGCGGGAGTTAGAATTTCAAAGATTAAGAATTTAGAGGACGATATTGCGTTGTCTCTTTCGGCACTAGGTATTCGTATTATCGCTCCTATACCTGGAAAAGGAACCATTGGTATTGAAGTACCAAACAAAAATTCTACTATTGTTTCGATGCGATCTGTTATTGCGTCTAAAAAGTTCCAAAGCTCAGAAATGCAATTACCAATAGCTCTTGGTAAAACCATTAGTAATGAAACCTTTGTTGTAGATCTTGCCAAAATGCCTCACTTACTTATGGCTGGAGCTACTGGACAAGGTAAATCGGTAGGTTTAAATGCCGTTTTAACATCGTTACTTTATAAGAAACACCCAGCAGAAGTTAAATTCATTTTAGTAGACCCTAAAAAAGTTGAGCTTACTTTATTCAATAAAATAGAGCGTCATTATTTAGCAAAATTACCAGACAGCGAAGAAGCAATTATTACAGACAATACAAAGGTTATTAATACATTAAATTCTTTATGTATTGAAATGGATAACCGTTATGAACTTCTAAAAAATGCAATGTGTAGAAACATAGCAGAATACAATACAAAATTTAAAGCACGTAAACTTAATCCTAATGATGGGCATCAATTTTTACCATACATTGTTTTAGTAGTCGATGAGTTTGCAGATCTTATAATGACTGCTGGGAAAGAAGTTGAAACTCCTATAGCCCGTTTAGCACAACTTGCGCGTGCTATTGGTATTCATTTAATAATTGCAACACAACGACCTTCTGTTAATGTCATTACAGGTATAATTAAAGCTAATTTCCCAGCACGAATTGCATTTAGAGTGACTTCAAAAATAGACTCTCGAACTATATTAGATAGTTCTGGCGCAGACCAATTAATTGGTCGAGGCGATATGCTTTTTACTCAAGGAAACGATGTTATTCGTGTACAATGTGCATTTGTAGATACACCAGAAGTTGAAAAGTTAACAGACTATATTGGTTCTCAAAAAGCGTATCCAGACGCTTACCTTTTACCTGAGTATGTTGGTGAAGAAAGTGGCACAAGTCTTGATATAGATATCTCAGAAAGAGATAAATTGTTTAAAGACGCTGCAATTGTTATTGTAACCGCACAGCAAGGTTCTGCTTCCTTATTACAACGTAAATTAAAATTAGGTTACAATAGAGCGGGCAGACTAATAGATCAATTAGAAGCTGCAGGAATTGTTGGGCCTTTCGAAGGAAGTAAAGCGAGACAAGTTTTAGTAACAGATTTAGCTGCTTTAGACAATCTTTTAGAAAACGAAATTTAATTTAAAGATGAAAAAAACTATTACCATATTATTTATTGCGCTAACGTTTATGGGTTTTGCTCAAGATTCGAATAAAGGAAAAGCATTACTTAAAGAAGTTTCAGAAAAAGTTAAAAGCTATAATAATATAGCTATTGATTTTAAATACGTATTAGAAAATACTGCCGAAAACATAAAACAAGAAACTCGTGGTGATGTGATAATGCAAGGAGACAAATACATTTTAAACATTTTAGGTGTAACTAGAATTTTTGATGGAAAAACAATGTATAATATTAGTCCAGAAGATGAAGAAGTAACTATATCTTCAGATAATGATGAGGACGATAACATCACACCTAGTAAAATGCTGTCTTTTTACGAAGATGGATATACCTATAAATTAGATATAGAACAAAGTGTAAAAGGTAGAAAAATTCAATATGTAAAATTAGTTCCTATTGATACAAACTCAGAAATAAAACATATTTTACTTGGTATTGATTCTAATACTAAACATATTTATAATTTAATTCAGATAGGAAAAAATGGTACTAAAACGACACTTACCGTTAATTCTTTCAAAACAAACCAAACGTTGTCAAAAACCTTATTTACCTTTGATGCAAATAAATACAGTGATTATTACATCAATAAACTAGATTGAAAATACTAGACCGTTACATACTAACCTCCTATCTTAAGACTTTTATCAGCGTGTTTTTAATTCTCATGCTGATTTTTGTATTACAGACTATTTGGCTTTATATAAAGGAGTTAGCAGGTAAAGACTTGGATTTAGAAGTTATCCTTAAGTTTTTATTCTACATGACACCCAAGCTTATCCCTTTGGTTCTTCCTTTAACAATCCTTCTTGCATCTATAATGGTATTCGGTAATTTTGCAGAAAACTATGAGTTCGCCGCTATGAAATCGACAGGGATTTCTTTGCAACGTGCTATGTCTGGGCTTAGTGTTTTTATAGTAATACTTGGTTTTACCACCTTCTTATTTTCCAATAACGTAATTCCTTGGGCAGAATACAATTCTTATAACTTACGAAAGAACATTGCAAAGCTTAAACCTGCAATGTTTTTAGCTAAAGGACAGTTTAACCCAGTTGGTAATTATAATATTAAGTTTGTAGAGAAAAGTGGTGAGCGTGGTCAATATCTTCATGATGTTATTATTCATATTAAAGCTGCGGATGGTAGAACCAATGCCACAACTATAAAAGCAAATAATGGCGAACTCGTAGGTAAAGAAAGCTCCAATGTGTTAAAGCTTATTTTATTTGATGGTAATTATTATAATGACATTATACCTAAAAAACCTGCAGCAAGAAAGAAGAAACCTTTTGCAAAAAGTAAATTTGAAAAATACATTATTAATATTGATTTAACCAAATTAAATAATGTAGACATAGACGAAAAATCGTATTCAGATAAATACAATATGCTTAACTTAAGTGGTTTAGATAAGGCTATTGATTCTTTATCGGATAAATACCAATCTGATTACGCATCCTTTGCTACAACACTTTATCAGCGTACGAATATCAATAATCTTACAAAAAAAATTGGTACTAATAGCAAAGAGAAAGCAAAGTCAACATCAAAAAACAAAAAAATTAAGGAAAAGAATAAAAAAATTGTACATGACTCTATATACACTACAAACCTTTTAGATTTATACAAAACAAAAAACAAATCTCAAATTGTAAATATTGCCTTAAATTCTTTTAATAGCACCAAGCAAATTATAGTTTCTAAAGAGAATACCATTAAAATTTCTAAAACTAATTTTAAAAAACACATTATCTCATTTCATGAAAAACTAGCACTTGGGTTTGCCTGTGTTATTTTGTTTTTTGTTGGTGCTCCACTTGGTGCATTGATACGCAAAGGTGGTATTGGATTACCTATGGTTATTGCCATTCTACTATTTTTAACATATCATTTTATAGGTATTTTCGCTACTAATAGTGCTAAAACTGGTAATTTCAATCCTATTTTAGCAAGCTGGTTTTCTACACTTGTAATGTTACCCCTAGGTGTCTATTTAACAAGACGTGCCACTGCAGATAGAGGCTTATTTGAAGTAGAAAACATAATAGAACCAATAAAGAAAATTCTTAAAATAAAAGAGAAGGATAAAGTAGATTATAAATTCTTATCCTCTTATAAGAATGAAGAATTAATTGATGTCATTAAAAATTATGAAAACTTAGGACATGATGAAGATACATGTTATGAGGCTATAAAAGTATTAGAACATAGAGGTCTTTCAATTTCAGAATTAAGGGAAAAAGGTTTATCTGTTAATCATTCATTTGACACAACAGAAATAATAGCAAAAAACTACAAAGAACATACGCAATTTGCAATTACGCTATTTTCAATAGGAGCTGTTTTATTAGTCTTATTCTTTGTTTTTAGAAATAATAAGTTGCCTTCTTTAGCCTCAGCATCTATTCAGCTTAGTTTGGCATCTCTATTTTTATATATAATTTACTATATTAAATCTGTATTCAATTTATTTAACTTCTACAAACATATCAAAAGAAAAACTCCTAATTTAATACTTTTGCTACTAGGTCTACCAATATACATGCTTACTTATTTTTTCTTAAAAGTTAAAATGAGAGAAGACTTAAGATTGAATTGTTTAGATAGTTTAAAATAAGCAATATCTTTGCGCTATGATTTTTGAAAAAACCATGACAACTAAAACCGCAACTTTTAAACTAGATTCTATTCATGATGCCATTGATGATATTAGAAATGGTAAGGTCATTATTGTTGTAGATGATGAAAATCGTGAAAATGAAGGTGATTTTGTTGCTGCTGCCGATAAGGTTACACCAGAGATGATTAATTTTATGGCAAAGCATGGTCGTGGTCTAATTTGTGCACCTCTTACAGAAACTAGGTGTAAAGAATTAGAATTAAACATGATGGTTCGTAATAATACCGATCCTATGGAAACTGCTTTTACCGTTTCGGTAGATTTACGAGGTAACGGTGTTACTACGGGTATTTCGGCTAGTGATAGATCGAAAACCATTAAAGCTTTAATTGATTCTAATATTAAACCATTCGAATTAGCACGTCCAGGTCATATTTTTCCGTTAGTAGCCAAAGAGGGTGGTGTTTTAAGACGTACAGGCCATACAGAGGCTGCCATAGATTTTGCTCGATTAGCAGGTTTAGAACCAGCAGGCGTTATTGTTGAAATTATGAATGAAGATGGCTCTATGGCGCGTTTACCAGAGCTATTTGAGGTTGCCAAAAAATTGAATTTAAAAATAGTTTCTATTGAAGATTTAGTGGCATACAGAATGCAACATGACTCTTTAATTGAGAAAAAAGAAGATTTTGAAATAGAAACTCGCTTTGGAAGTTTTAGGTTACGTGCCTACAAACAAACAACTAATAATCAAGTACATATTGCGCTTACAAAAGGACAATGGAAAGACAATGAGAAGGTACTTACCCGAATAAATTCTACTTTAATAAATAATGATATTCTAGGTACACTAACCAATAATGTTGATAAGCAGTTAGAAGACATGTTTCAAGTAATAAATACGGAAGGCAAAGGTGCTATTATATTTATTAATCAGGAATCGCAGTCTATGAATATTTTAAAACGTCTAACTTATTTGAAAGAACACCAATCTACAAATAAAGTTATTAAAGCACCTCGTGTAAATATGGATTCTCGCGATTTTGGTATTGGCGCACAAATACTTCATGATCTCAATATTCATAAACTTCGATTACTTTCTAATGCAGAACAGACTAAACGTGTTGGTTTAATTGGTTATGGGTTAGAGATTGTTGACTACGTAAACTACTAATAATTACAATACATTCTTTATAAGACGTGCCATTTTAGAAGCTCGATCCTTAACCTCTTGTTCTGTCCAAGAAAGTTTTATTAAGCATGATATATTCCTCGATATGTAGTAATCTGATTTTGAAAAATCTTTAGTTTTAAGATATTCTAATCCTTTTTTTACTTCGGTAGAAATTGGATATAACGATTTTAAGTCTTTTAGATGGTGCCACTCTCTTATATAATGCCAATTGTTATTATAATAATTCCAAAACGCATCTACTCCATTTTCTTTAAAAGTTTTTGATACTTTATTTACAGTTTCTAAATCGGGTAAAAAGAAATTTAAAAATGCACAACTTTCTACACCACCCTCTGGAACGGTTCTAAAAGTTACTTCTGGAATTTCTGCTAAGGCTTCTTTAATGATATTAAAGTTTCTTTTTTGAATTTCAAGAAAATCTTGCAAGCGTTTTACTTGTGCTAAGCCTACAGCTGCATGTAGCTCTGAAATACGAAAATTATACCCTAAAAATGGATGTGCTTCTGCGCCTCTATCGCTACCAATATGGTCGTGTCCGTGGTCGCTGTAATGGTCGGCATTTATATAATATGTTTTATTGTTTGTTATTACTGCACCGCCTTCTCCACAGGTTATTGTTTTTACAAAATCGAATGAGAAGCAACCTAGGTCGCCTATACTTCCTAAAGGCTTTCCTTTATACGTGCCACCAATGGCTTGACATGCGTCTTCAATAAGCAATATATTGTGTTTGTCTGCAATGGTTTTTAAAGCATCCATATTTGCCATACTGCCACACATTTGCACTACCATGATGGCTTTTGTTTTTGATGTGATGGCATTTTCTACGGCTTCTGGATTTAAGCCTAGAGTATCATCTATATCTGCTAATACTGGTATTGCACCAAGCATCATAATGGCTTCAAAACTGGCAACAAATGTAAATGTTGGCATGATTACCTCATCTCCTGCTCCTACGCCTGCAGCTGCTAATGCTACAGATACTGCTGCTGTTCCGCTTGATACGAGTTGTACGTGTTTTGATTGAAAGGTGTTTTGTAATTCTGATTCTAGTGCTTTGGCTTTCCAATGGCCGTTTCGCATACCATCGAAACCGTAGCGCATTAAAACACCATTGTCTAGTACATCGTTTACTTCTTTTCTTTCTAAGTCTCCAAATAATTCAAATCCTGGCATATTGTATGATCTTTAATATTAAAACGGACGCTGGCCCTGCGTTAGGGATTGAGGTATTGTTGAAGCTCTTTTTGTGTTGTTGCACCTATGCAACACAAAAAAGCGACTACCGAAAGCCCGACCCTTGGGTAACGCCCTAAATACTTTATAATTCTATTATTACTTCGTTTATGGATTTTCTAACTTTTTTAAAGCCTGCAAACATATCGTCTTTTGCTCTATACCCCACTGGCAGTAACAAAACAGATTTTAAACCTCTATCTTTAAGTTTTAAAATCTCATCGTACTTTTCGGGTATAAATCCTTCCATAGGACATGAGTCTATATTTTCTAAAGCGCAAACTGTCATTAAATTTCCTAAAGCTATATATGCTTGATTAAGAGACCATTTCTGCTGTTTTTCTATAGACTTGTTATCCATAATGTTAAGGAGGTTATTTTTGTAGGGTTCTAATATATCCTCTGGGGTCTCTCTTATAGCTTTTATATTATCGAAATAAGCATTGACATCTTGTTTACTAATAGCATCTTGTATACATATTATTAATAAATGTGAAGCTTCTAACACTTGCTTCTGATTAAACGAATGTGAAACTAACTGCTCTCTTAACAACTCGTTTTCTATAACTAGTAATTTTATAGTTTGCAAACCAAAGGAGGTAGCTGTTAGATTAAATGCTTTTTTTAAAGTTAGTAACTTTTCTTTGGATAGCTTTTTATCAACATCAAACTTCTTGGTTGCGTAGCGCCATTCTAGCTTTTCGATAATATTCATAAATGTTTTAAAATTTATACAAAAATAAGATATGTATTATCTTTTTTGGCATATTGCGTGCGTAATTAATTTATTTGCAGCTTTTAAAAAAAATATAACTAAAAATTGATGCTTTTATTTGAAAGAAATAAAAAAGGGTTCTATATTTGCACCCGCCTACGCAATGCCACAGGCATCACTTGGGCGGGCAAGCCCGTAAAAAGGCAAAAGCATAAGACACTGGAGAAATGGCAGAGTGGTCGAATGCGGCAGTCTTGAAAACTGTTGAGGGTCACACCTCCGGGGGTTCGAATCCCTCTTTCTCCGCAAGAAAAGTTGTCAAAAGACACTTTAAAAGTCAAAACCCTTTAAACACTACGTTTAGAGGGTTTTTTGTTTTTGGTATATATTCAAAATACACATTATATATCAAAGTTAGGTTACCCTATAGGTTACCCTACTAAATGAAAAATATATAGGGTAACTAAATTCTAGGGAATGCTAGGGAGTCCCTAGCTATACTTGAGTTTTACTAAGACTTTTGTCAAACATTAAATTAGTAAAACTATGATTAAAACTTATTTCTTCATTAAAACAGACAAGCGAAACAGTAAAGGAGAATCTCCTATTTATGCAAAAATTGAATTACAGGGAAAAACCTCAACATTAAGTACTGGTAAATATATTACTAAAGACCGTTGGGATGTAACAAATAAGTTAAAAAATACATTACGTGTTACAAGTGAAAAAAATTGCAAAACAACTTTAAATATTATTGAATCTAAAATTGAAAGTATCTATCTAGAACTAGTAAAAGTCAATTCTAACGTTACCCTGAACGACATAAAAAACCAACTTAGTGGTAAAAAACCAAAATCTACCAAAATTGATATTATTAAATTATTTGAAAATCATAATAACTATTTTAAAAGAAAATTTGAAGCTGGAGAACGCTCTAAAGCATCTCTTCAAAAATATAATAGAGCAAAAGGTTTATTATACAATTTCATTAGCCTAAAACACAGAAAAACGAGTTTTAATGTAGTGGATATTGACAATACCTTTGTATATGAATTAGAATCTTTCTTAAAATATGAATCTACTTTTAAAAGTAAAATTGGTATAAATCATAATTCTGTTGTAAAATATTTTCAATGTTTTAAAACAGTCTGCAACTATGGTATAAAAAGAAATATAATTTCTAAAAATCCGTTTTTAAGTTACGATGAAAAACTAATAATAAAAGAAGCTATTTTTCTTACACAGGATGAACTTCATAGAATCGAAAAGAAAACTTTTAGCACTGAACGATTAAACAGAGTAAAAGATATTTTTCTATTCTCTTGCTTTACTAGCTACGCCCCTATTGACATTAAAAATTTAACTAAAAGTAATTTGATAAAAGATAATGATGGTGATTATTGGATTAAAACCAACAGAGCAAAAACAACCATTAAATCTAATGTACCTTTATTACCACCAGTTTTAAAAATAATTGATAAATATTCAGATTTGGAAGGTGACAAACTATTACCTAATATCAGCAATCAGAAAATAAACGAATATCTAAAAGAAATTGCAGACCTATGTAATATTGAAAAAAAGCTAACACATTATGTAGCTAGACATACGTTTGCCACTACTGTAACGCTTGGAAATGGAGTTGCTATTGAAAACGTATCTTCTATGATGGGACATACTCGAATAACCATGACCCAACACTACGCTAAAGTTCTTGATTCAAATATTAAAAATGATATGAAAAAACCTAAATCAAAATACGCATAGTTTTTTATCTTTATTGGCTAATTTAATTTTTAGATTCTATGAGAGAAATTGCAGAGGTTGCAAAAATAATACGTGATACAATTGAGCTAAGAATTGAATATAATGGTGTAGTTCAAAATTTTACGTATCAAGGTAATTGGGTTAATGAAATACAAAAAACTTATTTCGATAAAACAGTTTCTTTAGTTGTAAAGCAGATTGATGAAATTCTAGATTATGACAATCCTAAACACATTGACTATGTTAAAGGGATATCTAATAAATTAAAAAGAAAACTAATCGACATTAATACTTTAAAGACTGATAATTTAGAGAATTTAGATTATCAAATTTACGATTGGGATATGTCTTTAGTATATCCTGTAAATCCACCTAAAGAAAAGACAAAGGAGTTATGGATAAATTCTATATCTGGAAAAGACGATAGATACGAATATGTTTTGCAGATAATTGCTGGTTTTTTTGACATTGATTATGATAATCCAGTCACGCATAACCAAGAAGAACTTAATTTATATTTATTTGAAAAACACTCTGTAAAAAAGGATGACTTACAACTTATTTACGCTAAAGCCCATCTGGCTTATATAATAGAATTACATAGGATTCTGATATTTTCATTACATCAAAAATTTCAAACAATAATTGAGTTTATTGAGGAATTGGAACAATTTAAAGGAGATTATCTACCACAAGAAAACACTAGCAAAAAAGGTAAACTTTACTACAAAGGAGCAAAATATGAACTCGCTTTTTTGTTTAATTTCTTGTATGACTATGATTATGTTATAGGCAGTACTAGAGAGAGTGATTCTATAAGGTACATTAAACACTTTATAAATGAAAGTGAAATGTATTTTTTCAAAGGCAAAGAACCCATAAAAGTAGCGGGAATAGTTAATGATTTCGGACGTATAGGAAATGGTGAAGGTCACGTGGAGAAAGAAATAAAGTTTACCGAAAAACTAATAGAAAATCTTGAAAAACGCCTTGATGAACTAAATGATATGTAAAATTCTAGGGAATGCTAGGGAGACCCTAGCTATACCTAGATAAAACCCAAAAATTTGCATCATAATAATTTAAAAAACTATAATTATGATGACACAAGAATCACAGATTTCAATTATTCCATTTGGAGAGCTTAAAAAGCTTTTACTTCCATTACATAACAAGTTAGCTCAACTTGAATCAAAACTTGATAAAACAAGCTCTAAACCATTAAAAAAGTACTACCGTAACAAAGAACTAAAGTTGCATTTTGGTTTATCACAAAATACTATAATTAAATATAGAAATAATGGTCAAATTCCATTTACTACAATTGGAGATGTTTATTTATACCCTGTTAAGGAAATAGATGAAATTTTATCTAAAAACCTTCAGTCCTACGGTTGAGATTAGAATTTTTAAAATTAAAATTGAAACACCTCGAAGAGGAAACCTATTAATAGTTCTTTTAGTCTAATAATAAGTTTTATCTAATAATTTATATAGTATAATACAGGTCTATTCAGAAGTACTTCAACTTGTAATCTACAAATTTGAACTATACTGTTTTAGATATAACAATTAATAAAATACAATGCCAGAAAATAAAAAGAATTACGACCACCAGTTTACCAAGATTTACAAAAAAGTAAAATCGGCAAAAAACTTAAGTGAATTAGAAAAGCTTATTTTATCAGAAATTATAAGCTACCAAATGCACGGACGCTATTTCTATATGACTAATGACAGTTTAAGTTTAGAGTTTGGATGTAGCCCTAAAAGAATACAAACAGCAATTTCAAACCTAAATCCCATACTTCATAAGGAACATTATTATCCAGTACCACCAGAGGGTGGAAGACCAAAAAAACGAAGAAAACTATTGGTTAAAAATTTAGTTGGAATAATACCTCAAAAAGTACTACTAGAAATGAATATTGATATTGAAGAATTTAAAACTATAGAAGATTTTATAAAATGGGCAAAACTCACATTGGTAACAAGTGAATTAATAACAGCTTTCTTGGAACTAAACCCTATTATTGAAAAAAAACTGGGGAAAATTTAAAATATTCTATAAATGACACTAACCCAATTTATGAATATCACTGATTTTAGTACCATAAAAGCTAATAAATCATTATTGCAGGTTCTCTTTACCCGTACATAGAATTTTATAAAAATAAAATTAAGCAATCAAATGTCATGCAATAAGGCTTTATAAACCAGTATGTTGAGAGAAAGGTAACGGGTAAATCAATCCCCAAATTGTAATTCCAAGCGTTCTGGAGAAGTTAAATACTCAACTTCGTTTAAATAGGCTAATATATTATTCCTCTTCAAATAATTATATTCTTGTACTAATGAATAGTTGGAATAATCAGAAGCTTCTTCATAGTTTAAACTAATATAATTTATTAATTGTTGTTTTAATAATGGCATATACTCTATTGTTGTTTCGTTTACTTCTATCATAATTTTAATTTTATTCTTGATTATTTCTTTTTGGCGCAAAATATTTCAACAAGCTATTGTGTATTCTCCACTTTTTATTTTGCTTGGATAATAGTAATGGTTGCCCTTTATATTTCTTCTTCAGTTCTACCAAACGGTAGCGAAGTGTACGCTCTGAGATGTCACATATTTGCATAACCTCAGCACTTGAATAATAGGTTTTAATCTTTTTCATAATATTGCTTTTACATATAAATAGCACGTGAAATAAAAAAGTTCAGAAATATTTCATGAAGAAGTAAATTTTCCTGAATAGTCCTAAATTTTAACTATTATTGTAATAGAATTTTTCTCTCAAGAATATTAATAGCACTTTTAAAAACTTATTAAAACATATTCTTATGATTAAAAATTTCATTCTATTATTGTTAGTCATTCTACTAACAAATTATTCATTTGGTCAAGTCTTTAAAAATAGCTCTGGTAAAGGCATATTTTTTACAGAAAAAGCAAAACAGTTTACTGTTGAAACTACAGCTTCAGAAAAAACAACAAAATTCGATTTTAAGTTTAACACTTTACTAAATAAAAAAGGTAAAGATTGGTCAACTTCATATTATAAGTTAGCTGACCTAAATAATGACGGCAAAAAAGAAGATACAGAACGATTAAAAACAGTTCAAACTTCGGTTGGGTTAACATTTAAATTGGGAATCGAAAATGAAACTTCTTTAGTCAATAATTTAAATCATCCAGCAATAAGTTTTCAATTTGGTATAATAAAAAGTGTTGATTCACTTAACCAGAATAATTTTGCTAGTGGTGCGCCTATACCATTTTCTTTTGGTTTAACCGTTAGTGGTAAATATGATAACAAAAAGACATTATACGATACCAATAGTGAAACCTTTAGTACAGAACATCCATATAGTTTTTCTGTAGATGGTCATACAGAATTATTCTTCAGAAATATTAACTGGTTCACATTAGGTTTTACTGGTGGTTTTGTAAACACCACCAATTATGGAGACTTAACATCTTTTCAGTTGATTGATTCTGAGGTTATTATTGATAATAATATTACATCATTATCTTCAAAACCTGATGGTAAAATTGGTGACTTAGATAGAGTTAACAACTTTTATTTTAGTGCTTCTCTACCATTATTCCCATTCTCTAAAAAGGAAACCAGAAACATTGCTAATTCGGTGATTGAAAAAATAGGTTTCACACCTTTTTATTACGGAACTTTTGGAGATTCAAAAACGGATAATGCTGGGTGTTTAATTTCTTTTGTAAATAAGTCATTTAGAAACAATGAGTATTCATCATTATTTGATGGAAGTTTCAATTTTGGTGTTGATTGGGCTAAAAAAAGTGGTAATTGGGGGAAGCCAGTTTACTTCATTGGTGGCACACTATCTATTGATGGCATAATTAAAGGCTCAAGACCAGTTGATGAAGATAAAAGCAATAGATAAGTTTCTCTTTTCTGGTTTAATAACTATTTAAATAAATTATTTTATTAGTATTAATTTATACATCATTTAATGATATATAAATACTATATTTATTGATTCAAAAATCTCTCTACATGAATCGAATTAGAATAATCCTTGATGAGAAAGGAATAAAACAAACTTGGTTGGCTGAAAAGCTTAATAAAAGTTACAATATGGTCAACAGCTATGTAACAAATAAGAGACAACCTAGCGTGGATGTTTTATATCAAATAGCAGAACTATTAAATATTAGTGTGAAGGATTTATTAACTGATAACCAAGAGCTGAATGCAGATAATTAACAATAAAGACAGCCGATTACTAGATGTTCTAAAAACAATAGTAAATGAAAAATCCAATATATATTTAAGTTGCAATAACTTCACATCGTTTGCCGTTTTTGAGCTTATCGATATCTTAAAAAACTCAAATAAAGTTGAAGTTTTACTCGATTTTCATACTCAAAACGAAGACGACTTCAAATTCATTCAAAATAATAATGAGAAGCAACTCAATTTAAAATTAGACAGAAAACATAGAATAAATCAGGTTATTAGTTTAATTGAAGATAAAATTCAATTTCGCAAAGGTAGCGTAGGCAATCAGAATATTTTAATTATAGAAAATGAAGGTACTTCTACCTGTTTCACATTAACTCCAATGAATCTGGATTCTGTTAGTTTAGGAGTGTTGCCTTCAGACATACCAATTTTTATCAATTCATTTGAAGACACCAATAATCAATATTTAAGCTTGTTTCAGAACTCGTGGAATAATAGTAATCAGTCATTAAATGATTTAGTCGTAGAAAAATTAGAAAAAGGAACAAGAAGTTATACAGGTGAAGAAATTTATAAATACTGTATTCGTGAGATATTCCATTATTCAACTGTGAATGAAAGAGCGGATGAAAAATTAAAAAAAATTGGGTTTAAAGATTCTAAAATTTGGAGTTTACTTTATAATTTTCAGAAAGATGCTGTCATTGGAGCAATTGAAAAAATAGAGACCTATGGTGGTTGTATCATTGCTGATTCAGTTGGATTAGGAAAAACTTTTGAAGCTCTAGGTGTAATTCACTATTATTCTCTTCAAAACAAGAACATTTTAGTGTTATCTCCTAAGAAATTAAGAGAAAACTGGACACTATATTCAAGGAATACAGATAAAAGAAATATTCTAGCTAAAGACCGTCTTAATTATGACGTATTAAATCATACAGATTTATCCAGAACACGTGGAAAATCAGGCGATATAGATTTAGACACTATTAATTGGGGGATTTATGACCTTGTGGTGATTGATGAATCACATAATTTCCGTAATAATCCTAATAAAAGGGGTATTACACGCTATAGGCGTCTAATGACTGATATTATAAAAGCCAATGTTAGAACACGTGTATTAATGTTATCTGCCACCCCAGTTAACAATAAAATGAATGACCTTAAGAACCAAATTGCATTCATTACTGAAGGTGATGATGCAGCCTTTATTTCTCAAGGAATAGACAGTATTACTCAAGTCATGCGTGATTCTCAACGTAGATTTACTCAATGGTATCGTGATGGTGACCCAGATGACCTTGATGTAAACGAACTAATGGAAAGTTTAGATGGTTCATATTTCAGAATTTTAGACATGCTGACTATTGCTAGGTCAAGAAAGCATATTGAAAAATACTATGACACTTCAAATATTGGTAAGTTTCCAACTCGTTTAAAGCCAGATACTGTACATCCCGAAATTGATACCAAAGGAAAATTTAGAGATATTGGTCAAGTTTATGATGAGATAAGTACACTTACACTAGCCTCTTATACGCCTTTAGGATATGTAAGAGCAGATAAACGAGATTTCTATGAGGAAAAATACGATATGCAAACGCATACAGGTAGCGTATTTAGACAAGTAGACCGTGAACAGAGTTTGATATATTTAATGCGTGTTAATCTCTTAAAACGTCTAGAAAGCTCTATTCATTCCTTTAAGTTAACTACAGAAAAGTTAATTGAATTGGTAAATGCTAATTTAAAGCAACTTAAAGACCATCAAAATGGAGAAACTGATTACGACCTCAACATCACAGATGTAGATATTGATGATACAGAACTGGAAGATTTATTAGTTGGTGGAAAAACCAAAGTATTAATTCAAGATATTGATACTATTCGTTGGAGACAGGATTTAGAACATGATAAGCGCATTTTAACAAAGTTATTAGGGAACATCAAATTAATTGATGTAGAACGGGATGCAAAACTTAAAGAGTTAAAAGACCGCATTTCTGAAAAGGTAGACAAACAACCATACAATAAAGGAAATAAAAAGGCTATTATTTTCACAGCTTTTGCTGATACTGCAAACTATTTGTACAAGGAATTAAGTGGTTGGTTAAAAGAAGAAAAAGGGCTCAATAGTGCTTTAGTGACAGGTTCTGGAAACAACAAAACCAATATGAAGGATTGTCGAAGCGACCTCAGCTCGATTTTGACTCATTTCTCACCTCGTTCAAAAAACAGAAAAGATATTTTTCCAGATGCTACCAGTGAGATAGATATTTTATTTTGTACCGATTGTATTTCTGAAGGTCAAAACCTTCAAGACTGTGATTATCTAGTTAACTATGACATTCACTGGAATCCAGTACGTATTATTCAACGTTTTGGACGTATTGACCGTATCGGCTCTATTAACGAAAGTATTCAGTTAGTAAACTTTTTTCCTTCAATGGAGTTAGACCAGTTTATAGATTTAGTAGCTCGTGTACAAGGACGTATGGTAATGCTTGATGTTTCCGCTACAGGTGAAGATAATGTAATTAGTAGGTCTAACCGTGAAATGCAAGACCTAGATTACCGTAAAAGACAATTAAAACAATTACAAAATCAAGTATTGGATTTAGAAGATATTGATGGAAATATTTCTATTACCGACATGACCTTTAATGATTTTAAAATTGATTTAGAAAAAAGCTCAGACCAACAATTAGCAGATTTAAGTGACATTCCACCAGCATCTTATGCTGTGGTAAAATCTAATCTTTCTGAAGTTAAAGAAGGGGTGATTTACTGCTTAAAAGATACAAGTGCAGATTATAAGGACAAGCTTAAAAATAACATATTGTATCCATTCTTTTTAGTTTACATTAGTCTAGATGGCACACACATGGTTAAACCATCTCAATCGAAAAAAGCTCTAGATTATTTCCGTAAACTATGTATGGGGCAAGATGGTGTATTAACAGATTTAGTGGCTCAATTTGAAAAAGAAACCAAGAACACCAAAAATATGACGGCTTACACCAAAGCTTTAAAAAACACCATTCAAGAAGTTATTGGGGTTCAAGAAGAAATAGGATTAGATTCCCTAGCTAGTCAAGGTGGTACAACATTGTTTAGCAAAGCTATGAGTGATGAAGATTCGTTGGAATTAGTAAGTTATTTAATAATCAAATAAATGGCGTTTCAATATAACAACATATTAAATATTCCTGAACGAAGCATTTTAGATAAACGCTTAACTAAAGCCTTTTTTCTAAAAAATTTCTCGTTATCTGCTGCTGAAAAAAAGCTATTAAATAATAATATTCAAAGCATGACTTGGTTAGCAAGTATTAAACCAGCCACGGTTAATATTCCTGCTGTTATTAATGCAGATTATAATTATGAAGAAATTCAAATTATGGTGTGTACAATTGCGGATAATAAGTTAAACGAACTTGCAGAAAAATGTATGACACTATTTCAAAAGTACATTCCTTACCAGATGCTTGTTATTGTTGAAGATGCTAATGAATTTAAAATCAATGTATGTGATAAGCGTATTAATAAAGCAGAAACAAACAAACGTACTATAGACCGTTCCTTTATAACAAATAATCTATCCAAACTTTATAAAAACAACCTCAGCGAATTATTTTTTAAGGCACTAGATTTTAAAAATTTAGATAAAACCAATCTAGAATTACTTTACAAAAGCTATATACAAGCTGTAGTGCAATTTCAAGCTGCGAGTATTACAGGTAGCTATCAAAAAAGAACAAACAAGCGTACTGTTGAAGATATGCAGAACCTTGAAGCTATAGAATTATTGGAGCGAGACATAATTTCACTAACAAACCAAATAAAAAAAGAAAACCAACTGAACGAAAAAGTACAGTTGAATATTAAAATACAAGAAAAACGTAAAGAGATACAATCTCTTAAAGATACACTAACCAAAGATGAGCATAGAAAAAATAAACAAAGGAGACAACCTCAGTCAAAGTGAAAACATTGTAGAAACCAATATTGACAAACTAAAAGTTTTGTTTCCTGAAATCATTACCGATGGGAAAATAGATTTTAAGATTTTACAAGAAATTTTAGGTAATGAGGTAGAAGAAGATGAAGAATATTTTCAATTTAATTGGTCAGGTAAATCAAAAGCTCGGAGAGAATCTCAAAAACCAAGTACAGGAACTTTAAGACCTTACCCTGAAGATTCTAAAGATTGGGATAGAACTCAGAACCTATACCTAGAAGGAGACAATTTAGAAGTACTTAAGCTTTTGCAAAAAGGCTATTCAGGCAAGGTTAAAATGATTTATATAGACCCACCATATAATAGAGGTTCAGATTTAGTATATAAAGACAACTATAAAGACAACCTAAAAAATTATCAAGAAGTAACAGGTCAAATAGATAGGGATGGAAACCTAATGTCAACTAATACAGAGAATGATGGGCGATTTCATTCTAAGTGGTTAAGTATGATGTATCCTCGTTTGAGATTAGCTAGAAATTTGCTTTCTGATGATGGTGTGCTATTTGTCTCAATTGGAGTAGAAGAATTATCAAACTTAAAATCACTAATCAATGAAATTTTTGGTGAAGATAATTTTGTTGAAATTTTCTCATGGGTTAAAACATCAACCCCACCAGCATTATCAACAAAATCTAGAAAAACGAATGAGTATATTTTATGCTATGAAAGAAAAAATAATTCTATAAAGTATAATGGCGAAGAGTTAGATGGCGGTGACCAACCGCTTCTAAATAGTGGGAATTCTGTTAGAGAACTTATTTTTCCTAAAGAAGTTGTTTATTTTAAAGAAGATAAATTCCCAGATGGTTTATTAAAAAGTGGAAAAAATGATAGAGTTGAATTGGTGCATGATATTGAAATAAGCAAAGGATACTCTAAAAAAGATTTTGTTTTAAAAGGTGAATTTAAATGGACTCAAGAATTTTTAAATGAAGAAATTGAAAAGGGAACAAAATTCGTAATTAAATCAGAGAAACTTTCTATAAGATTTATTAGAAACGAAGAAGGCTATAAACGACCAACAAATTTTATTAAATCAAAATATTCATCACCAATAATAAATAAACCAAATAATGGTGTTGGAACAAACGAAAATGCTTCGAGTGCACTTATTGAATTGATGCAAGGAGATTATTTTGATTATCCAAAACCAGTAACTTTAATTAAATATCTTACTAATTTTGTGTGTAAAGAGAATGATATTGTAATTGATTTCTTTGCTGGTTCTTCAACTACAGGAGAATCAGTTTTAAGATATAATTTAGATAATAACACAAAGCTTCGTTATATTCTTATTCAATTACCTGAAGAACTTAATGTTGAAAATGGAAACACTTTAAAGGAGAAGGAGAAGATAAAAAAAACAATTAAATTTTTAGAGAGCATTAACAAGCCTAACAATATTGCTGAAATAGGAAAAGAGCGTATCCGTAGAGCAGCAACTAAAATATCAGAAGAACATCCAGAAAAAGCCAAAGAGCTAGACCTAGGTTTTAAAGTCTTTAAACTGGATACTTCAAATATAAAAGGATGGGATGGCAATCCAGATAATTTAGATGAAAGCCTTTTTGATGCCCAAGATAATATTAAAACAAACCGTACAGAACATGATGTATTGTATGAGATATTACTAAAATATGGATTAGACCTCACTTTACCTATTGAAGAAAAAACAATTGAAGGTAAGACAGTCTTTAGTGTCGGTTATGGAGCTTTATTTATTTGTTTAGCAAATAACATTACCAGCAGAGTAGCTGAAGGCATTGGTATATGGAAAGAAGAACTACAACCAGAAGTTTGCAGAGTGGTATTTAAAGATTCAGGCTTTACTGATGTAGAGAAAACCAATAGTGTACAAACTTTAAAACGCTTTGGCATTACAGAAATAAAAAGCATCTAAAACCTATGAAGATTCAATTTGACAGTAGTTTAGACTACCAAAAAGATGCTATTAAAGCTATTACAGACGTATTTCAAGGTCAAGAAGTATGTGAGGCTAACTTTACTGTATACTCACCAGAATTTTTAGCTAAACAACAAAATATAGCCTTTAACGATATTGGTTACGGTAATCGTTTAACACTAACAGAGGGTAATATAGTTGAGAATGTACAAAACATTCAACTTTCTAATGGTCTAAAACCTTCAGATAGAAGTGAGATTGATAGAAATCATCTAGATTTTACTATTGAAATGGAAACAGGTACAGGAAAAACTTATGTGTATCTGCGTACTATTATGGAGCTATACAGAAAATATGGTTTTTCAAAACATATCATTGTAGTGCCTTCTATTCCAATAAAAGAAGGTGTTTATAAATCACTTCAAATCACCAAAGAGCATTTTAAGCAATTGTATGACAATATCAACTACAATTATTTTATATATGATAGTAGTAAACTAAATGAAGTTAGAGACTTTTCTACTAACGATGGTTTAGATATTATGGTTATTAATATTGATGCTTTTCGTAAAAGTTTCGAGAATCCTGATGATGCTAAAAAGAAAGCAAACATTATACACCGATATAATGATAAACTAGGTTATAAACCTTTAGACCTCATCAACAACACCAATCCTGTCGTTTTTATTGATGAACCGCAAAGTACTATGAGTACACCTCTTGCAAAAAAAGCAGTACAAGGTTTAAATCCATTAACCATATTACGTTATTCTGCTACACATAAGGAAAAAGTGAACTTAATGTATAAGTTGGATGCTGTTGATGCTTATGATAAAAAGTTGGTGAAGCAAATTGAAGTGGGGTCTATCCAAACTGAAGGCATGAATAATCAAGCTTATATAGGGTTATTAGATGTACGTTCCAGAGGCGGTAATATTGATGCTCGTGTTGAGGTTGATGCTTTACAAAGTGGAAAGATTAAACGAGTAAAAAAATGGGTAAAACAAAATCAAGATTTAGAAGAACTTACTGGGCGTATTGAATATGAAGGGTATATTATTAAAGATATCTATGTTCAAGATGAATATATAGATTTTACCAGTCGTGATGAAGAGTTAAAAGTTGGTGAAGCTATTGGTAATGTTGATGATAAACAAATTAAAACAGCTTTAATTAGTAAAACTATTGAGGCTCATCTAGATAAAGAACTTGTTCTTAATCATCAAGGTATTAAAGTATTGAGCTTATTTTTTATTGATTCAGTTGGTAAATATCGTGTATACGATGAAGATGGAAATTCATCTTTAGGAGAATATGCCGAAATATTTGAAAATGAATACCAGAGACTCATCAAGAAGACTAAATATGCTAGTCTTTTTGGAGAAATGAAAGATGTTGAGATAAATGCTTCAGAAGTTCATAATGGGTATTTCTCAATAGATAAGAAAAGTAAAGCCAGTAACAAAAAAGAAAAGTTTGAATATTTTAGAGATACTACTGGTAAAATAAATGCTGATGAAGACACCTATAACCTCATCATGCGAGATAAGGAAAAATTATTGAGTTTTGATTCTAAGTTGAGGTTTATATTCTCACATTCAGCATTAAAAGAAGGTTGGGATAATCCAAACGTTTTTCAGATATGTACATTAAAAGATGCTGGTAATTCAGATATAAGAAGACGACAGGAAATTGGTCGTGGCTTACGTTTATGTGTAAATCAAGAAGGTGAACGAGTATATGGCTTCGAGACCAATACATTAACAGTAATGGCTACTGAATCTTATGTTGATTTTGTAGATAATCTTCAAAAAGAAATAGAAACTGATACAGGAATTCGATTTGGTATTTTAGAATCTCACAGTTTCAATAATGTTGTAATAAGTATTGATGGTGATGAAGTTAATTATTTAGGTCAGGAAAAATCAGAACAGTTATACGATTATCTTATTTTAAAAGGCTATATCGATACCAGAGGAAAGGTTCAAGATTTATTACGTGTTGCCATAAAAGAAGATAATGTTGAGCTTCCTGAAGAGTTTACAGAAAGTGAACACATTGAAAAACAGATTTTAAGTAACTTAAAGGATGCTGCTGGAAAACTTCAAATTAAAAATCAAGACGATAAAAAGAGAGTTAAAGTTAATAGACGTATTCTCAATAGCCCTGAATTCAAAGAACTTTGGGAGCGTGTTAAATACAAAACAACATTTGCTGTAAACTTTGATTCAAGCAACCTTGTAAAAGAGTGTATAAGAGCTTTAGACGATAGATTAAAGATTACAAGAGGTAAGCTTCATTATACTAAAGTTAAGCTAGAAATGAACATTGGTGGACTTCAAGTTAATGAAGACCCAAAAACGTATTCTGAGAATGTTAAAGAAGAGGTTGATGTGTTACCAGACATTGTTGGATATCTTCAAAATGAAACACAATTAACACGAAGGTCTATTGTTAGGATTTTAACTGGTACTAATAAGCTTCCTTATTTTAAAATAAATCCTCAAAAATTCATTGAAGGTTGTATTGACATCATTAATGAACAAATGCGTTTACACATCATTGATGGTATTCAATATAAAAAAATTGGAGATTCTGAGTATTATAGTCAGGAACTATTCGAAAATGAAGAACTATTTGGGTATTTACAAAGTAATTTAAAGGAAAGCGAAAAATCACCTTATGACTATGTAGTTTATGATTCAGCTATAGAATCAAAATTAGCAAACGACTTTGAGAATAGTGATAACATTTCTGTATACGCTAAACTTCCAAACTGGTTCAAAATAGATACACCATTAGGAACTTATAATCCTGATTGGGCTATTCTCTGGAAAGATGGTAATGATGAAAAACTATACTTTGTTGTAGAGTCAAAAGGAACTACTTTATTTGGAGATTTAAGACCAAAAGAACAAGGGAAAATTGATTGCGGTAAAAAACACTTTAAAGCTTTAGATACTGAAATGATAGTTGCTGCTAATATGGAAGATGTAACGAATCAAGCTTTGATGAGGTAAGAAATAACTATGGAAAAACCAATTAAAGAAATTAGGGAAAATTATTCCAAGTATGAGGAGTTATTGGGTAAAACTAAAAACAGTTCTACTCCAACTATTACCTTAGATGAGGTTAAAGGTAATCACCAAAATACTAGAGTAAAAAAAGTAGAAGTAGCACATACTTCAATTCCTGAAAAACTAGAATTAATTGTTGAGTCTAAAATTGAAAATAAAAAAGATTTCAAATTTAAATTAAGAGCTCCTGAATACACTGGAATTCCATTTTTTAGATTTGACTCAGATGGTGTTGCACATTATAACAGAATACCAGATTTAGAACTACCAAAGCAGAAAATAGATACACCACATTTCCATAAATTTGATTCTGAAGGAAGAAATATAGCGTATAAAACCGAGGCATTAGAAAAAGCTACTGAATGTGATGCTTTACTTAATGATATAAGCTTATGTATGGCTCATTACTGTGATGAATCCAAGACATATTATAACAATGAAAATTATTTAGAGATAATTCAAACACCACCAACTGAATTAGATTTTGATAGTAATAAAGATAATCCAACTGAAGGCGTAGAATATGACTAAACTTGAAAAAATTGCAATCAATGTTCGAGAATGCTTTGACCAGTTATGGTCTTTTAAGCTAAGAGGAACAGATACAATAGAAATTAGTACACCTTACTCAACAACCACAAGTAAATTCGTTTCGATTTATGTAACAGAACGGGATGGAAAATATATTGTTTCGGACGGTGGACTTTTAAATTCTGAAGCTTATGAATCTGAGATTGATTATGAAAATCAATGCTTATTAAAAATTCTTTATCATTTTGAATCTTTTTATGAAGTTAAACGTACTCAAGATAAACAGGGAATTAAACATTATTACAAAACAACTATAAAGGAAAATTTAATTCCTAATATGGTTTACGAGATGGCTCAATTTGTTTCTATGTGTGCCTCGGCAGCTACAGTACAATTTGAAGACCCTAAAGAAATAGAAGAACGAAATACATTTAGAACTAAAGCAACGTCATACATAAGTACAAATTTCCAAAAGTATAAGCCTAAATTTAGAGCTCCCTTAGATAAACAGGATTTTCGTTCTGTACGTTTTAGTGCCATAATAGAAAGGAAAAACAAGTTAAGCCTTGTAAGTTATATAACTGGTTCAAATCCTGCGAACTTTAGAAACAGTATTGCAAGAGCTAATATGAATTTTGAAATAGCAACTTCTTCAAAATATAATGATTACATAGATAATAAACTTGTATTGGTAAATAACACAGCTGACGGCTTTGTTTTGAATCAAATAGCCAAACAGTTAAACATTTTGGAAGAACATACTGGCCAAGATGCAATACAATGGTCGGAACGTGAAAAATTACTTGCTATATTGAATTAACCTACGTCTGCACTATGACCTTAAAATCAATTGAAATAAGAAATGTAAAGGGGATTGAACACAAGAAATTTGACCTAGATATTACACCAAATAAACCAAGTCTTCTTGTTGCTCCTAATGGTTTCGGTAAAAGCTCATTTACATGTGCTTTTGGTTCAATGAATAATGCTCGTATTGTTTTATCTGATGAAAACAGGTATCGTGGTAATGCTGCTAATGAACCTATTATTAATATTTCCTATGAAAAAAATGCAGGTGATGTTTTACAATTAACTGCTACTCACAATTCAAATACAATCAAAAATGAATTTGACTATTTTGTTATAAAAAGTACCTTAAAAGCAAAAGGAGCAGCTTCTTTTTATGGTGGTGGAGCTACAGCAAAAATGATTATTGAAGATATTGTTCTTATAGATAACATTCCTGCCAACAGAAATTTTAATAATTATACTGTAGCTGAAATGGGAGAAAGATTTGGGCTTAATAGTAAAGTATTACCGAACCCAAATGTGGTCTTAAATAACAGGTTATTGGTTGAAAGTCTTTCTGAAAACTATATTTCACTTACTAGAGCTAGCGGTCAACAAGTAACAAACAGTATACAAGCAGTAATTGATGATGTAAATGGGCAAGTTGGTACAGCCATCCAATTAATACAATGGTTAGAAGACAATTGTCTAGAAAGACTTAGTGGTATTAGGCATTTATCTGATATAGCAGAAATAATTAGAAGTTTTGATATAAACATAGATACTGAAGCTGCTAATTATCTATTGGCAATTCAAATCATTTGGATATTTAACAAAGATATTGACAATTTCAAGTTAGCATGTAATTACAGTAATTATAGAATGGCAAGAAATGAATTTGATATTAACTTAAGCCATTTTGACTCTACTTGGAAAAATATAAGAACCGCTCAGGAGCAAAATAAACTAGTCATAAAATTTCCAAAAGCAAGTGAAATATCTAATGGTCAACGTGATATATTATCATTTATCTCTATGTTATTTAGAGCTAAGATGAAGTTAAAAAAGAATGCTAGCATTCTTGTAATAGATGAAGTATTTGATTATTTAGATGATGCAAATCTAGTAGCAGCTCAATATTATGTTACCAATTTCATTAAAGAATACAAGGAGAAAGGAAGAAAAATTTATCCTTTAATTCTTACTCATTTGAATCCTTTGTATTTTAAAAATTACACTTTCAGTAATCAAAAAACATATTATTTAGATAAGTCACCAATGCAAGTAATAGCCAGTATGAGGCGTTTGATTGAAAATCGAAAAGATGCTAGTATAGAAAATACAGTATCTTCAAAATTACTTCATTATCACCCCGATACACCAAACAGACGAAACGAATTTAGAGCTTTAAATATAAGAGAACTCTGGGGTATTGACACTAATTTTAGAGATTTCACATTTGAACAAGTCAATAATTATATTGAGAATAATGATTATGACCCTTTTGCAGTTTGCTGTGGTGTAAGGATAAAAGTAGAAATGCTAACTTATAATAAGATAGTTGAAGATGATAATAAAGTACAATTCCTCACAACAAAAATGACACGCCCTAAACTAGATTTTGCTAAATCATTAGGTATTATATCACCTGAACCGTATTATTTGTTAGCTGTAATATATAATGAAGGTATGCATTGGAAAAATAATATTGATAATATTTCCCCCATTGCTTCTAAACTAGAAAATTTGACTATTAAGAAGATTATAAAAGACTTATTTTCTTAGGGTTGATGGCTATTTCAATAGATAATATATTCAGTGAATTTGGACTAGATTATAGTAAGGCATATAATTGGAATCAAAAGTTGGATGCAAATTTTAATGGAGTCTATTTAATAGCTCTCACTAATGACCCTAAAACCCAAAAGCCTCATTCATTTGAATTTGATATTTGTGAAAAAACCTTTGATAATTGGATTAAAGAGGCAACAGATTTAGAAATAGATGGAAATAGAGTTACCGATAAAGGTCAAATTAAAGAATATCTTAAACAGTTTTGGAATCCTAATGAAAATATTTTATATATAGGAGAATCTTCATCTAAGACCAACCCTATTCAAGATAGGGTAAAACAGTTTTATACTCACAAAGTTGGTAAAAAAGGCCCTCATACTGGTGGCTATTGGCTGAAACTTCTTAGTTGTTTAAGTAATGTTTCAATATACTATGCCGAATCCAATAACCCCCGTGAGATTGAATTTAAAATGCTCATGAAATTCATAGAGCTATCTTCTGGTAAATCCTTTTTTGAAATTAAAGACTTTGCTAACTTTCTTCCTTTTGCTAATGTGAAAATAGATGTTTCTAAAAGACATACTTTGAAAAAACATTACAACAATAACAAACGAAAAAAGTGAAATTGAAAGAGAACTTAAAATTTGAAGACTTACCAAAAGCAACTGAATTGCTTCTTGAAAAAGTTGAGCAACTAGAAATAGAGCTGAAAACTATTAAAGAAAATTTTCAGCCAAAAGTCCCTGAAGAATTAATGACAAGAAATGAAGTTGCTGATTATTTTAAGATTAATATCTCTACTTTATGGCATTGGACTAAATCAGGTAAACTTACAGCCTACGGAATTGGTAATCGTGTTTATTATAAACGTTCAGAAATAATCGAGGCTGTGATTCTTTTGAAGAAATAAAGTCTATATCTAAAATCTAAAAAGCTCGGTTACTTTTATATCTAGTGCTTTAGCTAAGACATACACTGTTGAAATAGTTGTATTAACCTCTCCCCTTTCGATTCTCCCAACTTGAGATAACGGTATATCAGCATCATTGGCTAAATCTTCTTGAGTCAACTCAGCCTTTTTCCTTAATGCACTTAGGTTCTTACCAAATGATTTTATGAACTTTTTATTTTTTGTTTTAATCACAGACTAAAAGTCTATAAAACAACACTATTTCGTAAACGCATATATGCGTTATTTATATATATTTGTATTTCGAATTCAATTAAACCAATTTACTTATGAAAAAAATTATAGTATTAACATTTCTATTAGTATTTAGCTATTCATGTTCTAATACAAAAGACCTATCTAGTTGTAGTCATGATGAAATTGTTAAAGTATTATCAAAACAAGAGATAATAGAAAAAGATGACATTAGTGGTGGCTATGGTATTGGTCATAATATTATAAAACTTAAAATATATCCAGATTTAACATTTGAATATTCATTTAAAGAAGAATATGTAGTTGGAAAAAGCAATATTATTAAAGCCAAGGGAAAAGTTGAATTCATTGGAAATCCAATTCGCAAAGGAAATCAAGCTGAACAAAAAATAAACTTTGTTGGAAAGACTGAAAACCGTACTAATTTTAATCTAAATGCTACAGTAGTTCAATTTGGCAGTATTGATAATCTTAGAGATGAGTGGTTTTTTTCATATGATAATTATGCAATTTCTCCAAATATGAAACCAAGCTATAAAAATTACCGTTTACCCAGTAAACACATTTACTTTTATTAAAATTTGTATCTTGCAGTAAGTTCAGTAAAACAGTGAGAGTTACCCTATTAGTTACCCTAAAAAGCTAACCTCTTGAAAGTATTGTAAACACTAGTGTTAAAAGATAGGTGGAAGAACCTCTTTCTCCGCTGATAAAATCCGTAAATATATTGACAATCAATATGTTACGGGTTTTTTGTTTTAATTCTAGTCAACATTTAGTCATAAAAATATCATTCATTCTGAAATTTTTATGATAGAAGCTTGAAAACTTGACAAATATTGACATAATTATATAGAAAAATTAAATAACACCTACTACCATAGGTATGTTTCACCAAAATTATTGATTAAACGTTGACATAGCAATATATCAAAATTTGATAACGTCAACTAGCCTAGGAGTGTTTCGCCAAACTTTTGAGTAAAATATAGCTCATTTTAAGGCTATTTCCCTCAAAAAGGAGCTGTGGAGTAGTTAAGAGAGAGGGAGATTAAAAATAATTTCTCACTTAGCTTACAGATGAAAGCTTCCATTTACACTCTGATTGCTTTTTAGTAACAAGTATTTGAATGAATCGGATATATTGTGATGGTTTTAAAAATCGATTTTTATAACCCACTACCACTGGTTTATGAAAAGCATTCAATCTTTCTATCTTTTCAGAAAGCATTTCAAACACTAATTCCAATCTAAAATTTAATGGAATATCTGAATGCTCACCTGGAGTGAATTCAACAAGTCTAAACGGGTTTTCATAATATTTAACACTATTCAGGCTGCTCTTGTATTCACAGCCAATAAAGGCTTTATTTCGTCCTAACCCTCTATAAACTGGTATTATGTAAAATATCCGCTTATCCCAAGCTCACATTGGAACATACAACCACATTTAGAACTATATTGAAACAATAGTAAGATGAGGTTAGATAAAATATTAGTTATCTCATTCATCTGCACAAAACCATCGTTAAGTCCAAGTATTCCTTACCTCAAGTCTTTGTTTGTTTAATGTGCAAGTGTTTATTGTTTTTAAAAGGTCACATTGAACATCAATAGCATCATTTCGTTATGCGATTGAGATTTTTTAGTTGATGTTTCATTTCGTTAAACAAGTAAATTAGGATGCTTCTAACACAGCCATTAATCTGTGATTGAGATATAGTTTTTCTTTACCAACCTTTTCAGAAATTAAAAACCCAGCTTCTTCTAATTCCATTAAATAATTCCCTACGGTTTTTGGTGTGCCTAATTTAGCATCAATTAAAAACTGTCTTTTGGTATATGGTAATCTAAATAGTATTTCAACCAATTCTTTAGTATATACTTTGGGTAAGGTATTTCTAATTTCTTTGGTCATTTGTTCCATTAAATCGGTGACATCTTTTAAACGTTGTAGCCCTTTGTTAGCAGTATATTCTACCATTTCAAGCATATAGAGTATCCAGCCTTCCCAATCGTTATTTTCGGTTACTTCACGTAATTTAGAATAGTAATCAGCCTTATTTTTAATGATATATTCACTTAAATAAATAGCTGGAGTGTCTAATAATTTTTCAAGTTTTAAATAGAGTAATAACAAAATACGTCCTGTTCTACCATTACCATCACTAAAAGGATGTATCGCTTCAAATTGATAGTGCATTAATGCCATTTTAATTAATGGGTCTACAGCATCTTCACCATTTATAAAGGTTTCAAGGTTAGCCATCTTTTCTCTTATCACAGCTTCACCTGTTAGTGGTGTGTAAATAGTTTCGCCATTAGCATTTTTTAAAGCAGTTCCTGGTGTTGTTCTGATACCTGCGGTATTTTTTTTAATGCTTTGTACAATTTCAACACATAGGTTTGTACTTATAAAAGGACGTGTTTCTATTTCTTGTAAACCATTCCAAAGTGCTTCCTTATAACTTATAACTTCTTTTGTTGCTGGATTATCAAACTTCTTGTCTGCCACCAAAGATTTATACAAATCGTCATTAGTAGTTATTATGTTTTCTATTTCAGAGCTTGCTTTAGCCTCTTGTAAATGAATAGTATCTAAAAACAATTTTGGGTTTGGTAAATTGGTAAGCATACCATTAAGTTGTGCTAATGCTCTACTGGCATCAATAGTCTTGCGTAACACTTTAGTGGTTTCTAAAGTTGTTTTAGGAGGTAATAGCGGTAGGCTGTTATAAGGTGTATTTCTATTAAATTTCGCCATTTTAAACAAGGGTAAATATTACTTGCGCTGTCTTAACGAGGGTAAATATACTAAAAATTTACCTTTGTTTAAATAATAAGGGTAATTATTACTCTCGTTAAATAGATAAGAATAAAATAAAAAAGAAAGCAAATATAGGTAGCTTCCTTCAGCCAACGCTCAATACTGTAAAGGTCAAGCCCTACGGGTTTTGAATAAAACTTTTTTATGAAGCAATCGTAATAGGTTTCAAGATTTTAAAGTAAAAAACTTTTACTCAAAAACCTTGACAGCATCATCCACGCTACCTCTAACATTGGCTGTCTTTTTTCTTTTCTTCAAAAAAATTATGGCAAAAGAAAAAGCCCTACAATAAAAATTATAGGACTCTTTCAGCTTCAAAGGTCAGAATGAAACTATGCTACTTCAACGATATTTAAAACGTTATATGCGCCATTTTTAAGCGGATACTGAACACCATTAATCTCTTGAAGAACTCAACCAATAAAACGAATATATCGTTTCCTGTGCCTGTTGGAACGCCTGCAGGAGTTAGTGTTTGCGTTGCAGACGTTGAATCAATCGGAATATTTACAGTTGGACTGTATTCGATTGAATTATCTGTTGTATCAAAGTCAATTTTTAAGAATGCCGAAGTAAAACTGACGTGTGTTGCACGACTTGGATAGGCAATATCATTGGAAGGTGTCAAATCTGGAATGGTAATTTCACCAGTTGTACCATCTACAGTAAATGGAGCAAATAAAACAGCACTTAAAATGGCTCTATTATTGAAATCCAAGCCTTTTAATATGGCTTTACCTTCTGGTGTTGCTAATCCTGTCGCGACATTTCTTTGTCCTCTTACAGAGGTTGTATCAAAGTTTTTAATTTGTGTCATTTTTTGAGTAACACGACTTGAAACTCGATTGTCTTTTGCTCTAATCATTAAGTTTCTAACTGATGTTCTCAATAACTTACCAGATGATGCAGAACTTCCAAATTCTGAACCATTTTCACGAGTACGTTCAAACGCAGGGTCATTTTGAATACGCTCTTTAGAAACACCGCCTTTAGTTTTTACTAAATAACCCTCTTTCGCTTTGTAAAAAGTTAGGTTGTCTAACGTTCCCTCTAACTTAATAATACCTTTTAATTTTGCCATAACTAATACATTTTTTGATGATGAATACCAAATATACGAGCTATTGACTGTCAATGTATTAGAGGGCTTCCGTAGTGTTTATAAGTTGCCAAAACTTCCGATTTAGTTAGTTTTTTCAATGGGATATTAGTCGTATATTGTATATAAGTGCTTTATAGCTTTAGCTAACCCATTTTCGGAATCTAATTTTGCTGTTTCATACATTTCGCTTCTAGGTTCCATGTTTATTAATGAGTCCATTATATTTCTGGTAGCCGAAAACACGTTGAGAATGTAAAAATCGCAATGGTCTTTTTTAAATAATTCCAAGGCAAAAGTTATGGCATGCCATGCATTTTTAGAAAAATCTGTGGGCAATAATATTTTGCGTTTCATGAGGCTTGTAGTTATAGTTTATCACATAAATTTACCTTTATAAGGTATGGTTGACAATGGTATATATCTATTCATTCTGGTATAACCAAAAATGGTATAATGGGCTGAAATCCTATTTTTTTTATGATGGGTTCGTTAATTATTTTTTCAATAAAACTGTGTTTATAGTTTACCATAGCGAGAATATCTATCTCTAATTCTTCAATAAAATCATTAATTTCAACTGCTATTTTAGCATACTTGGGCATCCAATGAAGGCTGTGTTCATAATTACTCAAATAGGTTTGTAACATTATTATATTATACTCTTGTATATCATTTAGTTTTTCTTCTTTATTTATATGTACAATTCTAATTTTAGAATTATATAAATCTGCTAACTGTTTTATAGGGTACAGTTCTTTATTCTCATAAAACCGATTGAAATCTGTTGGAAACGCTATTTGTTTTGGGCTTACAAAGCTGTATTCTTCTGGGACAATTAATATGGGACAACCTCTAATACCTTTTATAACGTGTATTGTGTTACTGCCAAAGAAAATTTCTTTTGCGCCAGTAGCACCTTTTGTACCCATAATTATTAAATCTATATTCCATTCTTTTATTGTGGCTTTAATAGCTTTTTTTAAATCTTTGTTACTTAAAACTATTTGAAAATCATGGTTTGCATTGGCATTATCACTTTCTGCCAATGCTTTTAAATCCAATAATTCTTTCATAGCAGCTTCCTGCATGGTTTTTAATAGTTTATTTGAAAGATTAGAAAGAGTTGATATTTTTATTATTGTAGAGTTTAAAAAATAAAATTTGCATTCTACATCAGCAAAAAGCTTTAAGGCATAAACAGCAGCACTCCACGAGTTATCTGAAAAATCTGTTGGTAATAAAATGTGTCGTTTCATGATTAAATTTTTATAATTTTGCTGGAATTACCATGAAAGGAATGTTTAAATGAAACCCTATTTGGTTTATGGTATTTTTGAAAAATAAATTTTCGAAAAACGAATGTTTGTTGTTAATCATAACCAGCAAGTTTACTCTGGTCTTTAATTGAAAATTTGTAATTGCATCAAAAACATTTTGGTTGCTTATACTATGAAATAAGTGTGCTTCTTTTTTAAAATACGTTTCTAATACTTTTTTATTGACCTTTTGGATTTCAGATAAGTCATATCCGTAAGTTGCATTTAAAATATTAACTCTTGCATTAAAAAGTGAAATGATATTAATGATAGGGTTTATATGACGACCTTTATAATTAATCTCATAATCTGTTGGAAATAATACCTCATGTGGGGCTTCAAAAACAAAACCATCTGGTATTGCAATTACAGGACATTTTGCATTTTTAAAAACATGAACCGTGTTCGAACCAAATAAAACCTCAATAGCACCTGTAGCACCTTTTGTGCCCATAACCACATAATCTATAGCCTTTTTTTCAACAACTTCCTTTATTTCTGGAATCAACATATTAAATGCTACCATAGTTTCTATAGTATGTTTTGGATTTTTAAACTTTGTGGCTATTCTTGTTTTAAAATTATCTAACTGCTCTAAGGCATTTTCTCTAACAGTATCGCCTAAACCAAATTGTGCTGGATTTCCCAAAACATATTCTGCATCATAAATTACTGGTGTGTATGTATGTAATAGATAAAATTTACAGATTTCGTTTTTAAATAATTGCAATGCAAATTTTATGGCATTCCAAGAATTCTCTGAAAAATCGGTAGGAAGAAGAATATTTTTCATGATACTAAATTTTAAATTTTTACTTAATTGCGTTTCATATTCTGCAATGCTAAAAATGGAATATCTAGATTTAAACTCAATTCATCTATTGAAGACTTAAATAGTATATTTCCTAAAAAAGAATGAGTTGTATTTACCATTACAAGCATATCAATAGGGTGCTCTTTAATGTACTTGTAAATTGTATTAATAATATGTTTACTACTTTCTATTTTAAAGTTGATTGTACTTTTACATAGCTCCTCTCTAATAAAATCTTTATTGTCTTGTTGTCTACGTGATAGTTTACTGCTTTTAGATATATAGAGTATATCTACTATAGTCCTGTATGGTGATATCATTTCGCAAAGTAATTTTAGTTCCCGTCTTTTGTAGGGTATCATGTAATTAGTTGGAAAAAGAATATGCTTAGGTTGCGTGTATTTGTAATTTTCAGGTATAGATAATACTGGACATTGTACGTATTTTATAACTTGTAAGGTGTTGCTTCCAAAGGTTAACTTTTTGTCATTGGTTTTCCCTTTGGTTCCCATAACTATAATATCAATATTTTCTTGATCTACAATTCTATCGGTTTCATTGAGAAGTAAATTATTTGCAGAAATTGTATAAAAAGTGTGTCTGGGGTTAGGAGATATATTAATAATAGAGCTTTTAATATTTTGTAGCTGCTCATCAGATTTTTTACTAATTATTGAGCTTACCTTATTTAACATTTCTCCTGCTATCAATTCCTTGTCAGAATAAATATCATTTTGGTGAGCATGCATGATATGGAATTCGCTAACCTCATACTTAAAAAGATCTGTAGCATATCTTAAAGCATTCATTGCGTTTTCAGAAAAATCGGTAGGAATTAGTATTTTTCTCATGGCTAAAAGCATTATCTCTAAAATTAAATACTAAACCGCTTGGATACAATGATATATATCAGAATTAGAAATTAAGGATTGATAGTAAGTACACTTTTAGGAGTTATAGAATAAAGAATCTCTTGAAACCAAATATTCCCGTAGCAGAGCTATAGTGGTATTTTGCTGCTTGTATTTTAACCTATTGATAAAAACTATTAATAGCAACTCTATAAAACAAGAAACAGGAAGCATACACTTCCTGTTTCAAGTAGGAATTCAATTTTATTATTTAATTTTTAACCTTAAACAACCCATTGCAAAACAACAAATAAAATTAATTAACCAAATAATACTATTAAACTCCAAGATTTTTAAACTGCTATAATGCAAAGAACGTAATTAATTTAATGCTAATTTACAGAGCTATATTCTATAAGAAAATGATATCCATCAGTTTTCAAAACCTATTGGTAAAATTCCATAAGCCATATTAAGCAAAAACAATCCTGTAAAAAATAACATGATATAAATGAGCTGTACTAATTTTACATTAACAAACTTTGGCATAACTACTGTACGCTTTGGAAATATAAACAAGGATAAGCCTATGAAAAGAGAAATCCATCCAATAAGTGTTATTAGGAACTTCCAATTTGCTTCCCATATATTATGAAATAAAATATTTAGCAAACCCACAATTATGGCAATAAATGATGAAATAATTAGAAATTTTTCATCATTCAAATCATTAAAAATCTGTTTGATTCGCCTAGGGTTAAAACTTAATATAACGAAAAAGATGATTAGGTACCAGCCCCAAAATTTTGCTAAAAAAATTGAATTATCCATAGTGTATTATGTTTTTTCATGTAAAACTAAAAAAGGTATTTCTGTATGATAGCTTATTTCTTCAACTTTAGAATGAAATAAAATTTGTTGAAAATAATTTAAGTTTTTTGCTACCATGCATATCATATTTATATTCCTGCTCTCTACAAAACACTGTATAGCGTCCTCCACTTTTTTATTAGTTAAATAATAAAAACTATGGTTTAAGTGATTAAAATAGTCATCCAATAATTCTCGATTTTTATCTTGGTCGATATTTAAAAGCGTTTTCTTCTTTTTAATATGAAGAATTCTTAATGCCGATTGGTACGTTTCTATAATTTCGGAAAGTGGTTGTAATATTTGTATATCGTAGGTTAATGAAAAATCTGTAGGAAATGCTATTTCTTTCAATTTAACAAATTTGGCACTTTCTGGTACTGCTAAAGTGGTGCATTTTACTTTCGTTATAACATCTCCCGTATTACTACCAATAATCATTTTTTTTAAACCAGACGCACCTTTAGTACCCATAACAATAAAGTCTATCTTTCTTTCTTCAACATGTTTTCTAATAGATTCTATAAAAAAGTTGAAATCTGAAAGTTTATAAAATCGATGATTTTTATTGGGTAAAAAATCTTTTATAATACGTTTTAAAATTTTTCGTAATTTTTGTTTTGCTGGTTTAGCATAGACATCTTCTACAACTTGTTCTGTAGCTATATATGGAGAACCGTTAATTATATTGTCACTTACTCTATTTACATGTAATAAGTAAAAGTTACAAGGTTCTTTTTCAAAAAAATTGATGGCATATTTTATAGCATTCCATGAATTTTCTGAGAAATCGGTGGGTAATAATATATTTTTCATCTAAGAGCATCTTTACATTTACTAATTTACAGCTAAGTCGTTTTAGATAAAATGATATTAATCATCTTAAAATTATTGGAAGTATTGCTAAGAAATTCGTTCTAATTGGTGAATATCTATCACCTTAATATTTCGCCCTTCAGCTTTAATAATTCCTTGTTTTTTAAACTCTGTTAAGGCTCTAATTAAGGTTTCTGGTGCAATTCCTGCAACACTAGCCAAATCGTTTCTTGATATTCTAATTGGATCATCGGGTTTGCGATTAATTTTTTGAGCAAATTTTAAAATTGTAGCTGCTGTTTTTTTATTAACTGTACCATAAGCCATTTGTAATAGTTGTTCTTTAACATTAGACAAATCATGAGTTAATAATTCGATAAGTTCTAATACTACTTTAGGATTATTATCAAGAATATTATTAAATTCAATAATTGAAATACCAACTAATTTTGTGTTTACAATGGCTGTTGCCGTTTCCTTATGAGCTATGCTTTGTGTAAACGATGTGTACCCAAACAAATCATCTTCTTTATACAATGCGGTTACTAGTTCTTTACCTTGCTCATCTATTCTATAACATTTTATTGTACCACGATTTATTAAATAGATATAATTGGAATGATCGCCTTCATGATAGATAACATCATCTTTTTTAATGATAAATTCTTCACCATAATCATCAAAAAAAATTTTTAAGTCGTTAAGTGTTTTTATTTCGTTAGCATGCTCCTCAATAAAATCACTTTTTTGGCTGTTTTTTAATTCTCGTAATAAAGATATTTTTGCTAAACGGCTTTCAATAGCACAAATAAGATCCTCTTCTGTAAATGGCTTGGTAATATAATCATCTGCACCTAAATTCATTCCCTTTCTAACATCGCTACGCTCAGTTTTGGCGGATAAAAATATAAAAGGAATATACTTTGTTAATTTACTTTTTGAAAGGATTTTAAGCGCACTATACCCATCTAACTCAGGCATCATTATATCGCAAACAATAATATCTGGGTTTTCTTTTTTAGCTATTGCCACACCTGTTTTTCCGTTTGATGCTTTTAAAACTTTATAGCTAGATAACTCTAAAAGTTCTGCTGTGTTTTCTCTTAAAATAGCATCATCTTCAATAAGTAAAACGGTTTTCATAGTTTTGCTATGTTTGGAAATGTTATTGTAAAAATAGTGCCTACATTCTCTTTACTTTCAAAATAAATTGAGCCACCCAAGTTTTCCAAATGGTTTTTAGCAATATTTAAACCTATACCTGTACCTTGGATGTTAACAACATTTTCTGCTCTATAATAACGTTCAAAAATGCTTTTTTTATCTTTTTCTGGAATGCCAATTCCTTCATCTTTTACCGTAAGTGTGGTTAAAGTTTTATCTTGTTTAATTTGTAAATCTATAACAGATCCCTCTGCTGAATATTTTATTGCATTATGTAGTAAATTAAAAAATATTAACTGGAAAATTTTTTCATCTTGGTACAGCGATAAATCGTCAATATTTTCTGGGTATTTTATTTGTTGACCTTCTTTTAAAAGCATATTGGCATTGTAAACAACTTCATTAACAATTTTACTTAATTTAAAATGTCCAAACTTATAATTCACTTTACCAGTTTCTAATTTTTCAATCGATAAAAAGTCGTTTAGTATATTATTTAAAAAGTATACTTTATCTGTTATTATTTTTAAATGCTTGCCTCGCTTTTCTTGATGCTCGGTTAATTGATATTTGCTAAGTAATTGGCTAGATGTTAAAATACCACTTAATGGCGTTTTAAACTCATGAGACACTAGAGATAAAAATTTGGTTTTCAATTCATTAAGCTCTTTTTCTTTACTAAGTGCTACTTTAAGTTGTTGCGTTCTTTCTTCTACTTTATTCTCAAGCTTGGTCGTGTAGTTTTTTCGTTCTGTAATATCTAAAATTATAGCTACAAAAACATTTCTTTCTCCTAAATTAGATAACTGTAAATGCACTTCTACAGGATACTTAGTGCCGTTTTTGCGTTGGTGTACCGTTTCGAATTCAACTTTTTCTACATTCTTTTTTAATAAAATATCAATAGTTTTTCTAAATTCGGCTCTATTATCATTTGGTTTTATATCTAAAGGGGTCATATTTTTTAATTCCTCAAGAGAGTAACCAATATTCTTTTGTGCACCATAGTTTACATTGATAAACTTTAATGTTTCGGTATCAAAAACATATATTTCATTTAACGATTCGTTAAAAATAGTTGCAAAGTGGTGGCGTTCTTCTTCAGAGTTTTTTTTTAATGTCACATCATTTTGAATACCTATAAAATTTGTGACTAGCCCCTTACTATCGGTAATTGGAAAAACGTACAAATCATTCCAAAACATAGTGCCATCTTTTTTATAATTACGAAGCGTAGCTTGACAACTTTCTCCATTTTTTATGGCTTCCCTTAACCTTTTAAGAGGCTCTTGGTCTCTGTCATTACCCTGCAAAAACCTACAGTTATGGTTTAGTATTTCAGCATCAGAATATCCAGTAAGGGTTTGAAAGGCCGAATTAAAATAAATAATAGGGTTATCATGCTTTTGTGCATCTGTAATTATCACTCCATTCTTCGCAGATTGTAACGCCTGAGTTCTAAGCATCAAGTTTTTTTCAATTGCTTTTTTTTCTGAAACATCCCTAATTAAAGCCATTACATAAACCTTATTATAAATGGTAAATGGATTTAGTTCTGCCTCAATTGGGAAAATGGTACCGTCCTTTTTCAAACCATAGAGATCTTTTGCTTCTCCCATTTTTCGGCGTTTCCCTTTTTCGATAAATTTTTCAAAATATGCAGAATGGCTTGTATGATAATTAGATGGGAGAAGTAAATTCAATTCCTTATTTATAAGCTCACTTTTAGGGTATCCAAAAATAGTTTCTGCCGACGTGTTGACTTCCATTATTTTTTGATGATTATCCACAATAATAACGCCTTCAGAAACAATCTCTAAAAGAATATTGAATATTTCTTGGTCTTGCTGAAACATAATATTTTATGCCTTTGGATGGTACATAAAAGTATGAATTATTCTAGGTGTAAATACTGATTTTTATCATATATAGACAGCATATAAATATGTAATTTTATTAAAATGATTTTTGTAAAAATGACCACAAAAAAGAAAATGACACACACATTTTATCAAAATATTGGTAAGCTTTTTTATGCCCTAGCAGCATCAGATAAACAAGTACGTGATGAAGAATTTAATAAACTTAAAGTAATAGTAAAAAAACAATGGCTAAATGCAGAAATAGTTAAAGATGATCTTAACTCTAAAGCTGTTTACCAAATAGAGTATGTTTTTGAATGGTTGAACAAAAATGAAAAATTAAACGCTAAAATGTACTTTGATGATTTTTTGAAGTATAAAGAGAAGCATCCGCTTTTGTTTACTGAAGCTATTAAAAAACTGATACTAAAAACGGCTCATGCCATAGCTGCATCGTTTTCAGGTTTAAACAAATCTGAACTTATTATGTTGGCTAAACTAGATATAGAATTAAAAAGATAGAGTTATGAAAAGTAATTTTAATGCCATTATAAATTCTCACACCCCAGTTTTAATTGATTTCTATGCCCATTGGTGTGGCCCTTGTAAAACACTTGCTCCTATTTTAAAAGATGTTAAGAAAGAACTTGAAGGCACTATTAAAATTATAAAAATTGATGTTGATAAAAATCAAGCTTTGGCTACGAAATATCAAGTTAGAGGGGTGCCAACTATGATGCTTTTTAAAAATGGAAAACAACTTTGGCGGCAGTCTGGGGTACTACAAAAAGGCGAAATAATAGCCATTATTAATCAACATTCTTAAAGAATAATTAATATGAGATTATATTTTATTTTCATCACCTTTTTCACCCTATGCTCTTGCTCTAAATCGAGTAACAAAATCCTTCCTACAGTAAGAAATCTAACTGAATCTGTGTATTCTTCAGTAACCATTCAACCCGATAGCTTGTATCAAGCCTATGCCATTGTAGCTGGTATTGTTGACAAAAACTTTGTAGAAGAAGGCGATGCGATTTCTATAAACGACCCAATTATTCAAATTATTAATAGCGCCCCTAAATTAAATGCTCAAAACGCAAAATTCACTTTAGAATTAGCAAAAGAAAATTATAATGGTAGTTCTGCAATTTTAAATAGTATCAATGAAGAAATTATAGGTGCAAAACTCAAATATAAAAACGATTCCATTAATTATTACAGACAAAAGAATTTATGGGAACAAAAAATTGGCTCTAAAGTAGACTACGATACTAAAAAACTTAATTACGAGTTGGCTTCAAACAGTTTAAAGCTTTTGCAAAGTAAATATGATAGAACAAAAAATGAATTACAAACCGCAGTAAAACAATCACAAAACAACTATCAAAACGCACTAATAACCACCAAAGATTTTACAGTTAAAAGTAATATTAACGGCAAAGTATATGCCTTATATAAAGAACCTGGGGAAATTGTAAGCACTATTGAACCTATTGCATCTATTGGTAGTACAACTAATTTTATTATTGAAATGTTGGTTGATGAAGTTGATATTGTTCGAATATCTAAAAATCAAGAAATCATTATTCATTTAGATGCTTATAATGGTGATGTTTTTACAGGAAAAGTGACAAAGATTTATCCTAAAAAGGATGAACGCAACCAAACCTTTAAGGTAGAAGCTATTTTTAAAAATCCACCAAAGGTATTATACCCTGGACTATCTGGAGAAGCTAATATTATAATAGCAAAAAAGGATAGTATTTTAACCATACCTAAAGCATACTTAGTTGGTGATGACAAAGTAAAAACCGATAACGGATTAACACCAATAAAAATCGGTTTACAAAACTTAGAATTCGTAGAAGTTCTATCTGGAATAAATAAAGACACACCCATTTACACACCCAACTAATGACAAATTGGAAAGTCATTTTAAGCATTGCAAAAACTCATTTGCTAACCAAAATAAAGCAAACAGCTATAGCATCACTTGGTGTTACTTTTGGCATTGGGTCTTACATTACTTTAGTATGTTTTATGACGGGATTAAACGCTATGTTAGATAATTTAATACTAAACCAAACACCACATATTCATATTTATAATGAAATTGAACCATCAGAAAAACAACCCATTTCCTTATATAACAATGCAGATAAAAGTTTTAACGTAGTACATTCAATAAAACCAAAAATAAGTCAGAAAAAAATTCACAATGCCTTACCCATTATTGATTATTTAGAGAAAAATAAGGATGTGCGCGGTGCACTTCCGCAAATAAAAACACAAATATTTTACATCGCTGGGTCTATTGAGTTAGGTGGTAATCTTACGGGTATAAATCCCGTTGATGAAGCACGATTATTTAATATGGAAGATTATATTGTAGAAGGTTCTGCCGAAGCTTTACAAAATACCGATAACAGCATTTTATTAGGAATTGGAATTGCAAAAAAGATGTCATTAAAAGTTGGAGACCGTGTACAGGTTAGCCCCATTAGTGGGGGCATTTTTCCATTAAAAATTGTGGGGTTCTATCAAAGTGGTATTGCCGATTTAGATGCCATTCAAAGTTTTACAAATATAAAAACCATACAACGTATTTTAGGTAAAGCCAATAATTATATTACAGATATTAATGTAAAACTTCATAACATAGAACAGGCCATCCCATTATCAAAAAAGATAGAACAGCAATTCAAACTTAAAGCTATTGATATTAAAACGGCCAATGCACAATTTGAAACAGGTACAACTATTAGAAACCTAATTACCTATGCAGTTTCAATTACACTACTTATTGTAGCAGGGTTTGGTATTTATAATATATTAAATATGCTTATCTATGAAAAAATGAACGACATAGCCATACTTAAAGCTACGGGATTTTCTGGCAAAGATGTACAGCTTATTTTTATGAGTCAAGCTATGATTATTGGGTTTGTAGGTGGTGTTTTAGGGCTTCTTATTGGTTTAGGTTTAGCAAATTTAATTAGTACTATCCCTTTTCAAACCGAAGCTTTACCAACAGTTGAAACTTATCCTGTAAACATAAATCCTTTGTTTTTTATAATTGGGTTTTCATTTGCCATGCTATCTACTTTTTTAGCAGGATATTTACCTTCAAAGAAAGCTAAGAGAATAGATCCTGTTCGAATTATAAGAGGTCAATAAAATGCGTGTTGTATTAGAAGCAAAACATATTAATAAATATTTTAAAAAGCCTGTGTTATTCCATGTTTTAAAGGATATTAATTTTCAAGTTAAAAAGGGAGAATTTGCCTCAATCATGGGGAAATCTGGTTGTGGAAAATCTACTTTACTCTATATATTATCAACCATGGATACCGATTATAAGGGAGAACTTCTTTTAAATAATCAATTGGTAACAAATCAAAACAGTAACCATCTTTCATATATAAGAAATAAGCACATAGGTTTTGTATTTCAATTTCATTATTTATTATCTGAATTTTCAGTGTTAGAAAATGTGATGCTTCCTGCTAAAAAACTAGCCGAAAAATCACATCAAGAAATAGAGCACGATGCCATTGAAAAATTAAAAATGTTAAACATAGCGCATTTAGCTAAAAAACGTGCATCAAGAGTTTCTGGTGGTGAAAAACAGCGCATTGCTATTGCTAGGGCTTTAATAAATAATCCATCAATTATAATGGGCGACGAACCTACTGGGAATTTAGACAGCCATAATGCTGAAAACGTTTTCAATATTTTCAAAAAATTAAGTGATGAACAAGGTTTATCCCTTTTAATTGTAACCCATGACAAGGATTTTGCCAATAAAACAGACCGTATTATTCAAATGGCAGATGGCAAGATTATTACTTAGTTTTAATTGATTAATATCATTTTATATATTTTTTAATAATAGTAGCTTGATTTAAAATAACAGCAACTATGACTTTTATTGACTATTACAAGATACTTGGTATTTCAAAAACGGCAACCGAAGCAGATATTAAAAAAGCCTATAGAAAATTAGCACGCAAATACCATCCAGATTTAAACCCCAATGATAAAGCAGCCGAAAAAAAATTTAAAGAAATAAATGAAGCTACGAGGTTTTAAGCAACACCATAATCATGCATAATATAACCAATATGGAGAGCATTGGCTAATGGCTATTCAAAAATGTATTAAAGCGCATTTCGTACTAAAGGCTAACTTACATTTAATTTGGAAAGCATACAAAGATTATGTAACCAGAAAAAATTAGAATAAATGAATTAACTCCATGTAAGTATACTGTTGTTCTATTAATTTCGAGCAACCATTTCGTGTTTTCTACATCTAATAAATATAATTAAAAAGAAAAATATGAAAATTGAAAAATTGAGTTTGTTAGTCTTATTGGGATTATTAATGTTTACAAGCTGTATTAATGATGATGAATTAGAAGGTCAATTTGAATCATCTGCTACAATTTCAGGTTTCGATATGACTTTATGTGCTTGCTGTGGCGGTTGGATAATAGATATAGATGGACAAGAACCTGACAAACGCTTTTCTGAGTTACCTGAAAACTCAAATATTGATTTACAAAATTCAACGTTTCCTCTATCTGTTAAATTGAATTGGTCTGAATCTAATGAATATTGTAACAATGGGATTACTATTGAATCAATTGAACTGGTTAATTAAAAACAACTACTGCCAACAAAGTATATGTAAAATTGCTAGTTTGTTAGCTAGAGATAAAATGGTGTGTAAGGCTAATATCAATATTGGTAGTGTATCATGTTGCCTTGTCCAGAATAAAAACAATTCCCCGAAGGCTCTGCATCGGGGAATATTTATTTAAAACTTATATTGAAGAAATGCTGTTAAGTTTCTCCCAGGGTCTGTAATTGGTATTCTTCCAAATTCTGCTTGATTTGTAAAAGAGAAGTTTAAATGGTTGTTATAAGCTTCATCAAAAACATTTAAAGCTGCCACACCAAACGTTACATTAATAAATGGTTTTACACCTAAACGGATATCTAATGTTTGGTAACTATCCGTTTTTGTTTCACCAAAACTTCTAGAAATATTATCCTGTTTACTTGTTAAATTATATTGCACATTAGCCCAGTATGTTTCTTTTTCTAAACCAAGAGAAAACTTAGTTGTAAAAGGAGCTGTAAGCGGTAAAGATTCATTTAAGTCTTTATTTTTTGTATATACATAAGCCAATTCTGTTTTAAAATAAAAATCTTCTAAGAAATCAATTTGTGTCATGGCTTCAAATCCTGTTTTATAAGCTTCATCTAAATTTTTAAAAACTTTAGGATGCTTAGGTTCTGCCATTGGCATATACTTTCTGCTTAAATTTTCGTCAACTACAGCTACAATATAGTTTTCAAAAGCAGCATAATAAAACGATGCTGCATATTTAAAGCTATTTAAGTTTGAGCGTCCTTTAAAACCAATTTCAAACTGGTTATTCACTTCAGCATCTAAATCTGGATTTCCAATATATTCATAAGAATCTTGTCCTACAGTAAAATGATTAATATATCGCTCAATCATATTAGCCGAACGTACTCCACGACCATAAGCAGCTTCTAAAGTAAAATTATTTGAAACTAGTTTTTTAACAGAAATAGTACCACTTACATTATTTTCTGTACGTTTTTTTAAATTGTACATCGCAGCAAAATTAACTTCTGGGTCTTTAATGTTAGACAATACCATATCATAACGCAAACCAGCGGTTAATATAGTTGATTGACTTACAGACCATTTTGCTTCTGTAAACACACCAAAATCATCAACGTATGAATCTTGCCAAACTTTATCTATAAACATCATTGGCATAGGTAGCGGGTTACCATTCATAATTTTAACTAATCGTGTTCTATTACCGTCTCTAGCGATATGCATAGCATCAAAACCACTAAAAAGATTTAGTTTATTTATTGGCTGCCAATTTAATTCTAATTTCCCTCCAACAGTTGTAGCTTCAACAGCCGAAGACGCTTCCATCTTCATAAATGATGGTCTTTGATAATTAGTCATTAAATGGCCTACATAACTATAATAGGCCTTTGCGGTTAAACTTTTTATTGTTTTTCCCAAATCAGAGATTTTATAATCTAAAGATAAAATGCTACTGTTATCATAGTCTGTATCCATTGGTAAACCAGCGTGTAATACATCGCGTCCAAAGGATTGCCTCCAATGTACTTGTAAACGCTCATTTTCTGTAAAGTTATAACCTAATCTTAGACCATAATCTGTACTTTTAAAAGATGATGGAATTTCTGTTCCGCTTCCATCTTCATAGTTTCCAAAATCTCTATAACCTGCATTTCCAACTACATCATATTTATCTTCTATATATTGCAGTTGAACCATGTTTACAAAAGAGTTTCCGTTACTTTCAAATCCAGATGAAACTTTTCCTTGAAACCCCCTACCCAAGTAATCTGGTTTATGTGTTACCATATTAATAATACCTCCAAAAGTGGCTCCGTAGCGTACCGTATAAGGGCCTTTTATAATTTCAATTCTTGAAATTTCTTCAGGAATAATATGAGTTGTTATAGGGTCCATTCTATTGGGGCAAGCATGCATTGCCTTTGTTCCTCCATCGTATTGAATGTTGAGTTGTTCGTATTGAGACGCTCTAAACGAGGGGTCTATAGCATAGTTCCCTCTTTTTATTACAGAAAAACCATTTATTTCGTTAAACAAATCGGCTACGTTTTTTGGCTGAACTACTTTTTCAACATAATTATTAGAAATTGATGTTAAGACAGGGTCTGTTTTTACATTTCCGGTAATTAAAACCTCATCAAGTCTTACTCGCTTTTGTGTGATAGTATCTTTTGCTTTATCGTTTTTTTCTTGAGAAAATGATATAGCTGAAATAAGTGCACAGAAAAGCACACTATAAAATATTTTCATTATATAAAATTTATAAGTTGTTTAAAATTAATAGGCTCAATGTTTTGAAACAGTTGAGCATAAAATCTAAAAAGCAGACTATACTTGTGGAGGGTGAAAACAGGCTTTTATTCTTGAAAAAGCATATAGGTTTAGATATGCTATTTCCAATTGTTTTGTTGAAGTTTTTTGTTGTGAAAATGAGTAATCTATAGCCGTATTTGAGTACAGCAATAGCTCTTTAAAATCGATAATACTTTCTGGGATTTTTTGTTCTTTATTTTGAGATTGAGATACTTTTTTTAAATGACATTTACCATTACATTGCAATTCTGGTTTGTCTTTATTTTCACATAAATTTTCGATAAAACCTACCATATCAATAGTATAATATGCATAAGTAGCCGTTATATGCAGAGTATTGAACAATAAGATTATTGCCAACAAAAAAGAAATGATAATGTTACCTATTTTCATGACGTACAAACTTAATTGTTTCATAAATTTTATAATGTGACAAAAGTCACTTTATCTCATTATAAGTTTTGCTAAATGAAAATTAAAAATGAGCAATATCATTGTAGCTAGATTGCTCCCAAACTACCTTTATTCTTATAAATTAAAATTATTGAAAGTCATGAAATTTTTAACATTAAAAGCACTATTAATATCACTAATAATAGTCTTAACTGCAAATACAGATGTTTTTGCACAACAAGGAAACACGGGTTGGGGACGAAACTCTAACTACAATCGATTATTCAATCCAAAAACAGTCGAAACTTTAAAAGGTAAAGTGCTTACCGTAAAGCGAACTTTAATAGAAAAAAACATGTCCTATGGTATTCATTTAAAAGTAAAGACAAAGTCTGAAATCATTTCTGTACACTTAGGGCCAGCGTGGTACTTGGATAATCAAGATATACAATTTATAAAAGACAATAATGTTACCATTACAGGTTCAAGAATTGCATACAAAAATGCACCTGCAATTATTGCGATGCATGTTATAAAAGAAAATTTAGAACTTAAATTAAGAGATAATAACGGCTATCCCGTATGGAGTGGTTGGCGCAAAAGGGGGATGATAAATAGAAGAAGCATAAAGTAATCTTTATGTAATTATATATTGTATGATAATTATATGCCAAACTGATGCATATCATTGTAATGATACTACTTTAAAATTACATTAGTCTATAATTAATAAATATAAAAGATTATGAAGAAAATAGTTTTAGTGGTATTGCTTATCGCTTTAGGTATTACCACATTAAAGGCACAAGATCAAGTACAGGATAGAGATAGAGATCGTGTGATGTTTGTTGATGGTGATGTTTTACAAATTAGAGATCGCGATCAAATTAGGTTAAGAGATAAGATAACCTTAAATGATGGAACAGTAGTTTATCCAGATGGAAGTTTTGAAACCAAAGATCATGTTAGGCTACGTTTGAGAGATGGCGAATGTTTAGATAATGATGGTGTTATATACCGTAATGAATACCAATATCGCTATAAAGTACAACAAGAAAACAAGGGCTTAACACAAGCACAAGTAAAAGAACGCAACCAAAACAGATACCAAATAATGATAATTGATAACGAAGCGTATCAAATTAAAAATCAGTCTCAAAATCAAGTTCGTCAACAATTAAAGCTTAATAATGGAACCGTTATTAATCCCGATGGAAGCTATCAAACCAAAGCTAAAAAACAATTACGTTTAAAAGATGGCGAATGTTTAAACATGAATGGCAAAATTTTTAAAAACACTTATCAGCACAGAAAAATGAATGTAAACAAACCTCAAATGAAAAATAAGGTTCAAAAAAAGTTGATAAAAAAAACAAACAAAAAGCGAGGGGTAAGTTAATTAACCTGAGTTCGTTATATTAAAATATTGACAATCAATATTTTAAATTATTTCAATATAGCAACGGTGTCATTCCAAACACTATCGAAAACAAAATATACTTTGTTTGAAGATACCAAGCGTAGTTTGTGAGGAGGAATCTCACTTAAATGAGGTATTCTAAGTTTATCTTGAGCACAGTCGAAAGGCTCACAACTTCGCTCTGCCTATGTTACAAAATCATTGCCTGCCAGTAATTTTTTGGTTTTTATTTTTTTGAAACTTATGTCGAACTCACTTTAATCATTAACAACAAAGGGTTTATGCAAAAAATAAACCCTTTGTCTCTAATTTTAAAAATATGAGTCATGAAACCTCTAACACTTAAACTTATTAGTTTTATTTCGCTTTTTATATGGAGTACTGCTGTATTTACACAAGATGATCCAGATACAGAACCACAAGACAATCCAGAAACAGAACTTCAAACAAAAGATAAAGATTCGTCTTATTTTTCATTAAGCCTAGGTTTTATAAATGATGCTGTTTTTTTAGGAAGAAAAGATTCTGTTAGTGCACCATATTTATACCCATCCATTATGTATTACAATAAATCTGGGCTCTACGCTTCAAGTTCATTTTCGTATCTTACTAAATCTAGCTCAAGTAGAATTGATTTATTTTTAGGCACAATTGGATACAATTTCACCAAGAAAAAATTTGAAGGGGATGTGTCTTTTACAAAATACTTTTTTAATGACGATAGTTATAATGTTATTTCTGAAGTTGAAGCAGATATAACAGCAATGTTTAGTTATGATTTTAATATTATAAACTTGACAGTATCTGGAATTACTTTTTTTAATAGTAACAGTGATGCTGACATTATTATATCCTCGGAAATAAGTCATGATTTTATTACCAAAAATCAAAGATTTCAAATATCTCCAACTGCTGGTATATACCTTGGCTCTCAAAACTTTTATGAAGAATATTATATAAACACCTATTTTGAAGGTGGTAATGGCTCTGGTTCGGGTAATGGTTCGGGTTCGGGTAATGGTTCGGGTTCGGGTTCAAGATCTGGTCAAGGTACTGGTCAAGGTAATGGTACAGTAATACAAACAACTACATTGAAATTAAATGAAAATGAAAAATTTGGACTTATGGCTTTTGAATTCAGTTTACCTATTTGGTATGTAAATAAACCCGTAGCTATAACATTTTCACCAGTTTGGGCTATTCCACAAAACCCTGCTACATTAACTACTAATGATACTATATATCAAGAAGATTTAAAAAGTACATTCTATTGTTTAATTGGTGCTAGTTATATGTTTTAATAAACTATGACATGAAAAAACCTGTTTTAAATTTCACTATTAATACTGTTATGTCTATATGCATGTCAGCTATTATTGGCACAGGTTTTCTTATAAAATACATACTAATTCCAGGTAAAGAACGCTGGGTAAAATACGGTAATAATGTTGAGCTTTATTGGCTTGGAATGGACAGACATGAATGGGGAACACTACACCTTATCTTAGGCTTAGTTTTATTGGCTTTGGTTATTGTTCATATTTTTTTGCATTGGAAAATTATTGTTGGTGTTTATAAAAAACTTATTGCACAACCTTTAACAAAAAAGATAGTAGCCCTAGCCTTTCTATTCTTATGCTTGCTTTTAATTTTTGGTTCATTCTTTATTGAACCAAAAGTTAAATCTGTTAAAAAAAATAATGGCCAACAAGTAACAATAGTTACACCCTTATAAAAAAACACCTCTAATTTTGTTTAGAAACTTGAATCTCAATGAATAAAAATATAAAAATATTTTTGGTTGGTTTTTTAAGCTCTATACTACTTCAGGCGCAACAACTTAAACCTATTTCTCAGTCTGAAGTAGTGGGTAGAGCAATTAAAGACAATCAAAATCTAAAAATTTCAAGACAAGACTTCAATTTAGCAAAAGCCGATTATAGACAGACTAACGCAGTATTCTTACCAAATATTTCAATGACGTACACAGGCATTTCTACCACCAATCCTTTAATGGCTTTTGGATCTAAATTGAATCAATCAATATTAACACAAAATGATTTTAATCCCAATTTATTAAACAACCCCAGTACAACTCAAAACTATGCTACCCGTTTTGAAATTCAACAGCCTCTAATCAATTTAGATGGTATTCATAAAAGAAAAGCTGCAAAAAATAAAATGGGTGCTATGGTATTACAAACCAAACGTACCACAGACTATTTGGAGTTTGAAGTTCAAAAGGCATATATGGAATTACAATTAGCTTATAAAGCTGTGAATGTGCTAAATAAAACACTAAACGCTACAAAATCTAATAAAAAACTAGCCAATGATAAGTTTAAACAAGGGTATTTACAACGTTCAGATGTATTATTGGTTGAAGTACGTACTATTGAGGTCGAAAACCAATTACAAACGGCAAGAAGTCATGTTAAGAACGCTTCAAATTATATATCCTTTTTAATTAATGATAGCGAAGATGTTATTTATAAACCTACTGATAGCTTAACTATTTTATCAATAAATTCCAAAAACAATATTCAAGTTTCCAAAAACCGAGCAGACATTAAAGCCATGGAACTGGCTTCTAATGCATTCAAAAACTTGAGTAAAGCCGACAAGTTAACCTTTCTGCCAACATTGAATGCCTTTGGAAGTTATGAGTTATATGACAATGATATTTTTAAAGGAGACGCTAACGGCTACATTATTGGAGCACAACTAAATTGGACACTTTTTGAAGGTTATAAACGCTTTGGTAAAACCCAAAAAAGTAAGGCTGAATATGAAAAATCAAAAATTCAATATAAGCAATATGTAACGCAAAGTCAATTGGAATTAAAAAAAGCAAAGCGAGCTTTATTAGATGCTGAAAATAAATTAAAGTTAACCTCTTTAGCATTACAGCAATCTGAAGAAGCATTACGTATTAGAATCGATAGATTTAAAGAAGGTCTTGAGAAAACATCCGATTTATTATTAGCAGAAACCCAATATTCTCAAAAAGAGTTGGAGTATTATCAAACCATTTATGAATACAATTATGCTCAAGTATATTTAGATTTTTTAACTAAAGAATAACAATAGAATACTGTAAACTGTTGCAGTATTCATTCAGAAAATAAAAATGATTATTCTGCATGATTTTAAAAAGCTTGTAGGTATTAAAAATAAATTCAAAATGAAAAAATACACATACATATTGACTATAATTTTAGCATCCATATTTATGGCTAGTTGTGGTAGCGATGATAAAAAAATATTGGCAGATAATTCGCCAATAATTAACGTTAAAGTCGATAAGGTTTCAGTTAATAAAAGGGGATCGTTTTTGTCTGCTAGTGGCAAAATTCAATCGGTTTATAACGCCGATTTAAGTACCCGAATCATGGGGTTTGTAACTCAAGTCCATGTAAATGTTGGCGATAAAGTTAGCAAAGGCCAACGACTTATTTCAATTAATAATGTAGACTTACAGGCTAAACAAGCTCAAGCTAACGCTAGTATTACAGAAGCCACTGCCGCATTTATAAATGCCGAAAAAGACTTTACCAGATTTAAAAATTTATTCAAAAACAATAGTGCCTCTCAAAAAGAGCTTGATGATATTACTGCTAATTATGAAATGGCTAAAGCACGTTTAGAAGCTGCTAATCAAATAAAAAATGAAGTTAATGCACAATTTGCGTACGCCAATATCTCAGCACCATTCAATGGAATAATAACTGGAAAATTTGTTAAAAAAGGAGATATAACACATATGGGAGCACCTTTAATATCTATTGAAACGCCTAATGCTTTTGAAGTGGTTGCCATGATTCCAGAAAATGAAATCTCTAAAATAAAAAAAGGCACTAAAGTTGATATTCTAGCAAAATCTATTGATGAAGCTTTAAAAGGAAAAGTAACCGAGATAAGTACATCTGCTAAAAATACTGGTGGTCAATACTTAACTAAAATAGCATTAGATAAAACGAATGCCAATATTTTATCTGGAATGTTTGTTACCGTGTTATTTCCTTTTGAAAACCCAGAACAAATAGAAATGGTTTTAATACCTAAAAATGCTATTGTAAATAAGGGACAATTATCTGGGGTTTATACAGTAAGTCAAAATAATACAGCACTATTGCGTTGGTTACGTTTGGGTAAAACATATGGTGATTCCATAGAAGTACTATCTGGATTATCAACCAATGAATCCTATATAGTATCAGCAGATGGAAAACTATTTAATGGCGCAAAGATTAGTATTCAGTAAGCAGTTACAAGTATATTCTGCAAGGATTTAAAAACCTTGTAAGGATAAGACATAAAAAGACAAGTATTAATTAAAAAAATCCATATCAGTTTTCCTTTGTAGGGAAATTAAAAGGGCTTTAAATTATGAAAGAAGGTTTAGCAGGAAAGATTGCCAAAAACTTTATAAACTCAAAGCTTACGGTACTTCTCATGATAGTATTCATGGTTATTGGCGTGTATAGTTCGTTTTTAATTCCGCGTGAAGAAGAACCACAGATTGATGTGCCTATAGCTGATATTTTTATTGGTTATCCTGGAGCAAGCCCTACCGAAGTTGAGTCTCGGGTTATAAAACCTTTAGAGAAGTTAATTTCGAATATTAAAGGCGTAGAATATGTGTATTCTACTTCGATGCAAGAACAAGGGATGGTAATTGTGCAATTTTATGTGGGTGAAGATATTGAACGTTCATTTGTGAAATTGTATAATGAAATTAACAAGCATATGGATCAAATGCCTAAGGGCGTAACATTTCCATTAGTAAAAACACGTGCTATTGATGATGTGCCTGTTTTAGGCTTAACACTTTGGAGTGAAACCTATGACGATTATCAATTAAAACAAATCGCAGAAGAATTAACAAACGAAATAGAAAAAGTTAGCGATGTCTCTGCAACCCAAAAAATAGGTGGTAGAAATAGACAATTACGAGTGGTGTTGGACAAAGATAAATTAGCAGAAAGCGGACTGGATTTTTTATCGGTTTCTAAAATGATTAAAGCTAACAACCAACAGTTAAGTGCAGGAAATTTTGATAAAAATGATATTGAATTTTTAGTGTCTACAGGTAAATTTTTAGAAACCGTTGTAGATGTTGAAAACCTAGTAGTTGGTGTTCAACAAAACCAACCTATTTATTTAAAACAGATTGCCACCATTATTGATGGTCCCGAAATACCAACAAATTATGTCTCCTTAGGCTTTGGTCAAGCTAGCGAAAAAGTGACTACATATAACTCTGAATATCCAGCAGTAACCATTTCAGTTGCTAAACGAAAAGGCGCAGATGCCATGAAAATTTCGGATATAATTATTGATAAAGTAGAACACTTGAAAACCAACTTGATCCCAGATGATGTGCATGTTGAAGTTACAAGAAATTATGGCGAAACGGCTTCACATAAAGTGTCCGAATTATTGATGCATCTTATTGGCGCAATTATAGCGGTAACACTTGTAGTTATGCTAGCTATGGGTTGGCGTGGTGGCTTGGTTGTATTCTTGTCTGTTCCCATTACGTTTGCTTTAACCTTATTGAGCTACTATATGCTTGATTATACACTAAACCGAATTACATTATTTGCTTTGGTATTTGTAACTGGTATTGTGGTGGACGATTCTATTATCATAGCCGAAAATATGCATAGGCATTTTAAAATGAAACGGCTTCCCTTTAAACAAGCAGCTCTATATGCCATAAACGAAGTAGGAAACCCTACTATATTAGCAACTTTTACAGTAATAGCCTCTGTATTACCCATGGCTTTTGTATCTGGGTTAATGGGGCCATATATGAGTCCTATGCCTATTGGTGCCTCCTTAGCGATGCTATTATCATTATTTGTAGCCTTAACCATTACGCCTTATTTGGGCTATATTTTCTTGCGTGAGAAAGATAAAAAAGGAGGTAAACAAAAAGTTAAAAAGCCTATAGAAGATGGTTTCATTTACAAGGTATATTCAAAATTTGAAACTCCATTAATTGAAAACAAGAAAACACGATGGTTGTTTTTAGGTATCACATTTTTATTACTTATGGGTTCTGTGGGACTATTTTTCACCAAATTAGTGGCGGTAAAAATGTTGCCTTTTGATAATAAAAATGAATTTCAAGTAGTTATCGATATGCCTGAAGGTAGCACCTTAGAACGTACGGCTACTGTAACCAAAGAAATAGCGCAATATTTATCTTCCAGAACAGAAGTGGTAAATTATCAAAACTATGTGGGAACCTCTGCCCCTATTACGTTTAACGGATTGGTACGTCATTACGACTTACGTGGCGGTAGTAATATGGCAGATATTCAAGTAAATCTTACCGATAAAAAAGAACGAAGCCTACAAAGTCATGATATTGCAAAATTAATGCGTCCAGACATTCAAAAAATAGCCCAAAAGTATAAAGCCAATGTAAAATTAGTAGAGGTGCCACCAGGGCCACCAGTACTTTCAACCATTGTTGCAGAAGTTTACGGGCCTAATTATGATGCGCAAATTGAAGTAGCAAATAAAGTGCAGAATATTCTAAAAAATACTACCGATGTTGTGGATGTCGATTGGATGTTTGAGGCAGACCAAGTAGAATACAAACTTATAATCGACAAAGAAAAAGCTATGCTATATGGTGTTACGCCAGAGCAGATTGTATATACCATGAATATGGCATTGTCTAATAAAGCGGTTACTAATTTATATGATGAAAATGCTACAACTCAAGTAGGTTTGGTTTTAGCATTAGATGAAAAAGAAAAATCTACCATTCAAGATATTTCTCAATTAAAAGTAAAATCAAATCATGGGTATATGGTTCCTATTGGCAATTTGGTAACTGTTCAACAAAATACAAAAGCCAAGAGTATTTACAGAAAAAACCAAAAGCGAGTGGTTTATGTTATGGCAGATATGGCAGGTACGTTAGAAAGCCCTGTTTATGTGATACTTGACATGGAAAAAAAATTAAAAGATATTAAACTTCCTGAAGGGTATAAAATGAACGAATTATATTTAAATCAACCCGATTTTGAAGACAATTACACCGTAAAATGGGACGGAGAATGGCAAATAACTTTAGAAGTTTTTAGGGATTTAGGAATAGCCTTTTTAGGGGTTATTATTATCATTTATATCTTGATAGTCGGGTGGTTTCAAAACTTTAAAGCACCTGTGGTTATGATGGTTGCCATACCCCTATCATTGATAGGTATTGTTTTAGGGCACTGGCTTATGGGCGCATTTTTTACAGCCACTTCATTTATTGGCATGATTGCACTTGCTGGTATTATGGTAAGAAATTCGGTATTACTTATCGATTTTATAAACTTAAGGTTAGCCGATAACATTCCATTAAAACAAGCTGTAATTGAAGCTGGAGCAGTGCGTACCACACCCATACTGTTAACTGCTGGAACGGTTGTTATTGGTGCATTTGTAATTCTATTTGATCCCATTTTTCAAGGTTTAGCCATTTCACTAATGGGTGGTACCATTGTAAGTACGTTTTTAACTCTATTGGTAGTGCCTTTGGTTTATTATATGATTGAGCGCAAAAACTATAAATAGTTGTCCGTTCGAGCACAGTCGAGAACTACTTCTCGTTAATAGAATTTAAACAGGTCTCTACTAAGCTCGACCAAACAATTTAAAAATTATAAATAAAATGAAATTAGTAATTGTTACAGCAGTAGAGGAATTTCAAAAAGATGTTCTAAAGTTATTTAAAAAGGCTAACATAGAAAGTTTTAGTAGTCATGATATTGATGGTTATAAAAATGCACCATCTGTTTTAAGAACATCTAGTTGGTTTCCTAGTGAAGCGGTGGGCAACGAGTCGCAATTATTTTTTTCTTTTACTAATGAGAGTCACATCGAAAATCTATTTAACTTAATAGAACTATTTAATAAAAATTTAGAAACCAACAACCCTATAAAAGCGGTTGTATTACCTATTGAGAAGCATATTTAAAACTTATCATTATGAAAAATAGAATTGTTAGAGCCGTGGCAGGAACTTTTATATTAACAAGTTTATTACTTGCTATTTATGTTAATATAAATTGGTTATGGTTTACAGCATTTGTAGGTGCAAATTTGTTACAATCATCAATTACAAAATGGTGCTTAATGGATACTATTTTAGAAAAAATATTTAAAGTGAAAGATTGATATTACAATGTTATAATTTTCATTAATGCTAACAGGCTTTTAGACTTATTTTCCTCATTTTTTATAAAATTTACCCATTGTATATTTATAAAAATCAAAAAGAGGCATGCTCACATTTAAAAACTTCAATATTGGTCTTTAAGAGATAAACGGAGGTTTAAGAAGCATTAACATACACTTCATAATTATCTCCAAAACTGATGAGCATCATTGCCTACACTACTTTATGGGCTTAACTTTATTTCATATTAACCAAAAAGTTATTATCATGAAAAAATTAATGCTTGGTTTATTTTTATTAGGATTAACCACCCAAGTTTATGCTCAAGGCTCCGAAACGTTTCCTGCGGTATACATCGTCCATAACTACAAATATTTAAGTGATGTAAACTCTAAAGAAGCCGCTATGCCAGTAGAAGAACTACATTTAAAAGTGAGTGACTTTAATGTAAAAGAATTAGATATCTATGCAGATGAATATGATTTATATGAAGTTTACTTTGTAATTCCTGAAGGAAAAATATTAGCTTCCTATGATTCGGAAAGTAATTTACTAAGAACAATAGAAAGATACAAAAACATCAATTTACCTGAATCTGTTTTGGAATCTGTGTCTACTAGATTTCCAAATTGGGCCATATCTAAAAATGCATATCTGGTTAATTACCATAATTCTGGTAAATTAAAAAAGCTTTACAAACTTACTCTTGAAAACGGCAACAAGCGTATTAAGATTAAAGTTGATGACAATGGAGATTTTTTATAATAACTTGTTTCAAGCTACTAGAAAAGTATTTTCAAGCTATTTGAAGATACTTTTCTTAAATGTTATTGATAAAAAATTAAAATGAAAGATTAAAAGCTTACCGCTTAAAAAATAATGACACAGGTAATTTATCTATTTATAGAAAACAAAGTTTATACAACCTCTCTTACTTATTATTAAGATGATGATGAAGCGGAGCATTGCCTTTTAATTCATTTACAAATAGTCATAAGCTATTTGAAGAAACTAAAAACATGAATAAAACGTTTCGAAATATTTTAGCAATCTGTATTGCAATTTTACCAATCAATATTATAATGATTTGGTATAGACTAACACAAACTGAAAATTTCTCGACAACTGATATGATTGTATATCCATTGATTTTTGGTGGCGGCTTATGCGTTCTAATTTTAGCGCTTAACAAATACTTAATAAGGGACACATTTAAAGAAACTTTTAATTCTGGTAAAGGAACTTGGTATTGGGATACCTTAGTAGCTTTAGGTTTAACGGCAATCTATTTTTTAATGTTTTTTTTAGAAAGAATGACGCTTTACCAATGGATACCAAATAATAATCCACCAAATACAGAATTGATAGATACAATAATAACTTTGGCAAATAACCCCTTGCTAATCATTATTTGGTTTGGTCCTGTTTTATGGATTGGCATTGCTCTTTTTGAAGAACTATCTAGAGTATTCTTATTAAAATGCTTGTGGAACATTAATGACAACAAAAATTGGCATATTGTTGCAATATTTTTAGCCTCTGCCCTAATTGGGATAGCACACTTATATCAAGGAACTGCTGGAATAATTTCTATAGGACTTAAAAGTGTTATTATGAGTTTTTACTTTTATAAATACCGAAGATTGTTACCGTTAGTCATATCTCACGCACTCTATGACGGCATACAGTTTGCTTTTTTTATTGTGCAATTTCAAAGTTAAAAAATGAAACAATTAACTAATTTACCAAACATTGGAAAAACGCTTGCTAAAAAATTGAATTCCGTTGGAATCGAAAATGAGAAAATGCTAAAAAAAATTGGCAGTAAAAATGCAATAGCTAAAATTATAACAATTGAAAATAGTGGTACTTGCATAAATATGCTTTATGCCATAGAAGGCGCTATACAAGGCATAAGATGGCACGGACTAGACAATAAAAAAAAACAAGAATTAAGCAATTATTATAAAACCTTGGAAAAAATAAAAACAATATCCTGATAAATATCATTTAAAAAAAACTGCAAGTATGCTAGATTTGTTAAGTTAAAAACTTGTCAACATGAAAACAATAATATATGCCACAGATTGTACCAAAAATGATGCTTCTTCGCTAAAGTATGCTTATCGTTTAAGTTTTATTATGAATGCTAATTTACATATTTTGCATGTATATAATTTTCCTCCCATTGCATTTTCAACCATCCAACCCTTAGACTTGCTTAAAAAGCGAATGCATCAAGAACAAATAGAACTTGTAGATAGTTACTGTAAAACTCATCTTAAAAACGAATTTCATCAAAAACCTGTTATAACTCATGTTATTGAGAACAATTCGGTTTCTGAAAGTATTCTGCGTCTTTCTAAAATACTAAGCCCAGATTTAATTATTATAGGCATGAAAGATAAACATAGTGCTAGAGGTTACTTTTCTGGTAATATTGCAAATACACTCTTAGATACCATCGAAATGCCATTGTTAATTGTCCCTAACAGCTTAGTTTATGATACAATATCTACGATAGTATATGCTACAGATTTTGAGGCAGCCGACATACTATCCATTCAAAAACTAATAGAAATTGCTAAACCATTTTCTGCACTTATAGAAGTTATACATGTTTATAAAACAGATGAATACCCTGTTAAAGAGTATATGAAGCAATTTAAGAATACACTTTTAAACGAGGTTTCTTATCCAGAAATAGCCTTTAAAACCATTGCTTCTACCAGTATTAAATCAGGCTTACATAGTGTTTTAAATAATGAAAAAGCCAGTATGTTAGCTATGTTAGAACGCAAACATAATTGGAGTTTTTCTAATATTTTTCATAAAGATTTAGTGAAAGACATGGAAGTATCATTAAAAATCCCTCTACTCGCTTTTAATAAGCATAGTGCAAAACTTCAAAACGAAAATGCTCTGTGTAATAATTATAAAAAAACACTAAGCTTTGGTTAAGTAGGCTTCTAAATTAAAGGTTATGGGGCTGTCCAAAAAAGGCGTCATTACTAACTTAAGTGAAGGAATCTTGAAAGTTCGAGTTATTTATTATTAGATTACTTCAAAATAAAAAGTTTCTCGTAATAGCTACTTTTAAGGCAGCCTCCTTTTTTTTAAACATCTCACTTGAGAAACGCAAAAACAACGATACAAACTCTATTAACTATCGCACCAGAATAAATACACAGAATTGGCTAAAAATGTCTCTTTAAACTGATGCATATCATTTCCAATTTTCACCTCCACGTGTATCTTTATTAGCATAGAAAAACATAACAATGAAAACGACATTGTACATACAACACTTAAAATGTGCTGATTGCGAATCAATCATTATAAAAAAACTTTCTGATTTAGAAAATATTTATAACATCACAATTAAGCTTCAATATGCTACTGTAACCTTTGAGCATGAAACAAAAGAAGATGTTGCCATAGTAAAACAAACACTTTCTAGAATAGGGTATCCTCCATATGGAGAAAAAAACACTTTCGCTAAAAAATCAAAATTAATAAATTAAGAATCAAGTAATTAATACAACACACTATTAATTTAATTACTAAAACAAAATATATTCTAACGGTTGTATAGATATTAAAGTAGCAAGTGTTGGAGTCGTTTAATACCACGCTGGCTATGTATAAAAATTATTATCATATATGATTTGAATGTGAATGATTGGCTAAATAAAAGTTAACACCTATTACAATTTATAATTGAAACTTTCATTTATAAAATTTGGTATAAATTGATGAATATCATTGTTACAATGTTTATCCTTTACTACTTTAAAACAAAATTGAGTCATGATACTTTATGTTTGTTTACTACTAATTTTGGCTTTTATCGTGGCACTACTATTAATTCCAATAACCATTTTTATTGATACAACATCTAACCAGTATTATATAAAACTGCAAGGGCTTGCAAAAGCAAATTTAGAACAACATAAACAGGAAATATTTAGAATACGGTTAAAAATATTGATTTTTAATTTCTACCTGTACCCTCTAAAAGCACAAGCAAAAAATAAGCTTAACAAAAAGAAACGTTATTCGCCAAAACCTAAAAGAAAGTTTCTTATAAAGAAGATTTTAAGAATGACAAAAACATTTAGAGTAACGCACTTTTTAATAAATATTGATACGGATAATTACATTTTGAATGCCAAATTATATCCGCTGTTTGGTTTATTGAATTACAATGGATGTAATTGTCATATTAATTTTCAAGGACAGAATCAATTGATTTTACTAGTTAAAAACAGACCAATAAATATTATTAAATCATTTATTAACTTTTAAATAATACATTATGGATTTACATTTTGAAGAATTATTAAGTCAGATTACTGACTTTATAAAAACAGAAGCCAAAACAGAGACTGTTGTTGGCCAACAATTTGAATTAGGACAATTTAAATGCGTTCCAGTAATTAAAGTAGGCATAGGCTTTGGTTCTGGTGGAGGTGAAGGAATGGAAACTAAAACAAAAGGTCGTAAAGGTCAAGGAGCTGGAGCTGGAGCTGGCATTGGTATTGAACCTATAGGCTTCTTGGTAACAAAAGACGAAGAAATTTCTTTTATTGACGCTGGTAAAACTCATGGGCTTGCCGCTGCTTTTGAAAAAGTACCAGACTTAATTGAAAAGGTTATTGAGAAAAGAAGTAAAGATGAGGCACCCGTTTAATTATTATTACTATTTAGCAATTTATAATCAGGCTAATTGTTTTTTTAATCATAAAATCAAACAAATTCAGCCTGATATTAAATTATAGCCCATTCATCCTTTATTATAATCAAATTCAAAGCTATTTTTTATCATCCTAAAAACCTAAAAAACAAAGTTTACATAAAGTTACTCTTCTTCTACTTAACCCCTTAACACCTAATAACATTCAAGGTTTTATCTTTTTAAGTATACTTACTAAGTTAAATATTTCTCCAAACAAATTATTGGTAAATTTAAAATCAATAATCTTTTAACTCAATAAAATTAAATTATAATTTAAAAAACTAATCTATATAATTAATTAAAAAGTATACTAATTCATCCTTTCAAAAGTTATATTTTTAGCCTTTCAATTAATTTTACAAAATGAAACGTAGTTTTTACTTTTTATTCACACTAGTTTTTCTAATTATTTGGAGTTCTTGTCGTAAAGATTTTGAATTTTATACTAGTACAGGTTCACTCGAATTCTCAAAAGACACAGTATATTTAGATACTATTTTTACAAATATAGGCTCAAGCACATATAATTTAAAGGTGTATAATAGAAGTGATGACGACATTCTCATACCATCTATAAAATTAGGACTTGGGCAAAATTCTGAATACCGATTAAACGTCGATGGTTTAACTGGCAAAGAATTTAACGACATCCAAATTCTTGCTAAGGATAGTATTTTTATTTTCGTAGAAACTACCATCAATATTAATAACTTCCCAAATCCTGATGGTAACTATCTTTATACAGACCAAATAGAGTTTGATGCTGGTGCAAATCTTCAAGAAGTTGAACTTGTCACGCTTGTAAAAGATGCAGTATTTATTTATCCAGAAAGAGATAATGCAACGAAAGTTATAGAAACACTCACTTTAGACATTGGTGGGGAACAGATAGAAACCGAGTTACAAGGTAGAGAACTAATAGCATCAGAATTGACCATGACTAATGACAAACCTTATGTTATTTATGGTTTTGCAACTGTACCAACTGGTGAAACACTTACCATTGAAGCTGGATCACGCTTACATTTTCATGATAACTCAGGTCTAATTGTATCTAACGGTGCCTCGCTACAAGTTAATGGAAGCCATAGTACAGATCAAGAGCTACTAGAAAATGAAGTGATTTTTGAAGGTGATCGCTTAGAACCAAATTTCTCTAATGTACCTGGACAATGGGGAACCATCTGGTTACTTGACGGTAGTATTAATACTATTATTAATTACGCCACAATTAAAAACGCATTAGTAGGCGTTTTATGTGATGGAAATCCTGATGAGGTAAACGACAAACTAACTATCAAAAATTCCCAAATATATAATTCAAGTAGTTTTGGTATTCTTGGTCGAAATACATCGATATCGGCAGAAAATTTGGTTATTAATAATGCTGGTCAGTCTTCGTTTGCAGGTACTCTAGGGGGTAAATATAATTTAACACATTGTACCATTGCCAATTATTGGTCAAATGGTTTTAGGCAGCTACCTTCTGTTTTGCTAAACAATTTTGTTTTAGATGAAGACAATAACGCTACGATTACAGATCTAGTTGAAGCAAATTTTAATAATTGTATTATCTACGGAAATGACAATCCTGAAATTTTACTAGATGAAATTGAAGATGATGCAGTCGTTTTTAATTTTAAATTCACTAATTGTCTAATTCGTTTTGAAGACAACAATGATAATTTTACAGGTCCAAATTACAATTTGACCGATACCAATCATTACGAAGGCAATATTTTTAATGAAGGCCCTAATTTTAAAGACACAGAGCAAAACATGCTAATTATAGGCGCTGAATCTGCTGCGATAAATATGGGATTAGAAACATTTGCAACACAAGTTCCAGTGGATATTTTAAATGTAAACAGAACAGCTTCTCCAGATATAGGAGCTTATCAGCATATTACTTTTCCAGAAGATGATTAGTGTTTTTATAGTTAATTCTGTCAGAAAGATTAATTATATTTACAGGATAACAGTAACAAAAAACTTATGATAACCTGACTTATTTACGGGATATCGGTAATAAAAGTTACTATATAACGAGTTGGCATTCATTAAAACAAACATTTGAAAACATTTAAAATTATTATCGGATTTTTATTGCTTTATGGAGCTGGAAAAGAATACCTAAATGCTAGCCGACAGTTAGACACTCCTTATGATATCGGAATTTTAATAGCTATATTGCTTTTGCTTCTTTTAAGTACTTGGCTAATTGGTAGTGGATTTTCAAAAAGAAAATTAAAATTTAAGTCTTTCGAATTCTTGAAATTTTTTATTATCTCATTTGTGGCTCTTGCATTTTTCGTAATAGTAAGTTTAGGCTCCAAAGTGATTCCTAGCAACTTTGCTGAAATCAATGGAATTACAGTTCCTTTAGGTAAATGCATGGATGGGAATCAGAGAATTATACCCGATAAACAAGAACGTTTATCATATTGCAAGTGTTTTGCTGAAAAAGTATTAAACGACTCAACTTTAAAATCAAAATATAGAAGAAAATTGGAAAATGATGACTTTTTAAAAGTCATAGCTGAAATACAAAAAAGTCAAATATTTCTTGAACTTGGGTTTGAAAATTGCATGAAATCAGTCAAAATGGAGTGGACAAATAATTTAGCGAACTCGATGAAAGAAAAACTAAAAAAACAATTAATCGGAACAGAATTTGAAAATACAAATGATATAGAAAAATACTGTGATTGTATGATTAAAGAATACCGCAAACTCCCCATAAACAAAATTATGGAAGACGGATTTATGATAAGCGATAAAGCTTTAGAAATTGATAAAAGGTGCACCATAGAATCTGTAAAAAAATAACGAAATGCCAACAATGTATAAAAATAATTGCTTGTACTTGCCTACTCGGAAAATCCTGCGGATTTTCCTATGGCTAGTTTTTGTTTACTAAATTAGTGACTTAACCACGCAACTATTCTTATACTGGACCGTTACCACACATTTGAACTCACTCAAACCTATGGACGATATTATAAACGGAAAAAATTTAGATTCAATCCTAAAATATTGTTTAGAAAAGAACAAAACAGACAATGGATATACATTTATATATGAATTAGAAAATAAACTTTTTACTGACTTTAATGAAGACGAAATAATGTCTTTAATAAAATACATTGATAATTCAGGATATGAGGTTCTTGAAATATACTTAACTGGTAATCCTTGTATTAATATTACAGGCTTAACAGAGCGTTTCTTAAAAAATGGTGGATTTACTAAAATCGAATCTGATTTAAAGTCTGACTCTGACCTTAAAAAAGATAAAGAATCGCTTGATTTAGAAATTAAACTTTTACAAAAAGATAAGTTACAATACGAGGAAACTATTCGAGAACAAAATGACCGAATAAGAGACTTGACAGAAAAACTTAAACTCATAAGTTTAATACAAAAATATTGGTGGGTTGTTCTTACTTGCATAGGTATTGGATGGTCTTTAGGAGAAGTTCTGGACAGATTAGTATGGACATAAAAAATATGAATCCAATCCAAGCCCAAAACACCCGACAATAATTGTTTAGTTTGATTAAAGTTTTATTGTAATATTTTGACATAATAATTGATTTTAAAATTTAAAAAAACGTGTGGTAACAAAGTATAAAATTAATGCTTGGATCTGTGCTTAATCCAGCGATTAGTCCTGTTTTGCTACATCTGATTTTCCTACGGAAAATCCTCGCACACAAAACCGCACTAATCTTATACATAAACGTTAGGCAACATTAGATGAAACCGTATATTGATAAAATATCTGAATTAATAAACCAAAAAGAAATTCGACACGAAA
>NZ_CANKXK010000007.1 GCF_947487605.1 uncultured Algibacter sp.
AGTAGTACTAATAACCCATAGGCTTATTGTACGCCTGTTTTTTTAGAGTACAAATAATTATTACAAACCATGTTCTTATTTTCAATATGTTAAGATATTTATCTTTCTTTAAAAGAAAGAGATCCCGCATCAAGTGCGAGATTAAAGCTTAAGGTGGTTATAGCGATGGGGCTCACCTCTTACCATTCCGAACAGAGAAGTTAAGCCCATTAGCGCCGATGGTACTACATTTGTGGAAGAGTAGGTCGTCGCCTTTTTTAGAGAGTCTAATTACAGTATGTAGTTAGACTCTTTTTTTTGTGATATACTTTAGCAAAAAGAAAAACTTCTTTTATTTAATACTGAACTCTAGCGGATAGTTGCGGGAGCGATAGTAACGGCATCCTTTTTATGGCTTGATATGTACTGTTGTTTGTTAGGAGGTAGGATTTGACAGATTGCTACGTCGGTTCCTCCTCGAAATAACATAATAAAAAGATACAGTGGATAGCGCGGTTTTAATTTTTCTTTAAAACCCGCCCAAAAAAATATTCAATATTAGTATCTTAAACATCTAAATTTTTAAGTGTTTGATGGCTAAAAATAAGGAACTAGAATTGGCGTGGGCATTTGTAAATAATACAAATCGATCTATTTTTTTAACGGGTAAGGCGGGTACTGGTAAAACTACTTTTTTGCATCGTTTGAAAATGAATAGTTTGAAACGTGTGGTGGTGGTTGCGCCTACGGGTGTGGCTGCTATTAATGCTAAGGGTGTGACGATACATTCGTTTTTTCAGATGCCTTTTGGTCCGATTTTACCTGATACGGATTTGAATGCTTCAAAAGGATTTAATAGAAAATTTAGTAAAACAAAAATCAATATTATTAAATCGATGGATTTATTGGTTATTGATGAAATTAGTATGGTTCGCGCCGATTTGTTGGATGGCATTGATAGAACCCTGCGACGTTTTAGAAATAGAGATAAAGTGTTTGGCGGTGTACAGGTTTTGATGATTGGTGATTTGCAACAACTATCGCCAGTAATTAAAGAGCAAGAGTGGGCGTTGTTGAAGCATGTGTATAGTAATGGCTTCTTTTTTAGTAGTCTGGCTTTCCAGAAATGTGATGCAATTACTATAGAGTTGAAACATATTTATAGGCAGGAGAACCCGAAGTTTATTGAAATCTTGAATGAGATTAGAAATAATAGCTTGACAGATGCAGGTGCTGCGGAATTGAATAAACGCTACGTTCCAGATTTTACGCCTGCACCAGATGCAGGGTATATATCCTTAACAACTCATAATAATAAAGCAGAGGCAACCAACAGGACGGAGTTGGAGAAGTTAAAAACCAAGACATTTACTTATAATGCTGAAGTGGATGGTAAGTTTCCTGAATATGCGTACCCTAATAAGGAGTGTTTGGAGCTTAAAGTTGGAGCGCAAGTTATGTTTGTAAAAAATGATAGTAGCCCAGAGAAGCGATATTTTAATGGTAAGATTGGTAAAGTAATGCATTTGGATGGTGATGAAGTGGTTGTGCATTGTCCTGAGGACGATTTTAATATTATTGTAACTCCTGAAATATGGGAGAATATAAATTATTCTGTAAATGCAGAAACTAAAGCTATTACTGAAGAGAAAATAGGGAGTTATACACAAATGCCATTGCGTTTGGCTTGGAGTATTACGATTCATAAAAGTCAGGGCTTAACTTTTGAAAAAGCAATTATTGATGCGCAGGGAGCTTTTGCTCATGGGCAAACTTATGTAGCGTTGAGTCGATGTAAATCTTTAGAAGGTTTGGTTTTGAAGAGTAAAATTCATTCCAATCAGATTATTAGTGATAAAAATGTAATGTCTTTTAACGCGCATGCTGAACAGCATGCGCCTGATGAAACAATTTTAAAGGATTCTCAAAAGAATTTTCAATTGGATTTAGTTGCTGAAGTGTTTGAGTTTTATGGGTTTTTATATCCTTTAAATAGAATTTTAGATATTTATTACAAGAATAGAACAGTTGTTGAAGGTTCGATTGAAAGTACTTTTTTACCAATTAAAGATTGTATAGCGAACTTTTTGAAAGTTGCTAATAGTTTTAATTCGCAGTTAAAACAACTTTCTGAGAGCGAAGGTCTAGCAGAAGAAAGTCCTGTAATTCAAGAGCGGTTTAAAAAAGCCATTGCTTATTTTAAAACTGAAACTGAAACAAAAATAGTAACACCTTTAAAAACATTTGGATTTACTACAGACAATAAGGCTGTTGGTGGTGAAATAACGAAGCATTTGGATGGTTTTGAAGATTTACTAACAGTAAAACAATTATTTTTTAAAGGTTTAGCTAATGGTTTTTCGGCAAAAATTTTTCTAGAGTTACGTGCTAAATCAATATTTACAGGGAAAGATAAACCAAAGAAACCTAGAAAGACAGTTATAGAAGGTACTAGTAATGTAGCGTTATTTGAAAAGCTTCGTATGCTTAGAAATGATATTGCTCACGAGAAAGATTTAATTCATTATCAGATTTTTGCACAAAAAACACTTTACGAAATGTGTGAAACCTTGCCAACTAACAAACAGGAGTTGCTTAAAGTGAATGGCATGGGAAAAACTCGTGTTGAAAAATATGGGGCTGCTATTTTTAAAGTGATTAAAGCGTATTGTGAAGAGCATGATATTGAAACGTCTAATGATGCCACCATTTTTGATGAACCTAAACCGAAACGCAAAAAAGGAGATACTAAAAAGGAATCGTTGCGTTTGTTTCAATCTGGAAAATCGGTTCAAGAGATTGCTGATGAACGAGAATTGAATACCAATACTATTATTGGACATTTAGCAAGTTTTATATCTTCAGGTCAGGTGAAAATTACAGACTTAATACCTGAGACTCATTATTTAGAGTTGAAAACTTTAATTCCTAAAAAGAAATATGAGAATTTATCGGATTTGAAGCAACAGGTTGATGAAAAATATAGTTATGGTGAGTTACGGTTGGTTTTAGAGGATTTAAAAAAAGAATAAAGCGTTGTTGTGAGAAATGTAATGACGTAAGAATCTTATCAATGTAAGTTCTATTCGAAATTAAGATTCATAAAAAATTTAGAAATATAATTAAAACAGATTCTTACCTCACTTCACTCCTTAGAATAGTGTAACTTAATCTCTCAAAATGCTTCTCGAGATTACAATCTTCTGGATTTCAGAAGTGCCTTCATAAATTTGGGTAATTTTTGCATCACGCATTAAACGCTCAACATGGTATTCTTTAACAAATCCATTACCTCCATGAATTTGCACCGCTTCAACGGTGTGTTCCATAGCAATTTTTGATGCGTATAATTTAGCCATGGCACTGGACATATCGTAATTATTTCCTTGATCCTTATCCCATGCCGCTTTCATAACTAAATGCCTAGCAGCAGCAATGTCTGTATACATATCGGCGAGTTTAAAAGCTATAGCTTGATGATTACAAATTTCAGTACCAAATGCTTTACGTTCTTTAGAATATTTTAAAGCCAACTCATAAGCACCCTGTGCGATACCCAAAGCTTGAGAAGCAATACCTATACGTCCACCAGATAAGGTTTTCATAGCAAACCGAAACCCAGAACCATTAGCACCAATTCTGTTTTCTTTTGGAATTTTCATATCATTAAACTGAAGTGTATGTGTATCACTCCCTCGAATACCAAGTTTGTCTTCTTTAGGGCCAATATGAAAACCTTCTGTGTCTTTTTCAACAATAAAAGCATTAATACCGTGTGATCCTTTATCGCGATCTGTTTGTGCAATTACTAAATAAACATCGGCGCGTCCACCACTTGTAATCCAGTTTTTAGTGCCATTTATTAAGTAATAATCACCTTTATCTATAGCAGTAGTTTTTTGTGAAGTAGCATCACTTCCTGCTTCTGGTTCACTCAAACAAAAAGCACCAACAAATTCACCTGTAGCAAGTTTAGTAAGGTATTTTTGTTTTTGTTCTTCAGAACCATAGGCTTCTAGTCCGTAGCAAACTAATGAATTATTAACAGAAACTATAACAGAAGCCGAGGCGTCAATTTTAGATAATTCTTCCATAATAAGAACATAAGAAATAGCATCCATACCACTTCCTCCGTATTTTGGATCAACCATAATACCCATAAAACCTAAATCGCCCATTTTTTTAACTAATGCATCTGGAAATTGTTGTTTATTGTCACGTTCAATTACACCTGGGAGTAGTTCGGTTTGAGCAAAATCGCGAGCCGCATCACGAATCATTATGTGTTCCTCTGAAAGACTAAAATCCATAACCTTAAAATATTATTGATATGATAAAAAATATGCACAAATATAAATTTTTAATGTGATATGTTTAATAGAAAATACTATTTTTACTTAATATGATAATGAAAGAATATAATGTGATTGGTGTCATGTCTGGAACATCTTTAGATGGTTTAGATTTAATTTATGTTTCCTTTAAATTCGACAAAAAGTGGCAATTCAAAATAAATAGTTATAAAACGGTTGAATATAACAAAAAATGGAAGGTTACTTTAACTACTTTGGTAGACTTAACTTCTGAGGAGCTAGAAGAAGTTGATAATGACTATACAAAATACCTAGCTAAGGAAATTAGGCAATTTATTGAAGAGACTAAGATTGATAAGTTAGATGTAGTTTCATCACATGGTCATACAGCATTGCATAAGCCAGATGAAGGAATTACATATCAAATCGGAAATAAAGCAATACTTTCAAAATTATTAGGCGAAGTAGTTGTTTGCGATTTTCGTGTTCAAGATGTATTACTTGGTGGACAAGGTGCTCCTTTAGTTCCTATTGGAGATAAATTATTGTTTTCGGCATATGAGTTCTGTTTAAACCTTGGTGGATTCGCTAACATTTCATTTGATAAAAGTAGCCACAGAATTGCCTACGATATTTGCCCAGTTAATATTGTGCTAAATCACTATATAAAGACTTTAGGATTCGATTATGATGATGAAGGGCAAATGGCTTCAACAGGAAAGATAAACACAAACCTATTAAAGAAATTAAACGAATTAACTTTTTATGAAGAAGCTCACCCAAAGTCGTTAGGGTTAGAATGGGTTAGTTTAAACATTTTCCCTTTAATTGATTCGTATAAATTAGAGGTTATAGATATTTTAAGAACGTTTATAGAGCATATAGCTATTCAAATTGCTTCAGCAATTAATGATAATAAAAAAGGCTCGGTGTTAGTTACTGGTGGTGGCGTATACAATAAGTTTTTAATGAAGAGAATAAAAACCCTTTCAGAAATTAAAACAATTGTACCTTCCCGAAAAATTATTGAGTTTAAAGAAGCACTTATTTTTGCATTCCTAGGAGTCTTAAAGCTTAGGAATGAGGTTAATTGCCTTAAAAGTGTAACAGGGGCTGTTAATGACCATAGTTCTGGAAATATTTTCTATCCATAAAGTTTTCATAATTTAATATTTAAGCTTTTTAGTTTTTTATATTTGTTACCTTAATATTTTAATCTTTTTTAGAATGAATCAGTTATAGCTACACTTAATCCTAAATCTCATGTATCATGAAGTGTTAAGTTAAATTGAATTAAAAATAAATCTAAAAATGAAAGAATTATTAAAAAAATATGAAAATAAAGACCCTGAGATTGTATTTAATTGGAAAGATCCAGAAACAGATGCCGAAGGTTGGACGGTTATAAATTCTTTGCGTGGTGGTGCAGCAGGTGGTGGAACTAGAATGCGCAAAGGTTTAGACATGAACGAAGTTTTGTCCTTAGCAAAAACTATGGAAATTAAATTTACCGTTTCTGGGCCTGCTATTGGTGGTGCAAAATCGGGAATAAATTTTGATCCAACTGACCCACGTAAAAAAGGAGTATTAGAGCGGTGGTATGCTGCAGTTTCACCATTGCTTAAAAGTTATTATGGAACAGGAGGCGATTTAAATGTAGATGAAATTCATGAAGTAATCCCAATTACAGAAGAAAGCGGTGTATGGCATCCCCAAGAAGGCGTTTTTAATGGTCACTTTAAACCAACGGAAGCAGATAAAATAAATAGAATTGGTCAATTACGGCAAGGGGTTATAAAAGTTATTGAAAATCCTGATTATTCCCCATCAGTTTCCAGAAAATATACTGTAGCAGATATGATTACTGGTTTTGGTGTTGCAGAAGCTGCCAAACAGTATTATGATATTTATGGCGGCTCAATTGAAGGCAAACGTGCTGTAGTACAAGGTTTTGGAAATGTAGGAGCAGCAGCAGCCTTTTACTTGTCTAAGATGGGAGCTAAAGTGGTTGGCATAATAGATATTGCTGGAGGATTAATTAAAGAAGATGGTTTTTCTTTTGAAGAGATTACTAACTTGTTTCTCGCAAAAAAAAGTAATACTTTAGTTAGCGATAATTTAATTCCTTTTAAAGAAATAAACGAGAAGATATGGTCAATTAAAACAGAAATTTTTGCACCATGTGCAGCATCTCGTTTAATTACTATTCATCAAATTGACGAAATGATAGATAGTGGTTTAGAAGTTATTTCATGCGGAGCTAATGTGCCATTTGCTGACAAAGAAATCTTCTTTGGGCCAATTATGGAACATACAGATTATCGGGTTAGTTTGATACCAGATTTTATATCAAACTGTGGAATGGCGAGGGTATTTGCTTATTTCATGGAACGTCGTGTGTTAATGACAGATGAAGCCATATTTAATGACACATCAAATAAAATTAGAGAAGCAATCCAAAAAGTGTATAATAAAAATCAGTCTAAAACTGGAATAAGTGAAGCAGCTTTTGAAATAGCTTTGGAACAATTAATTTAAAACAAAACAAGCACTAGAATAAGTTATTAATTAAATCAAAAAGGCGCATCAAAATTTAAGGCGAAAGACAATTTAACAACAACCAATAATATTTTAATTTATGGAAGCAGCTATTATTTTAGTATTTGTAATGGGCTATTTGGCTATTACTCTTGAGCATAGTATAAAAATAGATAAACTTATCCCAGCCTTGGTTATGATGGCCATATGTTGGGCATTAATAGCTTTGGGATTAGATACTTTTTCGCAATGGTTTGATTCGGGAAAACATGCATTATTAGATAATTTTGGGTTGCTTGGACATGAAGAGAAGATGCACCTTATGGAAGAAACACTCTTGCACCATTTAGGTAAAACGTCAGAGATTTTAGTGTTTCTTTTAGGAGCCATGACCATTGTAGAAATAATAGATTATTTCGATGGGTTTTCAACAATTAAGGACTTTATAAAAACTAAGAAAAAAAGCAAAATTCTCTGGATTTTTGCCATATTGGCTTTTATTTTATCAGCTATAATTGATAATCTTACTGCTACGATTGTACTTATTTCAATACTTCAGAAAATAGTTAAGGATAGAAATGTGCGTATATGGTATGCTGGTTTAATAATAATAGCAGCAAATGCTGGAGGTGCTTGGTCGCCAATTGGTGATGTTACTACTACCATGCTATGGATTGGTAAAAAAGTAACAACAGGGCATTTAATGGGGTATTTATTATTGCCTTCCTTTTTATGTATGGCGGTTCCAACATTTATAGCTTCATTTTTACCCGCATTTAAAGGCGATTTAGATATTGAAGAAATTGAAGAAAAAAAGAAGTCTAAGTTTAGTAGCACGATGTTGTATTTAGGTCTTGGTGCAATTGTATTTGTACCTATATTTAAAGTAATTACACATTTACCACCTTATGTAGGGATGATGTTGTCGTTAGGAGTTGTTGCTATTTTTGCTGAAATATATAGTAGTTCTAAATTTAGTATGACTATACATGACTCAGAAGAAAGCGATGCGCATGCTCAACATAGTCCTGTACATTACTCATTATCTAAAATAGAATTACCTAGTATATTGTTCTTCTTAGGTATTTTAATGGCGGTTGCGGCATTAGAATCTTTAGGTATCTTATTTAATTTTGCTGGCTCCTTGCAGGAAAATATGCCTATGTTAGGAACTGAATTGCATCAAGGAACTCATGAAGGTGTCTCAGATTTAGTAGTTTTATTATTGGGTGTTGGTTCTGCAGTTATTGATAATGTTCCTTTAGTGGCTGCAAGTTTAGGGATGTTTCATGAGCCTATCGATAATGAGCTTTGGCATTTTATAGCTTATTCTGCTGGAACAGGAGGTAGTATGCTAATTATTGGTTCTGCTGCTGGAGTTGTGGCTATGGGGATGGAAAAAATAGATTTTTTCTGGTATTTAAAAAAAATAGCTTGGTTGGCTTTAGTAGGGTTCTTAGTTGGAGCCGTTGCATTTATGTTTACAAGAACACTATTTTAATTAGCAATCAGTTTAGTATAATGAAAACAGAAATGTTAGTGTGAATTCACTAATATTTCTGTTTTTGTATTAAGATTATAAGCTGAAATGTATTTTTGTTATACTTTAGCGTCTAAACCAGCGTTATAAAATTGCAATAAATTAAAATTATATGCTAAATACTTTATTACAAAACTCCCAAGATGGGGCAGATGTGCTAACCGATGGCGAATCTGTTGAAAAAACACTTTCGATTATTGAATTAATTAGTAGCGGGGGCACTGCAGGACAAGTTATTATTGCGGTCCTTTTTCTATTGCTTGTAGGTGCAATATATATTTATTTTGAACGCATTTTTGCAATTAAAGCAGCATCTAAAGTAGATGCTAATTTTATGAATCAAATTAAAGACCATGTTAGCAATGGTAAAATAGATTCGGCACAAGTACTATGTGCTCAAGTAAATACACCTGTGTCTAGATTAATTGGTAAAGGAATTTCAAGAATTGGAAAACCACTAGCAGATATTAATACAGCCATTGAAAATGCTGGCAGATTAGAGATTTATGGATTGGAAAAAAACGTGAGTATTCTGGCAACTATTTCTGGAGCAGCTCCAATGATTGGGTTTCTTGGTACGGTAATTGGAATGATTTTAGCAATATTTGAATTAGCAAATGCTGGTGGTTCTATAGAAATGGATGTATTGGCAAGTGGTTTGTATACAGCAATGACAACCACAGTAGCAGGTTTAATAGTTGGTATTGTTGCATACATAGCATACAATCATTTAGTTGTAAAGACAGATAAAGTGGTGTATCAAATGGAAGCTAATTCGTTAGAGTTTTTAGATCACTTAAACGAGCCAACATAATATGAACTTTAGAGGAAGAAATAAAGTAACACCAGAATTCAATATGTCGTCTATGACGGATATTGTATTTCTACTACTTATCTTTTTTATGATAGCTTCTACATTGGTAACAACAAATGCTATTGATATTTTATTGCCAAAAGCAAGTGGTAAAACCGAAAACAAAAAGTCTGTGGCAGTTAGTATTAAAAAAGATTTGACCTATTATATCGATCAAAAACGAGTTGGTGAAAGTGTTTTAGAAAACGAATTATTAGCGTTGCTTTCTTCACAAGAAAAACCAACAATTGTTTTAAGAGCAGAAAAATCTGTACCTGTAGAACATGTTGTAAAGGTAATGGATATAGCAAATAGAAATAAGTTTAAAGTTATTTTAGCAGTAAAGCCTAATTAATAATTTGTCACTTCGATTGATGCTAATTTTTTAATCAGAATTGTATCGAGAAGTTTTTATAATGATGAAGTATTTCAAAACAAAACATGAAAAGAATTCGGCAAAGTTAACAGCATTAATTGCTGTTATATTATTGCTATTATTGTTTGTTGTTGGTACAACGTATATGGATCCGCCTGAAGAATATGGTGTTGCTGTTAATTTTGGTAATTCGTCATTTGGAAAAGGTAATGTTCAGCCATTAAAGCCTGTAAAGTCTGAACCGAAGAAAATTGAAGAACCACCTCAGCCAGATGTTTCTAAATCTGAGCCAACAAAAGCTTCAGAAACCAAAGAAGAAGTTCTCACTCAAGAAGATGTTGAATCCATTGCAATTAAGAAGCAAAAAGAAGCTGAAGCGAAAGCAAAGGCCATTGCAGATGCTAAAGCTAAAGCAGAAGCAGATCGAATAGCTAAAGAAAAGCGTGAGCAAGAGGAGAAAAAAAAGAAGCTAGATGCACTTATTGGTGGTGTTAGTAAATCTGAAGGTAGTGAAACTGGAAGTGAAGGTAACGATGATAGAGCAGGAGATAAAGGGCAATTGGATGGCGACCCATATGCTCCAAGTTATTTTGGTGGACAGGGAACTGGAAGTGGTGGCGTTGGTTACGGATTGAATGGTAGGGGCAGAGCTTCTTATAAAACAATTAAACAAGATTGTAATGAGTCGGGACGCGTTGTGGTTAGAATTGAAGTTGATAAAAATGGCAATGTAACAAAAGCAGAACCAGGTGTTAGAGGTACAACCAATAATGCAGCATGCCTTTTAGATCCAGCAAAAAAGATAGCACTATCTCATAAATGGCCATCAGATTCTAAAGCACCATCAAGACAAATAGGATTTGTAAGTGTAAATTTCAAATTAAGTCAATAGTAAGTAATGACATATCAAGATACGCTTGATTGGATGTTTTCTCAACTACCAATGTATCAACGACAAGGTAAATTGGCATTCAAGAAAGATTTATCTAACACCATAAAACTTGCAAACTATTTAAATAACCCTGAGCAGAAGTTCAAATCTGTTCATGTTGCAGGTACTAACGGCAAAGGGTCTACCAGCCATATGCTCGCTTCAGTACTTCAGGAAGAAGGGTATAAAGTAGGGTTATATACTTCTCCGCATTTAAAAGATTTTAGAGAACGCATTAAAATTAATGGCAAAACGGTTAGTAAGCAATTTGTAATTAGTTTTATAAAACGGAATAGGTCTTTTTTTGAAGATAATGAGATGTCTTTTTTTGAAATGACTGTTGGAATGGCCTTCGACTATTTCTCAAAACAAGAAATTGATATAGCAGTTGTCGAAGTCGGTATGGGCGGACGTTTAGACTCGACCAATATTATTACTCCAGAAGTATCTGTAATAACAAATATAGGATTAGATCACACACAGTTTTTAGGAGATACTTTAGAATTGATAGCACATGAAAAAGGAGGTATTATAAAAGCCAATGTGCCAGTTGTTATTGGAGAAACTCAAAAAGAAACAGCTCTAGTTTTTAAGGATTTAGCTAAGAAAAATAATTCTAAGATTGAATTTGCAGATAAAAATGTATTTAGCGAATATAAATCCGATTTGGTAGGTAGTTATCAAATTAAAAACACAAAAACAGTTGTTCAAGTAGTAAAAGAACTTCGGTTAATTGGCTATAATATTTCAGAGAAACATTTAAAAGAAGGGTTGCTAAATGTTGTAAAAAATACAAACCTATTAGGGCGCTGGCAAATACTTAAAAATATACCTAAGGTTATATGCGATACGGGACACAATAGAGAAGGACTTACCTATGTTATGACGCAACTCGAAAATGAGAATTTCAATAATCTACATATTGTTTTTGGTGTGGTAAATGATAAGGATTTAGATTCAATAATTGGTTTACTTCCTAAGCGGGCTATTTATTATTTCTGCAAACCAAATATTCCTAGAGGTATGGATGTGATGAATTTAAAGCAATATTTTAACGCACATAACATGTTAGGAGCGGCTTATGAGTCTGTAAAAGAAGCTTATGAAAGTGCTTTGAGAAAGGCTACACCTAATGATTTAATATTTGTTGGAGGAAGTACTTTTGTGGTCGCTGAAATTATTTAATTTTTTATTGAAAAAGTTTTTGCAATATTAAAAACTAGGTTATATTTGCAGTCCAATTTAGAGGGCGCGTAGCTCAGTTGGTTCAGAGCACTTGGTTTACACCCAAGGGGTCAGGGGTTCGAATCCCTTCGCGCCCACAAATAAATAGAGTCTGCTTTTTTAAGCAGACTTTTTTTATGGAACAAAATGAATGTATTCAGTTTTGTGAAATAAAAATATGCTCTCAAACTATGTTTGAGCAGGCTCTATTTTCAGAATGGAGTGTTTTGTGATATACAATCCCTTCGCAATCACATAAAAATCCAAGTAATTTTATCAGGATTTTTTTATATACCATTTTCTATCCCCTTGATACTAAAATTTTTTGCTTATTTTTAGGAAAAATCTCTCGTCTATGAATGGTAGTTCTATAAAAGAAGTCTACAAAGAAATATTCAAATCACACGATAACCCGTCACTCAAACAGCATATTAAAAAAATAATAGAACTGGATGTTTATCTTCCATATAGTTCCACTTTTTTTTGCATTACAAATACTCAAGATTTATCCTTTGAATATATAAGTAAAAATATGACTGCTTGTCTTGGATTAGATAAACAGGAATTGCAAATTAAGGGAATGCGATATTTGTGGAGTAGAATGCACCCTGATGATTTAGATAAATGGTTGAAAGCATTAAATGAATTAATGAATTTTACGATAAATGAAATTAGTGTTAATGATAGAGGTAAAATGAGTTATACTTGGAATTATCGATTAAAAAACGGTAAAGATGAATATGTTAATGTAGTACAGAATACAACGCCTCTGGAGTTTGATAGTAAGGATAAGCCCGTGATTGGTTTAGCGCACTATACAGTTTTGTCAGGAAGCCTTGAGATGCAAATTTCAGCCTCTGCTAAATTATTAAATAGTAATAATGAATATGAAACCGTATATTTTAACAATTTCTCACAGAAATTATTAACTGGAGGAATTAGTAATAGAGAGCGTGATGTTATTCGTCTTTTAGTTTTAAATTATTCCAGTAAGGATATTGCTAAAAAACTGAATATTAGCCCTAATACTGTAGATACCCATCGCCGTAATATCCTTAAAAAACTTAAAATTTCTTCAACCGGAGAACTTATAGGGATGTTAAAAATGAATAAAAACATCATTTAATTAAATTTTAAACTGCGACACAAAAGAGAATTTTAAAATTTCCTTTGTATTACATCTTAATAAGAAAGTCGTTTAACGAAAACTTTACGAAATTTTATTAAAATACTCAAAATGAGTATTGTGTTTTAAACAATTATATGAGAAATTACTGAATTATTTTAGCCATCTCTAAAATACCCAAAAGTTGGTATTTTTTGATGGGTAATGTATGATTAATTTTAAGAACCCCACCTACCTACTTGAATCTCCTTGTTTATGGGTTTTTGCTATTAACCCTAATTAAACACTATTCTTATGAAAAACATTTACCTTTTTTTTATTGCATTTTGTCTTTCTCTTACAAGTTTGGGGCAAGTAATTTTTAATCACAATTTCAACTTTGGAGATACCTCTGGCGATTTAGTAACAATAAGTTCTAACTTTTGGTTTGAAGGAAATACTAATTCACCAAAAGTAGGTTACCAAGAAGGAAGCCTTTCCCTGACTAATTATGAATATTTAGTAAAAGGAGGTTCTGCAACTATTAATAATGGTGTAATTGGAGAAAGTGTTGCGACAGGTTTTGGCTCGGTTAATTCTGGGGATGTCTTTTACAGTGCTTTGGTGAACTTAAGTAGTACAGGGACAGGAGATTCTGGGTTTTTTATGCACTTAAATACAACTGGTTCAGAAATTAGAGGGCGTTTATTTGCTAAGACTGATGGAGGTGGTTTCAAATTTGGTATCATTTCACAGGGTTCAAACGCAAACATTAAATATGGCACAAACATATATAGCTTTAACACGACATATCTTGTAGTTGTTAAATATGATTTTAGTAATGGTGTATCCACTTTATATGTATTATCAGCTCCGACAGCATTAGAATCTGGGGCAACGGTAGAAGCAATATCAGATGCAGTTACAGTAGTTGCTGCTATAGATGAAATTGGCATCCGCCAACACACAAACGGTCCTGTTGGAGCCATAGATAATATACGTGTTGCAACGACATGGGCAGATATCATGCAGACTTATTTTGATTCTGCTATTGATGGGTCTGATATGCCAAAAAATTGTTCCTTGCTTACTATAGATCCAGGAACAGCAGCTAGTGCTTCAGTTTTTTTTAATACCGCTAATTTTACGGCCTCAAATGATACAGGTAGCTGCACTAGCGAAGGGAATCAGGATGGTTACATTGCCTGGGAAATAGAAGATACAAGCGATAATAGTATAATTAATAGCGGCTGTATATTTAACTCAGATTTAAATACAGATGTTCCTATTCCAGGGATGTTGGATGGAAAAACATATAAGTTTACGGCGACATTGGTTGATAATTCTGATGTAGCATTAACTAACCTAGAAGCAGAGTATAGTTTAACTATTACAGTGATCCCTTATATAGATGTTACAAATATTGGTGATCTAAGAGGTCAAACAATAAGTGAAACTCTATTCTATAGCGTAACAGGGCAAGTGGTTCTTAGTTATGGAAACGATAGCGATGGTTTGTATTTTTTTCAAGATAATTCAGGAGGTATTACTGTAACTGATGAAAATGGATTTATGCCAGTCTTAACTGTAGGCGATGTTTTTGATACGCTGAGAGGGAATTTAAAAACAGGTTCAAATGGAGAATTGATATTAGAGATTACGCAAGAGGACAGAGCAGATCCCACAGTTAATAATGGAGATGTAGCTACTCAAGAAGTAACTTTACTTGATTTAAATAATAGTTATTCAGATTATGAATCTGAATTAGTCTTAATTAAAGATGTTGATTTTATAGGAGCATCTGGAGATTTTGCACTTAATGCAAGCTATGCTATAAATGATGGTTCTAGAGGGTTTAATGTCGATACATTTTCAGCAGATTTTGGTAATGCAGATTATATTCAATCTGCTTATGCTGTACCAACTGTACCGCAAGATTTGGTGGTTTTGGTGCGTTCTAATACAGGTTCAGCAGTTACAGTCACAGCAAGGAGTACTTCAGATATGTCTAATACTTTAAGTGTTGATGATTTTAATAAACAGAGCTTTAAACTCTATCCTAATCCAACTTCGTTAGGATATATAAACATTGCAAGTAAAAACCAATCTAGCTTAAAGATTTCTGTTTTGGATGTATTAGGGAAACAAATTAGCAGTGAATCTATAAAAAGTTCTAAGTTAGATGTTTCGCATTTAAAATCTGGACTGTACTTGCTAAAAATAGAGCAAGAAGGTAATGTAATAACCAAGAAGCTTGTAATACAATAAATTTGATAATGTTAAATAATTTCCACTATAGGTGATTCATCTAAAAATTAATTTCATACAACGAAAACTGTACGAAAATTAGTGAAAATACTCAAATTGAGTATTGTAGTATAAGCAATTAAATTGCAACTTTACATTGCTATTAATTAATTCTTAGGGAGAATTATAAGAAACTAAAGTCCGTTATGAGAATAACGGGCTTGTTTTTTTAAAGCAAATCTAGTACCCGCTCTAAAGCCATACCTCGAGATCCTTTTATTAAAAGAGTTGAATTTTGAATGCTAGAGAAGTTGAAGTCAGATTTAAAATCATCAAAAGATTTGTATTGGACCCCAATGCTTTTGGACAAGTTGGACTTGTGAAAATTCTCTCCAACAAAAATAACTTTATCAAAGTTTAGAGAAACCGCTAGGTTTGTAATTTCTTGATGTTCTAGTTCTCCATCATCACCCAGTTCAAACATATCGCCTAAAATAGCTACTTTCTTTCCAGACTGTTTTTCAAGATTTAGTAAGGCAGCTCTCATACTTGTAGGGTTGGCATTATAGGCATCTAGAATAATTTGGACACCTTCTTTTTTAATTATTTGAGACCTGTTATTACTTGGTTGGTAACTTTCAATGGCTAGTTTAATGCTTTCTTTATTAATTTTAAAATAGTGCCCAATAGCAATGGCTATGGCAATATTACCAAAATTATAGTCACCAATTAATTGGGTTTTAATTTTGAGTTCTTTATAGAGTAGGTTCACAAAGGGATTAGCCTCTTTAAATTTAATGATAACATCAGATTTTAATGAGCCAAAGGAGTAGATTCTGGATTTTTTTGTTTTCTCTACCTGAATAGGGTCATTATTATTCACGAAAACAGTTTTGTCATGCGAGATTAAATAATCGTACATTTCGCTTTTACCCTTAATAACGCCTTCAACACCACCGAAACCTTCTAAATGCGCTTTTCCAAAGTTGGTAATAAGTCCATAGTCTGGTTGCGCAATATTACATAAAAAGGCAATTTCCTTTTGATGGTTAGCACCCATTTCAACAATGCCAATTTCGGTATCCCTTGTCATTGAAAGTAATGTTAGAGGAACACCAATATGGTTATTCAAATTGCCAACTGTAGCCGTTGTTTTAAATTTTCTAGATAGTACGGCATTAATTAACTCTTTGGTAGTAGTCTTACCATTACTTCCAGTAAGGGCAATAATTGGAACCTTTAAAAAATTCCTATGATAGGTTGCAAGTTCTTGTAGTGTTTCTAAAACGTTTTCAACTAAAATGGTCTGTTCATTAATATTAAATTCAGCCTCATCTACAATGGCATATTTTGCTCCAGATTTTAGAGCTGCTTCAGCATACTTGTTTCCATTAAAATTATCACCTTTTAAAGCAAAAAACATGTCGTTTTTATTAATTTTTCGTGTATCAGTAGATACTGAATTACTATTTAGAAATAGTTTATGTAATTCTGAAATATTCAATTATTTATATTTTAAAAAAGTTTAGATTCCCGTCTTCACGGGAAAGACAATTTAACAGAAAGAGGCTGTCTAAAAAGTCATTTTTAATCTGTTTTGTCAAGTTGAGCTTGTCGAAATTAATATTGATTATAAGTAAAGTAAAAAATATTTCGACAGGCTCAATATGACTTTGAACCTACTTTTTAGACAACCTCATTTTTTTGATTTTTAAATGTAACAAAAAAAGTCCTAATCGAAATTAGGACTTTTAATTATTTTTTAAACTAAATGTTAGTTTTTAGTTTTGTTTTTTCTTTTTGTTTTAGAGCCTACTCTAGACATAGCACATCTAAATCCAATATAGTCTGTTGCCATATCTTCTGGATAATAGCGTCTCTGTGCTGGGTCTAACCAGTATTCTCTGTCTTTCCAAGAACCACCTTTATATACTCTCACTTGATCGTTAATTAAAGATGTTCTATTATTACTTTTATCGTATTCTCTAATAAGGTTACCTAAAGAATCTCTCTCTACACTATGCTTAGGAGAGTTGTACATTTTTCGGGTTTCTGTATCTTCATCAGATCCATCGTCCTCGTCAAAACTTTCAAAATATCTAGAAGAACGTTTGTCGCCATCTCTAAAGTTTATTTCGTTACTCTTATCGAAATTTGTTCTTAAATACGTTTCATTGTCATCAACGGCAACTTGTAAAATTTCACCTGGTAAGTTTCTAGCGACTAATTTACCAGTAGAAAGTGTGTCATAAACAATATCTTCAGAAGTAACAATTTCAACGGTTCCATCTTCGCTTATAGAGTTCTTTGTATAAACATTACCACGGTAGTAGTTAAAGTCGTTAAATTCATCATCTACAATAGGTCTGTAAACATCGGCAACCCATTCTGCAACATTACCTGCCATATCGTATAGGCCGTAATCATTTGGATCATAAGATTTAACAGCATTTGTAATATCTGCACCGTCATCAGACCAACCAGCAATTCCACCATAATCACCCTTACCTTGCTTAAAGTTAGCCATTTGGTCACCGCGTATTCTTCGTTTTCCAGCACGGGTGTATTGACCATCCCAAGGATATTTTTTACGTCCTCTATAAACATTATAACTACGTATTTCACTTAGACCAAGTGCGGCGTATTCCCATTCTGCTTCAGTAGGTAGTCTATATTTTAAAGGAAGAATTCCAGATTCTCTTTTAGCATAAATATTAATAGGATTACCATCTGCATCTACTTGTGCATTTCTGTTTCTACCACCTTCAGGGTTAATAACTTCTTCGTTACCTCCATAAGTTAGGGTAGGAGCATTTATATAAGTATCAATATTAAAAGTTGCATCGGCTGATACATCTGTTAAATGCGAACCTCTTTTAGTATAGCCTTCTTTTTGTAAAGCCATTTCACCTACACGGTCTGATCTCCAGTTAGCAAACTCAACTGCTTGAATCCAACTTACACCAACAACAGGATATTCTGCATAGCCTGGGTGACGTAAATAGTTTTCGGTCATAATTTCGTTAAAACCTAAACGGTTTCTCCATACTAAAGTATCTGGAAGTGCCCCATGATATATAGCTTTGAAATTTTCATCAGTTGGAGGGTAAACCCTTTTAATCCAATCTAAGTACTCCAAGTACATAACATTTGTTACTTCCGTTTCATCCATATAGAATGATTGCACGTGCTGTTGGTTTGGAGTGTTATTCCAATCATGCATAACATCATCTTGTACTTTACCCATGGTAAAAGTACCACCTTCAACAAATACTAATCCTGGAGACGTTTCTTGTTCTTCAAAGCGGGTGTTGTATTGAAAACCACCTTCTCTATCGTTAATTTGCCATCCTGTAGCTCTGGAACTATTTTTAGAGCTGGTAGACTTCTTACAGCTAACTGCTGCTAACGACAACCCTAGTATTAGGAGAGCTCTGAACGTTATTACTTTTTTCATATCCATATTTTTAAGTAAGCTAAAATTCTATTTTGGTGCTGCAATATAAGAATTAAACCCAAGATTGCAAGCTAATTTATGCATTTAAACTAAAAAAAAGTGTATTTCACCTTATTTTTTATGCATTTCGTCGATGTTTTTACTGTTTTTGCACACCGATTTGTGTTGTATTAACGTTCGTTTTCCTAATTTATTATTGTATTTTTGAACTCGTTTTTAAAATTGTTATTTTTTTTGATAATATCGGTTAATTAATAGCGTTATTCAAGGAATGAAAGAGAAATTATTAATTTTTTTATTGGGTTGTTCCCTAATTGCTTTTTCTCAACAAAAAAGCTTCAATATAAAATGGGAGGGTTTTCAAACCTTATCTACTGGAAGTTTTAGTTTTAAAGTGCCTGCATTTAATGAGGAAAATTTTAGCTATCAATATGAAGATGGAGTACTTTTTGTAGCTCAGTGGGAAAATAATAGTATTATTGATGAAGGTTCAGTAAATCTTAGCAATATTAAGTATGAAACGATTACCAAAAATAGTTTAGGTGACTTAAATACTGAGATTATTAGTACTAAGCTAAAGTATTATATTAAAAATTCAAAGGCTAGAAACAAGCAATATGCCTATTTTCAATTAACACCTATAATAAAAGAGGCTGATGGAACTTATAAAAGGGTGATTTCATTTCAAATTAATTATAAAATTGGTTTAGGAAGAAATAAATCTAAAGTTAGTAGCAAAAGTTTTAACAGTTCGCGTACAATTACTAATTCCGTTTTAAGTTCTGGTGAGTGGTACCGATTTTATGTTGATACTACGGGTGTTTTTAAACTGTCCAAAAGTTTTTTACAACGACTAGGTGTTAGTGTAAACAATGTAGACCCTAGAAATATTAAGCTATATGGAAATGGTGGTCGTATGATACCTTATTCTAATGCTGTTCCATATCCTTTCGACGTCGTTGAGAATGCTATAAAATTTGTTGGAGAAGAAGATGGTGTATTTAATAATGAAGACCATATATTGTTTTATGCTCAAGGACCTCGAGAATATAATTTAGAGAGTGATACAAATATCAATTGTTATACAGACAAGACATATTATTATATTAATGTGAGTGCTGGCAACGGAAAACGTATACAACCTTTTGTACAACCAACAGGAACCCCTAACTTAATTATTGATACCTACCAGGACTATCAATTTCATGAAAAGGATGAATACAATATTGCTTCTGTTGGAAGACGCTGGTTTGGTGATCGTTTTGATGTTGAAAATTTAAAATCATTTGAATTTGATTTTCCAGGAATAGTTACCTCAGAACCTGTGAATGTTAAAGTTAGTGTTGCAGCCACTTCAGAATCTCAAAGCTCTATGCAATTAAGCGTCAATGGATTACCTGTTGCTAATTTAAATATGGCAGGTTCTTCTCAAACTAATTTAGCAAGTGGTAATTCGTATAGTGGTAGCTTGGATGTGACTTCTTCAACTGTGACAGTCGATCTTAATTTTGATAATCAAGGAAATCCAAGCGCATTGGGTTATTTAGATTATATTTCTGTTGAAGCAACTCGAGCATTGAATTTTACAAATAAACAGTTTCAGTTTAAAAACAATAGTGTTATAACTTCATCTGGAATTGGTCAATATAATATTACAAATGCTTCGCAAATTTCTGAAATTTGGAATGTAACCGATATTTATAATGTATCAAATTTTATTAACCTAGATTCAAATACCAATTTAAGTTTTACTTCTTCATTAGGTACATTAAAAACTTATGTTGCATTGACACAACTAGATTATTTCGAACCAAAAGTTGATGCTACAACCAAGATAAGTAATCAAAATATAAAAGGAACTATTTTTAATAATGATCAGGGTCAATTTCAAGATATTGACTATATAATAGTGGCACCTAATAATATGTTGAATCAAGCAGAACGTTTAGCTAGTATTAATAAAAAGCAATACGGGTTAAACGTGAAGGTTTTAGGTTTAAACGAGATTTATAATGAGTTCAGTACAGGCAATCAAGATGTTGGTGCTATTCGAAATCTTGTAAAGTATGTTTATGATAATGCGAGTACACCAGAAAATAGAATAAAATATTTATGCTTATTTGGTGATGGGTCATATGACTATAAAGACCGAATTAGGAATAATACCAATATAGTGCCTTCATGGTACTCAAAAAATAGTTTTAGTCTTACATTTTCATTTGTGTCGGATGATTTTTATGGTATGATGGATGATAATGAAGGAACTATGGCTAATAGTGATAAACTCGATATAGCCGTTGGACGTATTCTAGCTGATACTCCACAGCGAGCTAAAGAATTGGTTGATAAAGTAGAGTTGTATTATGCCAAAGAGTCTTTAGGTAATTGGAGAAATAATTTTGTTGCTATTTCTGATGATGTAGATGTTGAATGGGAGGCAATATTACAAAAAACGACGAATAACTTGGGAGATATGGTTACTCAAGAAAAACCATTCATTAATGTTATTAAGCTGCATAGTGACGCTTTTCAGCAAAGCTCATCGGCAGGAGGAGATTCGTATCCAGAAGTTGCTGAAGCTATGGTTAATGAGATTGATAAGGGAGCTTTGGTGGTTAATTATTTTGGACATGGAGGAGAAGATGGATTAGCTGGCGAACGTATTTTGCGTAAACCAGATATTGAAAACTTTCAAAATGCTTGCAAGTTAACGTGTTTCGTAACCGTTACATGTGAGTTTACTAAATTTGATAACCCGCTTAGAGAAACTGCAGGAGAGTTAACTTATTGGAAGAAAGAAACAGGAGCCATTGGCTTAATTACAACTACAAGACAAGTATTTGTAACCTTTGGTACAGGCTTCAATATTATTTTAGAACAATATTTATTTTCTTTTAGTAATGATGATAACTTCAGTGATTTCGAGTACCCAACTATGGCAGAAGCTTTAAGGCTAGCTAAAAATGATCCTTCTTTATCTCGAGAAATTCAAAGACGCTTGGTGTTCTTTATCGGTGATCCAGCAATGAAACTAGCATTTCCAAAGCCTAATATTAGATTAACTCAAATAAACGATGTTCCTATTAATCAATCAACAGAGGTGCTTCAAGCATTAGGTTATGCTAAACTTAGAGGTGAAGTCATAGATGTTTCAGAAAATGTACTTACTAATTTTAATGGCACATTGACAACTACTATTTATGATAAATCAATTGAAAGACAAACTTTAGCGAATGATCGTACGAGAGAATGTCTTGAATATGAAACAATTAATGGGGTAAGTAGGTGTGTAAGGTTTGGAAATTTAATTAAGTTAGACTTTACAACTTTAGGAGCCGTAATATTTAGAGGGCAAGCATCAGTAGTTAATGGTGAATTTGAATTTGATTTTATAGTTCCCAAAGATATAGGAATCCCCGTTGGTTACGGAAAGTTAAGTTTTTATGCTAAAAATGAAGAATTATTGCTAGATTATGCAGGAGCTAGTATAAATACAGTAAGAATTGGAGGTTTAAACGAGAATGCTGAAGAAGATAATGTAGGCCCCGTCATTTCATTATTTATGAATGACGAGAATTTTGTATCTGGCGGCATAACTAACGAATCTCCAACCTTGTTAGCAAAGTTGGAAGACTCAAACGGTATTAATACAGCAAGTGGTATAGGTCATGATATAGTTGCTATTATTGATGGAGACGAAGCTAATCCATTTGTTTTAAATGATTATTACCAAACCGAAGTAGATAGTTACCAAAAGGGAATTGTAAGTTTTCCTTTTAGAGATTTAGAACCAGGACTTCATACCTTAACATTGAAGGCATGGGATGTTTATAATAACTCGTCAATATCTGAAATTCAGTTTGTTGTATTTGATAAAGATCAAGAATTAGTTATAAACAACGTATTAAATTATCCCAACCCATTTGTAAATTATACAGAATTTTGGTTTAACCACAATAGTTCTGATGCTTTAGACGTTTCTATACAGATATTTACCGTTTCGGGTAAACTTGTTAAAACCCTTAATGGTCAGACAACGGGCGGAACAAAGGTTACAAGCTCTTTATCTCGAGATATTATTTGGGATGGTAGAGACGATTTTGGAGATAAAATAGGAAAAGGCGTATACATTTATAAGTTAACTGTAAGGTCACCACTCTTAAATAAAAAGGTTGAAAAAATAGAAAAACTAGTCATTCTTTAACAATAACCGAAGTTTTTGGTAAGTTAAACGGATTTAGAAATGACTTTTAAAATAAAATATATATTTGTTAAATAAAATTGATCCATGAAGAACAAACTAACATTATTAATAGCGCTAGTAGTTATTTTAAAAATTGAAGCACAAACAACGATTATAGTACCAAATGAAAATGATTCAAGAGTAATAACTACTGGGATTCCATTTGTATTAATAGCCCCAGATGCGAGAGCTGCTGGTATGGGTGATATGGGGGTTGCGACCTCTGCAGATGCTTTTTCGCAACAATGGAATTCATCAAAATATGTGTTTTCTGAAACGAAATCGGGAGTTGGGGTAAGTTATACACCTTATTTAAGTAAGTTGGTTAATGATATTTTCTTAGGCAACATAACTTATTTTAATCGATTAGATGAAAGAAGTGCTTTTGCAGCTAGTTTAAAATATTTTTCATTAGGCGATATCGAATTTGTCCCAGATGAGTTTGCTACACCTTTAATACAAAGACCTAACGAATTAACAATTGATGCATCCTACGCGTTAAGGCTTACAGATCAGTTCGCAATGTCTGTAGCGATGCGTTACTTAAGATCAGATTTAAGACTTCAAGGTGTTGATGGTGATATTACTGCTGCTAGTACATTTGGTGTTGACGTCTCAGGTTATTACCAAAGTGAAGAAGAAGCCTATAACGATTTTAATGGACGCTGGCGAATGGGGTTTGCAATTCAAAATATTGGACCAAAATTTAAGTATGACGAGGGAGGTCAGGAAAATTTTCAACCAACGAATTTACGTTTAGGAGCTGGTTTCGATTTTATTTTCGACGATTATAATAAAGTATCGGTTACTGCTGAGGTTGCTAAACTGTTGGTGCCAACACCGCCAATTCTAGGAACCGAAATAGTTTTTGATGACAACAATAATAATGGTACATACGAGCAAGATGAGGACACACTTATAAGTGAAACGGATAATGTTATTTATCAAGGGCAAACACAAGACGTTAATTTCTTATCAGGTATTTTTCAATCATTTGGAGATGCTCCAGGCGGTTTTAGTGAAGAGTTAAAAGAATTTACTTGGTCCTTAGGTGCAGAGTACTTGTATCAAGATTCTTTTGCATTTAGAGCAGGGTATTTTAATGAATCAGAAGAAAAAGGCGCTAGAAAATTTTTAGCTTTAGGTGCTGGGTTTAAATATAATGTGGTTAATATAGATTTATCGTATTTATTTTCTGCATCAAAAGTGCAAAGTCCTTTAGAGAATACTTTACGTTTTTCGTTAACGTTTAATATTGGAGCTGGAGAATATACAGAATACTAGATTAAAAAAAGATTTATTATAAATAAATAAAAAACTATTGTTCAATGAACAATAGTTTTTTTGTTTAAATTAGTCACAAACTCGATACTTGTTAAATTATGAAGGAGATTAAAATAGAAGCTACATTGTTTGTTTTTGAAAGGTTAGATGAGCTTCCTAAGGCTATTCAATCGCTTATGCAAGTAGCTATAAAGGCCAGAGAACAGGCCTATGCTCCTTATTCTAAATTTAATGTAGGAGCAGCCATTCTTTTAGATAATGGAGAAGTTATTATTGGTAGTAATCAAGAAAATGCTTCTTACCCGTCTGGCTTGTGTGCAGAACGTACAGCTATTTATTATGCAGGGGCTAAGTACCCAGATGTCAAAATAGTGCAAATGGCAATTTCAGCAGCTTCAAAAAGAATACAAACCACCAAGCCAATACCTCCTTGCGGTGCTTGTAGACAAGCCATTGCTGAATATGAAACAAAACAAAATACACCTATAGAAATATATTTTATGGGAGAAACAGGTGCAGTTATGAAATCTAATTCTTTGAGTGATTTATTGCCGCTTACATTCGATAAATCACAGTTATAGTTTTAAATCATTTTAAAATTTTCAATATTTCATAGTAATCCTATTGAATAATTAAAAAACCTATTCAGGAGTAAGTTTTTTAATATTTTTTATACTTTAAACGAACATGTATTTTTGCAATAACTTACAATGTATTACTTTTGTATTCCGCATAATTAAAACCCTATATTAGACTATGCAAAAAATCACAAAAGAGGTCTACCTTAAATGGTATGAAGACATGTTATTCTGGAGAAAGTTTGAAGATAAACTTGCTGCAGTTTATATCCAACAAAAAGTAAGAGGATTTCTTCATTTATACAACGGTCAAGAAGCCGTATTAGCAGGCGCTTTGCATGCTATGGATTTGACAAAAGATAAAATGATAACTGCATATCGTAATCATGTACAGCCAATAGGTATGGGTGTAGATCCTAAACGTGTTATGGCAGAGTTGTATGGAAAAGTAACAGGGACATCCAAAGGTATGGGAGGCTCAATGCATATTTTTTCAAAAGAGCATCGCTTTTATGGTGGTCATGGTATTGTTGGTGGTCAGATTCCATTAGGAGCTGGAATAGCTTTTGGAGATAAATATCATGGAGTTGATGGTGTAACATTGTGTTGTTTTGGTGATGGAGCTGCAAGACAAGGTTCGCTTCATGAAACCTTTAACTTGGCAATGCTTTGGAATTTACCAGTGGTATTTGTTTGTGAAAACAATGGATATGCTATGGGGACTTCAGTCGAACGTACTGCTAATCATGAAGATATTTGGAAATTAGGTTTAGGGTACGAAATGCCAAGTGGTCCTGTTGATGGAATGAACCCAGTTAAAGTTGCAGAAGCTTTTGATGAAGCTATCAAAAGAGCAAGAAGTGGTGGTGGGCCAACATTTTTAGAATTAAAAACGTATCGTTATAGAGGGCACTCAATGTCTGATGCACAGCATTATAGAACTAAGGATGAGGTTGAAGAATACAAAAAAATAGATCCTATTACACAGGTTAAAGATATTATTCTTGAAAAGAAATATGCTACCGAAGAAGAGATAAAAGTAATTGATAAGCGTGTTAAAGCAAAAGTAACTGAATGCGAGAAGTTTGCTGAGGAATCTCCATTCCCAGAAAAACAACAACTTTACGATATGGTTTACGAACAAGAAGATTATCCATTTATTCAACATAAATTATAAGATATGGCAATAGTTGTAAACATGCCGCGTTTGAGCGACACGATGGAAGAAGGAACCGTTGCTACTTGGTTAAAAAAAGTAGGAGATAAAATTGAAGAAGGTGATATTTTAGCTGAAATTGAAACAGATAAAGCCACCATGGAGTTTGAATCTTTTAACGAAGGAACGTTGCTTCATATTGGTGTTCAAGAAGGGGAAACCACAAAGGTTGATGAACTTTTAGCAATTATTGGTGATGAAGGTGAAGATATTTCTGGGATTTTAAATGGAGGTGGTAACGCTTCCGCGGAGGCTAAAGAAGAAACCGAAAGTTTAAATGAAGATACTGATGTCACTCTAAGCGCAGTCGAAGAGTCTCAAACAGAAACTGCACAAGAATTACCAGAAGGCGTTATAGTAGTTACCATGCCACGTTTAAGTGATACCATGGAAGAAGGAACTGTAGCAACTTGGTTAAAGAAAGTTGGAGATACGGTTGAAGAAGGTGATATTCTTGCAGAAATAGAAACGGATAAAGCGACTATGGAATTTGAATCATTCCAATCTGGGACGCTATTAGAAATAGGATTACAAGAAGGAGAATCTGCAAAAGTAGATTCGCTTTTAGCTATTATTGGTCCTGCGGGAACTGATGTTTCGGGTGTTGCGGCAAACTTTTCAGCAGCATCTGCACCAGCTAAAAAAGAAGACGCTCCTAAAGTTGAGGCTAAGGCTCCAAGTAAAGCGCCTGCTGTTACTTCGAGCGCAGTCGAGAAGTCTCAAAAACCTATACCAACGCCTGTTACTGAAAACGGACGTTTATATGTATCGCCTCTAGCCAAAAAACTAGCAGAAGAAAAAGGCATCAACTTAACTAAAGTTCAAGGTTCTGGAGAAAACGGACGTATTGTTAAGCGCGATATAGAAAATTATGAGCCAGCTGCTGGAGCGGCATCGGTTGGTAAATTTGTACCAACTGGTCAGGAAGATTTTGATGATGTTGATAATTCACAAATGCGTAAGGCTATTGCAAAAGCATTAACAAATTCTAAATTTACTGCGCCACATTATTATTTAAGTGTTGAGTTTGATATGGAAAATGCTATGGCATTCCGTGCACAATTCAATTCGATTCCAGATACTAAAATTTCTTATAATGATATTGTTGTTAAAGCTTGTGCTTTAGCATTAAAACAACATCCGCAAGTAAACTCACAATGGTTTGCAGATAAAATGCGTTTAAATAACCATGTGCATATTGGAGTAGCTGTTGCGGTTCCTGATGGTTTGGTTGTGCCTGTTGTACGTTTTGCTAATGAGCAAAGTTTGCCTCAAATAGGTGCTGAAGTTAAAGAGCTAGCTGGTAAAGCTAGAAACAAAAAATTAACTCCTGACGAAATGCAGGGTAGTACTTTTACAGTATCTAATTTAGGTATGTTTGGTATAGATACGTTTACTTCTATTATTAATCAACCTAATTCGGCAATACTTTCTGTTGGAAATATTGTTGAAAAACCAGTGGTTAAAAACGGTCAAATTGTTGTTGGTCATACCATGAAATTGTCATTAGCTTGTGACCACAGAACAGTAGATGGTGCAACAGGAGCACAATTCCTTCAAACATTAAAAGGGTATATTGAGAATCCTGTAACGATGTTAGTGTAATAAATTGTTTTGTCATCCTGAACTTGTTTCAGGATCTCATCATATAAAAACTAAAACCTGTTTCATTTAATTGAAACAGGTTTTTTTATGAATTTAAATGAAATTTTAATTTACCCTACGTCGTTCTTCCTCCGAGCCTGTTTCACGTTTTCTAGCAGATTTTAACTTGCTATTTCCAAAGTTATGTGTATAAGAAAGCATATAAGAACGATATAAAAATTTAAAATTGCTTTCGAACTTAATATTTTCTTCAGGTAGATCAGTTGATCTTCTTATTTCATAAGTATTAAATACATCGTTAAGCGCAAACTTTAAAGAACCATTATCGCCTATTTTTTTTTGAACACCTAAATTCACTCTGTATATTTCTTTGCTTTTTGCAGTGCCAGAAATACTTGGCCCTATATAAAGTGTTGTGATCTCACCTGAAAATGTATCCGATATTTTAAAAGAACTGTTTGTGTTCATCCTTAAATATCCTTGAGATAATTTGGAAGGTACATTTGTAAAAGTAGCTTTGGTTTTTTGGTTTATATAAATAAAGCTGTTTTGCATGCGCCACCAACTACTTATTTTTAAAGGAAAACCTAGTGTTGCAGAAAATGTTTTAGTGTAATCTAGGTTTTCTGACCGAAGAATAAATAAATCTAAATCTTCATCAAAACTTCTTTGAAAACGTGCTATTGAAGATTCCTCATCAGTATATTGAAATGACATTATGTAAGATTTGTAATTAATGTCATATTTAACAGAATTAGAGATCCCTGGTTGTAATGCTGCATTTCCTATGGTAATAGTAGTTGGATCCCATAATATTTGAAAAGGAGCTTGTTCATCAAAAGTGGGTCTGGTAATTCTTTTGGTGTAGGATAGATTCATGTTAAAATCGTCTGTAAATTTTCTTTGAAAAAATAAACTTGGAAACCACAGACCATATTTTCTATCAACCACTTTGCCTTGAGTATTGGTTTCAAGTTGGGAGTCTGTATATTCATACCGCAGACCAATTTTAGAACTCCATTTTTTGTTAATGGTATAATCTAATGCAAAATATGAAGCTAGAATACTTTCCTTTAAATTACTTTTATTTGTGAATGCGGGATCGAATGTCCATGCATTGTTAATAAATTCCTCTAAAGAAACATTATTGTCAAAAGTAGCATTGGTTGCTTTTAACCCCGTTTCTAATTTTAATTTTTCATCAATTTTATTATTGTAATCAAATTTTCCAACTATAGTTTTAATAGGGGTTATTTTTTCAGTTCTTAGAAGTTCATTGTTTATTAAAATGTCATTTTCATCATAAAAAGTGTTGTTGTATTTAATGGGGTTATTGTCTTTATAATATAAATAATCTAAATTTAAGACAATAAATTTCTCTGGTTGAAAATCATGTTTTAGGTTGAGATTCACACCATAATGTTTCCATTGATTCAATTCATCAAGTATTAGTTCTACAGAAGAAATAGGAGTAGTGCTTTCGGTGGTATTACTGCTGGTAATGGCATCCATAGACCATTTATTATCATATCCATTTAGTAAAACACCAACAATGGTTTTGTCGGATACTTGATAATCGAGTCCAAACCTATAATTGTGTACAATTCGTTCGGGATCTCTATCGGATATTATTGCAGTGTTAATAATGGCGTTGTTATCTGGGTATTCGTTGTTAAATTGAAAAAGGTGTTTGGTGGTTCTTAAGGAATACGAATAATTACCATAAAGGTTTATTTTATTATTCCGATAATTAAAATTAATATTATTGGAGGTTATTTCACCGTTGCCCAGTCCTGCTGAAAGTGAATAAGCTCCATTTAAACCAATATCTGTTTTTTCTTTCATAACTATATTGATGAAGCCCGCATTTCCTTCGGCATCAAAATTAGCAGGAGGTGTGGTAATTAATTCTATAGATTCTATATTATTGGCACTTAAACCGTCTAATAGCTGAACTAACGCAGATGTGGGGACATAGCTTGTTTTTCCGTTAATCATAACCACAACACCATCCTTTCCTACCAAAGAAATGCTACCATTTCCTCTATCTACATTAACACCCGGTGAGCTTTCCAATACTTCTAATGCAGTGCCTCCAGCCGAAACAATACTGCTTTCTACGTTAATAACCATTCGGTCAACTTTTTGCTGATATAAAGGTTTGGTAGCTTCTACTAAAACTTCATCTAGTTGTTCGCCTTCATTTAAAAATAGAGTCTCAGTTATATAATTTTTGCTTAAAGCAAATGGTTTGGAATAAACGGTTTGGTAACCAACAGAACTGCACATAATTAGGTAATTGCCTTTAGATGCGTTTTCTATTATGTATGTTCCGTTCTCTTTACTAATAGTCCCTTTTGCTAAGGTAGAATCTGTAGCTTTTAATAACAAAATATTGACATAAGGGACGCCTTGGTTGTTAGAGTCGTTAACCAATCCAGAAATAGAGTATGTGTTTTGAGCAAATACATGAAATGAAAATGAAAGGGTAAAAACGAATAAAATAAGACGTTTCATATTGGTTTTAGTTTAGTTGGAAGGCTAATAAAATGTTTAAGCTAGATGTGATGGTACCACCAAGGTAGGAATTAATAAGTAAATTAGAAGTTAAATGTTTTATAAAGTAGATTTCTGTATCTTTAATTTTTTAAAATTTTATGATGAGATTATTAGGTTTTTTAGTGTTTACTACACTGTTAGCTTGTGGTTCCAAGAAAGTTGTTGTTGTAAAGGAAAACGTTAAAGCTAATTTAGAATATTTAGCTTCCGATGCATTAGAAGGTAGAAATACAGGAACAAAAGGTATTGAAAAGGCAGCTGTTTTTATTGAGAACTATTTCAAGAAAAACAAGGTAGAACCCTATTTTGAAACCTATAGAGATACATTTAATATAGAAGATATTATAGGATACAATGTGGTTGGATATATTGAGGGGAATGATGCCCAATTAAAAAACGAATTTGTGATCCTTGGTGCGCATTACGATCATATTGGCACTATAAAAGCGGTAAATGGAGATAGTATTGCTAATGGTGCTAATGATGATGCTTCTGGAACAGTAGCGGTTATGGAATGGGCTAACTATTTTGCTAAAACAAAAAGTAATAAGCGAAGTATGTTATTTACGCTGTATTCTGCAGAAGAAATGGGCTTGAAAGGTTCAGAGCATCTTGCAAAACGTTTAAAAGAAAAAGGTATTGATCTATATACCATGATTAATTTTGAAATGATTGGTGTTCCTAGAGCTAAAAACGAGATTATGGCTTACATGTCTGGTTACGAAAAATCAAATATGGCTAAAAAACTTAATAGTTACATAGGTTCAGAAAATATAGGCTTCTTTCCAAAGGCAAAATCTTTCAACTTGTTTATGCGTTCAGACAATTATCCTTTTTACAATGAATTTAAGGTGCCAGCACATGCCATTTCTACATTCGATTTTACTAATTTTGAGTATTATCATCATGTAGATGATGAGGTTGATAAAATGGATTTTAATCACATGACTCAATTTATTAATACAATGATTCCCGCTATTGAAGGTATGGTGAATTCAGCTTCAAAAGAAATTAAAATGAACAATGAGTAAACACATCATAATTACAGGCACAAGCAGAGGCATTGGTTTTGAATTGGTGCAGTTGTTTGCCAAATCAGGACATAAAGTATTGGCGCTTTCGCGGAATGAAACCCCTATTCAAAACTTAAAATTAGAAAACGTGACTTGCTTTTCTTTTGATTTGAATGATAATGAAGCGTACAAAAAAGTTGAAGATTTTATAAAAACAGAATGGCAGCATGTTGATGTTTTAATCAATAATGCGGGAGCACTTCTAAATAAGCCATTTGCCGAAACTACCATTAAAGATTTTGAGAGTGTATATAAAACCAATGTTTATGGCGTTTCTGAATTAACGCGAGTGGTATTGCCTTTTATGAAACCTAGCAGTCATGTACTTACCATAAGTTCTATGGGAGGCGTACAAGGTAGTATGAAGTTTCCTGGATTAGCAGCTTATAGTTCTAGTAAAGCGGCAGTAATTACATTAACGGAGTTGTTAGCAGAAGAATATAAAGATTCAGGGATATCATTTAATGTACTGGCTTTAGGAGCTGTACAAACCGAAATGTTAGAAGAAGCTTTTCCGGGATATGAAGCACCAACAACAGCTATAGAAATGGCTGAGTATATTTTTGATTTTTCTTTAAATGGGAATAAATATTACAACGGAAAACTGCTGCAAGTTTCTAATTCTACGCCCTGATTTATGAGTAAATACAAATGCATCATTTTTGATTGTGATGGTGTTTTAATTGATAGTGAATCTATAGCTATAAAGGTTTTAGTAGATATGGCTAATGATTTGGGTGCCTATATGGATTTTGAAGCGTCGCTTATTAGTTTAAAAGGAAAGGCACTTAATGTATGTATGGATGTAATTTCCAAGCGTATTAATAATCCATTACCAATTCACTTTGAACAAGATTACCGTATTAATACGTTTGAAGCATTTCGTAAAAGTATTCAGCCTATAAAGGGCATTAAAGACGTTGTTGAAAATTTAGATATTCCATTTTGTGTCGCATCAAGCGGGCCAGAAAATAAAATAAGATTGAATCTTGAAATTACAGGCTTATTACCTTTTTTTGAAACTAATATTTTTAGTTGTTATGCCATCCAAAAATGGAAACCAGAACCTGATATTTTTCTTTGGGCAGCCAAAACCATGGGATTCAAACCAAACGAATGTTTAGTTATAGAAGATAGTGTGTCTGGGGTTAAAGCAGCAAAAGTAGGCGGTTTTGATGTTTTTGGTTATACAGAACACGATTATAATAATGAACTTGAAGCTTTAGCTACCAAGACATTTAATAGTATGGATTCACTTTTAGGGATGATTTGATTTTTGGACGAAGTTATTTTTTTTCTGACAAAGTCAAAGAAAAATCAAGTTTGTGTTTTCAATAAATCTACTATTTTAGCAGTAATGGAAAACCAGCTTCAAGAATATATTCCAATAAACGCAATGCCTTCAGTTTTAAACCTTTTAGAGCACGAGAATCTTATTGTTAAAATAAAAAAGGAACGTAAAACACGTCATGGAGATTATAAATCGCTCCCAAACGGGAAGCATCAAATCACAATTAATTCAAATTTAAATCCTTATCGGTTTTTAATCACTTTAATTCATGAAATTGCTCATTTTGAGTCTTATAAAACCTATGGTAGGTTTATAAAACCTCATGGTGTAGAGTGGAAGCTCACATTTCAGCATTTAATGTTGCCTTTTATAAATCCAGAAATATTTCCAAACAATATATTACCATTGCTAGCAAGACACTTTAAAAACCCAAAGGCAAGTAGTGATACAGATACTAATTTAGCATTAGCTTTAAAACAATTTGATGAACCTAATGATAAGACTTATATTTATCAAATACCATTTGAAGGTATTTTTAAATTGTACAATGGCAAAGTATTTAAAATGGGAAAAAAAAGAGTTAAGCGTTATGAATGTATTGAGGTTAAAACAGGAAGGCTATATTTGTTTAACCCCAATGCTGAGGTAGAATTGATAAACTATAAAAATGAATAAAAATTATTACGCCATATTAATGGCAGGAGGTGTAGGGTCTAGATTTTGGCCAGTAAGTACAAAAGATTTCCCTAAGCAGTTTCATGATATGTTAGGAACTGGCGACACCCTAATACAAAAAACGTTTCAGCGTTTAGCAGATTTAATTCCAAAAGAAAATATTTTTATTTTAACTAATGAGCGTTACAATAATTTGGTTTTAGAACAATTGCCCGAAGTAGAACAACGACAAGTAGTTTTAGAACCTGCAATGCGAAATACAGCGCCTTGTATTTTGTATGCATCATTAAAAATTCAAAAGGAAAATCCTGATGCTATTATGATTGTAGCACCTAGTGATCATTGGATTGAAGATGAAAAAGCATTTTCAAAAAATGTACAGCAAGCTTTCAATTTTTGTTCAGCGCATAATGCACTTATGACTTTAGGCATTCAGCCTACATTTCCAAATACAGGCTATGGTTATATCGAATTTGATAAATCAAATTCTTCAAGCATTAAGCCAGTAAATCAATTTAGAGAAAAACCAGATTACGAAACAGCAAAAGAGTTTATTGCTCAAGGTAATTTTTTATGGAACGCAGGAATTTTTATGTGGAGTGTAAAAAGTGTGGTTGAAGCTTTTCAGAATAACCAACCTAAATTATATAGGCTATTTGAAAATGGTATTTCGGTTTACAACACTGATTTTGAAGACGATTTTATAAGAGATAATTACCCAAAAGCAGAAAATATTTCGGTGGATTATGCCATCATGGAAAAATCAACTAATGTTTATGTGATTGCTGCTGAATTTGATTGGAATGATTTAGGAACTTGGGGTAGTTTATATGATAAATTAGACAAGGATGCATCGGGGAATGCTGTTGTAAATTCGAGAACATTAGTAGAAGATGCTTCAGGGAATATGATAAGAACTAAAGACGATAAAATAGTAGTAGTTGATGGCTTGAGTGATTATATTATTGTTGATAAAGACGAAGTTTTACTTATCTTTCCTAAGTCAAAGGAACAAGATATTAAGAAAACACTCCAGCAAGTTAAAGACAAGTTTGGAGAGCAATACAGCTAATTATGAGCGAAGAAAGTAAATTCAATTTTTCTGAAGAAGAGACAAAAAAAGATCAAACGGTTGAAGCTTCAAAACAAGCTGTTAGAAAAGATGCTCAAGGTTTATTGCAGAGTGTTAAGACATTTTTTAGTGAATTACTGGATTTTCGAGAAGATACCGACAGAGATGCAACTATACAGGCAATAAAAGAGGATATTTCTTTTAAAGGTGCGACAGCTTGGATTTTAATTTGCTCAATTTTTGTTGCATCGGTAGGTTTAAATGCAAACTCCACAGCAGTAGTTATTGGTGCCATGTTAATTTCTCCTTTAATGGGGCCTATTTTAGGAGTAGGATTATCTATTGCAATTAATGATATTGATACGCTTAAGCGTTCATTAATAAACTTGGCTACTATGATTGCCTTAAGTTTGTTAACAGCTTTCTTATTCTTTTGGTTGTTTCCATTAAGTGAAGATACCTCAGAACTTTTAGGTAGAGTGCAACCAGATATTAGAGATGTTTTAATTGCCTTTTTTGGTGGTTTAGCATTGATTATAGCAAGAACAAAACGAGGTACCATTGCCTCGGTTATTTTTGGTGTAGCAATTGCTACAGCATTAATGCCTCCATTATGTACTGCGGGTTATGGACTAGCTAAAGGGAAGTGGGATTACTTTTTAGGCGCCATGTATTTATTTACAATTAATACCATTTTTATAGCTATGGCGACCTTTATAGTTTTAAAGGTTTTACGTTTTCCAATGCTTAAATATGTAAATTCTAAAAAGAGACAATTTATTTCTAGAATGGCAACTTTATTGGCAGTCGTTGTTATGATTCCTGCTGTTTGGACTTTTGTTAATGTTTTAAATGAAAGTAACTTTTCAAGAGATGCTAGAAATTTTGTAGAAAGCGAGCTAGATGCCTTACCTCATGCAGATTATTTAAAAAATAATGTCTCATATAAGTATGATAGAAAAGGTGTGTCTTTAATAGAATTAAACACCTTTGGTCTGGATGAAATTCCAGATTCTACAATCGATTTATTACAGGGTAGAATGAAGGATTATAGTGCTTTAGAAAATACACAGTTAGTAGTTAATCAGAATCGATCTAAAAATTTAGATAATTTCAAATATATGGAAGAGCTACGCACACGAGACTCTTTAGATTTATTATCGCAAACTCAAAAAATAGCTTTTCTTGAAAGTAAAGTAAAGCAATTATCTAAGTTAGAAAAAAATTATGTGGCTTTAGACGAACTGTTAGAAGAAGTAAAAATAAACTATGAAACTATTGAGCAGTTTTCTTATGCAAATGTAATTAATTCTAACTTTTTAAAAATGGATACGCTTTCAGTGTTTTCAGTAAAATGGGTGGATTCTTTAGCAAAAGAAGAGCTAAGAAAAAAGGATAAGGAAAAACTTGAAAAGTGGCTTAAGTTTAAATTGGATCTAGATACTTTGGTCGTTAGAAGAGTTAATTAACTATTCTCTTCTATATACATTTTTCTAACCTTTTTAAACAAGTTAGAAGAATAAACAAAGTCTGTAACAACAGCGTTGTCGGTTTTAAAAATGGTTTCTTTTGAGCCCTCCCAAGCTTTATGTCCATCTTTTAAGAACACAATCTTTTCGCCAATTTCCATTACAGAATTCATGTCGTGCGAATTAATAACGGTTGTTATTTGATATTCATCTGTAATCTCTTGGATTAAATTATCAATAACTATAGCCGTTTTTGGATCTAAACCAGAGTTTGGTTCATCGCAAAATAAATATTTCGGGTTGTTTACTATCGCACGAGCAATAGCAACACGTTTTTGCATGCCTCCAGAAGCTTCACTCGGCATTTTTTTATGTGCATCGTGTAAATTAACACGTTTAAGAACAAAGTTGGCGCGATCTTCCATTTCACTTTTATTCATTTTAGTGAACATTTGTAATGGGAACATCACATTTTCTGCAATTGTCATAGAATCGAATAAAGCGCTACCTTGAAATACCATGCCAATTTCGGCTCTTAAATTACGTTTTTGGTCTTCTGTTAGTTTAGAAAAAATTTTACCATCGTAAGAAATAGATCCTTCTTCATAATCAAATAATCCCAATAAACATTTTAGAAACACTGTTTTACCAGAACCACTTTGGCCTATTATAAGGTTAGTTTTTCCTTTTGAAAAAGAAGTGCTTATGCCTTTTAATATGTGGGCATCTCCAAACGATTTATGCAAATTTTTTACTTCTATCATTAGCCTAACATCATATCTGTTAATATATAATTTATAAGAATAATGGCAACACTTGTCCAAACAAAAGCGGTTGTACTTGCTTTACCTACCTCAAGAGCGCCCCCTTTCATATAATACCCATGAAAAGAAGGAATTGTGGCTAATACAAATGCAAAAACAAAGGTTTTTATAAATGAATATATTACATGAAAGTTATCAAAATCTGTCTGTATACCTAATATGTAATCTGCTAATGTTGAATAACCTCCAAAAACACATGCTGCCATGCCTCCTAGAATACCTAAAAACATCCCGATAGCAATAGCAAAAGGATATAGCATTAAAGCGATAGTTTTTGGAAAAACTAAATAGTTTAAAGAGTTAATACCCATAACTTCTAAAGCATCAATTTGTTCTGTAACTCTCATGGTTCCAATGCTTGATGTAATAAAAGATCCTACTTTTCCAGCCATAATAATAGATGTGAATGTTGGAGCAAACTCTAAAATAATAGATTGTCTTGTAGCAAAACCAACGAGGTATTTAGGAATAAGTGGGTTGTCAATATTAAGGGCTGTTTGTATTGTTATAACACCACCTACAAAAAATGATATAAATGCTATAATGCCTAATGAACCTATAATTAAATCGTTTATATCCTTGAATATTAATGTTCGCATTACAGACCACTTGGTTGGTTTGCGAAACATCTCTGCAATCATTAAAAAATAGACGCCAATATTATGGAGGTAACTCATACGAAAATTTGTTAGTGCTAAAGTAAAAAAAACTTGCAGGTATTTAACCTTAAATTTGAATTATGATATTTTAAAATATGTATTTTTGGTGATATAATTAATCAGGTTATGTTTAAAAATGTTATAGTATTAGTATTTGTAGTTATTTCAAGTTTTTCATGTAAAGCTCAAGATGCTGCTAATGATTTGAAAAATGACAATAAGGACACGAATAAACCTAAGCTTGTCGTAGGGATTGTAGTAGATCAAATGCGTTATGATTATCTAACTAGATTCTATTCTAAATATGGTGAAGGTGGATTTAAAAGAATGATGCGTGAGGGTTTTAATTGCAAGAACAACCATTTTAATTATGTACCAACATATACTGGTCCTGGGCATGCTTCTGTTTACACGGGAACGACACCCAAGTATCATGGAGTTATTGGGAATAATTGGTATAGTAAGGAATTAAGAAAAATGGTGTATTGTTCTGGAGATGATTCTGTGCAATCTGTTGGAACAAATGCGTCTTCTGGAAAAATGTCGCCACATAGAATGAAAACAACAACATTTGCCGATGAAAACAGATTATTTACTCAAATGAAAGGAAAAACTATTGGTATTTCAATTAAAGATCGCGGAGCTATTTTGCCAGCTGGTCATACAGCGAATGGGGCTTATTGGTTTCATGGTCAAGATGAAGGTGTTTGGGTTTCTAGTTCTTTTTATATGAATAAGTTGCCAAAATGGGTAAATGATTTTAATGCTACTAACTCAGTCAAATCTTATCTAAAAGATTGGAATACACTTTACGATATTGGAACCTATACAGAAAGTGGTACAGATTTAAATATTTTTGAAGGTGGTTTTAAAGGAAAAGAGTCAGCGACTTTCCCATATCCATTGGATGAACTAAAAACACAGAATGGAGGTTTTGATATTTTAAAGTCTACACCTTACGGAAATAGTATGATTACAGATTTTGCCTTGGCAGCAATTATGGGAGAACAATTGGGAAAGGATAATATTACTGATGTTTTAACGGTTAGTTTTTCATGTACGGATTATGTAGGCCATAATTTTGGAGTAAATTCTAAAGAAATTGAAGACACTTATTTGCGTTTGGATAAAGATTTAGAACGTTTATTTAAGTACTTAGATGTTCAAGTTGGCAAAGGTCTTTATACCGTATTTTTAACTGCCGATCATGGTGCTATTAATGTGCCGTCTTATTTACAAAGTGTAAAAATTCCATCAGGATACTTAAATAAAGAGGAGACTAAAAAGAAGTTTAGGGCATTTATGAAAGATACATTTAAGTCCGACAGTTTAATTGAAAATATAAGTTATAATCAAATATTTTTAAATAGAAGTGAAATCAAGAAGTTAGGTTTGAGTTTAGGATATGTAGAGGAGACAATAGTAGATGAAATAATTACTTATGAAGGAATTTATAAAGCATATTCAGCAAAAACAATAAACTCAACTTCTTTTACCAAAGGTTTGGAAGAACTGCTTCAAAACGGCTATAACCAAAAGCGTTCAGGCGATGTATTGGTTCTAGAAGAAATAGCATATATCTCTTATAAAAAAACAGGCTCAAACCATGGGAGTGGTTTAAATTACGATACCCACGTACCTTTATTGTTTTTTGGGAAGGGTATTAAACACGGGCAAACTTATCAAAAAACAGAAATTACAGATATAGCAGCGACCATGTCTGCACTTTTAGGAATTAGTTTTCCAAATGGCTGCATTGGTCAACCTTTGGAATTTGTGTTAAATTAAATTGAGCAAGAAAACACTTTATACAATCATTATAGTACTAATTTTATTAGGTGTTTACGGATACGAACATTTTTTAAAAGAAGAGGAGGTTCAGGTAGCTGTAGAAACTGGTAAAGCTGAAAAAAAAGACACAAATTCTTATTTTCTTCCAGCAAGTACAACAGGACTCGTTATACACCACGAAGGTTATTCGTTATCTTATAGTGAAACACATGAACAAGCAGAGTGGGTAGCATATGAACTAAAGAAATCACATCTTTCAAACACAAATCATAAACGCCCATATTTTGAAATTGATGAAGCTGTAAGCACAGGTGCAGCCCATTGGCGTAATTATAAAAATTCAGGGTATGATCGTGGACATTTATGTCCTGCCGGAGACAAACGGTATAGTCAAGTAGCACATGACGAAACTTTTTTAACGAGTAATATTAGCCCGATGGAACATCAATTTAATTCTGGTATTTGGAATAGGTTGGAACAGAAAATAAGGTATTGGACTCGAATGCATGATGGGGTTTTTGTGGTTACTGGAGGTGTTTTAAAAGGTAATATGGAGACTATTGGAGATGAATATGTATCTGTCCCAAATCAATTTTATAAAATAGTATTAGATAATAATTCAGGTAAGGTTAAAATGATTGGATTCTTGATGCCACATCAAGATTCTAAAAAGCCCATATCAGAATTTGTTGTACCGGTAGATTATATAGAAAAGCTCACTGGAATCGATTTCTTTCCAAACCTTGAAAACACTTTAGAAAATACACTGGAAGCCTCAAGCAATTATAAAGCTTGGAGTCTTTACTAATAAACGAGAATATTTGTAGTTCAAATGTTAGATAGCTAACATTTTATAAAGATTTTGTAATTTATGTTTGTATATAAAATTATAAATCAGATAGTTATGAAAGAAAAAGTACACAATGATTCCCCAAATCAGATTGTAAATTCCATAAAAACCTATCTATTTTTAGCTACATTCTTTTTAGGAGCTTTAAGTTTAGTTTCAGCTCAAAATTCTAATGCAAACGAAAATGCAACTGTTTATGGCGGCGAAATTACGTTTATTGATGGCGAAACTTATACCAGTGTTTGTGTTGGTGATGGTGAAGCTGATTATGTGGACGTCGTGCTTGAGAATGCCTCAGGACGATTAAAACAATGGATTATCACAGATGAAGAAGGCTATATTCTAGGGTTACCAGATAGTCCTTCCGATGTGAATTTTGATGGAGCAGGAGTAGGGATATGTTATATTTATCATCTTTCTTATAATGGTATGAAGCCCTTAGTTGACCCTTCAGGTCAAGGAAAGTTTAAATTACATATTGATGAAGTAACTGATAAAGGTAATGGTAAAGGTAGGTCTCACTTATCTGAACCTATTATGGTTGAAAGATTTCAGCAACCAACCGCAGGTACTTTAGAAGGAGGCCCTTTTGAGTTTTGTGTTGGTGATGGAGAAGCAGATAATATTGCAGATGGCGCTATTACCCTTTCTGGCAATATGGGTACTAATGCTGCTTGGGTTGTTACTGATTCTGATGGAAATATTTTAGGTTTACCACCATCGCCTTATGCTGTAAATTTTGACGAAGCTCCGGCAGGTACATGTTTAGTTTGGCACTTAAGTTATGAAAATAATGTAAGCTTAGATATTACAAATGCTAGTGAGTTAACAGGTTGCTTTGCATTATCGAATCCTATTACAGTAAATAGATACCAACAACCAGTTGGAGGAACTTTAGAAGGAGGTCCTTTTGAATTTTGTGTTGGTGATGGAGAAGCAGATAATATTGCAGAAGGCGCTATTACACTTTCTGGAAATAGCGGTACAAATTCTACATGGGTTGTGACGGATGATCAAGGAAAAATATTAGGAACACCGCCAAGTCCTTATGTTGTTAATTTTGATGAAGCTCCAGCAGGGACATGTTTAATATGGTATTTAAGTTACGAAGACAATGTGGATTTAAGTGTTGAAAATGCAAATGATCTAACAGGTTGTTATGCTTTAACCAATCCAATTGAAGTAAAGCGTTATGCTCAACCAGTTGGCGGTTCTTTAGAGGGTGGTCCATTTGAATTTTGTGTAGGAGATGGAGAAGCAGATAATATTGCAGAAGGCGCTATTACACTTTCTGGAAATAGTGGTACAAATTCTACCTGGGTTGTAACGGACGACCAGGGAAAAATATTGGGGACGCCACCAAGTCCTTATGTTGTTAATTTTGATGAAGCTCCAGCAGGTACATGTTTAATATGGTATTTAAGCTACGAAGACAATGTGGATTTAACTGTAGAGAATGCAAATGACCTGACGGGTTGTTATGCATTAACCAATCCAATTGAAGTAAAACGTTATGCTCAACCAGTTGGCGGTACTTTAGAGGGTGGTCCATTTGAGTTTTGTGTAGGCGATGGTGAAGCAGATAATATTGCAGAAGGAGCTATTACACTTTCTGGAAATAGTGGAACAAATTCGGCTTGGGTTGTGACAGATACAGATGGTAAGATATTAGGTTTACCAGGAACTTATTCGGATGCTAATTTTGATGAAGCTCCAGCAGGTACATGTTTAGTGTGGCATTTAAGCTATGAAGACAATGTAAGTTTTGATGGAGTTGAGAATGCCTCAGATTTAACTGGGTGTTTTGCCTTAACTAACCCTATAATGGTTATAAGAAATAAGCCGAACGGAGGAACACTAACAGGCGGAACAGATAATAATTTCGATTTTACGGTAGGTGACGGTACAGAAGATAAAATTCCTGCAGGTGCGATTACACTTGAAGGAAACGTTGGAACAAACTCAGCTTGGGTTGTTACAAATGAAGATGGAACTATCATTCTTGGGTTACCAGCTAATTATGCCGATGTTAATTTTGATGAAGCTCCTGCTGGTATATGTAAGGTATGGCATTTAAGTTATGAAGATGGTTTAACAGGAACAGAAGCTCCACCTGAAGGCGATCATCTTGTTTCAAGTTTATCAGGATGTTTTAGTTTATCTAATGCTATTACTGTTACCAGAACTGCACCAAGTGCAAGTAAAGTAGGTTTGTTTCCAAATCCAGCTAAAGGTTCTGTAAATGTTCAATTTTCAGGGTTTAGCAGTAATGAAATAAACGTTAGTATTTATAATTTAAGAAACGTTCAACTGAGCAATAAGGATTATAGCTCTTCAAGTAAAAGAGCAACATTAGATATTAGTACTTATGAAAACGGTCTTTATTTTATGCGTGTAACCGATAAACAAACTGGTGAAAGCACAATAAAGAGATTAGTAGTAAACTAAACTAGGAATTATTATTATATAAATAAAAAAGAGGCTGTCTAAAAAGACTTTGTAATTTGATTTGTCAGGTTGAGCCTGTCGAAACCGATATTGATTATTAGTAAGTTAAAAATATTTCGACAAGCTCAATATGGCATCGAATTTACTTTTTAGACAGCCTCTTTTTGTTTAGTATCCCTTTCCAACGTAAATTTCGTATAAACTTACCTTCGTCTTCAGAAACCAAGAATTTTATTTTTTCTCTTTTTGCTTTAAAGTAACCTGCCATATAATCTATAAAAAGGTGAAAGCTACCTTTTTTATAGGCTAATTTTAAAGCAGATAGTAAGGTGATAATAAAACCATAGCGCATTTTGTACATCGCTTCTCCTTGTAAATATTTAGAAGCTTTATTATAGCTTATCCCTGTTGGTTTTAAATGTTTTACATGAAGGGATTCATCGGTTAAAATATGCCATTTATAATATTTAACTAATAATTCATCTACGGTATCCCAACCCATAGATGGTTTTAATTTTCCTATTTCGAGAAAACATGCTTTCCTATATGCTTTTAAAGCACCTCGAATATGATCTTTACGTGTTAAATTTTCTAATACCCAATCGCTATTCTTCTCAATATAGCAGAACCCAGATGCCATACCTAATTCTTTATCATTATTAAAATGAAAAGAAAGTTGTTCTAAATAATTATTAGGAAAAATTAAATCGGCATCATATTTACAAATTACATCATAATTATTATCCAATGAATCGTACCCTTTGTAAAAAGCATTGATGATTTTTGTACCTGGTAAATGTTGGTTAGATGATATATTGTTTATTAATGAAATCCAGCTGTACTTTTCAACATAGGCTTCTACAATGTCTTGTGTATTATCAGTCGAGTTATCATTAACAACAACTACCCGCTTAGGTAAAAGTGTCTGATTTGTTAGCGAGTCTAACGTGAGTCCAATAGAACTCTCTTCGTTATGTGCAGGAATGATGATGTAAAAATCCAAAGGGTTTAATATTAAAATATAAAGTTAAACTCTTTCAGCATAAATAATGTAATATCGAGGTGTAAACCATCTTAAAATTGGGCGAATACCAATTTTTTTAGTTGGGTTGGTCCATTTTTGTCTATCTATAATTTTCCATCCAGCTTTTTCCAATAACCAATCGAATTGCCAGTCTTCAAATTCATGATAATGACGATCTAGCATATCTGTCTTACTCCTGTATGCCGATGAGAACCATAATTTTAGTGGAATACTAGCTACTAATTTATCCGCTTGAATAGATTTTAAAACCGTATATGGAGATAATAGATGCTCAAATATTTCGAAAGCTGTTACAACTTCAGCCTTAGAATTTAATATTGTTGAGGTGTCTTCATCTAAATCTTCCCCATTTGTGTTTTCAACTTTATAACCATGATCTTGCATGATTTTACTGAACGGATTTACAATACCCAAATCTAAAATAGTTTGGGTATTTGAAATATGCTTTTCTAAAAATTGAATGGTATGCTTAAAGCGTTTGTTAGGAAAGCTTTTTTCGTACATTAAATCATTCTGTTTTTTATTTCCGTAATCCAGACAGTTATTGGGACGGAAATCTCAAATAATTAATAAATATGTTATTGCTTATAAACAATAGCATTAATATTCATCCCAGCTCCTACACTTGCAAAAATAATGATGTCGCCTTTACTTATTTCTTGATTTTCCATAGAATTATTTAAAATCATATCATACAAAGTAGGTATTGTTGCAACACTAGAATTCCCTAGTTTACCAATAGACATAGGCATAATACCATTAGGCATTTCTTTGTCGTACAATTCATAAAAACGCTTTACAATAGCCTCATCCATTTTCTCATTTGCTTGATGGATTAATATTTTTTTAACTTCAGAAATATCAATTCCACTTTCGTCAAGGCAAGATTTCATTGCTAAAGGCACATTGGTAAGCGCAAACTCATAAATTTTACGGCCATACATTTTTATGTACCTACAACTATCATTTATTTCTTGATTGTTGGTTTCTCCAAAGTATATAAAATGAGCTTCATCTAATGCAAAAGTAGCTGAGTTGTGAGTAATTATACCGCCTTCGTCACTTGTAGATTCTAATACAGCAGCACCTGCGCCATCACTATAAATCATAGAGTCTCTGTCGTGCGGATCGATAACTCTAGAAAGTGTTTCGGCACCAATTACGAGGCATTTTTTTGCAATTCCAGATTTTATAAATGCATTAGCTTGTATTAAGCCTTCAACCCAACCTGGGCATCCAAAAAGTAAATCGTAACCTACACATTTTGGGTTTTTAATGCGCAAAAGGTGTTTTACTCTTGAGGCAATACTAGGCACCGTATCGCTTTGGTTACTATCATGCCTAACATCTCCATAATTATGGGCAACAATTATATAATCTAAATCTTCGCGGTCTATTTTAGCGTTTTCAATTGCTTTTTCAGCAGCAAAAGAAGCAATGTCTGAGGTGTTTAAATGATTCTTGGCATAACGCCTTTCGTCAATACCAGTAATAGCTTTAAACTTTTTTACAATAATTTCGTTAGGAGCATTTATACTAGAACCATCACTATTTAAAAATTCGTGATTGTAGAAGTCTTCATTTTTCTCAACATTAGCAGGAATATAACTTCCAGTCCCTGTTATTTTAATATTCATAAATCGAAAATTGCCATTAATTAATATAATACAAGCAATATAATTTCTTTTAATTTAAGGCTCAAGTAATTTGCGTTTAATTTACGATGTTCAAACCTTTATTTATGCTTCTGCGTAAGCCTCTATAGGTGTACATGAGCAAATTAAATTTCTATCTCCATAAGCATCATCAACACGCCTTACACTTGGCCAAAATTTATTATCTCTAACGTAGTCTAATGGAAATGCTGCTTCTTCACGGGAGTATGGGAAATACCATTCATCTGCAGTTATCATATTTAAAGTATGAGGTGCATTTTTTAAAACATTATTCAAATCATCTTTAGATGTGTTGTCAATCTCTTTTTTAATTGAAATCATAGCATCACAGAAGCGATCTATTTCAGCTTTACTTTCACTTTCGGTAGGTTCAATCATCATGGTTCCTGCTACAGGAAAAGAAACTGTAGGTGCATGAAAACCGTAATCCATTAAACGCTTAGCAATATCTGTAACTTCAATACCATGTGTTTTAAAAGGACGACAATCAATAATCATTTCGTGTGCTGCTCTGCCTTGTTCACCAGAATACAAGGTGTTAAAGCTGCCTTGTAAACGGTGCTTAATGTAATTGGCGTTCAAAATGGCAATTTTAGTAGATTCTGTTAATCCTTTTGCGCCAAGCATTTTTATATAGCCATAGGAAATTAAGCAGGCAAGTGCCGAACCAAAAGGAGCGGCCGAAATAGCTGAAATAGCTTTAGATCCACCAGTTTTCACTAATGGGTTTCCAGGTAAAAAAGGAACTAATTGTTTAGCAACACATATAGGGCCTACACCTGGACCACCACCTCCATGAGGAATGGCAAATGTTTTGTGTAGATTTAAGTGGCAAACATCAGCCCCAATACTTCCAGGGTTCGTTAACCCCACTTGAGCATTCATATTAGCTCCATCCATATAAACCTGACCACCATTGTCATGAATTATTTGTGTGATTTCTTTTATTGCCGATTCATAAACACCGTGGGTTGATGGATAGGTCACCATTAATGCAGCAAGATTATCTTTATGTAATTCTGCTTTCTCTCTTAAATCATTAACGTCTATGTTGCCTTCTTCCGTGGATTTTGTAACTACAACTTTCATGCCCGCCATAACAGCACTTGCAGGGTTAGTCCCATGAGCAGACGATGGAATTAGGCAAACATTTCTATGACCATCACCTCTAGATTCATGATAGGCTTTAATAACCATAAGTCCAGCAAACTCACCTTGTGCACCAGAATTTGGTTGCAATGAAGTAGCGGCGAAACCAGTTATTTCTGTTAATTGATCTTCTAGTTCTTTTAAAACAGTTAAATAACCCTTTGCTTGTTTTAATGGTGCAAATGGATGAATATTCCCCCATTTAAACCAACTTAAGGGTAGCATTTCTGAAGCAGCATTTAGCTTCATAGTGCAAGAGCCTAAAGAGATCATAGAATGATTTAAGGCTAGATCTTTACGTTCTAAAGATTTTATATAACGCATTAATTCGGTTTCTGAATGGTAGGTGTTAAATACAGCATCTGTTAAAAAATCTGATTTTCTTTGAACGTTTTCCGAAATGTTATTTGCTTTTTCAATAGATGAAATAACAATGGTTTCTTTATTGGCGGCTTCAGCGAAAATTAAAATCAAGTAATTAATATCGCGTAAAGTTGTTGTTTCATTTATAGAAATAGTTACAGTATCTGAATTTGGGTAAAATAGATTCACCTTTTTTTCAGATGCCACTTTTTTTATTTTTTTTGCCTTTGTTTTTATTTGTAGTGTATCAAAATAAGAAGTATTAATTTGCTTATAACCTAATTTTTCTAAAGCTTGAGCTAAAGATGCTGCTTTGTTATGAACATCATTTGCTATAAACTTCAATCCATTAGAGCCATGATAAACTCCATACATACTCGCCATAACGGCTAATAAAACTTGTGCTGTACAAATGTTAGAGGTCGCTTTGGCACGTTTTATATGTTGCTCTCGTGTTTGTAATGCCATACGTAGCGCTCTATTTCCATTAGCATCCTTTGTTACACCAATAATACGTCCTGGCAAATCACGTTTGTATGCTTCTTTAGTAGCAAAATATGCAGCATGTGGGCCACCATATCCCATTGGAATCCCAAATCGTTGAGTTGTGCCAACTACGACATCGGCTCCAAATTTACCCGGTGCTTCGAGTTTCACTAAACTTAAAATATCGGCTGCAACTGCTACTTTAATTTGAGCTTCATTGGCTTTACTAATAAACGTTTTTATATCTGTTACTTGACCATCTTTTCCTGGATATTGTAATATAGCTCCAAAGAATTCTGATGAGTAATTAAAATCATTTTCATTTCCAATAATTAATTCAATTCCTATTGGATTTGCTCTAGTCTCTAGAAGTGATAAAGTTTGAGGTAAAATGTTTTCTGAAACAAAAAATTTGTTAACACCTGCTTTTTTCTGGTCTCGTTCTCTAACAGCAAATAACAAACTCATAGCTTCTGCAGCAGCTGTGCTTTCATCTAGAAGAGATGCGTTAGCAATTTCCATTCCTGTTAAATTAATAACCATGGTTTGAAAATTTAATAAGGCTTCTAATCTTCCTTGTGCAATTTCAGCTTGATATGGCGTGTAAGCAGTATACCATCCTGGATTTTCTAGAATATTCCTTTGAATAACAGCTGGCAGAACCGTAGGGTGATAGCCTAATCCAATATATGTTTTACGTGCTTTATTTGTTTTTGATAACTCATGAATATGTAATAGATACTCATGTTCTGTCATTGGTTCATCTAAATTTAAGTCATCCTTTAGACGAATATCATCGGGAATAGTTTCATATAAAAGCTGATCTAAAGAGTCTAAACCAAGGGTTTTTAACATTAGGTTTTGGTCTTCTTCTCTAGGACCAATGTGACGCAATGCAAAGGCGTTTGTATTCATTACAATAAAATTGATTAAATAATTCGCAAAAATACGCAATATTTAGTGCATTATTTTGCGTAAAACGGAAAGTTTTTAACTATTCACGAACGTTATCAACACTAATAAAAAAGGGATAGTTACATTTGCTAAATGAAGTTAATAAAACAGCTTTTTAATTTTTATATAAATAGTAGTATTCATGTAGCATTAGCAGTTTTTTCGTTAACATGGATTACCCTATTAGAATTAGGTTTAGAGTATAATGAACCTGTATTATATTTTGTTTTTTATGCTTCGATTACAGGCTATAATTTTGTGAAGTATTTTGGTATTGCAAAATTTCATCATAGACAGCTTGCAAATTGGTTAAAATGCATTCAATTATTGTCAGTAATTTGTTTTTTATTAATGTGCTATTATGGCCTTCTATTAAAAGCAGAAACACTAGTTTGTATTGGTGTTTTTGCTGTTTTAACTCTTTTGTATGCTATTCCTCTTTTGTCGAAACAAAGTTTACGACACATTGGGGGATTAAAAATTTATATAATTGGTTTAGTATGGGTTGGCGTAACTGTATTTATTCCAGTGATTAATGAAAGTTATGGTATAAGTACTGATGTTATGATTATAGGGTTACAACGCTTTATATTTGTTTTGGTTTTAATGTTACCGTTTGAAATTAGAGATTTGAAATATGATAGTTTAACTTTGGCTACCATCCCTCAGAAAATGGGGGTCAATCGTACAAGGTATCTGGGACTACTATTATTAATGCTATTTGTGCTGTTGGAATTTTTTAAAGATGAATTAACAGTGCAAAGAATTTTAATTTTAGTTTTTATGTCAGCAATAACAGGATTGTTCTTGTACTTTTCTAAAATTAATCAAAGGAAATATTATAGTTCTTTTTGGGTAGAAGGATTGCCTATTTTGTGGCTTGTTTTATTGTTATTAATGCCTTAAGCAGATTGCTCGTTGATGGCTTGGTCTAACTCTTTTTTCATGGATTCTTTACACTTTTTATCCAGACAGTCTACTTTAGATTCTTTAATTTTTTTGGTTAGTTTAGCGTTGTTAGTAGTGTATTCTCTACACGCTCTACAATAAAGTAAATGTATATTTAGTTTTATTTTTTCCCATAAGGTAGCCTCCTTGTATTGTGTTTTATCACAAACATGATTAGCTTCGTCGCATGGTATTGTAATTTTTAGTTTACTACTCATTTTAAAACCAATTTTCTTTTAAACAACTTGCCATAGCAGTTCGCGCTCTATGAATAATTACCCAAAGGTTAGACGCCGTAATATTTAATTCATTACAAATAACTTCGGTTTCATGACCTAAAATTGTTTTCATCTTAAAAACGTCTGCTTGTTTTTGTGGAAGCTTGCTTAAGCAGTTGTGAATAGCATCTGCTAGCTCACTATTTTGCAATTTATCCTCAGCATTTTTGTCGAATGGGTCTGCAACTCGTTCTTCTAACCAATCTCCTTCAGATTCTGAGTCTCCATTATAGGTTATTCTAACTTCTGCTTTTCCTTTTTTAGAATTTATTTTACGGTAATGGTCAATAATTTTTCGTTTTAAAATCGAAATAAGCCAAGTACGTTCACTAGCCTCACCTTTAAAGTTTTTCATCGATTTTAAACCTGCCAAAAAAGTGTCTTGAACTAAATCTTGAGCGATTTCTCTATCACTAACTCTGGAAATAGTATAGTTGAATAGATAATCGGAATATAAATCAATCCATTTATTAGGATTTATTTCGTGTTTTGGCATTTAAGGCAAATGTTTTTTGAAAACCAAAAATAAGGTAAAAAAATGAATTACTAATAATCGATTTTATTTGTAATAAATGTATAAAAATATAACAGTTATATATATCCAAAGTAAGGTAAAAAAAATATGAGCAAAAGTTTCAAATCTTTTACCTTTCCATAATTTTGGTGAGTACACAAAAAGTTGAAAGATTAAACGTATCCCCCAGAATATTGCAAGACCTAAGCATAAGGTCTTACCAAGATGCGTTGTTGTAAGTTCTTTAAATGAAATGACACAAAGTAAACCCATTAAAGCAACAGTAAGTGCTATAAAAAATGTGTGTACTATAAACAGTTGTTTGTTTATTAAACTCATGAGTTCAAGGTCTGTTTTCCAACTAAAATATTTCGGAAAAGCGATATGAATTATGGCTAATGCAATGAGTAAATAACCAATTATTTGTAAATGAATAGTCATAGTTTATTGGTTTAATTGAATTTGAAAATAGACATGAAAGGCGTGAATTTAGTTTCAGTATATGAGTTAAACCCAGCACTTTTAAATGCGTTTATCCATGTTTTCTTTGAGAAAAAGTGTGTAAAACCAATTGAAAAAGCAAAAAAGTTAGGGATATCTCTTAAATGTTCAACTAAAATCACTTGTGCATTTGGTTTACAGATGCGTTTACACTCTTTTAAAAATGATATTTTTTCTTTGTTTGACCTAATTTCATGAGCTGCAGACAAAAGAAAAACCATATCAACCGATTTATCTTTTAAAGAAATGGCACTAGTTGTCATTTGTTTGGTATCAGGATATAGTAAACTAACTTTTCTGGCTCTAACAATGGCAGCTTCTGTGTGCTTTTCAGGATTATAAAAGTCAAAAACCTGTAAGTTGGTATTTGGAAACTTACTCTTTAAAATAAAACTTGTTTCATCAAATCCTGCATTAATATTAACGATGTGTTTATTATTGGAATTTAAGATGTTCAAATCCTTTAACCATTTAAAGTTATAATACCCCGAAAAATCATAAACATATGCAGATACAATCAAAGGCATAATTAAGCCATATAAAAAAGAAATGACTATTGTCCAAAACAATATAATATTCCAGTCAATTAATAGCCTGCTCAATAAGAGCAATACAATCATACTTAATCCTATCACGTAAAAATGACGGTTAAAACTCAAGATATTTAATACGCCTTGAAATGGTTTTCTTTTTAGTTCCATAAGTCTATTCTACCTTTTTTCCAGTAATACGGAATGTTATTAATTTTAAAAGCATTTGCTAGAACCATGTGATTCAATTTTAATTCATTTAAAAACTCAATGTTGTAATGCTCAACATGTATTGGGTTTGGTTTCCAATTTCGCCTTACACCTTCAATAATTAAAACTTCTTTTGTGTCTTTATTGTAAGTAAATGTAAACGGTAATGGTCCTGCGTATCTCCTAGCTTCTTTCCAATTTGAAAATGGAGATTTACTAGGTAGGACAATAATGTCCTTTTTAGAATTCAATTTAATTTTGAAATTTGATTTTATGGAACTCATCTCTTCTCCATCAATATTTATATCAGTTGATGTATAGTTGTAATGCGTAAATATGTTTCCAATAAAAGCCATTCTTTTTTTATCTGTCTCCGACTTTAAAATGTATAAACCTCTTAAGCGTTTTCCAGTACTTGTCTTATAACGAACAAAAATGCGGTAGCCAATTAGGAAGAAGTCATTCCCTAAAAAAGAAGGAGCTCCTTTTGGTTTAAGGTTTTTAGTTTGAACCATAGCAACAGCAATAAAAGCCCACTTATTATTGAATGTATCTAGTTCTAAACATTCAGGAATTAAAGATTCTAGTTCTTCTTTTGGTACGGCAAAAGTTAAAACTGTTGAGTTTTCAAAAAATGCTTCTACCGCAAATGGATGATTTTTAAGAGTTGAAAGCATGGTGTTTAGTTTTGAAGGGGTTATTTAAATGATAATTTGTTAAATAGATAATAAGAATTAGCAGTAGTGCAAAAACACTATTTAATCGTCCCCACAATAATAAATGTGGGACCATTATGAATTCTATAATGTTCATTAGAGCAATAATTCCTATTTGAATTGAGGCATTTAGTTTTGGGTGTATTTTGCATATAATCCAAAAGAACATGAGTATTTCTAGAACTCCAATCATTATTGTTATTTCTTTAGAATATTTAGAGTTTGTTATTTCTGAAACTATTTCTCGATGTCTAGGAATAAGATTTAAAACTTTACAAAACAATCCATTAATGAGCCATATAAGAGCTATAAAAATGTTTAGTGTATTTTTCATTATACATAGTTATTAAACTTTCAGAAAATATTGAAAGTTATGTTTAAAAAAATAGTATTCTACTTCATCAACTTAAAAACCGACTTTGTTAGCCAATTTTGTTTTTGGTTGACGAGCTTATTCATTAAAGTATCCAAATCGTCTGTTAGGTCTTTTAAAGCTTTGGTTTGCTTTATCAATTCTTTTGTTTTTGCTGTACCATCATCTTTAATAGAGGAGACGTCTTCTAGAACTTTAATAACAGGTTTTATTTCTCTTCGGCTACGTTCTTTTGCTACTATTCGAGCCAATTCTTGAACATCTTTTTCAGTAGTAAAAAACTCTTTGCGTTCACCTCGAATAATTTCTTTGGTAACAATTCCCCAATCCATTAACTGACGCAAATTCATACTTGTGTTGCCTCTAGAAATTTTCAATTCCTCCATAATCTCTTCCATAGATAATGGTTTTGTTGAAATAAAAAGTAAAGACTGTATCTGCGCCATCGCTTTATTGATACCCCATAACGTCCCCAAACTTCCCCAAGTATTAATAAATTTTTCTTTTGCTTCTTGATATTCCATGACACAAAGATATAAATAATTTCTAAACTTTCAATAATTACTGAAAGTTTATTTTTTTAGAATTATTAATTAATTCATATGTTTTAATAGCTAACCAATTCTCTGTTATATTTTTGTTTATAAGCTACTGGAGTTAAGCCAGTGTATCGCTTAAACAAACCTCTAAAGGCTTTGGTGTCAGAATACCCAATTGCAAACATTATTTCGTTTATTGTTTTTTGAGATGATTCTAATTCTTGTTTGGCAGTTTCTATTTTTACACGCTGAATATATTCTAAAGGAGTATTACCTGTAGCCTTTTTAAAACGACGAATAAAATTTCTAGAACTTATTGCGAGTTTTTTCGAAAGTTCTTCAATTGATATTTTATCTGAGATGTGTGCCTCAATATAAGTTTGTGCCTTTTTTATCGATGTGTCAGAATGTTCTTTTTGACTTTTAAAAATAGCAAACTGATTTTGGTTGTCTCTATCTATTTCTATTTCAAACATTTTAGATACATAAATGGCAACCTCCTTACCACAATATTTTTGAACCAGATGAACCATAAGGTTTAAGAAAGAATATGCGCCTCCACTTGAATAAATTCCTTCTTCATCGGTAATAATTTTTTCAGGCTTTATATTAATTTGTGGATAACGCTGTTTAAACAGTTCAATACCCGCCCAATGTGTTGTGCATTGTTTATGGTTTACCAAACCTGTTTCGGCTAGTAAAAATGCACCCATGCAAAGGCTCGCAATTTCTGCATTATGTAATAATCGCTGTTTTTTTATCCATGCAACAAAATCATAATTTACTTCTAATTCTTGAAGTACAAATTGAGGTAGCACTGCTGGAATAATAATTAAATCTGTTTTCTCTATCTGCTCTATTGTTGCCGTACAGTGTATTGAAAAAGCACCATCATACAAGACCGTTTTTTCATCAATACCTACTAAGTTTATATCAAAAAGGGGTGCATCACTTTTACCAGATTGCAAAAAGAAATGATTTACACTGCTAAATATTTTGTATGGTCCAACAATACTACTCAAAATGGCGTTAGCTTTTGGTACTAGAATGCTTACATGTTTCATCTTTATGATTTTTGCAGACTAAAATACTATTATTATTTGTCGAAAACAACACCTTAAAGTGTCATTTTTGACCATGCTGATTGGTTTAGTATTTTAATAAATTTGAATAGATGATTTACAAAGGGTATGGATGCTAAATTGTATTTTGAAGACATCAGAACCATTTTTTGCTCACAAAGTGAAGTTATTACAGTAGGTAAAATGATGAGTTCTGAAGCTATTCACTATAAAGGAAAAGTTTTTGCTTTTTTTTCAACTAAAGAAAAAATGGTTTTTAAATTGGGTAAAGATTTCAATCCTGAAAGTGATACACTTCCTTTAGAAGTATTTAGTCCTTTTAAAAGTAAAAAACCTTTATCTGGTTGGTTTCAACTTGACTATTCTTACAAGCAGTCATGGTATAATTTGGCAGAAAAGGCTTTACAATTAATTCAATCATAATATGATAACAAAAGCATACACAGATTTTTTTAATGAATTAAAGGAAAGTAATACTAAAGCATGGTTTCATGCCAATAAAAAGCGTTATGAAACTGATGCGAAACTGCCTTTTCTGAATTTGCTTTCAGAATTAATTCCAGAACTGAGAAATTGGGATTCCAGAATTTTGCAAGATGAAAAGAAAGCCATATTTAGAATAAACAGAGATATCCGTTTTTCAAAGGATAAAACACCATACCATATAATATTAAAAGCAGGTTTTTCGCCTAATGGAAAAAAATCGATGCTACCAGGTTATTATTTGGGTATTACTGCAGATACTATTCATGTAGGAGGAGGGCTTTTTATGGTGAAACCACCAGAACTAAAAATGGTAAGATCTCATATTACTAAGAATACTGAGGATTTTTTGGAAATAATAAATTCTAAAAATTTTATAGATAAATTAAAAGAGTTGAAGGGTGAAACTGCTAAACGCATAGATAAGTCCTTTGAAGCATTAGCGAGTAAAACGGAACATATTTATAAGAAACAATTTTATGCTATGACAGAACTGCCACTTTCAGCATATTATGATTCTCCAAAGTTGATAACTGTTATTAAAGCCCATTTTGAAGCCATAAGACCTTTAAATGAGTTTTTGAATGCGGCATTAATTAAATGAGAGTGCTTATGAATAAAAATGATTTAGTAGAAGGCTATTTAAAAAAGAAAGCACATCCTTTAACTCAAGAAATAGAGCGGGTGAGAGAGATTATTTTAAATACACATCCAAATATTGAAGAAACTATAAAACGGAGTAGCCCTACATTTATGTATAAAGGTAATATTGCCTCATTTTTTATGAATGCGAAAAAGCATGTGAGCTTGATGTTTCATAAAGGTGCTTTAATCGAAAACTCTAATGGTATCTTGGAGGGCGATGGTAAAGAAGCAAGAACTGCCAAGTTTAAAGATATGAAGAACATAGAAGATAGAAAAGAAGATCTTGAAGCAATAATATTAGCATGGGTGAAAATGAAAGATGAAGCATAAATTCATTTTTTAATCATTGAAAAAATTAAACAATTTTAAAACTTAAAATAAAAATTATGACAACACAAGAAGTAGCAGACAAATTAGTAAGTTATTGCAGACAAGGTCAGTATGCCGAAGCTATACAAGAGTTATATGCGCCAAACATTGTAAGTGTAGAGCCAGATGGAGCTCCAGTAAAAATTTGTGAAGGATTAGAAGCGGTTATTGCTAAAGGGCAACAATTTCAAGAGATGACTGAGGAAATTCACGGTTCTGTAATATCTGATCCCATTGTTGCAGATAATTTTTTTGCATGTACGATGAAAATGGACGTAACCTTTAAAGGAGCTCCAAGAACATCAATGGAAGAAGTTTGTCTTTATAAAGTTGAAGGCGGTAAAATAGTAAGAGAAGAGTTCTTCTTTACACCAATGTCTCAGGGGTGAATTTTTAAAATCCTATTCGATTTGTAAATGCAAATGCTCAACATGTCTAATGGATTGACATTGAGCTTAATTAGACCCCCTCGTTTTTCAAAATACAGAAACTTATTTCAATAACCCCGCCCGTTTCAACAAAGCCTCAGGTTTAGGTTCTTGTCCTCTAAAACGTTTGTAAAGTGTCATTGGATTTTCAGTGCCGCCTTTACTTAACACGTTATCTTTAAATTTATCAGCAACGGTTTTATTAAAAATGCCTTCTTCTTTAAAGTATTCAAAAGCATCAGCATCTAAAACTTCGGCCCATTTATAACTATAATAACCAGAAGAATAACCTCCTTGAAAAATATGTGAAAAGGCGGTACTCATACAATTTTCAGAGACATCAGGATAAAGTTTTGTGTTTTCAAAAGCTTTGCTTTCATGGGTTTTAACATCTTTTATTGTCTCTGGCGACTCACCAGCATGCCAGCTCATATCTAATAACCCAAAACTTAATTGTCTTAGGGTTTGCATGCCTTCATGAAAGGTTGCAGAGTCTTTTATTTTTTCAACCAAATCCATCGGAATGACTTCACCAGTTTCATAATGTGTTGCAAACAACTCTAGAGCTTCTTTTTCATAACACCAATTTTCCATTACCTGACTAGGTAATTCTACAAAATCCCAAAATACACTTGTTCCAGATAAACTAGGGTAGGTGGTATTGGCTAACATACCATGCAATGCATGACCAAATTCATGAAACAACGTAGTAACTTCGTTAAACGTTAATAATGAAGGTTTTGTTTTCGTAGGTTTCGTGAAGTTGCAAACTATAGAAATATGTGGTCTGCTGTTTTCGCTGTTTTTAATGTATTGTGGTTTGTAAACGGTCATCCACGCGCCATTACGTTTTCCTGCTCTTGGGAAAAAATCAGCATAAAAAATAGATATTAAATCACCATTGTTGTCTGTAACTTTATAGGTTAAAACATCTTCATGGTATTTATCAATGCTATCAATTTCTTCAAAATTTAAATCGAATAATTTATTAGCTATTGTAAACGCCCCATTAATAACATTTTCTAATTTGAAATAGGGTTTCAGCTTTTCATCATCCAAACTGAATAATTTCTGTTTTAATTTTTCAGAATAATAAGCTCCATCCCATTTTTCTAATCTGTCAATATTATCTAATTCTTTAGCAAAGTTCTCCAGGGTTTTAAACTCACGTTCTGCAGCAGGTTTCGCTTTTTCTAATAATTCATTTGAAAACTTAAGAACCGTTTCAGGCGTTTCTGCCATACGTTCCTCTAAAACAAAATGCGCATGAGTTTTATAACCTAGTAAGTTTGCACGTTCATGTCTTAGTTTTACAATTTGAAGCACATTATTTTGGTTGTCTAAATCATCCCCTTTAAAGGCTTTTGATCCAGCAGCAAGAGATAGTTTTTTTCTCAACTCCCGATTGTCAGCATAGGTTATAAAAGGAATATAACTTGGGTAATCTAAAGTGAATAACCAACCTTCTTTAACTTTCGATTCCGCCAATTGTTTTGCAGCTTCTTTAGCGCCATCTGGTAATCCAGCTAAATCTTCTTCATCAGTAATTAGCATTTCGAATTTATTGGTTTCCGCTAAAACATTTTCTCCGAATTTTAATTTTAATTGACTTAATGTTTTGTCAATCTCACGAAGTTGTTCTTTTTTATCTTCAGCTAAATTAGCACCATTCCTTGAGAAACTTTTATATTTTTTATTTAATAAAGTGGTTTGCTCTGTGGTTAAATCTAGTTCAGCTTTAGCATTGTAAACAGTCTTAACACGTTTAAAAAGTGCCTCGTTCAAGGTAATATCATTACTAAATTCAGAAAGTAGCGGCGAAACTTCTTGTGCTATCTTTTGAATATCTTCATTAGTTTCAGCAGAATTTAAGTTGAAGAAAATACTAGATATTCTATCTAATTCTTCTCCAGAAAAATCAAGGGCTTCGATGGTATTTTGAAACGTTGGAACTTCTGGATTGTTTACTATGTCATCAATCTCACCTTTAGCCTTTACTATGGCTTGTTTAAAACCAGGTATAAAATGGATAGTATTAATTTTTGAAAAAGGCGCTGTACTATAAGGCGTATTGTAGGAGTCTAATAATGGATTTTTTGTCATTGGTAAGAAAAAATGTTAAAATTTAATTATGTTATGCGTGCATAACATAATTTTTTTATATTTGCCGCGATAATTATAGGAGTGACTAACTCTAGGAATTATTGTTAATAGCTAAGAAACCTCGAATTTATTCGAGGTTTTTTTTGTTTAAAGGTCTTTTGCAGATTCGTTTACTTTTATTTTTAGCCCTTCTTTATAAGCAATAACTTTGTCAAGCACACACGAATCGTTAGATCCAATTATTTGAGCTCCAAGAATTCCAGCATTTTTTGCACCATTAAGTGCTACAGTGGCTACAGGAACTCCCCCAGGCATTTGTAAAATAGACAAGATAGAATCCCATCCATCTATGGAGTTACTGCTCTTAACAGGAACACCAATTACTGGTAATGGAGATAAAGCGGCAATCATACCTGGTAAATGTGCAGCACCTCCAGCACCTGCAATAATAACCGAAAAGCCTCTTGTGTGAGCATACTTACCATAATCGAATAGTTTTTCTGGTGTACGGTGTGCAGAAACAATATCTACTTCTACCTCAATATCAAATCCTTTTAAGATGTCTATTGCATCTTGCATAACAGGAAGATCACTTTTACTCCCCATAATAACGCCTACTTTGTTCATAAAATTCCAAATTTAAAATTCCAAAAACCAAATTTAATTTCAACTTTCATGTTATAAGAATTGGAGTTTGGTATATGTTTTTTGTGATTTAATCACTTATTACTTTAATCACTTTTTTGACTTCTTCTGCAACACGTCTTGCTTCATTCAAATCTTCATTTACAATGGTTACATGACCCATTTTTCGGAAAGGTCTGGTTTGTTTTTTCCCATAAATATGAGGTGTTACACCTTCCATATTCATTATGGTCTCAATATTTTGATAAACGACATTACCATTATATCCTTCGGCTCCAACTAAATTTACCATCACTCCGCCAACTTTATTATCTGTTCTTCCTAAAGGTAAGTTTAAAATGGCTCTAATATGTTGTTCAAATTGTGATGTGTAACTCGCTTCAATAGTTTGATGTCCAGAATTATGAGGCCTAGGAGCTACTTCATTAACTAGAATTTCATCGTCATTAGTTTGAAACATTTCAACAGCTAATAACCCTACATGGTTAAATGATTCTGAAACTTTTAATGCTACGCTCTGTGCTTTTTCAGCAATTTTCTTATCAATTCTAGCTGGACAAATAACATACTCAACTTGATTTGCTTCAGGGTGAAATTCCATTTCTACAACGGGATAGGTTTTTATGTCACCTGCTTCATTTCTAGCAACAATTACAGCTAATTCGTTTTTAAAATTAATTAAATCTTCTGCTATACATTCGCCTTTTGGTAAACCTTCAAGATCAGAAAGTTGTCTAACAAGTTTTACGCCATTACCATCATAACCAAACTGTGCGGCTTTCCAAACAAATGGAAACTCTAGTCCACCATTATCAATAGTGTCTTCAATTTCTGAAAGGTAAGCGAATCTTGTGAAATCTGAAGTTGGGATATCATGATCTCTGTAAAATAATTTTTGAGCTCCTTTGTTTTGAATAGTTCGTAAATTTTTGGAGGAAGGGTAAACTTTTATACCTTTTTTCTCAAGAGCTTCTAATGCATCTACGTTTACATTTTCAATCTCAAAAGTTAAAACATCAACTTGTTTTCCAAAATTATAAACCGCATCATAATCCATTAAGTCACCAACATGAAATTCATCGCAAGCAGTTTTGCAAGGAGCTTCGGGATTAGCTTCTAAAACACATGTGTAAATATCAAATTTTCTAGTATTGTAGAGTAACATTTTCCCAAGTTGTCCACCGCCAAGAATTCCAAGTTTAAAATTTGAAGAAAAATAGTTCATAAAGACCTGTTTAACTGAAACTAATTTATGTTATGGCAAAAATACATTTTAATATCAAATTACTTTAGAAATCGTAAATCAAAAAATCGGTATTCGTTAATCTATTGATTATCTTTGCATCTTTTAAAACATTAAGCTGGTGATAAAGCTTCACGACAAATATTTTAAACCTTTTATTTCGGCAAAAGAAATTGATAAAGCTATTGATAAAATGGTAGCTGAAATATCTAACGACTTGGGAGATGAAGTTCCTGTTTTTGTAGGGATTTTGAACGGGTCGTTTATGGTAGTTAGTGATTTTGTAAAAAAATATCCTAAGCCTTGCGAAGTTACCTTTATAAAATTAGCATCTTATGAAGGTGTTAAATCTTCTGAAGACATTCAACGTTTAATAGGTTTAACCCAGGATTTAACTGGAAGAACCGTTGTTATTCTTGAAGATATTATTGATACAGGTAAAACACTTGCAGAGGTACACCGCATTTTTAAAAATGAAAAGGTTAAATCTTTAAAGATTGCAACCTTGTTTTATAAGCCTGATGCATATAAAAAAGACTTTAAACTACATTACGTTGGTATAGAAATTCCTAATAAATTTATAGTAGGCTACGGATTAGACTACGATAATTTAGGAAGAGATTTACCAGAGATTTATCAAATAAAAGAAACGCAACACATGACAAATTTAGTGCTATTTGGCCCTCCAGGAGCAGGAAAAGGAACGCAAGCAAATTTTTTAAAAGAAAAATATAACTTAATTCATATTTCAACTGGCGATGTTTTTAGATATAATATCAAAAATGAAACAGCCTTAGGAATGTTAGCCAAATCTTACATGGATAAAGGCGAGTTAGTTCCAGATCAGGTGACTATAGATATGTTAAATGCCGAAGTTGAAAAAAACGCTGATGCAAATGGGTTTATTTTTGATGGATTTCCTAGAACTAATGCACAAGCAGATGCTTTAGATACTTTAATGGACAGTAAAGATTCTCTAATAAATGCTATGATTGCTCTTGAAGTTGATGATGAAATTTTAGTAAAGCGTTTACTTGAAAGAGGTAAATCTAGTGGAAGAGCAGATGATGCAGATGAATCTATTATAAGAAATAGAATTAAAGAATATTATTCTAAAACAGCTATACTAAAAGAGTATTATTCTGCGCAAAATAAATATTTTGGTGTTGATGGTGTTGGTAGTATTGAAGATATTACAGTACGACTGAGTGGAGTTATAGATAAACTTTAGATTATCATTTATGTTACCTTGAGTATTGATTGAGGTGAAAACACTTTTTCATTAAAAGAAAGCACCTTGTGAAGCAAAACGAAAGGTCTTAATAATAACAACATAACATTAAAAAAAAATACCACCTTCGGGGGATGGCAAATAAACAATACAATGACTGAAGGAAATTTTGTTGACTACGTAAAAATGTATGTTTGTTCTGGCAACGGGGGTAAAGGCTCTGTGCATTTACATCGCGAAAAATATATAACTAAAGGAGGTCCAGACGGTGGAGACGGTGGGCGAGGTGGCCATATTATCTTAAAAGGTAATTCTAATCTATGGACACTTCTTCATTTAAAATATGCAAGACATACTAGAGCAGGCCATGGTGGAGATGGAAGCAAAGGCAGAAGCACTGGTGCAGATGGTGAAGATTTTTATTTAGATGTTCCATTAGGAACCGTGGTTAGAGATACAGAGACCAATGAGATACTCATGGAAATAACCGAAGACGGTGAAGAGAAAATAATTGCAAAAGGAGGTAAAGGTGGTTTAGGAAATTGGCATTTTAAATCTTCAACAAATCAAACGCCTAGATATGCTCAGCCTGGGATGCCTTTAGAAGAAAAGTATATTACATTAGAACTAAAACTACTAGCAGATGTTGGGTTGGTAGGATTCCCTAATGCCGGAAAATCTACGTTGTTATCAGTAATTACTTCTGCAAAACCAAAAATAGCCGACTACGAATTTACAACCCTGAAACCTAATTTAGGAATTGTGAAGTATCGTGATTTTCAAACTTTTGTTATGGCAGATATCCCTGGTATAATTGAAGGCGCAGCCGAAGGGAAGGGTCTTGGTTATTATTTTTTAAGGCATATTGAGCGTAATTCTGTGTTACTATTTTTAATTCCTGCTGATGCTCCAGATATCAAAAAGCAATACGATATTTTATTAGATGAATTAAGACGGTATAATCCAGAGATGCTTGATAAAGAGCGAATTATAGCGATTTCAAAAAGTGATTTACTCGATGAGGAGCTAAAGGAAGAATTAAATAGAGAACTAGAGAATGAATTACCAATTCCTTATTTATTTATATCGTCTGTGGCACAACAAGGCATTGCAGAGTTGAAGGATGTCCTTTGGAAGATTTTGAATAATTAGAATACTACTGTTCTAAAAAATTGATAATTTTCGATTACTTTGTCAAGTATTCAAGGCTTAATTATGAAGCAAGTTATTAAAAGTATTGTAGAGATTAATGATAATAAAAGAAGTAAATATTTTGCCTTTTTTATTCAAGCATTAATTTTAATATCTGTAATTACTTTTTCAATAGAAACAATACCAAGCTTAAAACCTCAAACGAGATTAATTCTTCAATCGGTAGAATGGTTTAGTGTTGTAGTATTTACTATTGAGTATTTTTTAAGAGTATATGTTGCAGATAGTAAGCCAAGATTTGTTTTTAGCTTTTTCGGTATAATAGATTTACTGGCAATATTACCATTTTATTTATCCTTTGGAGTAGATTTACGATCACTAAGAGCATTACGTTTTTTAAGACTATTCAGAATTTTAAAATTAGTACGTTATAATAGAGCAATGAGTCATTTTACTCAAGCTATTAAATCTGCAAAGGAAGAGATTTTATTGTTTATATTCATTACCTTGATTCTTATTTATTTCTCAGCAGTTGGTATTTATTATTTTGAAAATCAAGCACAACCAGAACATTTTTCTTCGATATTTGATAGTTTGTGGTGGGCTATAATTACTTTAACAACAGTAGGCTATGGCGATGTTTATCCTATTACAGTTGGTGGTAAAGTTTTTACTTTCTTTATATTAATGATTGGCTTAGGTATCGTTGCAATTCCAACTGGGATAATTTCGTCGGCTTTGACAAAGTCGGTTGATAAAAAACAAGAGTAATAAAAGAATTATTTAAGTTCGAAATAAGTTTCAAAAAATAAAACTCACATAAATCATTAATAAACAATTTTTTGTTAAGTTGATAGAGCAAAGCTGTGAGCCTTTCGACTTTACTTAAGATAAACTTCAAGATATCTCATTCAAGCGAGATTTCTCATCACAAGATCCGCTTGGTATCTTTAAACAAAAAGATTTTGTTTTCGATAGCGTTCGGAATAATACCGTTTCTATATTAAAATAGTTTAAAATTTTGATTGTCAATATTTTAATATATTGAACTCACATTAGCTAGTACTTACCTAGTAAGATGTATTTTGCTAGTATTATATTATTGAAAGAAATATAAAGCCCAATAGAAACCTAACGCAATTAAGGTATAAGCTATCCTGTATTTTTGGAAATAATTTTACAAACTTGTGTATTCAACTCCTAATTTGTTATTCTATTTCAGTTTCAATAGCGATTGAAAACCTAGAGCCAGTTTCTAAAGTTTTAAAGGTTGATTTTTTGGTTATATCGGTAGATTCATTGTCACTGTCTGGTAACCCTAACCAAGGTTCTATACAAACATAATCTGCTAATGGTTTCGACCAAAGAGCAAGATGAGGGTAGTCTGTAAACCGAACGATGATTCCTTTTTCTTCATCTTTTTTACGCAGTCGAACCCAATCACAATCAATATTAGGGAATATTAATGCATCTTCGTTAAATAACGTGTCTGAAAGCGAAAGGCGGTTTTTATTAGTTTTAATTTCACGTTTGTATTCTGATAATAACCCCGAAGCACCTAATGTACTTGCTTCAAGATTTAATTGCTTGGGGAATTCTATAACATAGTCAGATAATTTAGTATTTTCGTTTAAAGGACATGCATATGCTGTGTGTCCTCCGCAAATAAGTTGTATAGGTACAGTATCTTTGTTCTCAACGTTGTATGTCATAACTAAGTGCTTATTAGCAAGTTCAAACTCTACAGAAAATAAAAATTTGAAAGGGTATTGTTTTAGTGTTTCTTTAGAAGAATTAAGAGTGAAAGAACACTTCGAAACACCATGTTTCTGGAAAAGAAGTTGCTTGTTATTTCTAATAATACCATGTTTAGGCATATTGTAATCTTTTCCATTGTATACAACCTTATCTTCTTTAATTTTTCCAATTGCTGGAAACAATATTGGTGAGCTACTTCCCCAAATAGAGGGCTTTATTTGCCATATATATTCTTCTCCAGTTATCTTATTTTTTAGAGAGCGAATTTCTGCTCCATTTGATTCGATTGTGCAAATAAGGTTTTCGTTTTCAATAGCGTGTAGCATATTTTAATTATTAAAATAAATGAAGAATTAATAGAGCAAATATTGTGAATTTTATGTGTTTTTAGTACAAGTATAACAGCTTGCTAAATATTTTAATGGCTAAGATATAAAAAATGAAAAACTATGAGCTTATGTATAAGACATTCAATAATTCAATTTTGTAGTCAATTTTATTTTGATTTCTGTGATTTGTTGATAAAGAGTTTATGTATTCAAAGGAAATAAAATAATTGCTAAAACTTCTTTTGGTATGGCTTTTAAAGAGTTAGAATGGTAATTTTAATGTGGAAGTTTTAAGAAAAACGCTAATAAATAATAACCTGTTGTATGTTTTTTGATAAAATATACACAACAGGCTATAACTGTTTAACTTTAACTATAATTTTAGAGTAGCTTTTATGTTTGATATACAGTATTATTTTCTAACTCTATTTAAAACCGAGTTATTTTATATCTAAAAACACCCCGCCAGAATATGCTGGTGCTGCATAGATAAGTTCACCAGAGATAGCACCAGTAAAGTTAAAAGAAATCCCTAGTTTTTTAGTAATATAATACGCAACTTCAGCACCTAAACTCACATATTCAATATTATTTGCAAAAATACTTCCCTGTGCAGTTTGTGCACTTAAATCTCCATTTTGAAAGGATTCTAATAAATCTGCACGCCCTATTAACCATAACTTATTTTTTAAAAGATTGGCACCTAACTCTAAACCACCTCTAAATTCATCAGAGAAATCTTCAGTTCTATTATTGAAACCCACATAGGTTTTTGCATAAAATGGAACTGCTCCTAAGTTAAAAGATGTTCCAAGGTTGGTTTGAATTAATTGATTAAATTCTCCGTCACCAGTTTGAAAACTACCATCGCTTCCTCCTGCATTATCACCTGTTGGAATACCTAACTTTAAAGAAACAGACAAGGCAAGATAATCTGTTTTAAGTAAGCCATATCTAGCACCTATTTCAATATCACCAATACTATTAAATGCTTCACCTTCATCGATAATTTGACCTGTAGTTCCTGAAACATCATCAAATTCGACTGCTCTTGAAAAAAATGGGATATAGGTTATGACATCTAGTTTGTCTAAAAGACCATATTCTCCATAAAAACTAATATTAAATTGGCTTCTTGTAATATTTGGATCTTTTTTACCTGTATCTGTGTAATGTTTATCAGCTTCTAAATACCAAGCAGATAGCTTATAATAGCCATTACCTTTCCCTTTATTCCATTGCGAAAAAACAGTATTAGAAGTTAAAAAGGCAAGTGTTACTATTAGTATAATCTTTTTTGAATTCATCATCTTAAAATCGTAAGTTATTAATCGTTTATTTTTCCTTCTCCTACTTTAACTCCAAAAGGTTTACACCAATACAAGACATAAGAATAATCATTAATTCCCTTGTTATTTATGGTGTAAGAATGTGCGCCGTTAAAAGTGGTTACAGCGCCAATTTCAAGAGCACTACCAATAGAATTTGGGTTGTTGCTTAAATAAATATAAAGCCCTGGTAAAGCTGTTGTAGCTTCATAATTACTTTCTATAGAAAGTTTTAGGTTGCTAGTGTTTTCTATTTCTGATAGTGTAAAATCACCCTTTAAAGTATAGCTACTTGTTGTTACTATAGTTCCTGATTTTGAATTTGGATTTTGTGAGCTTTCGGTTATTGTGATATCTGTAGTATTTTCTATAGTATTCCCATTTACAATCGTTTCTGCTTTTATGGTAGCAGATCCTGCGGAAACACCTGTAACTAGACCTGAGCTATTCACCGTTGCCACAGATGGGTTGTTACTTGTCCAAGTGATAGCTGCTGCTTCTTGTTCACCTAAATCATTATAATAAGCTACATTATATTGATAAGTTTCAGAAACTTGAATACTTCCTGTTGGGTTTAGAAAAACAATTTCTTCCATTTTTGGACCAGAAGTATCTGGAGTAATGGTTATAGAAATTGTATCATCTACAGTTTTATTATCTACTATAGCTTTAGCAATTATATTAGTTGTGCCTTCAGAAACACCTGTAACCAATCCAGTTGCATTTACAATGGCAATTGAAGGGTCTTCACTAGACCAATCTATATCAACTGTTGCTTCTTCACCAATATTATTGAAGAATTTAACGTTAAGTTGAAAAGATTTGTTAGCCTCAATAGTTTCTACAGTACTTAAAATACGTACTTCTTCAGCAATGGCATCGTCTCTGATATCTTCTCCAATACAGTTGTACAAAAGGGCAGTAGTAATTAAAATAAAAAGTAAATGTATTTTTTTCATGATATGGTATTTTGAAGATATAGGTCGTCACCATTAGTTTAGCATTACATAAAAAAATTAAAAAAAAATAAATTATATGAAAACGTATGAATAGTGTCGTCTTTTTAACGAAACACAAAAAGTCAAGATGACTTCTTAGTGAAAATTGAAAGTTTTGTACATAGAATTGATGATTTAACGTAAAATTTATTTTAAAATAGTTTTTATATTGCAAACCACTATTAACAACTAAATAATAAGCTATTAACCTTGTGTTTATAGCTTAATAAACAACTAAAACTACATTATTATGACTATTAATCAATCTGAAGTTTCGGATAGAATCAATTCATGGCTAATGCCAACATTTGATGCCGATACGCAAGCACTAATTAAAGATAGTCTTGCAAACAATCCTGAAGATATTCAAGAAAGCTTTTACAAAGATTTAGAATTTGGTACGGGAGGTATGCGAGGTATTATGGGTGTAGGAACCAATCGTATTAATAAATACACATTAGGTAAAAGTACCCAAGGCTTAAGTAATTATTTACATAAATCGTTTCCTAATGAAACACCGAAAGCTGTAATTGCCTATGATTGTAGGCACAATAGTAAATCATTAGCAAAGGTTGTAGCCGATGTGTTTTCGGCTAATGGAATTGAAGTTTATTTATTTGAAGATTTACGTCCAACTCCAGAGTTATCATTTGCAGTAAGACACTTAAACTCCCATTGTGGTATTGTATTAACAGCTTCTCACAATCCACCAGAATATAATGGCTATAAAGTATATTGGCAAGATGGCGGTCAGTTGGTACCACCTCATGATGATTTAGTTATCTCAGAAATAAATAGTTTAGATTATTCAGATATTAAATTTGAAGCAAATGCAGATTTAATTCATTTAATCGGAAAAGATATAGATGCTGAATTCATTAAAGCATCAGTCAGCAATGTGAGTTTTAATACGTCTCAAGAAGCAAAAGATAATACAACTATTGTGTTCACATCGCTTCACGGAACGTCAATTACAGCAGTTCCAGACACTCTAAAACAAGCGGGTTATAACAATGTACATATTGTAAAAGAACAAGAAGTGCCAGATGGAGATTTTCCAACAGTAGTGTCTCCAAACCCAGAAGAGCCAGAAGCATTAAAAATGGCACTTGAACTTGCTGATAAAGTTAATGCAGATATTGTTATAGGTACAGACCCAGATTGTGACCGTTTAGGAATTGCTATTCGAAATTCAGAAAATGAGTTGCAATTACTCAATGGGAATCAAACCATGTTAGTGATGACTAGTTTTTTATTAAAACAATGGGAAAAACAAGGTAAAATAAAGGGTGAAGAATTTATTGCATCAACTATTGTGTCAACACCAATGCTTACTAATTTAGCGAATCATTATGGTGTAGATAGTAAAATTGTACTTACTGGCTTTAAGTGGATTGCTAAGTTGATTAAGGATTATCCTGAGCTAGACTTTATTGGAGGAGGTGAAGAAAGTTTTGGGTATATGGTTGGCGATTTTGTAAGAGATAAAGATGCAGTTACGTCAACACTTTTGGCTATTGAAATTGTAGCTCAAGCTAAGGCTAATAACAGTTCTGCTTATGATGAGTTAATTGCATTATATGTAGAACATGGCTATTATAAAGAACGATTAATTTCATTAACTAAAAAAGGAATAGAAGGCGCACAAGAGATTAAACAAATGATGATTGATGCCCGAGAAAATCCTTTAAGCGAAATTAATAAGTCTAAAGTTGTAAAAATAGACGATTATCAATTATCCATTTCTAAAAACCCAATTACTGGAGAAGAAAAGTCAATTGATATTCCAAAATCGAATGTGTTAATCTATACTACTGAAGATGGAACACAATTAGCTTTAAGACCTAGCGGCACAGAACCAAAAATAAAATTCTACATCAGTGTAAACACTAATTTAGAAAGTGCTTCTGAGTTTAAAGAAACTGAAGCTGCTATTGAAGCTAAAATTGATGCTATTGTTAAAGATATGAAGCTTTAATAATGCTTTATAAGTAATTGAACTTAATCAATAAAGAGTTAGTTTCAATATTAAATAACTTTTCTTATCTCCCGCACCACTTGCATTAATGTAATTAAACACATTTAAAGTAAGCGGTTAAATAGACACAAAAGGTGTTAAATTGTTTAGTAATGCGATAGATTCGAAAAAAAATTGTAATTTGATAAAAAAAATGATGTTTCCTATTTCATACTTTTTTATCTAATATTGATGCTTATTTACCATTAATTTCTTTTTAAAAGTATTATTAAGGTAAATTTAGATTAGTTCTTTTTTGAATGAACCTTTATATTTTTTTTATATAATAGGTATAGTTGTATTTAGTTGGCCTTCTATTTAATATTAAATTGATAGAATTAATAGGCTATAATTGTATGTTAATCTCTCTTTAATAATTTAATTAATCTTATGAGTTTTAAAAACAAGAAAGTACATCGGGAAATAACGCCTTTAATTGCTCAGGATAGTTTTTTGGTTTTAGATAGAGTAAAGACTTTTTACGAATTCCCAATTCATTTTCATCCAGAATTTGAACTTAATTTTATTTCAAACGGAAAAGGAATCAAAAGAATAGTAGGGGATAGTGTAGAAGAAATTGAAGATTTAGAACTTGTTTTGGTAGGGCCAAATTTGTATCACGGTTGGAAACATCACAAATGCACATCCAACGAAATGCATGAAATTACCGTTCAGTTTAGTGAAGATTTATTTCATGATAAATTTTTGCAAAAAACAATCATGAAACCGCTTAGAGACATGTTTAACAAATCTAATAGAGGTATTTTGTTTTCTAAAGCGGCAAGTGAAGCTATGTATCCAAGACTATGCAAAGTAGCAAAACTTGATGGTATAGACCTTTATTTAGAAATGGTTTCTATTTTGTATGATTTGGCGAATTCGAAAAATCAAGAATTATTATCATCCTTAACACTTCATATTGATAGCTTTCAGAATAGTGAGAGGATTAAAATAATAAATGATTTTATCCATCAAAATTATGATTCTAAAATAACCTTAGAGCAAGTTTCCGTATTAGTAAATATGAGTTCTGTGTCTTTTAACAGATTTATAAAAAGCAGAACAGGTAAAACCTTTATTGAATACTTAAATGATGTTCGTATTGGGTACGCGTCTAGGTTTCTTGTAGAAAAAGATTTAAGTATTTCTGAAATTGCATTTACCTGTGGTTTCAATACGCTTACAAATTTTAATAGGCAATTTAAGAAGCAAAAAGGCTGTACACCTACAGCTTATAAAGAAAACTTTAATGGTTTAAAACGGGTTATTTAACTTGCTTTTACCAGGAAATTAATTGGTAGAAACACTTGCCGATGCATTAAACTGTTTTGCGTAATCTGAAGGCGATTTATGCATAATTTTTTTAAACTGTCTATTAAAATTAGAAATATTATGAAACCCCGAAGCTTCGGCAACCTCTTGGATGCTCATGGTTTGTAATTCATTTTTTCTAATTAAATCGCTAGCATAATTAATACGCATTTCCGCAAGAACTTCTTTAAAGGTTTTAAGGGTTCTTTTTTTGAAAAATCGACAAAAAGCAGTTTCAGATAAATTGGCTACTTCGGCAACTTGTTTTAGCTGAATATCGTTTTTGAAATTTTGAATCATAAAGTTATACACCTCATTCAATCGGTGGTATCCAACCGTATGGTATTGCTTTGTAAAATGACCAGAACTTAATGTTCTGTACTCATCAGATTCAGAGAGTATATTTAGTATTTCTAATAATAAAACCAAGCGGTTGGCGTATGTGGCGTCAACCAATTGGATCATTTTTTTCTTGATGCGCTTACTTGTTTCACCATAGATAGATAGCCCACGTTTAGAGGCGTGTACCATTGCTCTTATTTTAGAGCATTCGGGCAATTCTAAAAAGGAATCTCCAAATATTTCAAAATTAAATTGCACTACGGTTAAAGCAATTGGGATGCCATTCTTTTTTACTGTGCTGTCATTTTCCTCTTCAATAAAACAATGGGGCAAATTTTTGCCAATAAATACCAAATCGTCTTTTTCCATAAGCTCAACACTATTGCCAACAAAGCGTTTCCCGCTACTATTTTCGGTTAATGTTAATTCAAATTCTGGATGGTAATGATATTGCATATGCAAAGAGGCGCAGTAATCCTTTTTAACAAAAAAAGATTGATTTGATAATTTAGGTACTTTTTCAAAAAAAGGTTTCATGAATATACTTTTTTGGCTAATAATAATACTGGATTACCTAAAATTAATGATTAATTGCGGTAGTTTGCTAATTTTAGACTATAATTTTTAAAAAAAATGATTTTGGCATGGTAGCGAATAATGAAAATAAAGTAGCAGTAATGGATTATATGAAGGTTGTAAACAGATTACAAGACCCATATATTGCAGCAGAAAAAGCTTGGAAACCCATCCATCAAGAACGTATAAATCAAGATATTTTAACAGGTTGGTATTTGTATAAAGTGCATTTTGCTTACGAAGGAAATGACTATAACTATGCCACCATAAATACCTATGATGCATTTAGTAAATTAGAAGATCCTTACCCTAGAGAGATTATAGCAAATACCCACCCAGATAAAGGATATGATGGTTTTGAAGATATTACCGAAGAAGCTAGAAAAAAAGTGAGATCAGAAATGAGTTATTTGGTAAATAATGCCATTAAAACAAATCAAAAAACACCTTCAAAATACTTAAAAGTTGCTTTTATTGAAGTCCATGAAGCTAAAAAAGATTTGTATAAACAAAACGAGGATAGCCTTTGGAAACCTGTGCAAGAAAAATTAAACGCTGATGGTGTTCAAGATTGGTGGGCTGTTTATCAATTAGAGTTTCCACATGGTACAAATGCCAATTATCAGTTTATCACAGTTAGTGCGGTTTCAGAGTTTAAAAAACTTGAAGAACTGGACTATTTTGGAGCGTTTAAAGAAGTGCATCCAGACAAAGATTTTGATGAAGCTGTGGCAAAAACCTTAGATATACGGTCTGCATATCGCGCAGAATTATGGGAACTTGTTGATTTCTTAGAGAAATAGAAATAATATAATACGTTCAACTAAATATGAAACATCTTTTAATAGTATTTGTAGCGTTAATTAGCAATATTGCCATGTCACAAGGACTTCCAGACCAGATAGCAGTGATGGACTTTGTGAAAGTGGAGTCAGGTGAAAAAGAATCCTATCTTCAGATGGAGAATACTTGGAAAAAAGTGCATCAAGAAAGAATTAAACAAGATATTATAACGGGTTGGTATTTATATAAAGTGCGTTTTGCAGGAACAGAGTATAACTATGTAACAATAAATACCTATTCAAGTTTTAATAAACTTGAAAACCCATATCCAAACGAAATTATTGCAAATGTTTCTTCTGATAAAAATCTAACTGAGAAATCTGGAAGTAAGATAAAATCAGAAATGTCTAAATTGGTGGCGTTTACAGGTAAAAACAAGCCTTCTAAATATATGTTAATGGCTTTTATTGTTGTAGATGAAAAAGATAAAGGTGCTTACGTAAAAGGCGAGAATACCATTTGGAAACCTACCCATAAAGAGTAGATAGAAAACAGCTCTCAAGATTGGTGGGCAGTCTATCAATTGCAATTTCCTCATGGGTTAAATGTAAATTATCAGTTTGTAACAATTAGTGCCGTTTCAGACTTTTCAGATATCGATAAATTAGATTATTTAGGAGCATATAATAAAGCTCATAAGAATAGAGATTTCAAAACAGATGTTACCAATACGCTAAATACAAGAACTGCACATAGAGCAGAGCTTTGGGAGTTGGTTGACTATTTAGAGAAATAAATATTTAATTCAAAAGATTTTACAAGATGAAATATAAAACGTTTTCAAATTTAGGAGAAGATAAATTACCAGTCATAGGTTTTGGATGTTGGTCTATTGGTGGCGAATGGAATAATATTGAAGATAAAGAATCTATAAAAGCCATACATACAGCATTAGATTTAGGGGTTAATTTTTTTGATACAGCACCTGTTTACGGTAAAGGACATTCCGAAACTGTTTTAGGTCAAGCCCTTAAAGGAAAAGACCGAGAGTCCTTTTTTATAGCCTCTAAATGTGGTTTGGTTTGGGATGAAAACATGCATGTAGATGTGAATTTAAGTCGTGAAAGTTTAATTAAAGAAATCGATAGGTCTTTAAAACGTTTAGGTGTAGATTATTTGGATGTTTGGCAATGCCATTGGCCAGATGTGAATACCGATTTGAAAGAAACCATTGAAGCTATGGAAGAAATTAAACAAATGGGTAAAATTAGGCATATTGGATTGTCTAACTATTCTATGGATAATTTAAAATTAGCAAATAGTTATGGAAAAGTAGCCTCATTTCAAGGCTTGTATAATATGTTAGAACACAATCCGTCATCTTATCATAATATACCGTTAACCTATAAAGCAAAAGATGAAGTGCTGCCTTATTGCGAAGCACATGGAATGATGTTTTTACCATACAGTCCATTATTTCAAGGTTTGCTAACAGGAGCATTTAAAGCTACTGGTAATTTTGATGAAAACGATAAACGTTCAGAAAACCCAAAATTATTAGGCGATTCTTTAAAACAATTTCTTGCCATTGTTGATGAGCTGAAAGTTTTTGCAAATACTATTGAAAAACCACTATCGCAAATAGCCATTAATTGGCTTGTGAATCAAAAAGCAATCGGCCCCGTAATTGCAGGATTAGATAAAGAACTTTACGCTAAAGATACCGTAGCATCGTTAGACTGGGAATTAACTCCGAGCATGCAACAAGAAATAGATAAAATATTGAATAAGTATGATTTGGATGCGATTTAAATTCTAAATGACTACGATAAATCAGAAGAATGAAAGCATACATTTTAAGAGATAAAAAAATAAAACTTGAAGAGGTTGAAATTCCTAAAATAGGAGCAAATCAAGTTTTAATAAAAACAAAAGCCTTAAGCTTAAATCCTGTAGATTACAAAGTAACCCAAGGAGCCTTTAATCTTGAAACACCCAGAATAGTAGGGCATGACGTAGCGGGAGAAGTTGTTGCTATTGGAGAAAATGTCTCTCATTTAAAAGAAGGTGAGCGTGTGTTTGGTATGGTAAATATCTTTAAAACAGGAGCCTTTGCTGAATATGTATGTGTAGATAGTGCCATTGTGAGCCGTATTCCAGAACATTTAAGTTATAAAGAAGTTGCAGGTATCCCCTGCGCAGGATTAACAGCGTGGCAAGCTATTAATGAGAAAATCAATTTAAGGCCAAACCAAACTATTTTTATTACTGGTGGCGGAGGTGGTGTTGCTGGTTATGCTATTCAATTTGCTAAATTAAAAGGCGCATCCGTAATAACTACAGCCAGTAAAGATTTTGATAGAATACGTAGCCTTGGTGCAGATTATATTATCAATTACAAAGAAAAAGATGTGGCAAAAGAGGTGATGCGTTTAACTAACGATAGAGGTGTAGATTATATCATCAATAACATTTCATCTAAAGACATAGAACAATACACTTCGGTATTACGCTACAACGGTATTATAGTGGGAATTGCGGGCATACCAAAAACTTACCCTTTTCCACCGTTTACTAAAGCCGCAGGAATTATTGAAGTTGCCTTAGGCGCGGTATATACATCAGGTGATGTGCAACAAATGCAAGAAATAGCTCAAACAGGAGAGCAGATAGCAAGCTTGATTGCTGAAGGAAAAATCAATCCAAATATTACACAAGAAATTGTCTTCAATGAAATCCCAAAAGGCTTAAATAGATTTGCTGAGGGAAGGTCTGGAGGTAAAATGGTGGTTTCTTTGTAACTTGAATTAGATTTTTTAAGAATTACCATAACTCTACAAGGTCTTTTTCTAATCTTGCAGGAGTCATTGTTGGGTGTAGTTATTTTTTACTCAAAGATTTTAAAAATTCGTCAGCTGTCATAACGGGTAACAAAGATTTTTTAAAGTCCTTTCCGTTTCTTGTTATTATAATTTCGCATTCTGATTCGGTCGCACTAAAATATTGTAAAGCATCTTCAAAATCCTTTATAGAAGAATTAAGTCCCTTTTCAATCGTTTGTTCATTCAGAGGGCATATTTCGCTTATTATTTTAAATTTTCTTAGTTTTTCCTTCGATATTTTTTCATTCTCAAATTTTGAAAGAAAATAGTTTACTGTGGCGAATGAAATAGGAGAAACAACCATTATCAATTTTTCTTTTTCTGCTAGAGTTGCTATTTTCGCAATAGATTCATAAAAAGGTTTTCGCGCTCCTAAAAAATCCAACATTACATTGGTGTCTATAAAAATCCTTTTACTCATTTATATTTCTCAATTAAAAAATCAGAATATTCTTTTTTATAGTCCAAGTCTGCTGGAATTTCAGTTCCTGTTGTAATGCTTTTCACGAATGGTGAAATCTCATATTCAGCAATGTCGTTTTCTGAAGTCAAGGATTGTAAATAAGTCTCAACAATTCTTGATAAACTCATTTTTTTGTTAGAAGCATATTTCTTGGCTTTTTCAATAACCTTTTGATTAAGCTTTAAAGTCAATTTTGTATCCATAATCAATTATTTTATACGTACAAAAATATAAAAAAAACACGTATAAATCAATTTGTTTCGACTTTTTTCGGTAAAGTCTTATTATGGCTAACATAAAGTTATGTTGGTAAAATTCAGTTGATTAAAAATATTAAAAACTCTCGTGTTAAGCATATTTTTCATAAGGCTATTCTTCAACAATACTTCAATATAACTATCACCCATAAAGTAATAGTAATATCACTAACTTTTCAATTCAGTTTTTCAATTCATACTTTTATTAATCTTCCCGCAACTGTTGTTGGTCGATTAATTTAATCGTATAATTAAGTATTTGAATAAATTTACTTAGTTGCAGAAATATGATTTATATTAAAGAAGCTTGCGTAGAAAGTGTTAATGAGGCGGTAAAGGCTGAAGAATTGGGTGCCGATAGGATTGAACTTTGTAAAGATTTGGATGTTGACGGCTTAACACCTGATTTTTCTATCATCAGAGAAGTTTCAAAAAAAGTTAAAATTCCTATGAGGGTCATGATTCGTCCAAGGACAGGCAATTTTGTTTATTCTGAAGATGAAATACATCTAATGATAAAGCAGATTGAACAGTGTAAACAGATTGGAGTAGCAGGTGTTGTGTTTGGAGTTCTAAATGAAGACCGTAAACTTGATTTGAAAGCTATTAATAGGTTGATTAAAATAACGTTACCAATGGATGTTGTTATTCATAAAGCGATTGATGTAACACCAAATATTTTTGAATCGGTAAAAGTATTAGAATCCCTAAACCAGAAATTAACCATATTAACTTCTGGAGGAAAGGCAACCGCAGAAGAATCTAAAGAGGATTTAAAACTATTGGTAAATACAGTCAATAATAATATAGAAATACTTCCTGCTGGGAGCATTACTAAATATAACGTTGAAGCACTCCATAATTTTATTGGGGCAAAAGCGTATCATGGAAAAAAAATAGTAGGCGATTTAAATTAGTAAATATGAAGAAACCACTTTTATTATTGAGTCTAGTAATAGTGCTGTTGGCATGTTCCAAAGAACAGGCAAATGATTTGACAAACTATGTTGACCCAATTCAGAAATTAATGCAGAAACTATAGAATCAACCTATTATTTATATGAAATTACAGGAAAAGAGGAATGTTTAATATGGTCTGATGTTAAAAAGTATTAGAAATAATGCTGCGCTTAATTCCATAAAAGATATAAGAACTATGAAGTCAAAAGATTATTTAACGACCAATGTGTTTGCAGAAACCTTAAAATATTTTTACATTGCTTTCTCGCAAGGTGAATTTGATTTTGATGCACATGTTTTTAATCAAAAAGAATTCCTCGACGCTCTGCGTCGGGGTTTCCATTAAAATTGTCATTCCCGTGAAATCGAAGATTCATGAATCCAATGATTTAAATATGAATTAATGAATAAAACGGGAATCTAAATATAAAATTTCGATTTTTGACCATTAAAGGTCAAAATAAAACGAGTGAAATACCCCCTATGGCTCTGCCTCGGAGATAGTTCGTTTCAAGAAATTTTTTATTACAGAAGCACATACATTTAAAAAAACAGAGTTTGACCCTGAAGAAGCCAAAAAGCGTTTGGGGTATTAATTTTAATAATCCGATATAAACTATTTTGACCTTATTTTGAGTTTTTTTTAATAAGGTCTTTTTTATATAAAAACTAAAATAAGCTACCACTTAAAAATTAATTTATGCATAAAGAAAAAACAACTTTAGTTCCTAAAAATTTAATGCTTCCATTTATTATGGTAACTTCATTATTTGCGCTTTGGGGTTTTGCTAATGCTGTAACAGACCCTATGGTACAGGCGTTTAAGAAGGTGTTAGAGTTGTCAAATTCGCAAGCAGCTTGGGTGCAAATGGCTTTTTATGGCGGGTATTTTTGTATGGCATTACCAGCCGCTATGTTTATGCGTAAATATTCATATAAAGTTGGTATTTTAATTGGGTTGGCTTTATTCGCTACAGGTGCTTTATTATTCTATCCCGCAGCAAGTTCAGAAAGTTTTGTTTTTTTCTGTATTGGACTTTACATACTTACGTTTGGTTTAGCTTTTTTAGAAACCGCTGCTAACCCTTACGCCTTGTCTATGGGGCCAAAAGAGACGGCAACCCAACGTTTAAACTTAGCTCAAGCATTTAATCCAGTCGGACTTATTGCTGGTTTGTTTGTCGCCCAACAGTTTGTGTTAAAAAGACTAGAATCTGATGATATTGAAGATTTTTCTGCTTTAGATGAAGCATCAAAAATTTTAATAAAAACCTCTGACTTACTTGTTATAAGAAACCCTTATGTGATATTAGGGCTTGTGTTAATTGGTGTTTTTATAGTGTTTGCCTTAAGCAAAATGCCGCAAGGTAAAGCAGAGGGAGATATGCCTAGTATAGGCAACACGTTTGCCAATTTATTTAAGAAACCTAAATACGCCCTTGGTGTGTTATCACAAATATTATATGTTGGGGCGCAAATTATGTGCTGGACATATATTTATCAATATGCTGAGGCTATCGGAATGGATAGTGTAACTGCTGGTTATTACCAAATGGCTGCATTTATAATTTTTACCATTGGTAGAGCAGTAGGTACAGCCATGTTAAGAACAATGAGTGGTGGGAAATTATTAATGCTATTTGCTATTGGCGCAATGGTGTGTTTATTTGCTACCATCTTTATAACGGGTATGATAGGGCTTTACGCATTGGTTGGTGTCTCGTTTTTTATGTCCTTAATGTTTCCAACTATTTACGGTATAGCTTTGGGTGATTTAACTGAAGATGAATCTAAAGTAGGTTCTGCGGGGTTAATTATGGCTATTGTTGGTGGAGCTTTAATGCCTAAATTACAAGCTATGATAATGGATATCGGTGGCGAAAAGGTTAATGATACTATTATTCTTGGTGTTTCAGAAGTTAATTTCTCGTTTGTTTTACCCTTAGCATGTTTTGTGGTTATAGCATTTTATGGTAAAATGGCAAGTAGAATGGCTGTCGTATAAATTTTTAAACTGAGGAATACATATTTAAAAATTGATACATATTTATCTATCAATCTTTCATGTTTTAAATCCTTCAAGAATAGTTTAGTTGAATAAATTATTAGGGGTTATATCTTAATAAAAATCCCCTATTGAACTATATTTCTAATAGTTACTTACATAAATACACTTTAATAAATATACTTTTTTAACGCATAGTAATACTTATTTAGCTAAAACTATTAAACAAAAATGATAATTAGCTAATTTTGGAATAGAAAAGTCAAGATGAGTTCTTCACATTGAGTGCTTTATAAAGCGTATAGAACAAATGATAAAACTTAATTTAAACCAAAATTGGCAATTTAAACAACTTGAAAAACAAGAATGGTTACCTGCCAATGTACCTGGGTGTGTACACACAGATCTTCTCGAAAACAAAAAAGTAGATAATCCTTTTTATGGTACCAATGAAAATGCACAACAATGGGTAGAATATAGAGATTGGGAGTATAAAAGTACATTTAACATAAATGAAGACCTATTTAATCAAGAAAACATCAATCTTGTTTTTGAGGGTTTAGATACCTATGCCAAGGTGTTTTTAAATGATGCCGAATTGATTGAAACCGAGAACATGTATCGCACATGGACTGTTTCGGCTAAGGAAAACCTAAAGCTTGGTAAAAATACACTACACATCATTTTTAAGTCGGCAATAAATACAGCATTGCCCATTTTAACTGAAAAGAATTTTAGATATCATGCCTTGATGGATAATGCGGTGGAAGCATCGGCTGTTACAAGAAAAGCACCTTACCATTATGGATGGGATTGGGGGCCACGTTTTGTAACCGCAGGCATTTGGAAACCTGTATTTATAGAAGCATGGTCTGAAGCAAAAATTGATAATATTTTTATTCAGCAAGGAGCTTATACACCTGAAATAGCGAAACTATCCTTACAAACAGCATTTGAAACATCAAACCTTAAAAATGGTAGAATACGTATCATTAATATTCAAACTGAAGACATTTTAAAAGAAGCGTCTATTCAGATTGAAAAAGGATTAACAACGCAAACCGTTGATTTTACTATAACAAACCCACAAAGATGGTTTCCAAACGGATATGGAGATCCTTTCTTATATCAATTAAAAGTAGAATTACTAATTGATAATAAGGTAGTAGATACCAAAACAACTTCGGTTGGGTTACGAACCGTTAAACTAAATAAACAGAAAGACCAATGGGGAGAAAGTTTTGAGTTTATTGTAAACGATATTCCTGTTTTTATAAAAGGGGCAAACTGGATTCCAGCCGATAATTTTATTTCAAGAATACCCGATAGTCAATATAAAAACCTAATAAAGTCCAGTAAAGATGCACATTTTAATATGTTGCGTGTTTGGGGTGGTGGTATTTATGAAACCGAAACCTTTTATAAGTATTGTGATGAAATGGGAATTTTAGTATGGCAAGATTTTATGTTTGCTTGTTCGTTATTTCCTGGTGATGATACGTTTTTAGAAAATGTAAAACAGGAAGCTATACAAAACGTAAAACGTTTAAGAAACCATCCATCTTTAGTGCTTTGGTGTGGTAATAATGAAAACGAATGGATTTACGATTTTGCTGGTGGCGGTATGCAGAGACGTTTTGGAATTCCAAAAGAAGAGGTAGCGAGTTTCAAAGAAGCTTATGATAAACTATATCATCAGTTATTATCAGATGTTATTAACGAATATAATCCCAATTTAACGTACTGGCCAAGTTCCCCGAGTAGTGAAGGAAAGGCTCCTGCAAATGATGAAAATTATGGTGATATTCATCATTGGGATGTATGGCACATGGGCTATCCTATTTCCGATTATAAAAAATTAACACCTCGATTTATTAGCGAATTTGGCTTTCAAGGGATGCCTGCACCAAGCACCATAGATACATACTTAGAGGAAGAACAACGCTTTTTAGGTTCGCCAGCCATGGCAACACATCAAAAGCATGCCAGAGGTTACGAGCTGATAAAACATTATATGGAGCGTAGCTATGCACATCCAAAGGATTTTGATGGATTTGCTTATTTAAGTCAGGTGCAACAAGCCGATTATATGAAAATTGCTGTTGAGCATTTTAGAAGCCTCAAACCTAAATGTATGGGCATTCTCTACTGGCAATTAAACGATTGTTGGCCAGTATGCTCATGGGCAAGTATAGACTATAATTTACAATGGAAAGCATTTCATTATTACGCAAAAAAGTTTTATGCCCCTACTTTGGTGTATCCAGAATTGGTAGATGATAATGTAAGGGTGATGATTATTTCAGATAATGTAAACCCACAAGAAGCAATACTATCATGGCAACTAATTCATTTTAATGGAAATGTTTTAGAGAATGGAAACGAGCAGTATATTGAAATAGACGCATTGTCTTGTTTAGCGTTAGAAACAATTTCAGCGAAAGCGTTTATTGAAAATTATGATACTTCAAAAATGTATTTCCGTTTTGAACTTAAAGTTGATGATGAAGTAGTATCAAGTAATCGATTGTTTTTTGAAGAACCAAAAAGATTGCAGTTAGAGAACGCCCTTATTAATGCTGAGGTTGAAGTAGCTTCAGAAGCTATTTTCGTTCACCTGTCAACAAATACATTAGCAAAAAATGTGTTTTTAGATTTTGAAGGTGATAATGGTTTCTTTGAAGATAATTACTTCGATATGGATGGAAATCAAGAGCTTACCATAAAGTACATTCCAGAGAACAAGAATTTTAAAGGTGATTTGAAAGTGGTTTCGATGAAAGACATGATAGAATCATAAGCAGAATAAACTAAACTAAAACTAAATACATGGAAAATTTGAGTGCATCTTTAGGCTGGGTAGATTTATTAGTCATGGGCGTTTACGTCATTGGTATTATTTGGTGGGGCTTAAAAAAAGGAAAAAGTAAATCAAGCGAAGACTATTTTTTAGCAGGTAAGTCTATGACGTGGCCTATAATTGGTATTTCACTTTTTGCCGCCAATGTGTCAAGTTCATCATTATTGAGTTGGTCAGGAGATGCGTATAGCAGTGGTATTGCGGTGTTTAATTATGGTTGGGCTGCGGTAATTCCTTTGTTGTTTTTCTTGGTTTTTATTCTTCCGGTATATCTTAAAAAGAATGTATTTACCATGCCAGAATGGTTGGGTAAACGCTTTGATAACCGATCTCGATACTATTTAGCAACCATGAACATGATTGGTTATGTTTTTTTAGATATCGCCCAAGCCCTATATGCTGGGTCATTAGTAGTGCGTCTTATTTTTCCAGAATTAGAAATCTGGCAAATCGTGTGGATTTTAGCCATAGTAGTAGCGGCATATACCATTCCTGGTGGATTATCATCAGTAATTCATACTGAAGTTTTGCAGGCTATTATTTTACTTTTAGGCTCAACATTAGTAACTATTTTTGCTTTAAATGAAGCTGGAGGTTGGGCAGAAGTTGTAAAACAGACGGATCCTGATATGTTGAAGTTAATTCGCCCCATGGATGATGAATCCGTCCCTTGGTTAGGTCTTGTTTTAGGAATTCCATTGTTAGGGTTCTATTACTGGTGTACCAATCAGTCTATTGTACAAAGAACCTTAAGTGCAAAATCCATTAACGAAGGAAGAAAAGGTGCTATACTAGCCTCCTTTTTAAATTTCCCCATTCTATTTATTATGGTGCTTCCGGGAGTTTTCGGATTAATCATTTATCCAGAAATTGAAAGACCAGATCTTATACTGCCACATTTAATATTTGGCTTGTTACCTATTGGTATAAAAGGGTTGATGGTAACTGCTTTATTGGCGGCAATGGCATCTACACTAAGTGCGGTTTTAAATTCGGCTTCAACAGTGTTTTCGTATGATTTTATGCCGTTGTTCAAATCAAATATGAGCAATAAAATGATGGTAAGAAGCGGAAAAATATCAGCATTGGTGATGATTGTTATTGCTTCATTATGGGCGCCAGCAATAGGCGAGTTTGATTCTATTGTAAAATATTTTCAAAGTGTATTATCCTATATGGCACCACCAATTGTAGCGGTATTTTTGTTTGGTATGTTTTGGAAACGCGTTAACGGAACAGCCGCTTTTTCTGGTTTAATGGCAGGATTGTTAGGAAGTATATTTTTAGTGTTTTTTAAAGATGATACCATTTTAGCAAATTGGCACTTTTTATTGGTAGCACCAGTCATATTTGTGTTGTCATCATCAACTATTATAGCTGTAACATTAGCAAGTGCATTTAAAGTTAATCCAGAAACTGATGCGTGGATGTGGAATACATCGTATCTGGTTGAAGATGATTTACAAGGTGTTGTATGGTATAAAAATTACCGTATTATTTCGGTAATATTATTGGTATTCACATTATTCTTTGTGTATATATGGAGATAAAGTAATTTGTAATAAATAAAAATGTCTAAAATAGTTTGTTTTGGAGAGGTGCTTTGGGATGTATTTCCAACCTATAAAAAAATAGGAGGAGCACCTTTAAATGTAGCTTTGAGATTGCAATCATTAGAGAACGAGGTTTCCATGATTAGTAGCATTGGACATGATGATTTAGGAAAGGAAGTTTTAAAATATTTAGAGGCACATCATGTAGCTGTTGAAGCTGTTCAAGAAGCCCCAAACCTTCCAACTGGAAAAGTTAATGTGACTTTAGATGATAATGGTGTAGCATCTTATGAGATTGCTTATCCCTGTGCATGGGATGCTATTCAGTTGGATGATGCATCTATCAATATAGTAAAGCAATCAGACGCTTTTGTATTTGGAAGTCTCGTTGCCAGAGATGCCCGTTCTAAAAACGCCTTGTATGCATTATTAGAGCATGCTAATTATAAAATTTTCGATTTAAACTTAAGACCGCCTCATTATTCAAAAGACACCTTATTGCATCTTATGAATCAGGCTGATTTCATTAAGTTTAACGATGAAGAATTAGTAGAAGTCTGTACCTATTTAGGAGATGAAAAAAAGTCTATAGAAGAACATCTTTTATTCATTTCAAAAAAAACCAATACCAAACATGTTTGTGTTACCAAAGGTGCTCATGGCGCAGTATTATTTTATGAAGGCTTCTTTTATGCTAATAGCGGTTACCCAGTAAAAGTGGTAGATACGGTTGGGGCTGGCGATTCGTTTTTAGCGTCGTTAGTAAGTCAGTTACTTCATAGAAATTATCCACAAGATGCTATAAATTTTGCATGTGCAGTAGGGGCTATAGTGGCACAAAGTGAAGGTGCAAATCCTAAAATTTCTAATGCTGAAATTGATAGATTCATCAATCAGTACTAAGTATAATTATTGAAAACAATGACATTTATATACATGAAAAAGCAAATGCTAATTTTAGGACTATCTGTTTTATTTCTAATGAATTGTGCAGAAAAACAGAACCAGAAAGAACACATTGCACCAAAGGTTGAAACAAGCACAGGTTTACCATTGTTGCATCAAGCCATTGTTGATGGTGATGAAGCTCAAGTAATCAAACTAATTGAAGATGGCGCAGACATCAACCAACTGGATCGTCTTATGGGAAACAGTCCTTTGCATATTGCTTGTGAGCAGGAAAACGTAAGAATTGTGGAGTTACTTATAGAAAAAGGGGCTTTTGTAAACCTGATTACACCAAGGTCTGGGTTTACACCACTTATGGTAGCTGTTTGGCACAATCAACTCGAAAATGTAAAAGCACTCTTAAAGGCCAGAGATATTAATATTTATATAAAATCACCAAGTGGAGGGTCATCTGTAAGACGTATTATTGGAGGCTGGCACCAAACACCGAATGAGACTGATACCAAACGCTATAAAGAACTGTCTGATATTCTTGATGCTTACGAAACAGACTTAAAAGAGCAAGTTGCCAACCAAAAGATTTTTCAGGTGATAGCTGATCGAAGTTTATCGGAAATTGAAAAAGAAGACCAAATAAAAGCACTCATTGAAGCAAACGAACCAGTTAATACCGAATCTTTTGTGATGAGTAAGGGGTATCCACGACATTCACCATTACTATTAGCCGCAAGAGATAACTATATGGGCATCGTAAAATTGCTTTTAGATGCTGGTGCCGATATCGGACAAAGAGGTTATCAGATGAATGCTATTGCGTTTCATAAAAGCGCTTATAGCGGAAACACAGAGATAGTAAAACTGTTGTTAAATCATAAAGATGCATCAAAATATATTAATGACCAAGGGCCAAACAACGGTTATACACCATTACATGATGCTATTTGGCATGGACATACCGAAGCTGCAAAATTACTTATTGATGCTGGCGCGCGTTTAGATTTAAAGGCTTACGATGGTGATACCCCATTAGATTTTGCAAAGCGTTATCAGTATAATGATATTATAGCCTTAATTGAAAATAGGTTAAACCGTTAAGTTTATGAGTGAATTACAAGATTTTCAAAAGTTAGTAATAGCCAATGCTATTCATATAAAAGGGCTAAAAGTAGGTGATAAAGCACCCGATTTTATTTTGCCTAATGCCTTAGGGTATTCTATTTCGCTTTCCGAGAGTTTGAAATCGGGTCCTGTTATTTTAAAATTTTACAGAGGCGAATGGTGTCCTATATGTAATCTTGATTTGCGAGAGATTCAGCAATACATAAATCAGTTTAAAGAATTGAATACGGAAGTATTAGCAATAAGTCCGCAAAAACCAGATGATGCCTTAAGTATTACTCAAAAAAACGAACTTAAATTTGAGGTGTTGAGTGACAGTAATCAAGAAGTGATTAAGGCTTATAATTTACAATTTGACCCTGGAGACGATTACCATCAAAGACGAGACCTTTCAGTTCTAAACGGTGATGGTTCTGTGACGCTTCCCGTGCCAGCAACGTTTGTTATAGACACCGATTTTACGATACTGGCTGCTCATGTTGAGGCTAATTATACGGAGCGCATGTCTCCATTAGAGATTCTAAAAGTTTTAAAAAATAGAGCATAAACCCAAAAACAAAAAAAATATTATGAAAGAAACAAAATATCCACGAACATTTTCGCACATAGGAATAACAGTGCCAGATATCAATAAAGCATTAGAGTTTTATACCGAAGTTATGGGTTGGTATCACATCATGGGGCCCGCTAAAGTAGCTAAAGAAAAAGGGACTGCCATCGGGCAAATGTGTATCGATGTCTTAGGAGAAGATTGGGAAGAATTTGAAATCGTGCACCTATCAACTTCAGACGGTATAGGAGTAGAGTTGTTCTCCTTTCCTCACGGAAAAAAAGAAGCTCCAGAGTTCAATCCTTTTAATACGGGTTTATTTCACTTTTGTGTGCAAGACCCAGATATAGAGGGGTTAACTAATAAGATTGTGGAATATGGTGGCAAACAGCGCATGCCAATTAGGGAATATTATCCTGGTGAAAAACCATATAAAATGGTATATGTTGAAGACCCGTTCGGTATTGTTTTTGAAATTTATACGCATAGTTATGAGTTAACCTATTCTTCTGGAGCTTATCAAAATGAAGACTAATTTGAAAACATAAAAATGAAAAAAATATCAATTATAATACTTGCAATACCATTTTTAATGGCATCGTGCCATAATTCAAAAAAAGAACAACCTGAACAATCAAAAGTAATGGATGACACCCATGAAGCAGTAGCTAAAAACTTGATTGGGTTTTTCAATAAAAATGCTTATCAAAATGAATTAGAAACGTATCTGTCTGAAGTTGACAACACAGGAAAAGTAATGTCTAATAAAGTGTATAATGTAGCATTAAGTCGCTTGATTTATGGACTTTCTTATGCTTCAGTTATAGATACATCCTATTTAGATAAAGCAAAAAATGCCATGAAATTTCAAATGGATAAACTTGTAGCCCAAGATTCAATAGGCGGGTATTTCAATTCATTTGTTGATGCTCAAACTAACGAAACAGATGGTGGGACTTCTATGGATGTTTGGCAACAAAGTTATGGATTATGTGGTTTATCTGAATTATATAGAAATCAACCTAATGAAGCGTTATTATCCCAAATCCACAAATTACATGATGGTTTTACAAAACGATTTCATGATGAAAACCACGGTGGTTTTTATGGGAATTATGATAGCGAAAACGGCAAAGTTTCAGGGAGTAAATCACTACAATCCTTAATGTATCCCATTACGGCTTATATGGAAAATTTATGGCTGGCGGATACAGCAAACAGACAAAAATACGAACCTTTTCTAAAAGAAAACTTAGAGCTTGTTTATAAAAATGCTTGGAATAGTAATTTAGGTTGGGTGAATATTAAGTTTGATGATGAGTGGAATGCCTGCAAGCATGAATCTGCCGAAAACCCTTGTTTTAAGGTTACACCAGGACACAATTTTCAATTAGCATCTTTGCTTTTAAGAACCAAAAATTGGGGTTTCCTAACACTTGAAGAACGAGAAAAATATCAAAAATTAGGGATAGAGATTTTGACTGCTACATTAAAAAAACAAGTCTTCCCAAATGCTGATTTATCGCAAGGATTTTATAGTGAAGTAAACCCTGTATCTAACGAAGTGACTGACAAAAGAAAAACGTGGTGGCAACATTGCGAAGCATTAATTGCACTGTCTTTAGCTGATGGTCAATTTGAAAAAGAATTAGAAGCATTAGAGTCATTTTATTTTAGTGTTTTTCCAGATAAAACAAATGGTGGCGAATATTTTTTCTTAGATGAAAACAACACACCTCAAACAGACGAATTGAAAGGTGGTATAGGGAAATCCACCTATCATACCATAGAAATGATACGGTTTCTAAATGGTAAATAAGTCCTGTAAGGATTTTAGAATTTCTTAGGTTAGTTTTTGTTTTAGACCTGTCAGGTTTCAAAAACCTGACAGGTCTTTTTTCTTACCTCTATAAATGATTGCTCAAATATTGTCATTTATACAAACTATTTTTTCAATAATTCATATTTATTTCTAAACTAATTTTAAATGAATTAACTTGTATAGCTGTTTGCTATTTTGTCAGATGATGAAAGATAGAATGCTTCAAGAACAAACTTAAAATCTATAATTATGAATAAATTAAAGTATAGTATCCGTGAATTTAAAAGCATACTAATCTTATTCCTGTTAGTTGTAGTTACAGTTTTTAGTTGTAAAAATGAGAATAATATGAAACCAGATTCCAAAAAAGACCTTATTTCACATAAAGTTGATTCCCTTTTAAAACTGATGACTGTTGAGGAGAAAGTTGGACAAATGAACCAGTATAACGGTTTTTGGGATGTTACAGGGCCTGCCCCAGAAGGGGGGAATGCTGAAACCAAATACAAACATTTACGTAACGGTTGGGTGGGATCTATGCTAAACGTAAGGGGTGTTAAAGAAGTGAGAGCTGTACAAAAAATAGCGGTTGAAGAAACCCGTCTTGGTATTCCTTTGATTATTGGTTTTGATGTGATTCACGGTTACAAAACATTAAGTCCTATTCCCTTGGCAGAAGCTGCCAGTTGGGATTTAGAAGCCATAAAAAAATCATCACAAGTTGCTGCTGCCGAGGCTTCAGCGGTTGGGATTAATTGGACGTTTGCACCCATGGTGGATGTTTCTCGCGATGCCCGCTGGGGTCGCGTAATGGAGGGTGCAGGTGAAGACCCATTTTATGGAAGTAAAGTAGCTGAAGCTCGTGTGAAGGGCTTTCAAGGCGACGATTTATCGGCTGTAAATACTATTGCCGCTTGTGCGAAACACTTTGCTGCTTATGGGTTTATAGAAGCGGGTAGAGATTATAACACCGTTGATATTGGTACATCCACACTTCACAACGTCGTATTACCTCCATTTAAATCGGCTACTGATGCGGGCGTTAGAACTTTCATGAATTCATTCAACGAGATTAACGGTATTCCAGTAACGGGCAGCTCGTTTTTACAGCGCGATATACTAAAGGGTAAATGGGAATTTGATGGTTTTGTGGTATCAGATTGGGCGTCCATTAATGAGATGATTTCTTGGGGACATGCCAAAGATAAACGTGAAGCGGCAAAAATAGCAGCCACAGCGGGATCTGATATGGATATGGAAGGGCTTGTTTACATTGAAGAATTAGCAAAATTAGTAAAAGAAGGTGTTTTAAATGAATCGATTTTAGATGATGCTGTTCGAAGAATATTAACCGTAAAATTTGAATTGGGTTTATTTGATGATCCCTATAAATATTGTGATGAAGCGCGAGAAAAGGAAGTGATAGGAAACCCAAAACATCATGAAGCGGTTTTAGATATGGCGAAAAAGTCTATTGTGCTTTTAAAGAATGAAAATAACTTATTGCCTTTAAAAAAAGAAGGTCAAAATATCGCATTGATAGGCGCATTAGCAGCCGATAAAAATAGCCCATTAGGAAGTTGGCGAATTGCCGCAGATGATAATACCGCAGTATCTGTTTTAGAAGGGATGCAGCAATACAAGGGCAATATGTTAACCTATGAAAAGGGTGCCGATTTCTTCACCAATACACCTACTTTTTTAACAGAGGTAGTTCATAACACAAATACAGATGTTGATTTTAAAAAAGCCATTTCAGCGGCTAAAAAAGCAGATGTGGTGGTTATGGTTTTAGGAGAATACGGTTTTGAAAGTGGCGAGGCACGAAGCAAAACAAATATAGATTTACCAGCTATTCAGCAAGCCTTATTAGAAGCGGTTTATAAAGCAAATCCCAATATTGTTTTAGTGCTAAATAATGGGCGTCCATTGGCTATTACTTGGGCAGACAAACACATTCCTGCTATTGTAGAAGCGTGGCAATTGGGTACACAAACAGGAAATGCAGTCGCTCAAGTTTTGTATGGCGATTACAACCCGAGTGGCAAATTGCCCATGAGCTTCCCAAGAAATGTCGGGCAAGTGCCTATATATTACAACTACAAAAATACAGGGCGTCCTGTAAATAAAGAAGGTAATGTGTTTTGGTCACATTATAGCGATTCTGAAAAAACACCATTGTATCCTTTTGGTTACGGACTGAGTTATACCACTTTTGAATATTCCAATCTAAAGTTAAATGGAAATACCTTTAAAATAGTCGATGATGTCAATGTTTCGATAGATATAAAAAACACAGGAACTGTTGGTGGTAAAGAAGTCGTGCAACTCTACATAAGAGATTTAGTGGGAAGCATTACCAGACCTGTTAGAGAATTAAAAGGCTTTGAGTTGGTTGAATTAGGAGCAGGAGAAACCAAAACCATCCAATTTACATTGAACAACGAAACCCTCGGATTTTACAATAATGATGGCGATTATATTATTGAAGCAGGCGATTTTAAAGTGTTTGTTGGCGGCAGTTCCATGGCAACATTGGAAGCAAATTTTGAACTTAATTAATATCAATCATTTATTATCTAGCTGTATGGTAATACTGGTCGTTAGTTTTTAATTGTTATAGTAAGATGAAAAAAGTAAGTAGCTTTTTTACTTTAATGATATGTAGCTGTATTTGTGTCTTAGCACAAAACAATTCCATATCAGGTGTGGTGTTTTTAGATGAGAATAAAGACGGTATTTATAATGAAGGTGAACAAAAACTGGAAGGTGTTTCTGTTTCCAATCAAAAAGATATTGTACAGACCAATAAGGAAGGTCGATATACAATTGATTTGAGGGATGGCGCATTTTTATATGTTCTAAAACCATCGGGGTATCAGGTGTCTTTGAACGCTCAAAAATTTCAACAGAACTATTATTTCCATCATACCAAAGGTTCGCCAAAACATTTAAAATATCCTGGGGTTTCAGCTACTGGAGATGTACCAAAACAGATTAATTTTCCACTTTATAAAGTAAAAGAAGAAAAACCTTTTAAAGCATTGGTTATTGGAGATCCACAAGCTGCTGATAAAGAACGAATTGATTTTTTTAGAGATGGTGGTGTTACCGATATGCTAAGGCAAAAGGCCGATTTTTACATTGTTTTGGGCGATATCGCTGATGATTACTTGGACATTTACCCACGTGAAAAAGCCATTATAAGCATGCTGAATATCCCAGGGTATCATGTGGTAGGAAACCATGATATTAATTACAAATCTAATGATGAGGTCAATCATTTTGAAACTTTCAGAAAGGAATTTGGTCCAGATTATTATGCATTCAATTATGGTAAAACACACTTTGTAGTATTGAATAATATCAATTATTTTGGATGGAATGCGGAAGAAGATAAAAGAGGAAGCTATTTTGGAGGTTTGGATGAAGCCCAATTGGAATGGTTGAAAAAAGATTTGAGCTTAGTGCCAGAAGATTATTTAATTGTTCTAAATACCCACATTCCTTTTCTTGAAGATTTTACAGAAGCAACTATTTTAGAAGACCTAAAATCACTACTAAAAAACAGAAAGTCATTGTTGCTAAGTGGTCATACACATGCTGTAAAAACCTATTGGGATCATAATGAGTTAAGCGAAGGTGTTATAGCAGGGGCAAGCTGTGGTAGTTGGTGGACAGGGCCTTATGATGAAGAAGGTATTCCCGTTGCAACCAGTATGGATGGTGCACCAAAAGGGTATTTTGTATTTGAATTTTCGGGAGCCAATTACACCTATGAATTTATTCCAGAAAAGCACCCTCAAGATTATCAGATTAGAATTAATTTGACTTCAAAAGAAGATACGAAATATATTGTCGCCAATTGGTTTATAGGGAAACCACACGAAGAAGTAATGATTTCCATCGATAATGAAGAACCAATCATTATGGAAAACTATACGGGCTTTGACCCATTTATGGAGCTTACCTTAAAGGATAGAAAAAATAAAGACGATTGGTCGCCAGGGCTATCAGAAACCAATCATTTATGGAAGATACCAGTACCAAAAGATATATCAAAAGGCATGCACAAAATTGAAGTTACGGCTGAAACAGATTCAGGTAAAATCTATAAAGGCTATAAAATATTCGAAATTTAATAACAACAATATACTACTAAACATACTACTAAAATGAGACGAGCAAACATGCTTTTTACGCTAACACTATTTTTCATTGTAAATTTGATGAATGCGCAGGGTTTTAAAAACTTTGTAAGTGTTGATGGCAACAAATTGATGGACGGCGATAAGGAATACCGTTTTATCTCTTTTAACGTGCCAACCCTTAATTTTCAGGAAGATGAAATGAATTTCAAGGAAACCAATCCTTATGGGTTACCAACTGAATTTGAAATGCGCGATGTGTTTGCTACCGTAAAAGAAATGGGCGGACAAGCCATTCGTATTTATACCATTCCAGTAAAGCATACAGGGTTTCCTAAAAATGCACCAACGTATGTAGAAGCGCCTGGGCAGTTCAATGAAGCAGCCTTTAAAATAACCGATAAAATGTTGCAATTGGCAAACGAATATAACGTGCGTATCATTTTTTCGCTTTTGAATAATAGACAATGGATGGGTGGTCGTCCAAACTATGCGGCTTTTAGAGGAAAAACAGCTGATGAGTTTTGGACAGACCCACAGCTTATCGAAGATTTTAAGGCGACTTTAAACTTCGTCATCAACAGAAAAAATAGCTATACAGGTGTTAAATATAAAGATGATAAATCCATTCTGTGTTGGGAAACTGGGAATGAGTTAACCAGCCCTATAGATTGGACCATCAACATTACTCGATACATAAAAAGCTTGGACAAAAACCACTTGATAATGGATGGGTGGTATAGTGATGATTTAGATTTTCCGTTTGTGCGAGAAGCGTCGTTAAACGAATGGTCTATCGATATGGTATCATCACATCATTATGAACGTAATGCTATTGATGTTCCAAAAAACATCAAAAAGAACATCGAATTAATCAATAAAAGAAAACCTTATTTGGTGGGTGAATTTGGGTTTATAAGTACCTCGGGTATCGAATCGGTGTTGGATTTTGTAATCGATAATAAAGATGTTTCTGGAGCACTAATTTGGAGCTTAAGGCACCATAGAAAAGACGGTGGTTTCTATTGGCATTCCGAACCTTTGGGTGCCGGATTGTTTAAAGCCTATCATTGGCCGGGGTTTGTTTCTGGAGAAAAATACGACGAGAGTAACTTAATGACCATGTACAGAAACAAAGCTTTTGAAATTCAAGGCATGGAAACCCCTGCTGTTTCTGCGCCATTAGCACCAGAATTATTACCTATTGAAAAAGCACACGCCATCAGTTGGCGAGGGGCTATGGGGGCAACGGGCTATAATGTGTATCGTTCGGAATCCAAAGGTGATCCATGGAAGATTGTGGGATATAATATTTCTGATGCCGATGTACCCTATTTTCCATTGTTTCATGATAAAACTGCCCAATTAGGAAAATCATATTACTATAGTGTTGCAGCTATAAATGCTTCAGGAACTTCAGAAAGGTCTAATATTGTTGGTCCTGTTAAGGTAAATGAATTGGCTAAAATTGACACCATGAAAAATTTGGGCTTTGTTGAAGATAGTAAAGCCGTAATACCAGTTGTTGGTAGTGATAGAAATTTTAAGGAAATCCGTAACCGTTTGTATGGTGATTATGGTTCAGAATTAACGTATAGCATTCCCGGTAAGTTAGAGGAATTTAAGCTATTTGCTTTTGAGAAAAAACGTTTTAGATATATCGCTATTCATGGTTCAAACGATGGTGAAACTTGGGTAGATTTAGATATATTTCCAGAGAGTTTTACAAATAGAGATTCCAGCTACGGCTATTGGAAACCAAAAATTTATAGCTATTCAGGTGATAAAGATTATAAATACATAAAAGTGTTATTTAAAGGCGGTATTGCGCAATTGGCAAGAGTAGAAATTACATATAAATAAGCTTAACTTTTCACAATGAGTTTTATTACAAAGTTAATATAGGGTATTAATTTTCTTTTTATTTCGGTTATTTTTAAATGAGAAATGGTATTAATACTTGTTCTACTCATTTGATAATTATTTCACAAAATCTATAGGTATTTTTACGTATTTACTAATAAATCGTGCTCTTAAATATGAATCCTGATTTCAATTAATCAATTTTACCACTTTTTTAAATAAAATTACTGGTATGATGCTTGTATCATTATTAATATTGAATATTCAATAAAATATAAATGATATATTTTCAGAAACAACGAAAGCAACGATAGGTAATTTTATGATAAAGCATCAATATGCAATCTTAATAATAGCAATATTTTGGTTTAGTGGTCTTTCAGCACAAACCAGAAACCTTCCTAATATTGTATTTTATATCACAGACGACCAAAGTCAGTTGGATTGTTCGGTGTATGGCAATGATATTATAAAAACGCCCAATACAGCGCAATTAGCAAAAGATGGATTAGTGTTTGAAAATGCTTTCATCGCTTCACCTGCTTGTGCACCAAGTAGAGCAGCTTTGCTTACTGGATTGATGCCTTCAAGAAATGGTGCAGAATCAAATCATAGTTATCCCAAAAAAGGCACTCAAATTTTAATTAAAAATTTACAAGAAAGTGGGTATGATGTTCTAAGCTTTGGGAAAATAGCCCATGAAAAAATGGGGGAATATATAGGCTTTGATTATTATAGTGAAGATCCAACAAATTTGGCAAATCATGTGACTGAGTATTTTCAAAATAACACAACAAAAAAACCGATTTGCTTATTGGTTGGAGATCGTCGTCCGCATGTACCATGGACTACTGAAAAAACCTATAATTCTGAAGCATTAGACTTGCCTCCTTATTTTATAGATACCAAAGAAACACGAAGACTTTGGAACCAGTATTATTCTGATATTACTGGAGCAGATGCCGAAATGGGCAAAATATACCAATTGGCAAAAGAAAAGTTTGGCGATAATTTTATATTCATTTATTCTGCTGACCATGGCGGGCAATGGCCTTTTGGGAAATGGAATTTATACGATGCAGGAACCAAAGTGCCTATGCTTATGGTTTGGCCAAAGCACATAAAACCAAATACGAGAACTGATGCTATGGTAAGTTGGATAGATATATTTCCAACTTTGTTAGATATTGTGGATGCAGAATTACCAGTCAATATTGATGGTAAATCTTTTAAAAAGAGCTTGCAAAAACCGAATACTTCACATCGAAAATACATTTACACAACCCATAGTGGTGATAAAAAAATGAATGTATATCCTATTAGAAGTGTAAGGAATAAAAAGTACAAGTTCATCTTAAATCTATATCCAGAGAACTATCATTCTAATCATTCCGATATTTTAAGAAAAATACATGCAGGCGCTTATTGGGATTCTTGGGATGAAACGGCTAAAACAGATAAGCGTGCTGCCGATATTGTGCATAAATACTATGTGCGTCCTGCGGAAGAATTCTACGATATAGAAAACGATCCCTATGAACAAGTGAATTTAATTGATTCACCAAAAGGTGAAAAAGCATTAAACAAGATGCGTCTGCTGTTAAAAGATTGGATGATAGTGCAAAATGACAGTAAGGCTTTATTTGAAAAGCCATATCCCATTACAGGCAAGACGCCGCATGAAATTGTAGTAAAAAATAAAAACAAACAGACTAAATATTAAGGAAACACCTTAAGTTTTCCTTTTCAACCAAGAAAATTTTATGAGATGAAGCAATATAACTATAACGATCTAAAACGTGTGATAAAAAAAATAGCAATACCCTTATTTTCTGTTTTTATTATTAGCAGCTGCAAGGGGCAGTCTAGTCAGTCAAATTTTTCGGAAACAAATGTTTCTGCAACACCTTCACTACAAAAAAAGGTGGATCCTAAAACCATTATTACAGACTATCATCGTATTTCTTACGATTGGATGCGGGATACCTATGTAACCTATATAAAAGAAGATGGGTATTATTATTTAACAGGAACCACCAGAATACCTCATAAAGCGGCCTGTTGGGATTATAACGATGGCTTGTATTTATGGCGCTCTAAAGACCTTAAAAAATGGGATTCCTTAGGGTTGGTATGGAGTTTTAAAAAAGATGCCACATGGCAAAATGAATTTAGGCCATTACCAAAAGGTAGAAGTGGTGATCTAAGTGAAGAAAAAGGCGTAGGACGACGCGCTGTTTGGGCGCCAGAGTTTCATTATATTAATGGCGATTATTATTTCACAACGTGCATGAACTGGCACGAATACCTTGACAAAGAAAAAAACGGAAGAGTGTTTTTGCTAAAAAGTAAATCGGGTAAGCCTGAAGGGCCTTATATAGACCCCATAGGAAAACCACTTGCAAATCGTATTGATTCCTCCTTATTTCAAGATGATGATGGTACGGTGTATTTTGTATGGCAGGATGGAAAGATAGCCAAAATGAAAGACGATATGTCTGGTTTTGCAGAAGAACCAAGGGATGTGCTACAATCAAAGTATTCAGATAATCCCTATATTGAAGGTGCTTTTATTACAAAAAAAGAGGATAAATATTATTTAATTCAAGCTGCTTGGATTAAAGAGAAACCCAATGGTAAACGCGGGTATTTTTCAAAAGGGAAGAAGATATCCTATGATTGCGTAGTGTCTATTTCAGATAATATTTATGGACCTTACGGTCAAAAATTCACCTCTGCACAACATGCAGGTCATAATAATATTTTTGAAGATAAAGATGGAAACTGGTGGGGCACGATGTTTGGTAATCCAAGGTCAGGGATTACACCTACCGTATATGCTAACCCAACTATTTATCCTTTAGAATGGACAGAAGACGGGAAATGTTTTCCTAAAAAGTAATTGTAATTAATTTAAAAATTCAAAATGAATAAATCACTTTATATACTTGCCTTGTTTTTAACGACTATATCGTGCAAGGCGCAACAGCAAGATTCTAAATCAAATAATACGGATAAACCCAATATTGTTTTTATACTGGCAGATGATTGTACGCATTGGGATATAGGTGCTTATGGAAGTAAAGATGCCATTACCCCAAATATTGATAAATTGGCAAACGAGGGTGTTAAATTTAACCGTTGTTATCAGGCGGCACCTATGTGTTCACCTACAAGGCATAATATCTATACGGGGCTTTATCCTGTAAAGTCAGGAGCTTATCCTAATCATGCGTTTGCTAAAGAGGGCACAAAGAGTGTCGTACATTATTTAGAACCTTTGGGGTATCGCGTTGCCTTATCAGGTAAAAGACATATAAATCCTAAAGAAAGCTTTCCGTTTGAATATTTAGATGAGGAAAAAAACATAAACTTTAATAATGTTGAAAAATTCTTAGGAGAAGTAAAGTCTTCTAAAGAGCCTTTTGCTCTGATGCTTTGTTCTAACGAACCTCATGGACCTTGGAATAAAGGGGATGCTTCTAAATATAATCCAAACAAGATTACTTTACCGCCACATTATGTAGATAATATAGAAACAAGGAAAGCGTATTGTAGTTATTTAGCAGAAATCAATTATTTGGATGATCAGGTTGGTAAAACCATGGATTTATTAAAAAAGTACAACTTTGATGATAATACCCTTGTGGTTTTTGCAAGTGAACAAGGAAACAGTTTCCCGTTTGCTAAGTGGACCACTTATGAAGCTGGTGTAAAATCGGCATTAATTGCGCACATGCCAAGTAAGATTAAAGGTGGTAAGGAATCTGATGCTATTGTTGAATATACAGATTTAGTACCCACATTTATTGAAATGGCAGGAGGAGAACCTATAGCAACTTTAGATGGAAAAAGCTTAGTTCCCATTTTTAAAAATCCTAAAAAGGATAATAAAGATTACGCCTATAGTTTACAAACCACAAGAGGTATTATTGCTGGGGCAGACTATTACGCAATAAGATCAGTTGTTGGTAAGGATTATAGATATATTTGGAATATAACTCCTGAAGCCGAGTTTTTAAATGTAGTAAACAATGCAGATACTAATGGAAAAAAATGGTTCAGGTCTTGGGAAGAAGCTGCTAAAACAGATAAAAGAGCAGAAGAGTTACTTTACAAATACAAAAAGCGTCCCAAAGAAGAATTATATCATGTTAAAAATGACAAATGGTGTATAGCTAATCTTGCTGAAGACCCTAAATATGCTGAAGTTAAAAATGAATTACGAACCGAGTTATTGGCTTGGATGGAAGCCTGTGGCGATGAAGGGCAAGCTACAGAAATGGATGCTTTGAATCATAAATCTTCAACATTAAAAAAAGGAAAAGGAAAGAAAAATAAAGGAGATAAAAAATCCAAGAAAAAAGGAAAGAAAGGGAAAAAGAAAAAATCAGAATAAGTTATATGAAGTTATCCTTTAAATCTGTTTTAGTCATATTCTTAGTAACATTAATAAGCTCTTGTGGCGTTTCGCAAAATGAAAAAAAGTCAGTTGCAGAACGACCTAATATCATTTTAATCATGTCTGATGATATGGGCTATTCTGATTTGGGTTGCTATGGTGGCGATATCAATACACCAAACCTTGACGCATTGGCTAACAACGGACTTCGGTTTACACAATTTTATAATGCTGCCCGTTGTTGTCCAAGTCGCGCCTCATTAATTACAGGCTTGTATCCGCATCAAACGGGGATTGGTTATATGACCAATTCTCCAAAAAAGCTTACCGATCAGGATTTAGGTCTGCCAGCGTATCAGGGGCGTTTACATAAAAACAATGTTACCATTGCGGAAGTATTACAAAAAAGTGGTTATAGTACTTTAATGACAGGTAAATGGCATTTGGGTTTTACTAAAGATAATGCGCCCTTAGAAAGAGGATTCGATAAATTTTATGGTTTAATAGCTGGAGCGAGCAACTTTTTTAAACCAGAAGTTCCAAGAGGTATTACGTATATGAATGAAGCTGTTACTATTACAGATGAAGATTATTACACCACAGATGCTTTTACAAATTATGCTATCGATTTTATTGATGAATCTCAAAATGAAGATTCTAAAAAACCATTTTTTCTCTATTTAGCATATACTGCACCTCATTGGCCATTACATGCACCACAAGAAGATGTAGAAAAATATAAAGGAAAATACATGAAAGGTTGGGAGCAAATGCGAGAAGAACGCTTTGCAAAAATGAAAACCATGGGATTAATAGATGAAGATTGGAAACTGTCTCCGGATGATTTTAAACCTTGGGATGCTCTTAGTAATGAAAAGAAAATCGAAATGGATTTACGCAGAGCTATTTATTCTGCTATGGTAGATAGAATGGATCAAAATATAGGGAAACTGATAAAAAATTTAGAAAAAAAGAAGATCCTCGATAATACCATTATTATCTTTTTAAACGATAATGGCGCCTGTGCAGAAGGTGGGGATTTTGGTGCAGGACCTTCAGAACAATTGGAAACTAAAGAAGGCTATTTTTTATCCTACGGAAAATATTGGGCAAATGCCTCAAACACTCCATATAGAGAATACAAACATTGGGTACACGAAGGGGGTATTAGTACACCATTTATTGTGCATTGGCCTAAAGGAATAGCAAAAGAAGATCAAGGTAAAATTATTAACGAACATGCTTTTTTACCAGATGTAATGAGCACACTTGTTGATTTAGGACAAGCCGAATACCCGAAACAATTTAAAGGTAATGACATTCCGCCTATGGTTGGGAAAAGCTTAAAGCCTTTATTTTCTGATGCAGATGCATCCATACATAATGAGCCTATTTTTTGGGAACACGAAGGGAATAAGGCTGTTCGATTAGGAGATTACAAATTAGTCTCTAAATGGTCTAAAGCACACGAAGTACAATGGGAATTGTATGATATAAAAGCAGACAGAACAGAAACTAATAATTTGGCGTCTCAAATGCCTGAAAAAGTAGAGACGATGCATGAATTGTATGCAGATTGGGCAAAAAGTAATAAGGTAATGCCTTGGGCAGATATCAAAAAACGAATTAAAGAAAAAAGAAAATCATAAACACCATCATATTAAACTAAATAAAATCATGAAAATAAGAACTCAATATATAGTAGCACTTCTTTGTCTTGTTTTGTTTTCACAAAGCTGTACTTCGCAAAAAAAACGTGATTATGCAACACCGATAAAAGGGCAATGGTCTGTTGAAAAGATTAATGAATGGTATAGTGCGCAACCTTGGCTGGTTGGGGCTAATTATTACCCAGCAACTGCCATTAACCAAATAGATATGTGGCAAGCCTCTACTTGGGATCCAGAGCGTATCGATTTAGAATTATCTTGGGCAGCAGATATGGGGATGAATACTATGAGAGTGTATTTACACGATTTGGTTTGGGGTGATGATGAGCAGGGGCTATATCAGAGAATGGATGAATTTTTAAGCATTTGTCAAAAATATCATATTCGCCCTTGGTTTGTATTTTTTGATGACTGCCACTATCCAAATCCTAAATTAGGAAAACAACCTTTACCTGTAAAAGGGTTTCATAATTCAGGTTGGTTAAACTCTCCTGCAAGACCTTTAGCGGTTAAATATGCGAATGGAAAAGCAACTGCCGAAGAAGTAGCACACTTGAAAGGGTATGTACAAAAAACCATTGCCCATTTTAAAGATGATAAGCGTGTATTAATGTGGGAGCTATACAACGAACCTGGGAGAGGCAATGGCGATGGCGGTACTATGGAAGGTGAAGTAGTGAAAGCAAAAATTGGAGATAAGTCGAAAAAATTGGTATATGATTCTTGGGTATGGGCAAGAGAAATCAATCCCTCTCAACCAATAACATCCACCAGTGCGGGCAGCGTAGGAAAAACGAATATTCAAATCAATCAAGTAAACTCAGATTTGCATTCAATCCATTCTTATCAAAACGCAGAAGAACTTGAAGTTGCTATCAAAAATTATCAGGCAGATGGTCGTCCAGTAGTAGTCAGCGAGTGGTTGGGAAGAGATCAGGGGAGCATTGTAAGCGAGTGCTTGCCAGTTATGAAAAAACTTCAATCAGGTGCTATAAACTGGGGGTTTGTGTCTGGTAAGAGTGGTACTATTTGGAATTGGAAAAGCCGATTGGAACCAAATTCAAAAAAGAAAAGAAACTTAAAGCAAGAACGTTTAGATGGCAATGTGGTGAAGCCTGGAGAAGCTTTTCCTGAACCAGAAGTTTGGTTTCATGATTTGTTAAGAATGGATGGCACACCTTATAATGCAGAAGAGATTGAAGTTTTTAAGAAACTAACAAATACAAAATAATTTAGTATTGATGTTGCTTTATTCGAACTAAGAAAAAAACTAAAAAATTGAAGAAAACAATAAAATATATAAATGTAATTCTAAGTGCATTGCTAATTAATGTCATCTTTATTTCATGTTCTTCAGAAACTGGATTAACCGAATCTTCTGAAACTGAAAAGCCTTCTGAGTCTAAAGATGTTATTTCTAATTCGCAAGAGGCAAAGGTATTTACAGATGTTACTATAAATTCTTATCCAGAAAATTCAGCCATTACTAATGTTGACTATAGAAGAGGTTTGGCTGCCCAAGATATTGACGAACCAAGAATTGCAAGAACTATGGCTGTTGGTGGTAATATTGTAATGATTCCTATTGGTCTTCAAAAGAACTCAATGTCACCTGACTTTCCTACTAAAACAACAAATAGCCCTAGTCAAAGTATTATAGATGCATTAAATGTCATAGCAACACAAAGCGAAGGTAAGGTTGATTTGTATGTGCAGATATCAGGAACTCCTAAAATATATGATACTGAAGATGTTGAAAAACCAAATAATGGCAACTTTTATCCTTTGCCAACATCATCAGATAGGGATGCATGTGTTGAAAACATAGCTAGTTGGATGTACGCCATTGAACAGCAAGTCAACATGCCAATAACGTGGTTAGGTACACAAGAACCAGGGCATACTTTAGGTGAAGACTCTAATGCACCAGGTAATAAAAAGGAGTATAATTTGGATAAGTTTATCAGTTATTGGAATCAAATTGAAGATGAGCTAAAAACTTTAAATGCAAATGCCAAATTAGGAGGCATTCAATTAAACTCTGGAAATGATGGGTTATATGACTATACCATTAATAAAATAGAATCTGAAAATTTACAATTAGATGTCATTTGTTACCAATTATACGGCGTAGGAGGATTAACTGATGGTAGTATTGGTGATGCCGTAGCTGCCACAAATAGTTACAGTGGAAATGTTAAAATGGTAGCACATAGAACACTTTGGTTAAAGGAAATGCGAAGAGCTTTAGGTATTGACCCACAAGATGTTGATGCCTTAACTGAAGAAGGGTTTAATACCTCAGAGGGGATGATTTATTTTCTTCGAACAGAAAAGCAATACCAAGCTCATGCAAGTGGTGTAGAGGGCTATTGTGTTGGTAAACCTTCAGAAGATTTAGGAAGTATGGTTTACGATGTATTGGGCTGGTTACAGAATACACCTAAAAAATTACGCGAACTTACAGATTTACCCAATGGTGTAGATGGTTTTGTTTTAGCTATAGATAAAAAATACATGGCAGCATTGTACAATACTAGCGATGTTGATTATAATATTACATTAAATCTAAATACAGATCAATATGGAGAAGCCCCTGAACTTAACTCAACTTTATTTAGTGGTACTTCAAAAATTGAAAACGGATCTGGCATACTATATGATTATGCATCACAAGCTATTAAAGAGATTGAATTAGAGAAAAACGATGTCATTCTAATAGAGTTACTAAAAGACGGTACCAGTTTATCAATAACAAAATTTTAGACAAAATGATTAAAATAAAACCCTTCTTACTTTTTTTAATAGTGACATTATTTGCGCTCAAAGTACAGGCTCAAAAAAAAGAAAATGTGCTAATGATAGTTATAGACGATTTAAATGACTATCCGCTTGCGCCAAAGTTTAATAAGGTAATCACGCCTAATTTAGATAAGTTTACATCAGAATCATTAAACTTTTCTCAAGCCTATTGTCCAGCCCCCATATGTAACCCATCTCGGGCAGCTGTACTTAGTGGTGTAGCACCAAATAGAAGTGGTGTCTACAATAATAAAGATGCTTGGGAAACCAGTGCGCCAGTAAATAATAGTTTGCCCATGCCAATGGCTTTCAAACAAAATGGCTATACAACATTGTGGTCTGGTAAATTATGGCACGGACATACTACGCCTAAAAAAGCGATGCTGGATATTTGGTTTGATGAATATATAAAACATGAAAACTTTGCACCTTACCCTGTAAATCCAGGGATTCCTGTAGATATTCTTAGAAAAAAAGATGGAAATACCAATTTTGAAGCTATGGATTTGCCTGATGAAGAGTGGCAAGATACTCGAACGGCAAACGAAACGATTGAACGGTTAAATACAGATTATGATAAGCCTTTCTTTATGGTTTGTGGTTTTGTAAGACCTCATAATCCATGGACTGCTCCTGAGCGTTTTTTCGATATGTATAATTTGGATGATATCATTCGTCCAAACATGAAAGCTGATGATTGGGACGATATCCCAGCAATTGCTGAAAAAATAAGATCACACGGTTTAGATTTTGATAAATTGGTAGCCTCAGGGAAATGGGAAGAATTGATTCGGTCTTATCTGGCATGCATATCGTTTGTAGATTGGAATTTGGGTAGAGTTTTAGATGCTTTAGAAGATAGCAAATATGCCGAAAACACAACCGTTATTATATGGTCAGATCATGGTTTTAATGTTGGAGAAAAAACACACGTTGGTAAACAAGCACTTTGGGAACAAACTACCCGAACATTGTTAAAAATAAAAACATCTAAATTAAAGCATCAAGGAGAAACAAGTGATAAGACTGTAAGTTTGTTAGACCTTTATCCTACCATGGTCGATTTGTTTAAGTTAAAAGGTGTGCCAGAAAATCAGTTGGATGGAAAAAGTATTGCGCCTCTAATTAAATGTCCAGATAAAAAATGGTCTCAGCCCGTGGTGACTACTTATTTAAAGGGGAATCATGCGGTTAGAGATAATCAATTCAGGTACATCAAATACCGTGATGAAAGTGAAGAGTTGTATGACTTAAATAATGATCCTGATGAGTTTAATAATCTGGCTAACGATGCTAAGTATGCTTCCATTAAGGCGGCATTAAAAAAGCATATTCCAACAACCAATGCCGAACCTTCAGGACAAAATGCGAAACCAAAAGGTAAAAAAAAGAAAGGTGAAAAGCGAGGTGTTAAAAAGAAGAATTAATAGTAGAATAGCCTTTGTAAAAGGTTTAAAAATGAATTATACAATTATGAAAAATTATCTTTTAATGTTATGTATGGTGTTGCCTTTGTTGGGCTGTAAGGCTCAAGTTGATACACCAAATGCAAAACCTAATGTTCTGCTTATTATGGTAGATGATTTAAAACCTGCTATCAATGCTTTTGGAGATAAACATGCCTTAACCCCAAACTTAGATAAGTTAACAAAAAAAGGAATGCGTTTTGACAATGCTTATGCAAATCAAGCCGTTTGTGCGCCTTCTCGTTTCACACTTATGTTAGGGTCTCATGGTACCAATACAGGACTGTATAGTTTAGGAAATAAGTTAAGAGAAAAGATTCCTAATGCAGTAACTATGCCTCAATATTTTGCGAAGCATGGTTATAGAACCGAATCTTTAGGGAAAATATTTCATATCGGTCATGGAAATCCTGGGGATGATCAATCGTTTAGTGTGCCACATTTTAAAGATAAAGTGGTTGAATATGTGTTGCCTGAAAGTACAGATGGCGGACAGCTTACTATAGAAGAAGCTTATTTTCAAAATAAAGCAATATTAGATGATAATGGCGCTAAATTACCTAAGGGAGCTGCTTATGAAGCTCCTGAGGTTGAAGATGAAGCCTATGCCGATGGTAGAGTAGCGAATGAAACGATTAAAAGATTAAGAGAAGCAAAAGAAAGAGGAACGCCTTTTTTCATAGCATCTGGTTATGCCAGACCACATTTGCCTTTTTGTGCGCCAAAAAAGTATTGGGATATGTACGACCCGAATATGCTTCCTGTTACCAATATTAACCAAATGCCTAAAGGCGCCCCAGAAGGTGCAGGTAAGAATATTTTAAGTGAAATTGGGAATTACAAACCAACAACCGAAGCATTGTTGCATACCGAGGAATACAAAAGAAAATTAGTACATGGTTATTATGCTTCTACCAGTTATGTTGATGCTCAAATAGGTAAGGTAATTGATGAACTGGATCGTTTAGATTTAACCAAAAACACCATTATTGTACTTTGGGGAGATCATGGTTTTCATTTAGGCGAATTAGGCATTTGGACCAAACATGTCAATTATGAAATTGCAACCCACATACCAATTGTTGTTGTTGCAGAAGGGGTTACAAAACCAAATTCATCAACCCAACAATTTGCTGAAACTGTTGATGTTTTTCCAACGCTTTGTGAATTAGCAGGATTGCCCCAACCTAAAGAAAATGTAGTACAGCCTATTGATGGTGTTAGTTTAGTACCGGTGCTAAAAGATTCTGAAGCACGTGTTAGAGATTACGCGTATCACTATTATCCTAAAAAACAATTAGGGATTGGTAGAGCGATTAGAACAAACCAATACCGAATGGTAGAGTGGACAAAGAAAGGAAAAGAACCTGTATATGAGCTTTATGATTATACAGATGGTGATTTAGAAACGGTTAACATCGCTGAACAAAATCCTGAGATAATAGAAAAACTAAGCAGTATTTTGGCGCAATACCCAAAGCCTAAGCCTAAGTTTGGTAAGAAAAAAAATAATAAATAATATAAAATATTATTGATAAAAATAAGTCCAGTTAATTAATTAACTGGACTTATTTTTTGATACCATTTCTGTAACTGTTCAGTATATGTTTTTACCTTACTAGGGTGTTTTTTCGCGACATTATTATTTTCGCCTACATCCTTTTTTAGGTTGTATAATTGTGGGTTTGTGCCATCATAATCGCAGTAAAATTTCCATGCTTTATCTCTAATAGCTAAATCAGGTAGGTTGCTATGACCTTGATATGATTTTCTGTCAGGTGGTCTGCTAAAATAAATTGGTTTACAATTTTTTGAGTTTGATTTACCTAATAATACCTTACTAAAATCTTGTCCGTCAATGCTGTTTTGTTGCCATTTTTTACCAGCAAAAGCATTTGCCAAAGCAAGTAGTGAAGGTTTAATGTCGATAGCCGAAAACACTGTTTTTGTGTTTCGGGTTCCTTGTTTTGTTTCATCTATTAATGTTGGTGCCCAAACAATTAATGGAGAACGCACACCGCCCTCATAAAGCATTGCTTTTCCGCCTTTGAGGCCTCCTGTAGAGCCTCCTAGGCCATTTTCTTTTTCAGCAGGACAACCATTATCTGAAGCTATTAAAATAATGGTATTGCCTTTTAAATATGATGAATTCTGAATATAGTCAAATAGGGGTTTGAATTGTAAATCCATTTCTTCTAAAACGGTATTGTATCTGTTTGCTCTTTTATTCCAGTTTTTAATGGATGAAAACCAAGGCCTATGAATATCGTCGGGCCAGATGTTAACAAAAAATGGCGTTTCGGATTTTTCAGAAGTTTTGATAAAATCGATGGCGGCATTTGTAAAGCCTCCTGTAATTTTAGAACGTTGCATCCAAGTTATTGGACCTCCTAAAATTTCTGCGCTTTCCCAAAGTTTACCATCAATAATTTTATCAGGATTTTGAGAATCTGGGTGTTGCGTTAAAGGGAGTAATTTTGGCCCCAAACCTTCAAAGTTTGTTAAAGACTTATCAAAGCCATAGGTAGTAATTTCTGGTGCTTCTGTTACGTCTCGTTGACCGCCCATGTGCCATTTTCCAAAGTGTCCTGTCGCATATCCTAATTTTTTTAATTCACTCGCTATGGTCGAAACATTGGGGTCTAACCAATCTGACATACCTCGTTTTTTGTTGCTTTTCTTATTGTTTAAAAACGAAGTTATTCGATGTCTTTGCGGGTAATTCCCAGTAGTTAAAGCGACTCGTGATGGCGAACAAATAGGCGAGTTTACATAAAATTGGTCAAAACAAATGCCTTGAGAAGCTAAGGCATCTATATGAGGTGTTTTTGCGTCGTTATTTCCGTAGCAAGATAAATCTCCCCAACCCATATCATCAATAAAAATGACAACAATATTAGGTGGTTTCGCTTGCTGAGCATATGCACTTGCACTGATGAAAAAAATAAATATAAAATGTTTAATGGCGTTCCAGAGGTTCATAGTTGTTATTATTTATCAGCAAAAAGTTTTACTACTGCTTGAGATTCTTTTCCTGTGTCTTGCATACAAAATGATAGCATAACTCTTCTTGTTTTGTTAGATTGCCATTTTAATGGCGCATAGGTATTGATTGGTAAAGACCAAAGTTGATTGTTGCCTATTTTTGAACCCATATTAATAGACTCGTCTGCTATTGGGTTTTTATCACCCCAAGGAAATGCTGTAGCACGATTTTTATTAAAAGTGCCATTATGTAAGATTATAGATTTAATTGATTTTCCGTCAATCATATAATCAATTTTCATTCCTAATAGGGCGTCTTTGGTTTTTTGAATATCTAAGTTGTAAGCATTGTATTTTACTTGAATAGTATTAGGAACATTGTCTAAGGTAACTCCACAAAGCCCTTTTCCTAAATCTTCTTTTATGCCCATTCTTGCTGTCCAAGTACGCCAATCAAAATCGCCATAATCCCCTGAAATATCGCCTTCTTCTGTGCGACCTGTCCATTGCCAAGAACGAATGTAATCCGCATTAAAAGGCGTTGTTAAGTCTGTCTGCTCAGTTTTTGGTTTAAACTCCAAATACAAAATTCCTGGACTTGGAATGTCTAATTCTAAAATAGTTGATGTTGCCGTTAGTTTCTCTTTTACCAAAGCATCTGTGGATGATTTTTCTTGATAACTGGAATGATTGGCATCAATTCTGTACAAATACAAATCACCTTGTTTTAGGCTCAGTCCTTCTAAAGAAAGTGTAATGGGTGTACTTTTCTTTTTATTGGTATCATTCCATAGCAACACTCCAGTACCGTGTTCATCTGATGAAGCAAAACCATGGAGTCCATTCGGTTTGTTTTTTATGACCAGCGATTTTCTTTCGGTAGGCATTTTTCCGTACAAATAAAAGGCATGATAAATAGGACGCTTTTTTAATTTAGTGTCAATTAAACCGCCATAAATCATGTGTTCGTGGTGGAGGTAGCGATTCCAAGTTACAAAGGGTATGTCAGTCTGTTCTATAAAATAGTTGAGGTCTGATAAAAACTTAACAGCTCCTGTAGTTTCTTCTCTATTATAATGAAACGAATCTGATTTTCCCACCTCCTTTCCTGTAGCATAATGCTCATATTCAGTAAAAACAAGAGGTACCGTTTGAAAATCATCACTCAGATTACGTCTCGTAGTTTCAACAATCCACTTTACTCTGTCTGCAGGTCTTTGCTTGTTAGGCTGTTTTTTATTGCGTTTCACATTACTAAACCTTCCATAAGAATGGATGGAAAAATAATCAAGAGGTAAGTTTTTTGTCTTTACATTTTGAATAAACTCACTGCTGAATTCTTGGATATACTTTTCTGAATTTGCCATAGCAGGTCCAACAATTAAAGCGTCTGGGTCTGCTAATCTAATACTTGGTGCAACATGCTCGTAAATCGTATTATATGTTTCTATTTGGTTGCCATTATTGGTGTTTAAAAACTTGTTATTTTGGGGTTCGTTCCATACTTCCCAAAGTAATGGATGCATATTTTTATGCAATTTTACGTATTTACCAATACTTTTGCTGTACGCTTTGATGTTGTTAGGAATTTCTCTTTTTGATTCTGGAAATTTATTTGTTTTATCATTTCTGAAAACCAAAGGGGTTTGATATAAAGTTAGTATTGGTAAAGTGTTGTTTTTGTGTAACTCGTTGATATAATTTATGTTATCTTTATTTTTTTGGATTTCATTTTTAGAAATGATATCTCCATTTTGATTGACTAAGGCTCGAAAACTTCTGATTTTTAAATCTGAAAGCGGTTTCATCGCTTTTTTTACACCTAACTTTTTTAATCCTTTTATTTTTGGTACACCTTCTTGAAAAAGGCTGGCTTTTCCTTTTAATAAGGGGTAATAAGCAGGTTGAGACACATCAACATTTATGGTGGCAACCGCATTTGGTGTTGCGTTATTATTGACTACAGGGGTAACCGTTTTTTGTGCGCAAGAAGTGGCGAAAATCAATAAAATAATGATGTAAAAAGTGATGTTTTTCATAAGGCTATTTTTCAACAGATTTAGATTCTTCAATATAATTACTGGGTGATATATTAAACTCTTTTTTAAAGACTTTACTAAAATAATTAGGGTCACTATACCCCACCATATAGCTTACTTCTGAAACTGATTTACCGCTTTTTAGTAAAACAGATGCTTCTTGTAAACGTATGCGTTTTAAAAACTCAGAAGCGTTGGTTTTTGCTATTTTTTTAATTTTTAAATGCAACAACGCTCTACTAATCCCCATTTCTTTAGAAAGTTTTTCTATAGAAAAAGAAGCATTCATAAAATTATCTTTTACAATTTCGCTAAGCTTACGCATAAATTCTTTGTCATGGTTGTTTTCAGGTATAATAATCTCTTCATTTTTATAGATACTCAAAAAGCGTTCCTCAAAATTCTTTCTCGCTCGTATTAAGTTTCGTATAATTAAATCGAGCTCGTTTAAGTTAAAGGGTTTTTCTAAATAGGCATTGGCACCTAGTTTTAAACTTTGTACTTTATACAACTCCTTACTATTAGCCGTTAAAAGTAATAATGGAATGTGTTTGAATTCAGCACTAGATTTTAGTTGTTTACACAGTTCTAAGCCATTCATTTTTGGCATTTTTATGTCTGATATGATAATGTCTGGATATCTTCTGTTTATCTTTTCTAGGGCATCAAGACCATTTATTGCTTTGGTAACATTAAATTTTGAACTAAAATGCGAGCTTAAAAAACTCATGAGCTCTTTATTATCTTCTACAATAAGCATATTTGGATTTGTGGTTTTGCTAATAGAGGGTTCAATATGATTATCTTCCGTTTCTAATATCAAGTTGGGTTTAAATGATAGGGTTTTATTACCGTCTATAGTTTTAACACTTTTATCATTCATTTTTAAAACCAATGGTAGTTTTAAGGTAAACTGGCTGCCTTCATCTTCTTTGGATGTTACAGAAATTTGGCCTTCTAAAAAATTAACCAAACTTTTTACTAATGCTAAACCAATACCACTATTTTCAGAACTTTTTTCCTTGGCTTCATTATAAAAAGGCATGAATATTTTGCTAGCTTTTTCTTGAGACATACCAACACCTGTGTCAGTTAAAATAAATGTAATGGTGCTTCTTTTTTTACTATCTAATTTCGATTCAATTTGGCTTTCAAATCCTATGGTTCCTCCGTTTGGTGTGTTTTTAATAGCATTAGAAATTAGGTTGGTAATTATCATTTCTATTTTTTCAGCATCAAAATAACACAAGTATTCTTTGATGTTTGATTGAAATTTATGATGGATGTTTTTCTTTTCAAATAATGGATTAAAAGCTTCAAAAGTTTCTTTTATAAACAGGATGATGTCACCGCGTCTAAATTCAATATCGGCATGATGGGTTTCTATTTTTCTGAAGTGCATCAATTGAGACACCAAATGGTGCAGTTTGTTAGCACTTTTTTTAATACTAAACAGCTCTTTGGCAGTTTCTTGGTTGTAATTTCTGTACTTAACAAATTCTTCAACAGAGGCTATAATAAGCGTAAGTGGGGTTTTGAACTCGTGGGAAATGTATGTAAAAAAATCTATTTTGTTTCTGTTTATTTCTTCAATATTGGCTTTTTCTAAATTGGCTATTTCTACCTTGTGTTTTTGTTGGTGTATAAAACGTAAAAATCTAGAATACATAAATACGGACAATATAATTAAGAGTGTATATAACAAATAGGCGGTTTTGGTTTGCCAAAAGGGTGGTAAAATGGTTAAAGATATAGCACGTTCTGCACCATCATCTAAATTTTTAACCCTAAAAACATAATCGCCTGAGCCTATATTGGTATATGTGGCACTAGTTTTGTGCCCCACGTTATTATAGTTGGTTTCAAATCCCTCTAAAAAATAGGCGTAGTTGTTTTTGTCTAAGGTGTTGTAATTAATGGTATTGTAATCAAAAGTAATGACATTTTGATTGTGTTTCAAGGTGATGTGGGATGTTTGGTTGATTTGTTTTGAGAGGGTAGCCGAACTTGACTGGCTAGGAATAATTTCTGAATTAAACAATTTGAAGCTAGATATGATTAAAGGAGATTGTCCAGTTTTGGGCTTTATATTGTCAGGATGAAAATGTGTTAATCCTTTAACAGAACCAAAATAAATACCTCCGTTTTTGTCTTTAAATGATGATTTAAAGTTGAATTGATTGGCTACTAATCCATCACTTGTGGTAAAATTTGTGAAGTTGTTGTTGGTTATGTCTAATTTAGAAAGCCCTTTATTGGTAGAACACCAAATATTACCGTTATTGTCTTCTACAATACTGTAAACTGTTTCGTTAGGTAATCCATCTTTGCTGGTCCAGTTTTTAAATTTATCGGTCGTCTTATTCCATTTAAGTAGCCCGCCTTCTAAAGTTCCAAACCAAATATTGCCATTGCTATCTAAGTGTCCATCAATAATTTTATTGTTATTCATGCCTCCAAAAGTAGTTTCGATGGTGTAGTTTATTAAGGTGTCGTTTGCTGGATTGTAAACAAAGATTCCTGATGTTATAGTACAAAACCATAACCTCTTTTGGGTGTCTTCTAAAATATCGTACACAAATTTTCTACTCAGTTCACTTTTATGGAATAAGTCAAATGTGTTTCTGCTGTAATCAAAAACATTTAAACCCAAGTGTGTTCCAGCCCATAATTTTCCTGAGGAATCTTTAAATAAGGCATATACGTTATTATTGCTAATATGATGCTTTTTTCCTTTTGTGAATACTTCATTTTTTCCTGTTTTGGGGTTGTACCTGTTGAGTCCACCCTGAAAAGTGCCTATCCAAAACTGACCATCAGTGTCTTGTAGTAATGAATGTATGTTGGTGCTACTTAGCTTTCCAAGTGTTTTATTTAAGTAACTAAATGTATTTGTTTTGGGATGGTATATAGATACGCCTCTATCTTCGGTAGCTACCCAAAGATTACCTTGGTTGTCCTCTATGATTTGAGAAATGGCTTTTCCTGATAAGGAGTTTTTGTAATCATCAGGGAGTATTTTTTCAAAAGGTTTTGGGTGTAAATTAGTAAAATTCACACCTCCAAAATAAGTGCCAATCCATAAAAAACCATCGGGAGTTATATGGATAGCATGGATAGATTTATCGGATAAACTGTTTTTTGAGTTATTAAATGATTGTTTGAAGTGCTTTTTTGTTTTTTTAAAGCTATCGATAATGTACAAACCGTCTTCAGTACCAATTAAAAGTTCGTGGTTTTTAGTGCTGTTGATGCTTCTTACATTTGACCTTTCTAAGTTGATTTTTGGGTTAAAATATTTGAAAACATCTTGCTTAGAATCCAAATAATAAAGCCCTTTAGAAGTACCTGCCCAAATGGTATTGTCATTATCTTTATACAGAATATTTACGTTTAAGGTTTTTAAAAAAGAATTTGAAGCATCATCTTTTTCGAAGACATAATTTTTTACAGATGTTCCTAATGAGTCTAGTAAAATAATACCTCTAGCTGTGGCTAATAACAATGCATTGTTTTTATAAGGTAGGCAACTTTTAGCTATTTTTCGTTTTACCAAATGTTCTAGATGCTCTTGAGTGTTCATCTTAAACACGCCATTTTTTGAAGATATGTATAAAGTGCTGTCTGTATCTTTATAAAAATGATTGATTCTTCCTAAAGAATAACCATTTATTTTAATAGCCTTAAAGTTGTCTAGTTTTTTTATGTATTTAGCTAAACCACTATCAGTACCAATAAAAAGGTCGTTATTGCTAAATTCAATTTGAGTAATAACATTGCTTGGTAAACCAATTGTGTCTCCTTTTTTACGTTGGTAATAGGTTTTAATATGATACCCATCAAAACGGTTCAACCCTTCTCTTGTAGCAAACCACATATAGGTGTTATTGTCTTGGGTAATGTCGTAAACTGTGTTATGACTTAACCCGTTTTCAGAAGTAATTTTGTTGAATTCTATATCCTGAGAAAACCCTATTGTACTGAGGAGAATTAAAATTATCAATTGTAAAATTTTCATATTATTACTTTTATGCATATAAAAATCCGTAATATGTAATCATTAAACAAAATTACAGATACTTTGGACAAAAATAGAGATTGTAATTTGATTATTAAATTATTTTAGCTCAATAACTAAATCAATTCTAAACTAAATACAGGAAAATAATTATGGTTTTCAAAAAAAATCGACCGCTAAGAAATAGTTTGTTTTTATTTCTAGCCATGGCATTAAGTTTTTCAAATGCCTCTTTTGCCCAAAATCTTACTGTAACTGGTAATATAACATCTCAAGAAGATGGTTTGCCTCTAGCGGGAGTTAACATACTTATTGCTAATACTAATAAAGGTGCGCTATCCGATTTTGATGGTAATTATTCTATAAGCAATGTGCCTACTGATGCAGTATTTGAAGTGAGTTACTTAGGGTTTGAAACGCAAACCATTATTGTGGGAGATAGGAATACTATTAATATTGTGATGAAGGAAAGCACCGAATCATTAGATGAGGTTGTGGTAATTGGTTACGGAACATCAAAAAAATCTGAGCTTACCGAGGCTGTTAGTAGCGTAAAGAGCGATGAAATAATTCGATCTACAGGAACCTCTATAGAGTCAGCTTTACAAGGTAGGCTAAGTGGCGTTAGAGTTATTAGTAATGAAGGAACTCCGGGAGGTGGTTTAAATATTAATGTTAGAGGAACAACCAGTATTAATGGAAGCAATGACCCTTTATATGTAATAGATGGTGTGCCTATACTTAAAGAAAATGTTGTATCTGATCCAGATAATGACCCCATAGGGTATAATACATTACCTGCAGATCCACTTTCAGGATTAAATCCTGGAGATATTGCGTCTATTGAAGTATTAAAAGATGCCTCTGCAACAGCAATTTATGGATCGCGTGGTGCTAATGGTGTTGTTATAATAACTACAAAAAAGGGTAAATCTGGAAAGCTAAAGGTTGATTATGATGGTGCTTTCGGAATTTCAACGTTGTCCAATAAATTAGATCTTTTAGATGCTCCAGAGTACTATGAGTATCGGTTTTTAAAAGATCCAAATGATGGTGTATTTACCAATGAAGATAATAGGAACTATATAGGAGATAATCCTTTTGATAGTAATGGTTTAGGTATAGACTGGCAGGACGTAGTGTATAGAGAAGCCTATATGCAAAATCATAAATTTGGTTTTAGTGGCGGTAATGAAACGGTGCGGTTTTATACAAGTTTAGGGTATATGGACCAAGAAGGTATTATAGTAGGGAGTGAATTTAAACGATATTCGGGGTTAGCTAATATAAATGTTAATACCGAAAAATTTAGAATGGACGCTAATGTCAATTTTTCTCAAAGCATTAGAAATGGTGCGGTTTACGCTTCTGGTGGTCCAGCAAATGCATTTGTAGGAACTGTTAATAAAGTATTTTATGCGAGTCCATTAGGGGATGAAAATACTATTAATGATGTGTTTTTTGATGAAGATGATGATGAAGACGAGTTTTTTACAAACCCGTTTCTTTTTGCTACTGAAGCAAAAAATGATAATGTACAGACACGACTTACTGGTAATGTAACAGCATATTATGATATTGCAAAAAACCTCGAAGTACAGGCACGTATTGGAGGTAATATAAGTTTTAATTCACAGGAACAGTATTTTCCAAGAGAAACTACTTCAGCAGGAAGAAGGCTTAATGGCTTTGCGCAAATAAATAAAACAGATGCTACTCGATTTATATTTGAAAACTTATTGCGTTATAAGCTTGAAAAAGATAAACATAGCTTCAAAGCTATGGTTGGTTATACTCTTGAAAAGGGTACACGTAAAATTTTAAGGGTTGCTAATCAAGGGTTTGAAATTGATAATACGGGTGTGTTTAATATAGGTCTTGGTACAGATTTAATACCTCCAAGAAGTAATTACATAGAGCAATCTTTAAATTCATATCTGTCCAGAATTAATTACAACTACAAGAAAAAATATTTTTTAACCTTAACGGGTCGTATTGATGGCTCTTCAAAGTTTCCATCGGCTAATAAATACGCGTTTTTTCCGTCAGGATCGGTTGCATGGAATGTACACAGAGAAAACTTTCTTAAAAAATCAAACATTGTTAATAATTTAAAGTTGAGATATTCTATTGGTTCTACAGGAAATCAAGCGATACCAGCCTATTCATCGTTGGCATTATTGGATGATGTTACTTATAGTTTTGGAGGAGGTATTCAAACAGGATTAGTTTTTAGTCAATTGGCAAACGAAGATCTTAAATGGGAAACTGTGTATCAAAACAACGTAGGTATTGATATGAGTTTATTTAATAACCGTGTGGGTATATCAATTGATGCTTTTAATAAGAAAACTAAAGATGCGCTATTAGCAGTACCTGTTTCATCAGTTATTGGTTTGACAGATAGTAGCCCATTTCAAAATATTGGAGAGATAGAAAATAAAGGTATCGAGTTTAGTGTAAACACTACAAATATTCAAAAAGAGAAGTTTAGTTGGAATACTAATTTTAATATCTCTTTCACTGAAAACAAAATTGTATCATTAGGAGAAATATCAGAATTCTTTGCAGGTTTTGGAGATGACGCTTTTACTAATATTATTGCTTACAGAGAAGGAGGGGAAATAGGGGAGTTTTACGGTTTTAAAACAGATGGTATTATTTTAAGTCAAGACGAATTAGATAATGCGCCAACGTACACAAGCCATAGTATTGGTAGTTGGAGGTTAAAAGATATTAGTGGGCCAGAAGGTACGCCAGATGGTGTTATAGATGAAAATGACCGCACAATAATAGGCTCTAGTCAACCTGATTTTTTTGGAGGTATTACCAATAACTTCAATATAGGGAATTTAGATTTTAGTTTCTTTTTCGAATTTTCTGTGGGTCAAGAGTTATATAATGCTAACAATGCTAATCTAGAAAATCAATTAGGGAATAGAAACAAATTAAGCACAGTGTTAACCGATGCAACCAAATTTGATGAAACAGGGAATCTAATAAATGAAGGAAGGCTTCCAGCAATTGGCTCAAACGATATTCCTACACCTTTTGATGCTTTTGTAGAAGATGCTTCCTATTTACGATTACAAAATGTAACTTTAGGCTATACCGTGCCAGTTGCTGAAAAATTGAATATTACAAAACTACGATTCTATATAAGTGCTAATAATTTATGGTTATTAACAGACTATTCTGGATACGATCCAGATGTTAATACTACTAGAAATAGTGGTCTAGTGAGAGGTGTGGATTTTGGATCTTATCCAAAAAACAAAAACATCATTTGGGGCGTTAACTTAACCTTTTAAAACATTAAAAAATGAAAATATTTAATAAGATATATGTTGTTCTTTTTGCTTTTTCAATAATCGTTTCTTGTGATGATTTTTTAGAAGAAGATCCAAAAAGTGAAATTTCTGAATTTAAAACAGAAAAAGAATTAGAGCTTGGAGCAATTGGGCTCTATGAAGTGTTAAATGATAATTTTATGTACGGATTTAACCTAGGTATTCTAGGTGAGCTGGGTACAGATACATTTACAACTGAAAGTGCGAATCTAGATTTTGAAGCTTTGGATAGGTACGAAATATCAGATACTTATGGGGAGCTTTTGGAGACTTGGAGGTCGTCTTATAGAGGAATTGCAAGAGCTAACTTTTATATAGACCAATTAGAAGGTGTCAACTTCTCAGAAACTGTTAAAAATGCTTTTGTAGCAGAAGCTCGAGGTCTTAGGGCTTTGTACTATTTTCATTTGGTGCGTATGTTTGGAGAAATACCTTTAGAGACTGAACCAGCAAAAAACTTATCAAAAATATATACGCGCGCGCCAGTAGAAGATATTTATACTCAAATTGTAGCAGATTTACAATTTGCGAAAAGTAATTTACCCATTACGGCAGAATCAGCTGGAAGAATTACCTCTGGTGCAGCCCATGGTTTGTTGGTAAAAGTATATTTAACCATGGCAGGACAACCACTTAATAAAGGAGTAGAATATTATAACCTTGCTTTACAAGAAGCTAACGAATTTATAGCATTGGCTGATGGAGGTACTTACCCTTATGGTTTATTAGATCAATATGAAGAAGTTTTTAGGGAAACTAAGGAAAATAATAAAGAAATCATTTTTGATGCACAAACCATAGCAGGTGAGTTAGAAGGTAATCGTTGGGGTAAATGGGGTGGTTATGCAGGAAATAACGCTGGAGTAGTAAATGCTATTGATAACGCAGGATTTAAACAACCAAAAGTTATGCCTAGTTTTTATGAAAGTTATGCCAATGAAGATATTATCAGACAACGAAGAAATGCAACAGATTCTAGCTATAAAACAAATGGTACATTTAAAACAAGTAAAAAGGTAGAAACATTTACCATTGCTAAGTTTAGATTAGAGCCTGATAGTTTTGATATTAATGGTGAGTTTGTTGGGTTTCAGGCACCCTTAAATATACCAATTTTGCGTTTTGATGATGTGTTGCTTATGGCTGCAGAAGCTGAAAATGAAGTAAATGGACCAGCTAACGCTTATGCAAACCTTAATAGAGTTAGATCTAGAGTAAATTTAACAGCTTTTGATGGTTCTAATTTTTCAAGTTTGTATCCTGATTGGCAAGCTGAAGATGCTGGTATAAACTTAACCGACCCTCAAGATGCATTTAGAGAAGCTATTTTTTGGGAGCGAGCATGGGAATTGTGTTATGAAGGACATCGTAGATTCGATTTGGTACGTTGGGGAAGACTGGTAAGTACTGTAAAGAATGTGGTCAGGCCAGATTTTGTTACTAAGAATAACGGTTTTAGTGATAACCTAAAAGTAGTTTCACCAGAAAACATACAAGATTTTCATGTGTTATTTCCAATACCAGCTATAGAAATGAATATTAGTAACAATAATTTTGGGCAGAACAACCCTGGCTATTAATATTTTAAGGGTAATATGTAACTTAAGTAAATGTCTAAAGAAAAAAGTGTTGGTTACAATTAGTTTCGGTGTAATTCTTATAAGTTAAACATAATTACCCTATAAGTATGATATTTTACCATTAATAATTGGTCTAGTATCTTAATTTTAATAAATTATAACTAAATAATAATTAAAAATTATGAAAAAAACTTTACTTATTTTAGGATTGGCTTTTTTTGCTGTCCAATTAAATGCACAAACAATATCGGCGAGTGATGTGTTAATGTATCTAGATTTTGAAGATGATTTTGTTGACAGTGCAGGTAATTTTGCTTTTAGTATTAGAGATGGAGCGGCTACTGATGTAACTTATAATGTGTCAGGTAAGTTTGGTAAATCTGTAGCGTTTCCTGGTGCAGGAGGTTCTGCCTATACTTCTACATCTGCGAGTAATGGAACATTTGAGAATTCAAATTCTCACACTATTGCTTTTTGGATAAAGGTTCCTGCTTTACCAACTTCTAATAATGATTTTCTTCATCAGTTTGCTGGGGATGGAACAAACTCTAGAGTTCATTTTAGATACGGTAGTGCTAAATTCTCTTCATTTGGTAATGGTAGTGCTTCACTAGTTGAAAATAACCCAGCGGTTACAGCTAATACTTGGCATCATATTGTTATTAGATTAGATGTTGAAGGAGAAGCAAAACGTAAATTGTTTTTAGATGGTACACAAATAGCAACTAACCCACTTAATGATCCTTATGATAAAACAGGAAGCGGTATAATAACTGTAGGTTCAAATAATGCGGATAGCAATGTTGTAAATGGAGAAATAGATGATTTACTAATCACATCAGAGGTTTTATCCGATGCCCAAATAACACAGATTATGACAAATGGTGTACAGGCCTCTTTAGATGGTGCATTAAGTGTTTCAAGTGTGAAAAACGACAGTTCAGTTAAGGTATTTGTTAATAACGATATTTTAACATACCAAACACCATCAAAAGTTAACTCATCAGAAATATACAGTATTACTGGGCAAAAATTAATAGACATTAAAAATGCTAGTAATAATCAAATTGATGTGAAGCAATTAAGTACAGGCATTTATATTTTACGCTTAAGCTCTGAAGATAAAGTTTCGACTAAAAAGTTTGTAGTCAACTAATCTTATTAAAATAAATTTAGTAGTTTTAAAAAACAGGTAGAGCATAAATAAATGCTGCCTGTTTTTTTTATTAAAAGAACTTTTTATCATAAGAAAACTTTAAATTGAATGATTTTGAGTAAAAGTTGAAATAAAACAATATATTAATGAGCGTATTAAATTTTAATTTTAGCATAAACTAAATAAACCATGAAGATTAATAAAACTTTTTTTACCATTTTAACCATAGCAAGCTTGTCAATTGTATCATGTAAGCAAAAGCAAAAAGAAGAGAATGCGGTTAAAAATACTGATGCTGTAGAAAGCAATATTGCAGGAAGCAAGGTATTGAATTCTAAAGATTTTGATACTGTTATAAACAACAAAACCATAAAATTATACTGGCTTAAAAATAAAGATTTAGAATTGGCCATTACAAACTATGGCGGACGTTTTGTAGGGCTTTGGACGCCAGATAAAGATGGAAAAATGACCGATGTTGTTGTGGGTATGGGTAATATCAAAGATTTTGTAACTTCTTCTGAGCCGTATTTTGGAGCAACCATTGGTAGAGTAGGCAACCGTATTGCAAAAGGTAAGTTTTCAATTGATGGTGTGGAGTATAGCGTACCAACAAATAATGGAGAAAATGCTTTACATGGCGGTTATAAAGGATATCAAGATGTAGTTTGGGATGCAGAACAAACAAATCCTTATACATTGGTGTTAACCTATAATTCTCCAGATATGGAAGAAGGGTTTCCGGGGAATTTAAATGTTAAAGTAACATACACTTTAACAGATGCAAATACTGTGAATATGGAATATGAAGCCACCACAGATAAACCAACGGTGGTGAATTTAACCAATCATGCCTTTTTTAATTTGAATGGAGAGGGTAGTGGTACTATTTTAAATCACAAAGTTCAATTTAATGCTGATGCTTTTACACCAGTTGATGAGGGGCTTATACCAACTGGAGAACTAAGACCTGTTGCAGGCACACCTTTTGATTTTACAACACCACATACCATTGGAGAGCGAATTGGTGTTGAAAATGAACAGTTAACCTTTGGTGCTGGCTACGACCACAATTATGTATTAAGAGAACAAGGAGGAGAAAACATGATACATGCCGCAACAGCTATTGGAGACCTATCGGGTATTATTTTAGAGGTTTATACCCAAGAACCAGGACTTCAATTTTACTGTGGAAACTTTATGAAAAGTAACAATACGTTTAAAGGAGGTAGTAAAGATGATTATAGAACAGCCTTTTGTTTGGAGACGCAACATTATCCAGATGCACCAAACCAACCTGAATTTCCTTCTATACGTTTAAACCCTGGAGAAACATATCATACAGTGTCTGAATATAGATTTTCTAAATAAATCAAAATTTGAAAATATGTGAGTTGTCTTAAAAAACAGCCTACATTTAAGAATAAAATTTAGATGAAACCGTTGAAGCTTGCTTCAGCGGTTTTTTGTTGAGTCCTTAGTTGTTTTATCCAGAAAGGTTTTAAAAACTTTGTAGGTCTATTTTGCTAAATTCTATACATCCAAAATCAAGACAAGATCTTTCTGGATACAAATAGTTTTGTTTTTAAATAGATTTTAGGCTATAACATTTATTGAGTCCAAATTAATAAGATTTAACTTAAAGATACTTAACTTTGATGTTATAGCAATAACCCGTTATGTGCTTTGAGTTAAAATATCTTTCGAGATGTCAGTTCGAGTGATTATTTGATAAAATAATCGTATCGAGAACTCATTTTAATTGTGAAATTTATTCGAATTGATAAAATTTCAGTAAAATGCACAACAGATAGGCTAGTATATTTTAAGAGGAAATAGAAAAAGTCGAAATGCGTTGAATATTCATAAAAGGGTTTCACTTATAATCATGTTCATTCGCAAGCGTAGAAATAACTTATAAATAGAATAATTTGCAGTATTTTGATTTAACATCATCATTATCTGAGGTAGAAACCTATCTAAAAGAAAAGGGTTTGCTTCAATTAGATGAAGGGGTGATAACTATTGAAAAACCGGGTGAGGGTAATATGAATGTGGTGTTACGTATTAAAACAAACAGGCAGTCCTTCATATTAAAACAATCGCGTCCCTATGTTGAAAAATACCAGCAAATTGAGGCGCCTATAGATCGCATTGCTGTTGAAAATGAATTCTACAGAGCTATTCAAAATACAGCTTTAAATGCCCACACACCTAAAATTTTACATTTTGATGAAGTCAAACATATCCTGCTTTTAGAAGATTTAGGCACTTGTGAAGACATGGTTACTATCTATCAAAAAACAGCCATCTCAGAAAAAGAATTAGAGAAACTCATTTCTATTGCAGCTCTTATCCATAGAGCAGTAATACCTAAGAGTTTTCCTGATAATATGGAGATGCGTCAACTCAATCATCAGCATATTTTTGTGTTGCCATTTATGAAAGACAATGGGTTCTCTTTGGATACTGTTCAAAACGGACTTCAAAAAATAGCCGAACCTTATAAAAAAGATGAAGCTTTAAAGGCGATAATTCATAATATAGGAGAAAAATATCTAGAGGTAGGAGACACCCTTTTGCATGGTGATTATTACCCTGGTAGTTGGATGAAATCAGATGATAATCTATATATCATTGACCCAGAATTCGGCTTTGTAGGTTTTGCAGAATTCGATTTGGGTGTTATGGCAGCTCACTTAATTTTAGCCACTTCAAAAAAGAAGTATTTGAAAAAAATACAATCGAAATATGAAGGTGAAATAGATGAGAAATTAATGACTCAAGTGGCTGGTATCGAGATAATGCGTCGATTAATAGGTCTTGCGCAATTACCCTTAGAACGTACCATTGAAGAAAAAACGAAGCTTTTGAAAAAAGCATATAAAATGATAATGCTATGAAAAAGCAATTCGTACTAATAGTTTGTATTTTGATGCTAATTATTGCTTGCAAAAAAAAGGAATCAATAATTAATTTGAAATCGCCACTAAAAGTGGGGTATTTTAGTGATACCCTAAAGTTATCGGATGCTGAACGTTATGATAAAATTTTAGGAGCCTTGGTAGGGTCTGCTATAGGAGATGCCATGGGGGCGTCCACAGAAATGTGGCACAGATATGATATTCAACTTAAATATGGTTACATTAATGGATTAACACCCGCAATTCGTAATCAATCACCCGAAGGGACTTGGGCACACAATCTGATGGCAGGAGCAACCACCGATGATACCCGTTGGAAATACCTTATGGTGAAATATTTTTCGACTTATAAATCAGAATTAAATGCTACTAATTTTGCCAAATTTATTTCAGAGTATTACGAGCATTTGGTGAAGAATATAAGTTCTAAGGAAACTCAAAAAAATCCAGATGCATTAGATAATGAAGTTGAAAAATTAGATTGGATTAAAGAATGGGCGCGTGTTGCAATAGCTTATCAAAAAGGTTTTGAAACCTATCAAAAAGCGCAAAACAGGTTTTATGGTGGAGAAATGTCTTGTGCGGGGCAACTCTATACCCCTATGTTTGGTTTGTTGGCAAATACCCCTGAAGCAGCATATCATTTGGGTTATGAGCACACGCTTTTCGATTTAGGATATGCTAAAGACATATCAGCATTGGTAGCAGCAATAACCCATACTGCAATGCGAACTCAAAATATAGATTCTATCATAAATACCGTTGCTTTTGTAGATCCACACGATTATCAGAATAGCAGGTTAATAGGTAGAATTACCTATTCAATAACAGATGCATCCGTTAAAAATGTATTGAATGTAAAACAATCGCTTTCCACAGGCTCTTTAGAAGTTATAGATTCACTTATACCCAGCATGCCAAAAGGTTTTAAAGGCACTGAAAATGATTGGGTGTTTCAAGAACTAATTTACCAATCTTTAGAAGAAGATGAAAAAGCAATTGCTTTTCACACAGGTGAAATATGGCAAATCCTAATAACATCTTTACAATTTGGAGCAGGCGATTTTACAAAAACCATGCAATTCATAATTAATTATGGACGTGATAATGATACCGTTGCAGCAATTGCAGGCATGATTTTAGGCGCAAAAACGGGGTATTCAAATTTGCCTAAAGATTTAAAAGAAGAAGTTGTTAAAGTAAGTAAAGTATATATGGGCATTGATTTGGAAGCATTGGCAAAGGAAATGGCTAGTGTGAGTTATAACTAAATAACGAATTCAATTTATAATACAAAAATCGGTTTTAGTTATAAAAACCAAAAACAAATCATCATCCTTAAATGCTTCCCGTATTTTTTGATAAGCAATACGCATTTGCGATTCTACCGTTTTTATAGAAATTTTTAATTGATCAGCAATTTCTCGGTATTTAAGCCCTTCAATTTTATTCATTTGTAAAACCTCTTTACAGCGTTCAGGAAGTAATTCAATAACAGATTTTAACTTTAATATGCGCTGCTCGATAATTTCAGAATCGTCATTTATTCTACTGTTTAAAGCACGTTCCTTAATCTCGTCAAAAAAAGATTCTCTACGTTTTTGTTTTCTGTAAGTATCTATGTAAGTGTTGCGTGTAATACTGTATAAATAGCTTTTAAGAGATTTTTCAGCATTTATTTTTTGTCTATTGGTCCATAGAATTATAAAAGTTTGTTGCACAATATCTTCAGCTTCTTGCATGTCGCCAGTAAAGGTCATAGCATAATCTAGAAGCATTTTATAATAGCGTTTAAATAATGCCTTGAATGACTTCCTATCGCCCTTTTTTATGTTTTTAGCTAAAACCGAATCGTCTAAAGGTAGCTTCAAAATTTTGGATTAATTCTTTGGATGAAACAAAGGTGAAAAAAAAAAATTGAATTTTTATTAAGGGTTTAACAATAAATTAACGTATCGTTAGTATATAGTTTAAAGAAAAGCGAGTTCCCCTTGAAAAAAATAATTGTAAAATTTATAACCAATACCATAACAGATCAAGAGTTAAAGACCCTTAGAGATTGGTTGAAAAAGGAAAAAAATCAAAATACATTTGAGCATTATATTAAAGATTATTATGATGTTAATGTACTAATGACCAAACCAGATATTGATAAAGCCTATAAAAAATTATGGGAAACTATCAATAATGAAAAGAAAGTAAGAAAGATAGCTCCAGTTTGGTTTAGGTATGCAGCAGCGGCGGCTGTTGTATTAATGTTTTCTATAACATATACCTTTTTAAGTAAAAATGAACCTGTAATTGAGGTTACAGATACCATACAAGAATCTATTGCTCCAGGTACAGATAAAGCAACTCTAACGCTAGCAGATGGTAAAGATGTAGCTTTAGAAAAAGGACAGTTATATCAAGCCAATAGTGTTACCAGTAATGGTGAAGAAATAGTTTATAATAAAACAGCAACTGAAGTTATTGCATATAATTACTTGACTACCCCACGAGGCGGGCAATTTCAAATTACTTTGGCAGATGGGACACAGGTATGGTTAAATTCTGCCTCTAAACTAAAATACCCTGTAGCCTTTAAAAAAGGAGCACCTCGTGAAGTAGAATTGGTTTATGGTGAAGCTTATTTTGATGTTTCAACAAGCGAAAACCACAATGGGGCAACGTTTAAAGTACGATCTAATTTACAAGAGGTAGAAGTTTTAGGAACCGAGTTTAATATAAAAGCCTACCAAGATGAAACCGAGGTTTATACCACTTTGGCCGAAGGTAAAGTTGCTGTAAGCAATAATAAATTTAAAGAAAATTTAAGTGTAGGTCAGCAATCTGTTTTAAACAGTACAACAGAAAATATAGAGATTAAAGTTGTTAACGTTTACAACGAAACATCTTGGAGAAAAGGCATTTTTGCTTTTAGAGACAAACCTTTAAAAGACATTATGAAGGTTATATCCAGATGGTATGATGTAGATATTGTTTTTGAAGATAAAACATTAGAAACGATAACCTTTAACGGTGTTTTAAGTAAAAAAATGCCACTTGAGGATATATTAACACCCATAAAAAAGCACACGGATTTAAATTATAAAGTATATGACAAAAAAATAGTTCTAGACTAAAAAAATATAAAAGCAAAGGGACAAAGGTTATACCGCTCAAAGTACTCTACTTCATCCCTGATTATGTATTAATTAAATGTTTAACTAACACCTTACAAATTTATGAAAATTAACATTACTAAAGGGGTTTTCTTTTTAAGAAAGCAAACTCAAACTTTTATTATGAGAACAGCACTACTATTGTTTTGTTCCACAGTTTTTAGTTTTTCCCCAATAGACATTCTTTCACAAAACACCAAGATTGTGATAGATGAGGATAAAACGGTAACTGTCGATCAAATTTTTGATATGATTCAAGTACAAACGGACTACACATTTATTTACCGGTCCAATATGTTTAAAGATTACCCTAAGGTACATCTTAAAAAAAGTGTTATAGAAGCTAACGCTTTGTTGGAATATGCTATTTCTGATAACGATTACAGTTTTGAATTACTAAAAAACAACACCATTGTTATAGAGAAGAAGTCTGAAGATTTAAAAGTAGTCCAGCAAATAATAACAGGACGTGTTACAAATGAAAACAATACTCCATTAGCGGGTGCCACTATTATTATAAAAGGTACAACTAAAGGAGTTAGTTCAGATTTTGATGGTAATTATAATATTTCTGTATCCAATAGCAGTGCCGTTTTGGTGTTTTCAAGCTTAGGTTTTCATACACAAGAAATAACTGTGGGCAGTCAAACAGTTATAAATGTTATAATGAAAGAATCCGCAAGCGAATTAGATGAAGTTGTACTAATAGGTTATGGCAAGCAAAAAAAGAGGGATGTTATTGGTTCTACAGCAAGAGCTACAGCCAAAGATATTGCGTTACAGCCAACCAATAATGTATTATCAGCACTACAAGGGGCAGTACCAGGCTTAGAAATCTTTAGCGATGCAGGAGGGCAACCTGGATCACCAATAAGTGTACGTATAAGGGGTATCAATACTACCGACAATAGTGTTCAACCACTTATTTTAATAGATAACGTTCAGGGTGATTTATCATTGGTAGCACCAGAAGATATTGAGTCTGTTGACGTTTTAAAAGATGCAGCAGCAACCTCAATTTATGGTTCTAGAGGTACACATGGGGTTATATTAGTAACAACAAAACGTGGTAAAGACCAAAAAGGGAAACTTTCTTTCCAGGCCTATACTAGTTTTACGCAAGCTACAAAATTTATTGATGTATTAAATAGAGAGCAATATATAGAACTAAGAGAAGAAGCCTTTGCAAATGAGGGAGAAATCCTAGATGAATTTAGCGCACCAGATTTGTTTTTACCCTATGATGCTAATGTAAATACCAATTGGGCAGAAAACATATTCAAAGATGCTGTTGTAAAAAATTATAACCTTAGTTTTTCGGGTGGCTCTAATGGTATTAATTACTTCATCAGTGGTGGTTACCGAGATGAAGAATCTCATGCCATAGGTGATTTTGGGCTTGAACGATTCAATATGCGCGCCAATATAGATGCTAAAGTGTCTCAAAAATTATCAGTTGGTGCAAGTTTAGCTTATACCTCTACCAACAACAGAATGTTTGACCAATTTTTAACACCGTCAGTATTTCAAGCCTTACCTATGATTCCATTTAACGATGAATTTGGAAATACAAACTTAGATATCATACCAGATCGTATAGGCAATCCAAACCGTATAGCTACCCAATATACAGACATTAAAAGCACCCAGTTTTTAGGGAGTGTTTATATAGATTACAGTATTTTGGACAATCTTAACTTTCATACCGATATTAGTTTTAGTACAGGAAATACAAAGTCTGATAATATTAGACCAACAACATCTGATCGTACTAGGAATGACAGAGCCTCTGCAAGCTTTAATTTTTCAGATGCCAATACCTTTAATATAGAGCCTAGATTAACCTATACTAAGCAAGTAAATAAAAACCTGTTTACAGCATTGTTGGGAGGCACCTACTTAAGTAATGATGCCTCTAATACAGGAATAAATATAATTAACACCGAAAATCCTAACGATAATTTAAACACCATTTTAGAAGGCGAAGTTAATTTTAGAGATTATAATGAGTCGCCTTATCGTTTTAATTCTGTTTTCGGAAGACTTAATTACGATTATAATAAAACCTATTTTCTACAAGCATCCATTAGACGCGATGGGTCTTCTAGATTTGGAGACAATAACAGGTTTGGTAATTTTTGGTCTGTAGGGGGTAGCTGGATTGTATCAGAAGAAGCCTTTGCCAAAGATTTGTTGGGAGAAAACACCTTTTTAAAGCTATATTCTAGCTACGGTACTACAGGTACAGATGCCGTAGGTAATTTTAACTTTTTATCAACAAGCTCTTCGCCTTTTTTTGGTGGCTATAACGATGCCACCACCTTACAGGTAGATAGAATAGCCAACCCAGATTTAAAATGGGAAGAAACCAGTAAGTTTAATGTTGGGCTTACCCTTAACACTTGGCGTAATAGGCTAAATATAAATCTTGAGTACTACCGCTCTATCACTACAGACATGCTTTTTAATTCACCCATAAGTAATGTGGCTGGTTTTTCAAGAGCACAAGTTAATTTAGATGGCGAAGTTGAGAATAAAGGTATAGAGCTATCTGTAACAGTAAAGCCTATACAAACCGATAACTTTTTATGGTCTAGTACATTTACCATAAGCACCATTAAAAATGAGTTGTTGAGCTTGCCCAATATAGAATTTGCAAGAGGTTTTGTTCAAAACCGATTCAAAGTGGGCGAAACTTTAGAACGCATTGCTGGTTATAACTTCTTAGGGACAGACCCAGATACAGGAATTCCTTCGTTTGAAGATTTAGGCGAGCCTGGTTTAATGAGGGATTCTGAAGATTATGTAACCATTGGTAAAACACTGCCTGATAATTATGGAAGCTGGTTAAATACCTTTACTTATAAAGGTCTAGATCTTACCGTACAAGCACAATTTGTTAACGGCGTAGATAAAACTTATGGACTTGATCTTATTGGTGGAGATACTCGTAATACAAACACCTTGGTGCTAGACCGTTGGCAACAACCAGGTGATATTACAGATATTCCTAGAGCGTCATTACCTGGCTCTGAGGCATATACACAGACTGTTAATTTATTGCGTAGCTCTTTTGCTTATGATGATGCCTCTTATATAAGAATAAAAAACATTACGTTGGGTTATACGTTGCCTAAGTTGTTGGGTGAGAAAATAGACAATCTTAGACTATATGCTACAGGATATAACCTGTTTACCATAACAGACTTTAAAGGTGGCGATCCTGAAACAGGAGGTACTTTTGCACCAATGGCTAAAAGCTTCACTTTAGGGTTAAATCTTTCTTTTTAATTATTAAAAATAAAAATATACAGAAATATGAATTTTCACAATAAAATACTAAAAACAGTTACAGCATTTGTAGGGCTATCTATGTTACTGTGCTCTTGTGAGAGCAGTCTTGATGTAGATCCGCCTGGAACAACCTTAATAGGAGATTTGGCGTATGCTGATGAAAGTACCATAGCTGCCTCTATGAATGGTATCTATTTTACTATGGCAAGTGAAGGAAACTTCTATAGCGGTGCTTTTAATGGTGATCTCTCTAGTCTATCAGATCAAGCCAAATTAGCAACAACTACTGATGCCAATATTATACAGATTGCAAAAAATAACGTATTAGCAGATAATCTTACAGTACAATCTATATGGGAAAACAGCTATAGAACTATTTATCAGGCAAACGTTTTTTTAGAGAAAGTATCAGGTAGAACAGATATTGACATCACTCTTAGAGATCAATTTTTGGGAGAAGCTAAATTTTTACGTGCCTTATGTTATTTTCAGTTAGTGAATTATTATGGTGCAGTACCTTTAGCAACTACTTCTGATGCTATAACAAATGCCAATTTATCAAGAACAGCCGATACTGAAGTTTGGGATTTTATTCAGTCTGAGCTAGAGGCTTCCATAGGATTACTACCAACCAGTATTGATGCTCATGATTCTAGTCGTTCTAGAGCTACTAGTGCAGCAGCACAAGGCTTGTTGGCAAGAGTGCATCTATATAGACAAAATTGGCAAGATGCCATAACTATGGCAACCGCTGTTATTAATAACCCAGAGTATAGTATAGATTTGCCTGTTCCTGGCGATTTTATTTCGTTATATGATGACGACGTTCCAGAAACCGTTTTCGAACTGTTTATGGGGGAATTTGGAAATTTTGTTTCAGACATATTATTAGGTTCAGCATGGGATGATCCACAACTTTTTTTAAGAGATAAGTTTGTAAATAGTTTTGAGGCAGGTGATTTACGTGGCGATGCTTTTGTAGTTCCTGCAGCAGATGGTAATTTTGCTTATAATAAGTTTGACAATGACTCTGGTCTTAATGATGATCGCCAGAAAATTATTAGGCTTTCAGAAATGTATTTAATACGCGCAGAGGCAAGCTTGCAATTGCCATCTCCAGACCTTACTACTGCTACTGATGATATTAATGAAATTAGAAATAGAGCTGGTTTAGCTGATACTGCTGCAACTACCAAACAAGATTTGTTAGATGCCGTTGCGCAAGAGCGTTATATAGAACTAGCTTTTGAAGGACACCGTTGGTTCGATTTAATTCGTACTGGTAAGCTAGACGAAGTAATGTCTGCCGAAAAACCAGATGATTGGAATCTTGCAGATGATAGATACATGCCAATTCCAGATGCTGAAATTGGTGTTAATCCTAATTTAGGAAATTAGATTGCTATTATGTAGCCAATTTTTACCAGAAATGACCATTGGTGATTTCTGGTAATATTGTGAGTTCCATAGTTTTTTAAAAATTGACGAAGTATTGTCAAGATCTTAAGGCTGTTTTATAAATATAGAGTAACCTCTCAAATATGGCCTGTCTTGAATCTGAACAAAAAAATGAGGGATTATTTTTATATAAACCTGAGTTGGATAAATATTGATTACTCGAACTGAGGTTATAAAGACAAATAACTGTCACAATAAGATTGATGTTTTAAATAGAACATACAAATTAAATAAGGAAATAATTTGAGTTTAGAATTATTTGAGTTAGTTAGTAAAACCACCCATTTATTTTATGGGTGGTTTTTTATGTCCTGTCGCCTTCCTAAAAAGGTTGATATCCTTTAAATTGAATCAAAAAGGATAAGATGAGCTGTTGGCTTTTATTGATAAAAAAAGAATGAATGTCTTGTTAAATTTGTGAGTTTGAAATAAGTCTCACAAAACAAAACTCTTATAAATTACTGATAAATAGTGTTTTGTTATATCGATAAAGCAAAGTTGTAAGTCTTTCAACTGTGCTCAAGATAAGCTTGCCCCTTGAGAGTGCTTTAGGGGTGTTTTGAATTAATTCATTAAAACTCCAAAAAAGCGGCACTTTTACTATCGCAAGAAGATTATAAAATTTATGAAGTAGCCGAAATGGTTAGCTATAATTCTAAATCTAGTTTTGGTAGAAATTTCCAAAAGCAATTTAATATGACTCCAACAGAGTATAAAAAGACATTAACAAATACCAGTACTACGAAATTGGATGCTTAGTGTTTACTAAAAACTGATGGTTTTATAATATCTTAACCCCAATACGTTTTGTTTCAGAAAAGCTGTATTTTCAAGTTATATTAATCGTAATTGAATATCCTTTTAAACATAAAGTGTTTTTGACCCGAATCGCTGAAATATGAATTATTTTGTAGAACAAAAATTCTTATATTTCTTAAAATTTCCAAGAATTGAGAAAATTAGCTATCATATTATGGTTTTGCTTATTAGTTCCCAGCATAACTATGGGTCAAGAATATTATTTCAAGCACTATAAAGTAGAAGATGGGCTTTCTCATAATACGGTAACCAGTTCTATACAAGATGAAAATGGCTTTATGTGGTTTGGCACTAAAGACGGCTTAAACCGATTTGATGGTTATTCGTTTAGGCTTTTCCAAAACGATCCCAAAAAACCAAAAAGTTTACAAGGCAATTATATTGAATCCCTCCACGAATTTGATGGCACTATATGGGTAGGTACGCATAATGGACTATCTAGTTATAATGAAAAAAATGAAGAGTTTGAGATTTTAGAAGAAACCTATACAACTAATATTAAAGACATTGAAAACGACAACAATGGAAACTTATGGTATATAGCCTCTGGAAGCTTAAATAAATATAACACTAAAACCAAAAAAAATCATGTTTACCCAAAAGAACAATACTTTCGGGCCACAGCAATTGTTAGAACTTCAGATAATCAAATTTGGGTAAGCTCTATTAACCAATTGTATCAATATATTGAAGCAACCAATTCATTTAAAATTTACCCCCTAAATGTTACGGAAGATGTAAAGTATCCATTCAGAATCCACTCGCTTTTCAATCTAAACAAAGACACTATTCTTTTAGGAACACACAACCACGGCGTACTTTCTTTTAATTTAAAAGACACGCAAATTAAAAATATGTTTCCTAACTTAAAAAGCCCTATTTATGTAAAGGATATTGCCTTGAATGGAGAACATGAATTATGGATAGCCTCAGAATCGGGCATTCACATTTATAATTTAAAAACTCATAGTTATACCAACCTAATAAAAGATTACAACGATCCCTATGCGCTATCTGATAATGCTGTATATACCTTAACTTTTGATAAAGAAGGTGGCATTTGGGCGGGTACATATTTTGGTGGAATTAATTATCATACCATAGAATACTTACCTTTTAAAAAATTCTTTCCAAATGCCTCTAAAAACTCTATTAGTGGAAATGCTGTTAGACAAATTTGTTCAGATAAATATGGAAATATATGGATTGGAACTGAAGATGCTGGCTTAAACAAATACAATCCCAAAACAGGGATGTTTACCAATTATAAATCGAAAAGCAAAGGTGGTATTTTATCGCACCATAATATTCATGGTGTTTTACCTGTAGATGATAAAATATGGATAGGTACTTTTAATAATGGCTTAGATATATTGGATATAAAAAGTGGACAGCTAATTGGGCATTATGACAAAGGTGAATCGCATAATTTACTAGATAATTTTGGTTTTTCATTATATCAAACTCGAGCAAAAAAAACTATAGTAATTTCACCTTCAGCTATACAGTGGTACAACCCAGAAACTAAAAAGTTTTCCCACCTTAATGGGTTTCCAAAAAAAAATATTTACACCTGTTTATTAGAAGACAATGAAGGTGTAATATGGGTAGGTACAAATTTTAATGGATTGTATTATTACAACCCAAAAACAAATGAAAAAAGACACTTTAAACGTACTAATAATGACACCTTAGCTATAAGTAACAATAATATTAATAACATATTTCAAGATAGTAGTAATAGAATATGGATTACTACTGAAAATGGATTAAACCTATTTGATGATGATAAAAGAAAACTAAAAAAATACGGTGCAAAAGATGGTTTTCCAAGTAATGTATTTTATTCTATACTTGAAGAAGACACTAACAAACTTTGGATATCAACCTCTAATGGATTAGTTGCTTTTAATACAGAAACTGGCAACAAAAAGATTTACACAAAATCAAATGGCTTACTAACCAACCAATTTAATTACAACTCCTCTTATAAAGCCCCTGATGGCACCATGTATTTTGGTAGCGTAAATGGTTTAATTAGTTTTAACCCTAAAAACTTTATAAAAAAGGATTTTACACCAAAAATATTCATAACAGGGCTTCAAATAAACAAGCAAGAAGTTATTGTTAATGACACTAATTCGCCTTTAAAAAAATCGATAACCTTTCTAAATAAGCTAGAATTGAAACCAAATGAATCTTCTTTTAGCTTAGGTTTTGCTTCGTTAAGTTTTAATGGCTCAGAAACAACAGAATATTGGTATAAAATGAAAGGCATAAGTGATGCATGGATACCATTAAAGAATAACCATAGTGCTCATTTTACCGAATTACCAGCAGGCTCCTATAGTTTTAGCGTTAAATCTTTAAGCTATAATGGGGTTTGGAGTCATGAATCACCTCCATTAAAAATTGAGGTTTTACCTGTTTTTTGGAAAAGCAACATAGCCTATGCGCTCTATTCTATACTCACTTTACTTCTTGTTTTCTTTACTATGCATTACTATCATAAGAGAACTGAATCTATAAATCGTCAAAAAATAAAAGAATTTAGTAATAAAAAAGAAAAAGAAATTTATCAATCTAAAATTGAGTTTTTCACTAATATTTCTCATGAAATTCGTACACCTTTAACATTAATTAAAATTCCTTTAGATAAGATTATAAAATATGCAAATAACAACCCTGTTATAAAGGAAAACCTCTCCATAATGGAGAAAAACACATCACGTTTATTAGATCTAGTAAACCAATTATTAGATTTTAGAAAAACCGAAATAGAAGGTATAAGCCTTACGTTTGTAGAAACAAATTTTACAGCCTTAATAAAGAACACACATCATAGATTTACCGAAGCTATAAAGGATAAAAATATCGATTTTAAATTAAATTTTAAAGCTAAGGACATATATGCCTTTGTAGATGCTGAAGCTGTAAAAAAAATACTTAGTAACCTCATAGGAAATGCTATTAAATATGCACAAAACCAAATTAATGTTACCTTATCTAGCACTGATGAATTTTTACAGTTAAAAATTCAGAATGATGGAGAACTTATTCCAGAGCATCTTCATAAAAAAATATTTGAACCCTTTTTTAGAGGAACAGAAGATGAAAATCTAACAGGAACTGGCATAGGTTTATCATTAGCATATACATTAACCGAACTTCACAATGGAAATTTAACCCTAAATATAGAAGGAGAAAAATGGAACACCTTTTTATTAAAACTACCTATTCATCAAGAAAACGAATTTAAACTACAGGGGCAGAATGATATAAATGAAAGTGACTTTTTATTAAATATAAACGAGGACTCAGAAGAAAACCCTAATAAAGCAAAAATTTTGCTGGTAGAAGATAATATAGATCTATTAAATTTTGTTGCAAAAGACCTAGGTGAGCTTTATAACATTTACAAAGCAACCAATGGCTCTGAAGCTTTAAAAATTATAGAAGATAAGAACATTCAATTAATAGTAAGCGATGTTATGATGCCAGTAATGAGTGGTTATGAGCTCTGTAAGGCTATAAAATCAACATTAGAAACCAGTCATATTCCAGTTATATTCCTTACTGCTAAAAACACCTTAAATGCAAAAATAGAAGGACTCGAATTAGGTGCTGATGCCTATTTAGAAAAACCTTTTTCCATACCTCATTTAATAGTCCAAATAGATAATTTATTGGAAAACAGAAAAAATGTTTTATCACATTATACAAGTTCTCCTTTAGCACATCTTAAAAGTATTGCCCTTACGGAAACCGATGAAACTTTTATAAGCAAACTAGACAAAGTAATTTTGGATAACCTTTCAAATAGAGAATTAAATGTTGATACTTTAAGTGAGATTATGAACATGAGTCGTTCTACACTGTATAGAAAAATTAAGGAAATGTCTAATCTAAGTCCAAATGAACTTATTAATATTTCTAGATTAAAAAAAGCTGGTGAGTTATTAAAAAAAGAAGATTATAAAATTTATGAAGTTGCAGATATGGTTGGATTTAACTCTCAAACTAGTTTTGGTAGAAATTTTCAAAAGCAATTTAATATGACGCCTACAGAGTATAAAAATAATTTAAGTAAAAATCCTGTTTAGCAGTTTGGTTTTTTGGTAGAAAATTAACCGTTTACTTGTTAACTCTATTTTAGATCTCTAAAAAAACAGCAGTATCTAACTGCTACATTTTTGTAGATTGTTTTACCAACTAATTTCAACAAATTACTACACAAATAATTATACTATTTCTCGTTTAAAATGATCGAAATAAAAAGATCTTTTTATTTTACAGTACTTTCAATAATAAAATGGTATAAAAAACCTCTGGTTAAAAAACCTCTGGTTAAAAAACCTCTGGTTAAAAAACCAGAGGTTTTAAACTAAACTAAATTACTACTCTACTAATAAAACTAATTCAAATAAAATTATTGTTTCTCTTTTTAAACGTTATTCTGATGTCTTTTCTGTTTAGAAATTAACATCTAGTACGTTTAGGTATTTAAAAACCTAGCTATTATTGTATTTTAAATCCTTCAGGGTTTTGCTTTATTTTGCTCGTATTAATCGTTTCTTGAGGTATTGGAGCAATATAATTGGCTTCTGTTGGCTGTCTTACTAAAGCTATTTCCTCGGTTGGGTCTCTTCTTAATGTAACCTCTTGTACTTTTTCAGTTCTTACAAGATCGAACCATCTCTTGTACTCTCCTGCTAACTCCCATCCTTTTTCCGCAACGATTTCATCAGCGGTCATAGTCGCTACATCTACAGAGCCATCTGGTACATTATAAGGCAATCCCATCGATCTTCTTTTTACTTGGTTAAACGCCTCAATAGCTTGGGCATTTGCTCCAGATGCTCTGGTCTGAGCCTCTGCATAAAGCAATAATACCTCGGCATACCTATATACTTCTACAGCCCTAAAACTAAAAAGTTTATTACCTAAATCTTTTCGCTCTGCAATATTAAATTTACGATACATAGGGTGATTTCTTTGAGACTCTGGCCATGGTTTTGTTTCACCTGTTTCCGTCACTTGACCACCTCCACCTACTCTTTGGGGTATCTCGCTGTAAAAAGTAATATCTTTTCTAAAACCTTCGGGAAAATCAATAAAGAATTGCCTTTCTGGATAGGCATCTGACCAACCACCTGCAGAATGAAAATGAAAATTCTGAGGCCCTATATATCTAATATCCTCTGCTTCTGAAAACTGAACTGCAAATATTGATTCTAAGCTGTTCTGGTTTTCTTGCTTCCAAAGCTCATCAAAAGGAAGTAAGCTATAATAATTCATATCGATAACATCTTTTGATTTTTGAGCCGCCATAGCATACTTAGAAGCGTCTTTTACTGGCCAGCCACCCCATGTTAAGTATAAATCTGCCAATAATGTTTTAGCCCCTGCTAACGAAACTTTACCGACTGCTGTCACATTTTGTGGTGCAGGTAAGTTTGCCTCGGCAAATAACAAATCTTGTTCTATTAATTGATAGTTTTCCAGTACTGTAGCACGTACTTCATCTCCAGTTGGAGCAACGCCATCAACAATTATTGGCATGTTGCCCCAAGATCTAACCAAATGAAAATAAGCAAGTGCTCGTAAAAAACGTGCTTCACCTTCAGCTGCTAGAACCAAATTTTCATCGGCAGTAGAGCTTTTTAACCCATCTATAACTGTATTTGCAAAATAAATAGTTCCCCAGTACTGATCCCATGTATATTGTAACCATGGATGAGAAGAACTTTCTCCATTGCCATAATCAAACCTGTCAAATATTCTAAAAATTTCTTTATTACCACCCCACCAAGTTGTAAGATCATCTGCTCCATAAGTTATACATCGTTGCCTATGTGATTCTCTATAGGCTTCCATCATGCTTCTATAGGCTGGTGCCAAAGCGGCATCTATGTCAGATTGAGTATTTAATGACCCAATAGAAAATACACCACTTGTGTCTTCTTCTAAATCTAATACACAAGAACTTAAAAAGAAAGTCAATGTAAAAACCAGACCAGTCATCATTTTATATTTGTTCATTTTTTTCATAATATCACGTATGTTTTGAGTATTGTTAAAATGTTAATTGTAGTCCCGCTGAAAATGTTCTACTTATGGGGTATGTGTCTATATCAATTCCAATATCTAAATCTGCACTATAATCGCTTGAGCTTCCTGAAGCGGTTGATTCAGGGTCAAATCCAGAATAATCTGTAATTATAAACAAGTTTTCGGCACTTAACCTTAGATTAAGGCTTTTGAAAAATTTACTATTAGCAAGATCAAAATCATAACTTAAGGTTATATTCTTCATTGATATATATGATCCGTCTTCTAAAAATTGAGTTGAAAGCGTTTCGGTTCCACTTCTGGTTGCAGGAATACTATTGCTAGGGTTATCGACCGTCCAACGATCAAGATAATCTGCATGTGTAGCATGAAATTGTGCAGAGCCTAAAGCCAGCATTTTCATACGGGTAAAATTATAAATGTCGTTTCCTTGAGACCCTGTAAGCAGAAAGTCTAAATTGAAATTTTTGTATGAAGCTGAAAAATTCCAACCAAATGTAAAATCGGGATTTCCATCACCAACAATGGTAATATCATCTGCTGAAATAACACCATCTGGAACGCCATTTGGACCACTGATATCTCTATATTTTGCTTGTCCTGGTACACGTCCAAAATTTGCAGCTTCTGCTTCTTCTCCAAGTTGCCATATGCCATCAAAAATAAAGCCCCTGAATGAACTAATTGGTTGACCAACCTGAACTGCTGTAGGATTTGCAGGAAATGTGCCTGTAGGTCCTCCGAATCCAAGTTCTAAAAAGTCGTTTTCTCCATCCAGCGCAAGCACTTCATTTTTATTACTTGACAACGTAAACGTGGAGCTTATGTTCCAATCATCATTCCTAAATAATGTGGCACCAAGAGTTATATCAATACCTTTATTTTCTACTTCTCCTACATTTTCAAAAACAGATGTTGGTCCTACAAAGGCAGGCAATGTTTTTAATACAAGTAAATCATCTGTTTTTTTATGATAAAAATCGACTGAAAGATTAACTTTTGAATTCCATAAACCTAAATCAATAGCAAAGTTTCGTTGCGTAGTTGTTTCCCATGTTAAATTTGGATTTGCTAACCTATTTGGTGCTGCAACACCTACTGTAGCGCCATCTCCTCCAAACGGATAATTAACATTTGCTCCGATTATAGGTACTGGTATTGTAGCAAGTGGTTCAAGAGCTTGACTTCCAACTTGTCCGTAACTAAATCTAAGTTTTAAATTACTTATAGCACTAACGTCTTTAAAAAAGTCTTCATTAGAAACTTTCCAAGCTACCGAAGCAGAAGGAAAGTACCCCCATCTATTATCTTTTATAAACTTACTCGACCCGTCTGCACGTAAAGAAGCGGTGAATAAATAACGGTCAGAAAATGAGTAATTTACTCGCCCTAAAAACGATTGAATACTTTGACTAAATGAATTGTTTTCAGTTCTTTGAATAGGTGCTAATGCAAGGTTACCAAACGTAGTTTGATCTGAAAAGAAACCGCTTCCAGAAGCTATAGTTATATCTGTTTGTGTTTGCTGTTGTTCGTGCACTAAATCAACCCTTAAATTATGTTTTTCCTTTTCAAGGGCATAGGTTAACCTATTTGTATTTTGGAGGCTAACATCTTTTCTGTTTTCTACCGAAGCCCGAGCATTATTGCTTATGATTATAGAAGTATATCTATTTCTAACTCTGTCAAGAGTATTTAAACCTCCTAAGATATTAAAAGTAAGATTTTTAGCTATTTTAAAATCTACGTCTCCATTAATGTTAAACCTATCATCAAAGAATTCTCTCACATTGTTTTCTGGAGCAAGCAATGGATTATTGCTAGCGTTTCCAACACCTGGTTTAATAGTTGCAAAAACATAATCTCCATTATCATCAAATGCGGGAGTTGTTGGGTCTCTACTCAAAGCGGCAAAAAGATCAGCACGCTCACCCACGGTTTCTTCACGACTGTAACTCGTATTTAAACTCAGTTTGATTTTTGGAGAAACTACGGCATTCATATTTCCTCTAAACGTGTATCGCTTATAATCTTGATTAATAACGGTACCATCTCTATCTAGGTAACTTCCAGAAACAAAATAATCAACATCGTTGTTTCCGCCACTTACTGATAACTGTGTATTTGTAAAATAGCCTGTTTTAATAAGGCGGTCTTGCCAATTTTCACCTCCGTTGATTCTAAGATCTTCAATTTCACTAGCCGAATAGACGTCCATTCCTTCTGCAAAATTAACCCCTTCAGCAAACTGAGATGCGCTCATAAGAGGTAACTCTTGTATCAAATTTGAAATTCCTGAAACAGCAGTGAGTTCTATTTGAGCTTTACCTTTTTTACCCCTTTTTGTAGTTATAAGCACGACACCATTGGATCCTCTCGATCCATAAATTGCTGTTGCAGATGCATCTTTAAGTATTTCCATCGATTTAATATCGCTCGAATTAATAGATGAAATGTTACTTAATACAACACCATCAACAACATATAAAGGAGAGTTGTCTCCACTTATAGAATTTGATCCACGTACACGGATTTTAAATCCGCCTCCTGGTGCACCACTGGTTTGTACTACAGATACACCTGCAGCTCGACCTTGGAGGGCTTGATCAATTCGTGTAATTGGTTGTTTCTCAAAATCCTTCGCAGATATTGACGAAACGGCTCCTGTAAGATCACTTTTCTTTACAGATCCATAACCAATTACCACGACTTCATCTAGTGATTGGGTATCTTCTTCTAATACAATATTAATAGTGGTTTTCCCATTAACTTGTACTTCCTGTTTTATAAATCCAATATAGCTAATAACCAAAGTAGCATTAGATGCTACATTATTGATGGTGTAATTACCATCAAAATCGGTTTGCGACCCGTTAGTAGTCCCTTTGACAATAACACTTGCCCCTGGTAAAGTTGCATTATCTACAGCCGAAGTTACTACACCGCTCACTGTAATATCTTGTGCTAGCAAAACAGTACTGGATGTAAACGATATGATTAGAATTAAAATTCTAATCAGCTTAGTGTGTTTGAGAAAGTTTTTTTTCATAATTTCAATGTTTGACTTAGTTAATTTGTTAGTTTTAATGGTTTTTAAGTTTTCATTTTTTTAGAAGTAATAACCTTACATTACAATCTAGCTTTTAAGTATTTCTACCAAACAAAAAAATGATACAGCAATTAAATTAAAAACAAAATGATTCGTTCTACATATTGTGTCAATTTCTCATAAATACTAATCAAAATTTATGTATTTAATATATATAGTCAGTTTAGAGTGTGATATTCTAAATATTGTAGTAAATGACCTAATTAAAAATCTTAGATTATTTGAATAAGGAACTTTATACGTCATTATATTAGCAGGTTGTTCTATTTGCCTATAAAAACTTTAACCAAAAAGAATTACTTGATGCTTAGTGATAATGTCCCCGATGAATTTATCATTATTAATAATGCGGCAATCTAAATACTGAATATTGGTTTTTAACTAAAGTAAAATCTGTATTCAACTTTATCTGATGTAATACTATTTCTAAAATATTGAAATCGCCTTGACTTTTCCTTGCAACCGAAAGAAGAGAAAGTTTGTTTATACAGGATACTCATTAAAAAGCATAGTATGGTTAGAGATAAAAAAAAGAAATAATTATCGAATTTTATACATTGTCTAGAAAATAGAAAAAAGCAAGATTAGTTAATCACTATCTAAACTATAATTTAATAGAGTTTTGCTTTCTATATAACTTTCTTAATTAGAAATATCCCTGATTTTTTTAATCAATTCTACTTCGGTTTCATCATAGGGCGTACCGTCTTTTCTAAAAACATCATGAAACCATGGGTCTGGTTCTTCTGTAAATTTTTCTTTCCAAGAACTCCATGGGTAAATAGTTTGTGACTTCCCATCAAATAGCCCCCAATGTACAGCTCCTACCTTATTTTTATGTAATAAAGGCAGTGTATTTTGAAACGTAGATTTAGCAGAACGCGCCATATATTCTGTACAGAATATTGGTCGATTATATTTTTGTAAACCCGCAATCATTTTTGCAGTTTCTTCTGGTGCACTATAAGAATGAAATGAAATAACATCAGATTGTTCTATACTAAGTATTTCAATATCATCAGGCTGTTCTATCCAGTTAGGGTTACCCCAAACACCCGCTGTTAGTGGTTGTGAAGGGCTAATTTCCCTAGCCCATTTAAACGTTTTCTCTAACAGCTCCCTAGTACGGAGCAGTTTCTCTTCTTTTGGTAAATCTGGAGCTTTACTTCCGCCTCCAAAATTACCAGCATTAGTATTATCTGGTTCGTTAAATAAATCCCATACTAACACTCTAGAATCGTCCTTGTATCTTGAAATTACTGCTTGAACATACCCTTTTAATTCATCCTGTTTATTAGAATCTTCAAGAATTTCTCTACCTGGAGATTGCACCCACCCAGAGTTATGTACTCGTGGATTTGGCTCGGGTTGTTTACCTGCTTTTGGATACGGATTCCAAACACCATCAAAAATAACAAACATGGTATATATGTTATGTTTACTAGCTATTTCTAGGTATTTATCTACATTTTTTAAAAAGCCTTCAGCATCTTGTTTCCAAGCTAAATCGTGCAAAAACACACGCATTATGTTAAAACCATTTTGGGAAGCAATATTTAATTCAAAATCAATTCTTTCTGGATCAAACGTATCATTTTGCCACATTTCTAATTGATTAATTGCAGATGCAGGAACATAATTTCCCCCCATAGTATAAGGAATAGTATCATACCAAGTATTCGCCTTTTCTTCGGTCCATCTCGCTCCTAACTTTACAGGAGATTCCTCTACAGAAGATTCCGTTTTTACTGCTTTTTTACATGATGAAAAACTTAAAACAGCTATAATAAATACTGTTTTAAAAGTGTTTTTGGTAGTTAATCTGAAATTCATAATTGTTGTTTATTTTTTTGTTACAACCAAATTTTAGCTTTATGGAAAAATCTAGCAAAGCATCTTTCATTTTTTAGCTTAAATTTTTTACGGATAGCATCTAACAAACTATTACTGTTTTATACAGCAAAAGAATATTGAAGTAACAATTACCTTTAAATGTTCAACTAAAATGAAAAATTAGGACGTACCAATTAAATGAAATTTTAAGAAAATGATTCTACATATTGTGTCATTTTCTCATAAGTACCAATCAAACTGGGGATATTTAATCCTTTTATAAGATTACATGAAAACTATGCAATCTATATTGTTAAATTCTTTTTGGACTAAACACAAGAAGCACAAACAAGTTCACTGCTAATTATTACTTCACAATAATTTTCCAGCTAGTACCTTTAGTTTTAAGAATGTAAATCCCCGTAGTAAGATTAGGGATTTCTAATTTGGTTGTTTCATAAGCTTCAATAAACGTTTGCTTTGTTGGGATGTACCTACCTTCTATACTAAACAGTTCAAAACTAGTATTAATAGAAGTATGCGTTATAGAAAGCTCAGATAAACCCTGAATAGGATTGGGGTATAAGACCATACCGCTTTCTGTTACAGGCGTTTTTTGGAAATACCCAAGGGCTTTGTTAAAAGCATCAATGCCTATTTTTTCGCCAATGATTCTACCAGGGATATCGTCTGCAGGAGGATGTATCCCACCCCAAATTCTAGATAAACTACATTGGTCTGAAGCATCTCTATACGTTGCCCATTGCAAGACCACATCTGTAGAAGGCCCTTGTTCAAATACTAAAAATTCATCTTTCTTCGCAACAAATTCTCCCATACCATTAGGGAAATATTCGCTTCCTGTTAATAGCGTCATAACCTCTGCTGCAGCTCTGGAATAGGTGGAGTGACCAGACACATAGCCTGCAAAAGGTGGTGTTACAAAACTTGGGCGTTGGTAAGGCCACCAGTTATCAGCCAAGATCCAACCAACACCAGCTTCATCTGTAGCAGTATTTCCTATAAAATCATGACCTTTCCATGCAAATAACTTTATTTTTCCTATATGTTCATTATTCCTTCCTGCCAATGGGTCTCCTTCTCCTACTACTTCAATATAATCATCAATTAGGGAGATACCATTTGCATTAAAATTGGGTAAGTTTTCATTGGTGCTTTGTCCTTGACTTGCCATGTATCGTATTGCAGAAATGGGTCTGATATAATCATACCAACCCTTTATACTCCATGCTGATATGGCTGCATCATGCATAGCACCTCCCAAAGTAAAATAGCTTTTTACATCCCACTCCAAAGGTGTTAATACTTCACCCAAACCCTGTAACTTTTTAGTTAAAGCCGGATGATCGCTTACATAATTAAGAATGGTAAACCAGTGCCCAGGAGGGGTTTCTGAGTCTGGACCATCTGCCCAAAACTCTGCAAGTACCCTTGTATAATCTCCTCGGGGAACCATTTGGGTTTCATAAGGTGTATTGGTTATTGGATTGGTAGTATGTCCTGTACTAATATCACCACCATCAGTGAAATTGTAAAACTGGTCGAAACTCGCATAGCTAGACGGAAAATTTTCAATAGGAATGTTGCCAATAGATTTTGGTGAAATATCCCAAAGCACACCATCATACGGATTTAAATGCGCACTCCATACCGATACCATTGAGAACCCCCATTTATAGGCTTCAGTTGATTCTGGATTGGAACTCGTGATGTAAGGAGGTGCTGAGGGGTCATTATAAACCAGATAATCATTCCCATCTCTATTATATGTTACTACTTGCTCATTAGTCATAGCAAAAGGCAAGACATTACCCCATTCGGGACTTAAAAAATCTATAGAGGACCCTTCAATAAGGTTTCCGCTTTGATCTATATAGGTATCCAAACTTAAAGATTGCCATCTGTTAGGATCTGTAATGCTTGGGTTACCCGCCAATTCAGGAGCCAAAGTACTATTTACTGGTTGATAGTATGTATTCTCATATTGTGTTTGCTCATTTGATCCATCTGTTATACCATAAGTAATATAACTTTCGGCTATAAAATTCCCTAAGGCTGCGGCATCTCCAGTAGTGTAATCTGTAAGGCTTATATTTTTATCATAACCCAATTGGTTCATAAGTAAATCTAATTTAGCCAAGGTCGCTTCTGCGTTGGGGGAGTTTTTAAAACGATGGGACAATAATCTGTAAGCCGCATAACTAATGGCTTTATTTAAAACATCTTTTGAATTTTCATTAGAAGCTTCAAAGCCTGAAAATGTATTGTTAACGTTATTCAGTGTATTGCCAATAAGATAGGGTTTTGTATGGTTTACAATAGCCCAAGCATCATACATAGCAGCACTGATATGAAACAGGTTTCTGGCATGTACTGTAGGTCTTGCATAATCTCTACGAATGGCATAGAGTAACGCCTCGTTCCAAATTCTTGCAATAGAGGTGTTTTGATTCAGGTTTTCTAGTGATGATAGATTCACATTAAGCACTACATCTTCTGATGCACAACGACTGTTGCTAATAATGGCAGATACCGTACCTTGTACTGCTTCAAAGCCCCAGGTGACTTTAATACTATTGGTACCTTGTCCTGAAACGATGTCTCCGCCTTCTACATGCCAACTTATGCTATTGCCACTTGTTAACGGATAGGTATAAACTTCTGTATTTAAATAGGTCGTATTGCTAACTCCCGAAATGCTTGAATTCTGGTCTAAATACACGCAAGACCCATCATTTACTATAGCATTAGGGTTGTAATTACAGGAGTTGGGGTCTGTACAGCCTTTTTCTTTTTGGGTATCAAAATTGAGTTCGGTATAGCCTTGTCCTTCTACTGCTTTGATATGTGAATTATTAGATACCCCTTGGTGGGATTCCTGTAAACCTGATGGCCATTGTATATCTAAAGACACCACATCAGCATCCTGAGGGAGTCCAAAATGTACAGGCTTTAAACTCTGACCTAAAAAACCAACACCATTATAGTATCTTTTAATTTGACCGTTTGAGGTATGTAACGTTAAGATCGTGCCTATGGCATCTTTATTAGACGCTGTGCCTTCTAAAGACACCTTAAACCACTTTAAGTTAGTATTATCAGGATCAATAATGGTTCTGTTTTCAAACAAAGTGGAAACACCATGGGCGTTGGTAACAAAAACATCAAGGTCGCTATCGTTATCATAATCAAAATCTAAAGCTTCAACGCCTATTGTAAATTCTTCTAGACCGACTTCTTTTTCTGTAAAAGTGTTTTCTGCATCCGCGTAACGGTTTTCATAATATACATTAAATTCAGCATTTCTATTGGCAGTATCATAACCATTTACAACAAAAAGATCCTCATCACCATCTAAATCAAAATCTGCAAATTTAGTACCCCAAGACCAGCCTGTATTAGCTATATTGTTTGCCGTTGCATTTTCAATATAATTATTAGAACCTGTATTGGTTAGTAAAAAATTAAGGTCAATTGTGGTTATAAAAAAATCAAAATTTCCATCGTTATTATAGTCTCCTATGGTGATACCCATATCATCTCCTTTGGTATCTATACCATAATTTCTAGCATCATTACTAAATGTACCATCACCATTATTGATAAACAATTCGTTAGGCTTGTTAAAATCATTGAGCACATACAAATCCATCAGCTTGTCAGCATTAAAATCAAAAGGAAATGCGGTAAAACTAGGATATATTGTGTTTATATTTAAGTTAGATTGTATCGTAACATCTGTAAACGTACCATCTCCATTGTTTTTGTAAAGGGTATTGCCTTGGCAATCTTGTGGATTATTTACAGCGATATTGTCTAACCAGTTACTAATATAAAGATCCAAATAGCTGTCATTATCATAATCAAACCAAGTAGCACAGGTATTGCCACAGCCGTTATATTTATCAAGTCCCGCTTGATTGGTTACCTCAGTAAAGGTGCTATCGCCATTGTTTTTAAAGAGCTGTATTTTTCCGAAGTGCGTAAAGAACAAATCTGGAAAACCATCGTTGTTGTAATCGCCCCAAAACACGCCATATTTATACCCTGATAAGCCTTCATAGTCATCATAATCGTTCAGTTCAGACGATGAAAACTGGTTGTTAAGGTTTGCCTCAAGAGTAACTTCTGTAAAGGTACCATTACCGTTATTTCTAAATAAGCCTCCCCAAGTTTCAGGAAAATTATAATCGTCAAGCTCTTTGGTAACTACATATATATCCAAATCATTATCACCATCGTAATCGGCTACAGCTACACCATTATTATGACTGATTTGGGTGGAGAACACCTGATTAAAAACAGGTAAAAAATCTTGACTATGGCACAGACCATTACAGATTAAAACAAAAATAATGAGATAAAAAGTCTGGTGCTTGCGCATATTTTGGTAAAATATTATGTTTTATAACTTTAAAAAAATCAACATTTAGGTTTTCTGTTTGATTCTATACTAATTTTTATCAGTCTATATATTTAATACAATTTAATTCTTGCCTGCCCGTTTACAGGCAAGAAAATTTCTAAGTAAAATGGTTTTTAATGTGTTGTTAGTAACTCATCAAACAATTTTGTAAGCACTTCTTTTTGAGAAGGGTATGGTGCCTTCCCATCTACAATATTGCCATTAGGGTCAATCAATATAAAACGAGGAATACCCGATATGTCATATTTTTGAATAAAGCTTGATTTCCAATCTTTATCTGCAAGCAGTTGAATGCCATCTAATGCCTTGTCTTTAACTATTTTTCTCCATTTTGGGCGATCCTTTAATTTATCAATGCTCAAACCAACAAATACGATATTCTTGTCATGGTAAGTTTTTTCAATTTCCTTTAAATGTGGTATTTCAGCTTTACAAGGTCCACACCAACTTGCCCAAACATCAATGTAAACGTATTTTCCTTTTAAGTCGTCAAGAGACGTTGTGCCTCCTGCATAGTTTTCGTAATTGACGAATTTAGGAGAGGGTTGCCCTTTAGCGGTAACAATAACTTCATTGTATTTTTCTGTAATTTCTTTATTATAAGCTTCATTTGTGCAATTTTCCATATACATAGTGTATAAAGTCTTGAGATCATTTTTGGAAAATGGTCTAAATTCAAGTTCAGCAAATTTAAACAATAACACATTTTTGGCTTCTTGGTTGGGGTTAGCTAATATGGATTTTATGTAGGCTATATTGTAGTCTAGCGTATCATTTTTACTCATCTGCTCCTGAGCCATTTTTCTGCAATGCCTTCTGGCCATCCTTAAGTAAACTTCTGAGAATAATAAATCTTCAGCATTGGTATAATCCAACTTTTCTAAGTCCTTTAAAAATCCTTCCGAAACTTGGTAGTCTTTATCTTTGGCATAATAACGGTAGCTACTTTCATAAAGGCCTAAAGTGAACAGGTATTCATAATCAATACTTCTTTTTTCTTTGGTAACATAATCTTTAGGAATGTCTTTGTAAGACCCCAATAATGCCAGTTTATCTGCTTTTATTTTTGCAAGGTTTTCTTTATACTGGGTTTCATCTGATGAAAAGAACTTTTTGGGGTCTGAATGAATAGCTGTTCTTTCAATCGCTTTTTTATGAAATGTATAATTATTAATGGCCGATCCTTTTCCAGAAAAAGCCAAGGTGTTATTTACATCCTTTTCATCGAAATTAAGCACAAGATTATAACCATTTTCTAAGTAAAGTGGGATCCTTGTTGGGTCTTCTAAGTTATATCTTCCCTTTTTCAATTTAAGGGTGTCTAAAAAAACACCATCTTCATCTACGTCAATGTTTAAACGAACCAACCTACCGTAGTTAGTTAATCTAAGCATATCCATGGTGTTATTAGTAATTTTTCCTGAAAGGATAACATAATCTACAGGTGTAGATTCTTTTTGATTACAGGACATTAACGTAATTGTAATTAGGCTAAATAAAATAAATATTTTTTTCATTTTTATAGTTTAATGTTGCTGATATTACGCTGAAAAAAGTTTATACCCTTAAAACAAAATTCATTTATTGGGTTCTTGTGTATTCCCTTTTATACCTATTCTGTTTTTTTTGAAAACTTGAATGACTCAATTACATTAGTAAAACTTTAACATTTGTTTTATAAGGGTAATTTCTTTTTCAACGTAAAAGAAACAAACGAAGTAGAATAACTGCTTTTGTATTGTTTGTCTTAATAATATTTATTTGAGTTAGTCAGTCAATAAATAGGTATTAAAAATGATAAAGGGTTGTTTTTAACAGCCCTTTTGCAATATTTAGGTAAGAAGGCGTCGTTTATTTATGTAATCAAAAAAAATTAAACAAAAAAACATGATTAAAAACTTTTTTTTAGTACTCATAGCAGTAACATTTAGTGTAACTGCTACCGCTCAGAAATTAGACTTAAAGGCTCCTTTGCCTTTAGATACAAGCATAAAAAAAGGCGTACTACCCAATGGTATGACCTATTACTTATATAAAACAGATGTGGTAAAAGATGCAGCCAGCTACTACATCATTCAAAATGTGGGATCTATCTTAGAAAATGACAAGCAGTTAGGGCTTGCCCACTTTTTGGAACACATGGCCTTTAACGGTACCAAAGCTTTTCCTGGTAAGGCATTCCTAAACAAACTCCAGAAGAATGGTTTGGTGTTTGGTAAAGATATTAATGCCTACACCTCTTTTGATGAAACGGTGTATAATATTAATAATATGCCAACCACACCAGAACTTTCTGAAGTAGGTCTGCAAATATTGCACGACTGGGCAAATGACTTGCTATTGACTGAAGAAGAAATTGATGCAGAACGTGGCGTTGTTAAAGAAGAATGGCGTACCCGTAATAGTGCCTACATGCGTATTCTTAATGAAAAGCGAAACGCAACATTTGCCAATTCCAAATATGCAGATCGATTTCCTATTGGAGATATGGATATTGTAGAAAACTTTAAATATAAAGTGTTACGCGATTTTTATCACGATTGGTACCGAACAGACCTTCAGGCTATAGTGGTAATAGGAGATATTGATATTGATAAATTGGAAGACAGAATTAAAGCGAAGTTTTCGCCAATTCCAGCTGTTAAAAATCCACCCAAACGTTATACTGTTGAGATAGAAGATCATGAGGATATGAAATATGTGATGGCTAAGGACAAGGAAATTACATCTTCAGGATTGACATTAAATATTCGTTATAAGAAACCTCAGGATAATCAAAGTATTGGCTATTTCCGTGATGTTCTTTTAAACGGGTTGGTAACAGATATGCTAAATACGCGTTTTGACGCACTGTCCAATTCAACAGATTCACCATTTAATACTTCTTTCGCTCGTTATAGTAGTTTGGTAAGAAACCACGATGTTTTTTATTTATACGTAGCTCCTAAACCAGACAAACAACAACAAGCTCTTACTCTTGCTATGAACGAATTGAACCGAGCGGTAAAGTTTGGGTTTGCTAATTCTGAAATAAAAACAGCGATTACTGAGGTGAGTAATAGCTATAAAGATATCGTTGCAGAATACAGCAACCGCAAACACAGTGAGATTATTAATGGCATTAAGAGTAACTATTTAGAGAATGCCCACATGACTGATATTGAGCAGGAATATGAGATAGCTAAAAAACTCTTTAAGGAGTTCACCCAGACTGATTTTCTTAATAAAATACAGGAATTATATACACAAAAGAACAGAGTATTTACTATAACAGGCGTAGAAGGTGAAGAAAATCTAACAGAAGCACAGGTGCTCCAAACAATTAAGGCTGCTGAAAATAATACTGATTTGAAACCTTATGAGGAAGAGAAGGAAGATACACGCCCTTTGATGAGTGGTGTAGATTTGGTGCCTGGGAAAATCGTATCTGAAACCAAAAATGACGCTTTAGGTTTTACTACTTATACGCTTAGCAATGGTATAAAAGTGCATCACAAATTTGTGGATAAAGAAAAAAATGAGGTAAGTTTTGAAGCGGTAAGCAAAGGTGGCGAGTCGTTGATACCTCGAGATGCTATACGCTCTGCCAGTATGTTAGCCGTTCTATCAAGAAACTCAGGCTTGGGTGTATTTTCCAGAGATGAGTTAAAGAAAAAACAAGCGGGAAAAAGCACAGGAAACTATTTTCGTATTCGTGATTATAATGAGTACATAAGCGGATACGCATCAACAGATGATGTAGAAACCCTGTTGCAATTAACCAACCTCAGGTTTACCAAACCTCGATTTACACAAGAGGCTTTTGAGCTTAGAAAAGAGTCATTAGTTGAATTTATTAAAACGTCCCAAAACTACCTACCTTATCTTGTTGAGGGGAAGATAGCTACGGAGTTATACGGCCCTGATAATCCCTATAAATCGCATTACCGAGTAAGTGACCTTGAGACTTTAGATTTGGAAAAAGCGAAAAAGGCGTACAGTGAACGGTTTGGAAACCCTGCAGATTTTGATTTCTTTATTGTAGGTGATGTAACGGCAGATGCGTTAAGACCTTTGCTAGAGAAGTATTATGCCAGTATGCCAACTACAGATGAAAGGGAAACCTTTAAGGAAATAGATGATCTTAACTGGCTTTCTAAAAAATATGATAAAGACATTTATCTGGAAATGGAAACGCCAAAAAGCAAGGTCAATTTCCGTTTAAAAAAGGAAATTCCTTATAGCTTGAAAAACGAGTTTTTGATGGAGACTCTTGGTGGAATTTTAACTTTACGCTATACAGAAACTCTAAGAGAAGACGAAGGTGGCACCTATGGAGCCAACACGCAGGCGTGGTTTAATAAAGAGCCCAAGGCTGAGGCTAATATATGGATACGATTTGATTGCAATCCTGAACTGGCAGATAAATTGGTAAGTGTGATGCATGCCGAAATGAAAAAAATTAGCAAAGGCGACATACAACAAAAAGATTTAGATAAAACGTTGGAGAGTTTCCTTAAGAAAAGAGAAGATAGTAAAAACTCTAGTAGCTATGATTTGGACGCAATAATGCATTACGTATTGGATGGCTATAATATGGATGCTCCAGAAAATTTTGAAGATATTATTAACAATATCACCAAAAAAGATATTCAAGACTTGATGGCTAAATTATTAGAGGATAACCAGACAGCAGAATTTGTTATTAAGCCAAAAAAGGATTAGTAACACCTATTAAAATCGTTTGTTTAAAGGTCTTCTAAATCGCTATTTAGAAGACCTTTTTTTTATGTTAACGTGAGTTCGACATAAATTTCATCAAATTAATTGCATTTATAATTCTGAAAAATAGTGTTTTGTCATATCGACAGAGCGAAGAATGAGCGACGAGATATCTCAGTTTAATCAAAAAGAATTCCTCGACGCTCTGCGTCGGGGTTTCCATTGAAATTGTCATTCCCGTGAAATCGAAGATTCATGAATCCAATGATTTAAATATGAATTAATGAATAAAACGGGAATCTAAATATAAAATTTCGATTTTTGACCATTAAAGTTCAAAATGAAACGAGCGAAATACCCCTGTTCCAAAAACCTTAGGTGGCTACCACTCCGTATGATGAAAACCACCAGAGGCATCATCAGTCCTTTGATAAGTATGCGCTCCAAAATAATCCCGTTGCGCTTGAATGATACTTGCTGTGGAGTTAGCTACGCTATATCCATTAAAAAAGTTTATAGACTCACTTAAACAAGATATAGGAATACTATTTAAAATACATACTGAAATTACTTTTGAAGCACTTGGTTTTAAATGATTAATATGATTCGCAATGGACTTATTTGTTATTAAAGTATCGGTATCTTTTAAAATAGGAATTAGTTCCTCCATTAAGTCCGATTTTATAATACAACCATTCGTCCAAATACTGGCAATAGTACTTAGATTTAAAGACCAATCATAAGTGTTTGAAGCCTGTGAAATTAATTTAAACCCTTGATGATGATTTATAATTCTTGCAAACTGATACGCATTCAAAATAGCATCTAATTCTAAATCGATTTCATTCTGAGTATCATTTTTAAAAAGCTTACTGGCTGCAACACGCTCTGCTTTATAAAAAGAGGTGTATCTGGCAAACAGAGAGGATGCAATCATGGTACTAGGCATACCTAATTCTGCAGTAGCAATAGTTGTCCAGTTTCCAGTTCCTTTATTACCTGCTTTATCAACAATTTTATTGATGAGCCAATCGTTGTTTTCCTTTTTTCGTAAAATATCAATAGTAATCTCTAGTAAATAACTATTTGCGGAAGCTTTCCATGTTTCTAAAATACTTGCAATCTCATCTGGATTATGCCCCATAGATTTTAGTATGCCAAACACTTCGGCTAATAATTGCATTTCTACATATTCAATCCCATTGTGCACCATTTTTACAAAATGACCGCTACCATCTTTTCCAATATAAGCACAACAAGGTAAATCGTTTTTATCCTTAGCCGCAATGGCTTCTAAAAAAGCTTGTACTTGTTTATAGGCATCCATATTACCTCCTGGCATAATGGAAGGTCCTTTAAGTGCTCCTTCTTCTCCTCCAGAAACACCAACACCAATAAAGTTTATGCCTTTTGATTTTAAATAATCGTGACGTGCTTTGGTTTTTTTATAATGTGAATTTCCGCCATCAATAATAACATCGCCTTCTGATAAAAAAGGAATAAGGTCTTCAATAACAGCATCAACAATAGGGCCTGCATTTACCATGAGCATAATCTTTCGTGGTTGTTGCAAAGAATTTACAAAACTTTTAAGATTATCAAAAGGAAGGGCAGAAGCTAGTTCATTATGCTCATTTTTAAAATTAATAGCAACGTTTTCTTCTGTGCCTTCAACATGCCGGTTATACATAGATATTTTAAACCCATTTTGTGCCAGATTTCTACAGAGACTTTTCCCCATAACGCCTAATCCGAATAAGCCAAATTCTGATTTGTTTTTCAATGTATCCATGATTTTGCTAATTATTGTTTTTGGGGGTAATTGAATATTTAATTCTAAAGCCTCAAGAGGTGTTTCCAAAGTATCGAATTGCGATTTTAATAACGCAGGAGGCATAAAATGGTCTTTCCTGTTTTGTAATCGCTCTGAAATCAATTCAAAAGTTCCCGATAAATGAATCCACTTTACGTCCTTGGCAATGTCTTTGCTTAATATGTTTCTGTAGTCTTTTTTCAATGCAGAACACGCAATAATACAGCCTGTAGCATTTAGTTGTGTTTTTGCCAGTTGATTTAATGCTTGTAACCAACCCCATCTATCGTCATCGTTTAGCGGTTCGCCATCAGACATTTTTTTTACATTCGCTTCTGGGTGATAGTCATCGCCATCAAAAAATGGTATTTCAAGTGCTTTGGATAGTAGTTTACCTATGGTGCTTTTACCAACCCCAGAAACTCCCATAATATAAAATACATTTGCCATTTTATAATTTAGCTTTAAATATTTTTATACATCGCTAATTTTCTAAGCGAAAAGGGAGGAAATATAACCTATTTTCAGGAATTAAAATGGTACTATTTAGTCATTCTTGTTACTAAATTGTGATAGTTTTTCTAAGGATGTGATGATTACTAATTCTACATCCATACAAGGTTCTTTTAAAGATTTGATTGAAGTATTAAGGTCTTTTCTGTCTTCATTTGAAAGCTCTTTAGTTTGCAAAGACTTCAATAATAATCGACTTGCTTTTGATACATTTAATGACAAAGGTTTTAAGGCGTTAACCTTTGGATTGTTATTAATTTTTTCAAACTCTGCATAATTTGATGCCCATTTTTTAAGGTATTCTACTATGGGTGTTAGGCTTTCATTACTTACATTTTCAGTAAGTTGATGAACGAGTTTGTTAAATACAAAAGCATCTTCTGCATCGGTTCCACAAGCGTCAGCAAATAGTGTAAAAGGGGAGTATGTTTTGTACTCGGTGCCTCCTTCATTTCTAGTGTATGTCTTTAAGGGTTCACAAATTTTAGATAAATCTACCAATGCTGTAATATCTTGATTGTTGGTCATGCCTCTTAAAATTGCATCTTTATTTTTAATATGGGTAATGCCTAATTCTTCTAATTTATAACTGATATCTTTTAACCGAAGTTTCATGTTTTCAACATCGTTCACTTCCTTTTTAGACCATAAACGTTCTGCAATAGCAGCGGTTCGAGGCCAAATACGAGAATCTATGGTACGTGGCGTTACTAACTCACTCCACATGGTGGCTTCTCCTCCTAAAATGCGAGCGCGTTCCTCGGTAGTTAATTGAATATCACCTATAGGTTCATTGTTATAATGATCTTCTACAGCATACATTAAATCAATATAAAACCCATTAGATAAAACGGTATTATAACCTGCTTTGGCTGCACTAATTAAAGCACCACCTTTTGGTAAACCTTGACGCTCGCCTCTCCATGCATGTATTACTGCTGTTGTTGGCATGTTAGGCGTCATAATTTCATCCCAACCCATTAAGTTTTTTTCTGATTTTTTAAGAATTTTTTCAAGCTTAATGTTGAAATATGTTTGTAAATCGTGGTTGGTTTCTAAGTTGTTTGCTACCATGAAGGCTTGAATGTCTTCATTTTCATCCCAATGTTTTCCTTCGTTTTCATCGCCACCTATATGAAAATAAGCATCAGGAAATAATGCAGCCATTTCAGTAAATAGCTTATCTAAAAACACATAGGTGTCATCTATAGTGGGGTTTAATGTTGGATCGAAAATTCCAGAGTTTCTTTCAATAACGTATTGGGTGTCTTTTTTACTTCCCAATTCTGGATAAGCTGTTAAAAAAGCTGTAGCATGCCCAGGAACATCAAATTCTGGAATGACACGAATTCCTAAGTTAGCAGCATAATTTACGATGTCTTTAATTTGGTCTTGAGTATAAAACAAACCATCTGATGCCAATTCGTGTAACTTTGGATATACTTTAGATTCTGCTCTAAAACCTTGGTCGTCTGTTAAATGCCAGTGAAATACATTCATTTTTACAGATGCCATGGCTCTTAAATTTCTTTTTATGACATCAACTGGATGAAAATGTCTTGAAACGTCTATCATTAATCCTCTCCAAACAAATCTGGGGGCATCTTTTATGGTTACCCCTGGGAAGTAGTATGCTGTAGCGTTATTGGAAGTAAGTTGCAATAAAGTTTCTAAACCCCTTAAAATACCAACATCAGTTTTGGCATGAAGCTGAATGTTTTTGTCGTTTACAGTTAATTCATAGGATTCATCGGTATTAATAGATAAGTCTGAAACACTATCAAATGAAATAACAATAGTTCCATTAGTATTTGAAATAGGGAACCCTTCATCAATAAAAACACCTGTTCGGTCTGCAAGTCGTCTTAAAAAATTAACAGCTGCATTACGAACCCGTCCTTGGTCATTCCCATGAATGGAAATCGTAACGCTGCTATTAATTAAGAAATTTGATGAATTTTGAGTAATGTCATTGGGCCATGGCATTAAATTTAAAGTCTCATTTAGTTTATTTTGAGCATTTAATAACATACCGCTAATAAAGATTATGGTTACTATGGTGTTTTTCATTTTAAAATGATTTTAAAAATGGTAGCGCTTAAAGGCTTCAATAGCAGCATAATCTGCTAGACCAAGGTCGTTATATTTTTTTGCTGTTAATCTGTTTCTGTCTTCAACACGTACCCAGAATTCCCTAGAGTCATCACCCTGAAACATCACCCCATCTTTTTGCGATTGGTGGTAAAAAATAGCATGTCGTTTCTTAAGTACTTGGTCTGGACTCATTGGTACTGCCATTTCTATCTCGTATGATTCCCATTCGTGCCATGCACCGCGATATAACCATACCCAGCAATCGTTCATGTATGTATTATGCTTTAATGCTTTTAAGGCTTCAAACAAAGCATCAAGGCACACTTTATGTGTGCCGTGTGGGTCTGCGAGATCTCCAGCAGCATAGATTTGATGCGGTTTAATTTTGGCAATTAAATCACTCATGATATTAATATCCTCTTGTGATAGGTTGTTCTTTTTAATGGCACCTGTTTCGTAAAAAGGGAGGTCTAAAAAGTGAACGTTTTCATCGTTTAAGCCTAAATATCTGGTAGCAGCAAGCGATTCGCTTCGTCTAATAAATCCTTTTAGTTTTCGTACTTCTGGAGAATCTATGGCATTTGCCTTTTTTCGATTTAAACAATCAATGATTACTTCAGATTCATTACAATCTGGTGATAGTGACTTAGATATTTCTGCAAATTTTAAAGCTTCTTCATCTGAAACTGCGATGTTTCCTGAGGTTTGATAAGCAATATGTACATCGTGCCCTTGTTCAACCAATCTATCAAAAGTACCGCCCATAGAAATTACATCATCATCTGGGTGTGGACTAAAAATAATGACTCGCTTTTTTGGGATGTTAGCACGCTCTGGTCGGTTAGAATCATCGGCATTTGGTTTCCCACCAGGCCATCCTGTAATGGTGTGTTGTAACTTATTGAACATTTTAATATTCAAATTATAAGCAGTGCCTTCTTCAGCCAAAAGCCCAGACATACCATTATCGTTATAATCTTTGTCGGTTAATTTTAAGAATGATTTATTTGTTAACTCACTTAACCAAACCACAGCTTTTAATTTTAGAGCCTCGTTCCAAACACAGGATGTTACAATCCAAGGTGTTTTAATTCTTGTTAATTCTGATGAGGCACCTATGTCTAACACAAAGGTGGTGTTATTATGTTCTTGTAAATAGGTTGCAGGCACGTGAGAAGTTATATTGCCTTCAATGGTTTTTTTAATAATTTCAGCTTTACTAATTCCCCAACCTAATAATACAATTCTTTTAGCACTTCTTACGGTACCCACTCCCATGGTGATGGCTTTTCTAGGTACATTGTCTATACCTAAAAAAGCTGGTGCAGCATCCACACGAGTAATATGGTCTAAGGTAATGCATCGGGTGCCAGAATTAAAGTGAGATCCAGGTTCGTTAAATCCTATATGTCCTGTTCTTCCTATGCCTAATAATTGAAAATCGAGTCCACCAAGTGCTTTAATCTTCATTTCATAATCAATGCAATATTGGTATAAATCGTCGTTGCTTACAGTACCATTTGGGATATTAATATGTTCTGGTAATATATCCACATGATTAAAAAGGTGCTCATGCATAAAGTAGTGGTAACTTTGAATATTACTTTTATGCATAGGATAGTACTCGTCCAAATTAAAGGTGATAACATTGGCGAAGCTTAAGCCCTCCTCTTTGTGCATTCTTATAAGTTCTTCGTAAACTTTTATAGGAGAAGAGCCCGTGGCTAAGCCTAAAATACAATTTGAATTAGTCTTCTGTTTGTCTTTTATTAAGTTTGCTATTTCTTGGGCAACTATTATAGATCCTTCGGCGGATGAGTTTACACAAACGTTATGAATTTTCTCAAAACGTGTTTCCTCAAACTTACCTGGTTCTGTGTATTTAATGTTGGGATAGCTAGCAATATCTGCATTCATAAACTTGATTTTTAATCTATTAACTATATCAAAATTACGGGTTAAAAAATTTGATGCGAAAAAAAATATATGAATAACATCATTTTGCATGCAGACAGCATATTACAACCGATAAGTGATTTTAACTTAATAAACTATTGCCATTTTAATTGTAAGTTACCCATTATATCACTAAAATTGCTAGGGGTTAATACCCTAAAATACTAACTTAACCCGTTGCGTATTTTGAGGAGAATTTGTCAAAACGAGTAAAATTAGCTCATTTTTATGAGTAAAATTTGTATCGAGAATCCAAATTTTCCATTTTAAAACTTGTTCTCGATACGATTTTCTGTTGAAAATTACTCGAACTGACAATTTAGTTTAATAAAAAATAAAAATACCCAACGGGCTAACTTAAAAAGACTATTATTTCACTATTCAACAAAAATATAAGGCGCACTATACCACTTAAATATCATGTTTTATTTTGGCTTGGATATTTTACGTTTAATGTGGTTAGATGGGGAAGTTACTTTGATGACTATTGGTATTCGTTAAAATCTAATTTAGTTGAGTTCCCCATTCATATTATTGTTGTTTATATAAATGTGTATTACCTCATACCAAAATTCATTTTAAGAAAAAAGTACCTCACCTACATTGGGTATTTGGTACTGATGTTAATTTTAGTGTATTTGGTAAGAACTGGCTTTAATTACCTTTTAGTTTCAAAAGAGATATGGCCAGAAGCTGAGGAGGCTGGAAAATTTCTTGAAACTAACCATGTTATTGCGGTTGTTTTAGGAGAGCTTTATGTTTTAGGGTTTGTAACTGCCATTAAACTATTAATTGACTGGCCACTAGAATTAAGGCGGAACGAAGATTTAGCAAAGTTGCAATTAAGCACAGAATTGAAGTTTTTGCGTACCCAAATACAGCCACATTTCTTTTTTAACACATTAAATAATTTATATGCCTTAACTTTAAAAAAATCTGAGGATGCACCACGATTGGTTATTAAATTGTCCGATTTAATGCAATACGTTTTGTATGAAGTGAAGGGGTCTAAGGCAAGTTTGTTAGAAGAAATTAATCATTTAAATAATTATATTGATATTGAGCATATTAGGTTTAAGGATAGGATTGAATTAGAAATGGATATTACTGGTGATATTGAAGATGTAGAAGTGCCACCATTATTATTTTTAACCTTTGTTGAAAATTGTTTTAAACACGGTTTAAAGGATAACGATATTATAAAAATAAACATGAGTTTTGAGGTTGTTGCTAAGGCATATTTAGAATTTAAGCTCACTAATAATTTTAATCCTAATACAGATATAGAACTAAGAAAGGGTATAGGGATAAAGAACACAGAGCGTCGTTTAAAATTATTATTTGCCAACAATTTTGTTTTAAAAAGTACTATTGAAGATAATTTATATAGCTTATTTTTAAAAATTCCAGTGCGATAAACACGGGATGTCGAATGAAAATATTTAAAAAGTGATCATAATTAGATGAAAATTAAATGCATAATTATAGATGATGAACCATTAGCCATTGAGGTTATAGAAAATCATTTAAAGAATTTTGATCATGTTGAGGTTGTTGAAACATTCCATAACCCACTAAAAGCATATCGTGTTTTAGAGCAGGAAAAAATAGATGTCATTTTTTTAGATATTAATATGCCACAAATGACGGGATTCACTTTTATTGAAAATCTAAACCAAAAACCTTTAATAGTAATTACCACAGCTTACAGAGAATATGCGGTTAAGAGTTTTGAATTAAATGTGTTAGATTATTTAGTTAAGCCCATACCATTTAATCGCTTTTTAAAAACCATGAATAAAATTTATCAGCAGGTGTATATTAATGCATCTATGGGTGATACCAGTTTACAACAAGAGCCACATATTTTTTTAAAGGTGAATAAGAAATTGCTAAAAGTAAATCTTAATGATATTCTTTTTATAGAAAGCCTTAAAGATTATATAAAGGTGATTACTAGGTTAGGCGATTATGTGGTGCACAAATCACTTACAGCGATTACCGAAGAATTACCCCAATCTAATTTTTTACGAATACATAGGTCTTATACCATTTCAATAAATAAAATAGCTGCTATTGAAGGCAATACCATAGAGATTGCAAATAGAAGAATTCCTATAGGGAGAAACTATTTAAAGCAAACCAAAGAGCGAATATTAAACACCAATGATAATTCAGAAAAATAAAACACTAAAACAAATTAATAATTATGTCTAGCACAAATCAATCTTCATCACCAACCAAAAACAGCACATTTGTTCCAATACTAATTATAGCTGGACTATTCTTTATTTTTGGATTTGTTACTTGGATTAACGGTGCGTTAATTCCGTTTATGAAAACCATTAACGAATTAACCGATGCGCAATCTTATTTAGTGGCCTCTGCATCCTATATTTCTTTTGTAGTTATGGCGTTGCCAGCATCCTATGTTATTAATAAGATTGGTTATAAAAAAGGGATGTCTTTAGGTTTAGTTATTATGGGTTTAGGCGCGTTGGTTTTTATTCCTGCTGCCGAAGCAAGAACGTATTGGATGTTTTTAGCAGGTATTTTTATTCAAGGTGCAGGCATGACCTTGTTGCAAACCGCATCAAATCCGTACATCACTATTTTAGGGCCTATTGAAAGTGCTGCTAAACGTATTGCTATTATGGGAATAGCCAACAAAGTAGCGGGAGCCTTAGGGTCTGTTATTTTTGGCGCTATTTTATTATCTGGGATTGATGAAATAAAAGAAAAGCTAAGTACTGTTACTGATTCTGAAAAATCAGAGTTGCTAAATGTTATGGCAGATAGTGTTGTAACACCGTATATTGTTATGGCTATTGTGTTATTTATTTTAGGTGTTTTAATTAGAAAAGCACCATTACCACATGTGGAGGCAGAACCTATTGAAGCATCAAAAGATGGGGAAACAGCCAAAACAAGTATTTTTCAATTTCCACATTTATGGTTGGGCGTACTCGCATTGTTTGTTTATGTTGGCGTTGAGGTTATTGCAGGAGATACCATTATTTCCTATGGGATATCGTTAGATTTACCTGTGAGTCAAGCCAAATTTTTTACCTTATTTACCTTAATGGCTATGGTGGCTACATATTTTTTGGGAGTCCTTTTAATTCCAAAGTATATGTCACAGGCATTTGCATTAAAAGCTAGTGCCATATTAGGTATTATATTATCGTTTTGTATTGTGTTTTCTACAGGATTTACATCTGTTTTGTTTGTGGCTGCATTAGGAATAGCAAATGCTTTAGTGTGGCCAGCAATATGGCCATTAACTTTAAAAGGCTTAGGGAAATTTACCAAAACCGCATCAGCTTTATTGATAATGGCAATTTCAGGTGGTGCTATTATTCCACCTTTATATGGAAGACTTGTTGATACAAACAAAGCCGATTTATTGGCGCAGGGTATGGACGAAATTTCGGCATCTGCTGAAGCAGCAACAAACGGCTATTGGATTTTACTACCATGCTATATCATTATATTATACTATGCTTTTTGGGGGCATAAAGTAGGACTCAAAAAAGTGTAGATAATCTTTTATGAAAAAAAGAATTGAAGCCGTTGATATTTTAAGAGGATTTACCATTGCAGCAATGATTTTGGTGAATACCCCAGGCACTTGGAATCATGTTTACCCACCATTATTACACGCCCAATGGCATGGGTTAACACCAACCGATTTAATATTTCCGTTCTTTTTATTCATTGTTGGTATTTCTATTTACTTCGCTTATAAAAGCAAGCCTAATACAAAATCGACTTACAAAAAAATAATCATTAGAAGTTTAAAACTTATCGGTTTAGGATTGGTTTTGAACTTGTTTTTACCCTACATCCCCTTTTTTGAAGATTTAGAAACTGTGAGACTTCCTGGAGTACTGCAACGTATTGGAGTGGTTTTTTTAGTTACTGCCATTCTGTATATGAATTGTAATTGGAAAAAACTTATAGGGATTGGTGTAATTATATTATTAGTCTATTGGTTATTTTTAGGTTTTATACCGTTTGCAGATGGTACTGTGCCTACGTTTGATAGAGCGCCAAATAATTGGGCAAATTATATAGATTTAAATGTGTTAGGAAAGCACACATGGCAACCAGATTATGACCCCGAAGGGATTATAAGTACGCTCCCTGCAATTGTTAGCTGTATCTTAGGGGTTTTAATTGCTAAACTTTTAGATGGGTTTGCTCAAGTAAAATGGTTGTTTCTAGCTGCATTTTGGTTGTTAGTTTCGGGATATGGATTCCATGTACTATTTCCAATTAATAAAGCCATTTGGAGTAGTAGTTTTGTTTTGGTAACTAGTGGTTGGGGCACATTGATTCTGGCAATTATTTATTGTTTTACAGATGTTTTACGTTTAAAGTTTGGCACTATATTTAAGTATGTAGGTATGAACGCTATTACTATTTATTTTCTATCCAGTTTTATATCTAAATGTTTTTATCTTACTAAGGTGGAAGAGAATCATAATATCCATTCTTATCTGTATGATTCACTTTTTGAGCATACATTTTTAACAAATGAGATGTCGTCGCTCTTGTATGCGCTATCTGTAGTGTTTTTTTATATGATGCTTGGTTATTTTATGTATAAGAGAAAGGTTTTTATTAAGGTGTAAAATAGTTCTATTTTACCCTATAAAGCTGTATCGCAATAAGCTGTCGCTCTTGATGTTCTTTATGTTGAATTTGTTGCGGGCTAACATATAAAAAGCTGTCCGATTTGGTTAATTGTAGTACACCAATTTCAGATTTTATAATGTCCTTTTTAAAGGTTTCTGGTTTGTCAAAATCTTCCCAATAGGCGCTTTCACCTTCTAAAAGGGTTTCAAAATTTCTATGAGCACTATCTGTTAGTGTTGAGGTAATACTATTTTTTTCTGTTGAAACTGAAAATTGCACCTCATTAGGATTAGGCATTTTGTTTACCAAAAACACCTTGTACTTCCCTGGAGTATGTACTTTAATTTTATAAATAGCACTATCTGAAACTTTAGACCAACCTTGTAAATTATGATTTCTATTGATTAAACCGTTTGAAATATAACTAGGAGACGCTGCGTATATTTGGGTGAACGCTCTGTCCTTAAAACCAATTTGAAGCGTGGGCATATTAAACGAATTGGCTTTAAGAATACCTTGATACCAAATACTTAATTCTTTTTCAAGCTCTGACGTTTTTGCAGGTAAACTATCTATTAAATTGTGAAATTCCTTAGGGTCGTTGATAACATTGTAAAGTCCTTGTCTAATACGCCCTTGATTTTGAATGTATTTGAAGTCTCCTTTACGAATTGCTAAGCCTTGGTTTTTAAAATGAAATGTTGATTTAAAGTCTTTTGTTAGTGGTGAGCTGGCTGTAATCATAGCATCTTCGGTATTTTCAGTTGAAGAACCTTTAGGGCTATGATTAGCGAAGAATATTGGGTTTTTAACAACGTTTTTTCCATCAAATATGGGTGAAAAATCAGTGCCATCCAATGTTAATGATTCTGGTAATTCTATATGACTCATACTAGCCAAAGAAGGTAATATGTCTTCAATTTTAGCTAAATGGTTTACTTTTTTTGGAAGTAATTGGTCTTTCCATTTTACAAAAAGTGTTGATTTTACGCCGTTTTGCCAGTTTTCGCCTTTGGTACCTCGTAATCCTGATGGATTTCGCATTTGCCATTCCTTTTCGGTTAATCCAAAACGGTAACTTCTGGTCCATGGTCCGTTATCGCTCATAAAAACAATAATGGTATTTTCGGTTAAACCATTTTTATCCAAAGCATCGAGCAGTCTCCCAATATTATGGTCTAGATTATCTATCATTCCATAAAGGGTAGCCATAGGTTTTGATAGCCCTTTATCTTCATACTTTTTTATATAGGATTCTGGAGCGCGCCAAGGGTTATGTGGTGCTAAATGAGACATGTAAGCAAAAAATGGTTTGCCTTCTCTTTCTTGCGTTACAAAATCGATGGCCATATCGGTAAGAGCATCGGTAGTAAAACCTTTAGTCTGTATCGGTTTTCCGTTTAAAAGCCCTGTGTTGTTCCAGTAATTGTATAGGCAGGCATAGTAAGCTTCGTCAAAACCTCTGTCCCAAGGGAAATAGCCATCCGTTTTCCCAGAATGCCATTTGCCCCACATGCCTGTATTGTAACCATTCTTTTGAAATATTTCAGCTATCGTGGTTTCATCTAAATTCATAAAATCACGACCCGCATGAACCGATGTTACCCCTGTTCTTAAATAGTTTCGTCCAGTCAGTAAAGCAGCTCTTGATGGCGCACAAACATTTTGTAAATAGAATTGTTCGAATTGAACAGACTCATTTCCTAGTTTATCAAGATTTGGGGTTTCTAAATATGGATTTCCATGTAAGGATAAATCGTCGAATCCCATATCATCTGCTTGAATGATAAGGATGTTTGGTTGAGGCGTTTGCTTTTCTTCGGAAGTATCTTTACAGCTAACAAAAATAGTTGTTAAAATTATGATTCCTAGTCTGATAATATTTGCTTTTAACATGCCTTTAATAAATTTTGAAGCCTACTTCAAATGTCTAATTCTAATACTTTAAATAAATACATCTAATAATAATACCATCATTATACCAACAAGCCCAACAATGGTTTCCATAACAGTCCACGATTTAAAAGTGTCTTTAAGACTTAAATTAAAATATTCCTTGTACATCCAAAAACCAGAATCGTTAACATGCGAAAACATTAAGCTTCCTGCACCAATAGCCAATACCATTAGGTTTGGATTAGCGCCAGTTACGGTAATTAATGGCGCTATAATGCCTGCGGTAGTTAAACCTGCAACGGTAGCAGAACCTAAGCATACTCTAATAATAGTAGCCATTATAAAGCCTAAAAGGAGTGGGTTAACATCCCATCCACCTAATAAGTTGGCAATATCGTTACTTACACCACTATCAATAAAAACTTGTTTAAGAGCACCTGCACCAGCAACAATTAAAAGAATCATGGCAATATCTTTTACAGCATCGGCATACCCATCCATAATGGTCTTTATTTTCGTTTTTTGCTTTATACCAAGTGTATATGTCGCAATCAATAATGAAATAATCATCACAATAACAGGGTCTGCTAAAAACGTAAAAAGTCCTTCAAGAAACGTATTTCCAAACGATAAATAAGGTGCTAAAGAGGAGCCTGCCAATAAAAAAACAGGCAACAATGCTGTTAAGAAACAATTAATACCGCTTGGTAATTCTCTATTTAGATCGTCTTTAGGAATGAAAATATCTAAAGGTTTTGCTTCTATTTTTTTTAATGTTTTTGCAAAAAATGGACCTGCAATGACCATACAAGGTATAGCAACTATAAACCCATATATAAGGGTTGTACTTAAATTGGCATCAAAAAGATTAACTAAAGCTGTAGGTGAGGGATGTGGAGGTAAAAACCCATGCGTTACGGATAAGGCTGCTAACATAGGAATACCAATATAAACAGCAGGTATTTTGTATTGATAGACAACCGAAAAAATTAACGGGACTAAAAGCACAAAACCAACATTGTAAAATAGTGGAATGCCCACAATAAAACCAGTTATCATTAATGCCCATTGGATGTATTTTTCGCCAAAAGCATTCATTAAAACTTCTGTAATTTTTTTAGCGGCACCACTATCTGATATTAATTTACCAAACATGGCACCTAAACAAATAATAACAGCCAATGAACCTAACATACCACCTATACCTACTTCGAGGGATTTGGAAATATTTCCTAACGGAATACCTAAAAGGATTCCCGCCAAAATGGATACAATAAGAAAGGCTAAAAATGGATTGATTTTACCCCAAGTAATCAATAAGATAAGCACAAGTACACAGAAAACAACGGCTAAAATTGTCATAGTAAATACAGTTTAGTTGGTTTGTGTTAAGCATATAACTTTTAAAACTTACTAAATAAATGCACTTTGTATTACTGTTACTTTGGGTGAAAGCAAGAATATGCTAATTGAATTTTAAATTCAAGTAACTCTAGTATTTAAAAAGTAGTATGCTTTAGTTGTTGTAAAATTAGTTTTTTTAGCGGTTACTGTTTTGTACTATTTTGTCATTTAGTAGTTGTATAAAAATTAAAAGATGGTTTATTTACATAAATTGATTCTGTTTTAGTATGATATCTTGAGAAGTATTTATGTTTTGATATACTGTAATGAGGTGTCAGTTTAATAAACCCACATTACCCCATTCAATCCATTTTATACTTTTAGTTTAAAGCTTAATGGTCAAGAGTTAATTAGTATTACTAATCTATCAAGTTAGTAAAGATTACAGCTCTTAATGGTGAATTAATTTTTTTGAGATAAAATATTATCAAGAACACTTTGCTTTACCTTAAAAACGGTTCCATGTCTGGTACCTTCTGGGAAATCAAGTGTTTCGGTGATATCAGTCCAGTTTTTTAAATCTGGTGATTTTACAGCACCCATTTTATGGTCTTCGTACATATCAAAATATACCACCCATTCACCATCTATTTTAATACAAGTAGGACCTTCTGTCCAATGTGGGGTGATGGCTTCTGAAGGTTCAGAATAATTGCCCAAAAGTTCTTTACTTGTAGCAATATGAATATCTTTATGCAATGTATCGTGGTTGACTTCATTCTTTAAAAACATGATATAGCGTTCACCATCTTTTTTAATATGAGAATCAATGACAGTAAACCCTTTGTCATATAATAGTTTTGCCTCAGTAAAGTCAATAAAATCTTTTGTAGTCGTATAATACATTCTGTGATTACGCCCTTTAGGGTGAAATGATTTTGGAAACCTGCCAGGAATCGTACTAGCCCAAAAAATAGCATATTGCTTGGTAGTTTCGTCATAAAATATTTCTGGAGCCCAACAATTCATAACATTTGGCTCATGAGCCATAACAGGAATAAATTTCTGCTCAGACCAATGAATTAAATCTGTGGAATTTGCATAACCAATACCATTATCTGTCCAACCAGTTGTCCAGACCATATGAAATTTATCATCCTCTCCTTTAATTATGCATGGGTCGCGCATCAATTTATCTTCTCCTACCTCTGGAGTTAAGAAGGACTTATTATCATTAAGTGCAGACCATTTTAAACCATCCATACTTGAGGCTAGATGTAGTCCATCTTGCCCATTATCTTTAAAGAAAGAAAAGAGATAGACCTCTTCTTCTTTTTGTGAACAGCCAATCAAAGTGATTAGCATTAATACGATTAGTGATTTTTTATACATATCTATCAGTTTTTATACAATGATTAATTCTAATTATTGGTGTTACATCTAACTATGATGTTTTTTAATTTTTGACTTAAACTATTTTATAAATGGTATAATTAAAGGGATACACCTCGTTTCCAAGGAATAAAATCATCTTGATTCAATACCATTGCTTTTGTTTTAGTACCACTGGCAACTTCAATAATATAGTTTAATAATTCTTCTGCTTTGTCATCAATTGTTTTATCTCCTGTAATGATATCACCAGTATCAAAATCAATAATATCATTCATTTTATTCGCTAAATCTGAATTTGATGATACTTTGATAACAGGTGTTATGGGGTTCCCAGTTGGTGTTCCTAGTCCTGTGGTAAATAATACTAAATTGGCACCAGACCCTACCATGGCTGTAGTGCTTTCAACGTCATTTCCAGGAGTACATAATAGATTTAAGCCGTTTTTTGAAATGTATTCGCCATAATCTAAAACATCAACAACTCCTGAGGTACCACCTTTTTTTGCAGCCCCTGCAGATTTCATAGCATCGGTAATCAGGCCATCCTTAATGTTGCCAGGAGACGGATTCATATCAAAACCAGAACCCGCATTAACGACAGAAGTTTCATAAGCTTTCATCAAACTTAAAAACCGCTCACCATCTGCATCGTTAAGGCATCTATTTAATAATTCTTGTTCTACACCACATAATTCTGGAAATTCAGACAAAATGGCTGTACCTCCAAGAGCTACCAAATAATCGGACACCTTACCAAGAGTTGGGTTAGCAGAAATGCCTGAAAACCCATCAGAACCTCCACATTCTAAACCAATGGCTAATTTTGATAGTGGTGCCGGTTTACGTTGAATAGAGTTGGCTTCCTTTATACCTTCAAACGATTGTTTAATAACCTGCTGTAGCATGTTATCGATAGTACCCAATTTTTGTTGTTCAAAAATCAAAACAGGTTTTTTATTATTGGGGTTTATAGCATGCAAGGCATCTTCAAATATTTTGATTTGAAGGTTTTGGCAACCTAAGCTTAATACCGTAACACCTGCAACATTGGGGTTGTTTACATAACCTGCCAATAGTTTTGCTAAACTTTCGGCGTCTTGCCTAATGCCACCACAGCCACTTTGATGCGTGATAAATTTTACGTCAACATTATCAAAAACATTTTGTGAAACCTCATGTGCATCGTTGTTATCATTACTATTAATTAATGATCGGAGCAACAGTCTATTTTTATCTTCTTTGGTTTTTAATAGTTCTTTTTCAAAAATGTCTTTTAATCTTTCAATATTTTTATTCTCACAAAATACTAACGGAAAAAACAACCAGGTATTAGTGGTTCCTACTTGCCCGTCAGCTCTATGATAACCCATAAAGGTTTTATTCGCCCATTTTTCAACATTTGGTGGTGTCCAGCTAAATTTTTCGATTTTTCCAGATACTTTCCCACTTTGATGGATGACGTTTTCAGTTGTTAAAACATCCCCTTTAATAACCTGCGTATTCGCCTTTCCAACTAAAACACCATACATAAATATAGGGTCATTTTTTTGAAAAGTAACCAATGCTATTTTATGCTTTTCTTTGGTTTTTGATTGAATTGTTATGGTCTCATTTTGAAATACAATTTGCTCATTTGCCTCTAAAGTTCTCATGGCTACGGCTACATTATCTTTCTCATGTATTTTTATAAGTGGTGTATTTCTTTTCATGATTGGAAGCTTTTACGAAAATTATCATATCCTTTTTCAATTCCATTAGTATCAATTTCTTTCAAAGCATGAGTGATACCATCTGTTAAGTTTACTATTTGATTCAAATCTGAACCCCAAAAGTCAGTATTGCTTAAAACGTTTTGGGCAATGGAATGATAATCTGGATCCTTCCAAACATCATTAAAAAAGGCAACAACATTTTCAGCATCGTTTATAGGTAAAGAATTGTCTTTCCAATCTCCTTTATAAAAACGGATTAAACATGCTAAGGAAAACGTAAGATTTACAGGGAGTTTATTGAATTTTTCAACATAACCCAGTAAACTTGGTAATACACGTACTTTAAACTTTGAAACGGTATTTAAGGCTATACTTGCCAATAAGTGTTTTACAAATGGGTTTCTAAAACGGTCAAAAACGTCTTCGGCGAAAGCTTCAAGCTCGTTTTTATCTAAATCTAAGGTTTCAATAATCTCTTTGAAAACGGTATCTTTTATAAAGCTACCAGTAAAATTATTATCTATAGATTCTTTAACCGTTGTATTTCCGTAAAGCATGGAAAAGGGAACAAGAGCTGTATGGGCACCATTTAATATTCTCACTTTTCTGCTTCTGTAGGGTTGCATATCTTCAACAATTTTTACCTGAAGTTTGGTTTTGTTAAATGGTAACTTTTTGCTTAACGTTTCATCGCCTTCAATAACCCAAAGGAAAAATGTTTCGGCAGATACAATAAGATTGTCTTGGTAATCAAGTTGCTTGTTATAACTTTCAATATCATCTTTAGGATAACCAGGTACAATTCTATCAACTAAAGTATTATGGAAACTATTATGATTGATAATCCATTTACTAAAATCAGCTTCTAAATTCCAAAGTTTGCAATATTTTAAAATAATCTCCTTTAATGTATCGGCGTTGTAATTGATGAGTTCGCAAGGGATGATGGTTAATCCTTTGGATGAGTTGCCTTTAAAATGTTTAAATCGTTTATATAGAAATACGGTTAGTTTAGCAGGAAAAGAACTTGGAGGTTCCATATTGAGCGTATCGGTTTCAATGTACGAGATACCTGCTTCAGTGGTATTAGAAATTACAAATTCTAAAGTGTCTTCCTTTGCTAAATTGATATAGTCTTGAAAGTTTTTATACGGATTGATGCCTTTAACAATATTAGTAATAACTTGTTTTTCTTGGATTTCTTCACCTTTTTCTACACCTTTTAAAAAAAGGGTATATAGTCCATCTTGGTTGTTAAGCATGTTCACCATACCATGTTCAATAGGCTGTACAACCGCTACACCTGCGTTAAAATTTTGGGTATCGTTTAATTCTTGAACAGCGTAATTTACAAAGGCTCTTAAAAAATTACCTTCACCAAATTGCAATACTTTTATGGGAAGTTTTGTGTTAACGTTATAATTTGTTCTGTTTAATTTTTTCATATTTACTATTATAAATCGAATAGGCTAGGGAGCCATAAAGATAATTGTGGAAAATAGGTTACTAAAAACAAGGAAACTACCATGGCTATAAACAAAGGTAAGAGCGGTTTTACCACTTTTTCTATGGTGGTGTTAGCAATACCAACACCTACAAAGAGCACCGAACCGACAGGAGGAGTACATAGTCCTATACAAAGATTAAGTACCATGATGATGCCGAATTGAATAGGATCCATCCCTAGTTTTGTGATGATGGGTAAAAATATGGGTGTGAATATGAGTACTGCTGGTGTCATGTCCATAAAGATACCTACAAAAAGTAGTAGCAAGTTGATAATTAATAGAATGACAATAGTATTATCGCTTAAACCCAATAATAGATTACTAATATCTTGAGGAATATTTTCATAACTCATTACCCAAGACATACTCATAGATGCTCCAATTAAAAGCATGACAATAGCCGTAGTACCACAAGAATCCAATAAGATTTGAGGTAAGTTTTTTACCGATATTTCTTTATACCAAAAGGCTAAAATAAGTGTATATAATACCGCAATGGCTGAAGCTTCGGTTGCAGTAAAAATACCAACCACAATACCGCCAATAACTACAACTAGGAGCATTAAACTAGGAAAAGCATCAACAAAAGTTTTAAATATTTCTTTAAAAGAACTACGCTTACCAACTTTATAGTTTTTCTTTTTTGCCCAAACTGATGCAACAATCATCAAGAGTAAACCTGTTAAGATTCCTGGGATATAGCCTGCTAAAAATAAAGCGGCTATGGATACACCACCACTTGCCAAAGAATAGACAATTAAAATATTACTTGGAGGAATAATAAGCCCTGTAGTAGCAGAAGTAATATTAACGGCTGCCCCAAACTCTTTAGAATAACCTTCTTTTTCCATTTCTGGACCTAAGATGCTTCCCATAGCCGATGCCGATGCCATGGCAGACCCTGCAATAGCACCCATTAACATGGCAGCTATAACATTGATGAGCGCTAAACCTCCTGGTAAAGCGCCAACCAATGTTTTTGCAAATGCTATTAATCTATGAGCAATTCCTCCTTTATTCATAAGTTGCCCAGAGAGCACAAAAAAGGGTATGGCTAATAATGCAAAACTATCTAATCCTGTGCCTATTCTTTGAGAAACTGTAGTTAATGCTGGTAATGCTGGAATACTCGCCAGCATAGTTAATAATGATGAAATAGCGATACTCCATGCTACTGGAACACCAATTAATAACAATCCTAAAAAGCTAACTATAAGTACAATTATGGGTAAATATTCCATTAGATTTGTTTATTAATAATGTCCGAAATTTTATAAAAAATGATAAGTATTCCGCTTATGGGAATTACTAAATATACCGCTGCTAAAGGTATTTGAAGGGCAGGGGAGTACTGCTCTAAAGTATAGGTGATATACACTAGCCTAAATCCGCCAATAATAAAAGCGGCCAAACAAAATATAATGATAATAACGTTTACAAAAACCTTTAGTTTGTGTTGTCCGTCCTTGTTTAATCGCATGGGTAGTAAGTCAATGGCAACATGCATACGTCTTCCAGAAATGTAGGCAGCTCCCAAAACACCCACCCAAATCATTAAAAATCGAGCTAATTCATCTGTAAAAGAACTGGGCGTTCCTACAACAAAGCGTGTAAACACCTGCCAAAGTACATTAAGCACCATGATGGACATGATGACTACCAATGTGTTTCCTAAAATTTTATCAATTTTATGTCGTATTTCCATGGGTTTTTTAATTATCAATTAAAAACTTCAACTAATTTGTAGCCTGTATTCTACTTATTAAATCGGCTAAAAGAGGATCTTCATTAAATATTTTATAACTATTTTCTACTCTATCTTTAAATTTAGATTTATCTGGTCTGCTAATCGTTACACCTGCTTTTTCTACTTCTTCCAAAGCTTCTTTCTCTGCAACCGCCCAAAGCTTCCTTTGGTGTTTTATAGAGGCATCAACAGAGGCTTGTAACCAGTGTTGCTGTTGTTTATTTAAACTATTCCATAAATACGTTCCCATTATTAAAACATCAGGAATGGTGGTGTGTTCATCTAAAGCATAGAATTTACAAACCTCGTAATGCCTAGATAAATAAAAACTAGGGGGATTGTTTTCGGCACCATCAACAACACCTTGTTGTAAGGATGTATAGAGTTCTCCCCAAGAAATGGGAGTTGGTGAGCCACCTAAATTGCGTATCATATCCATAGCGGTTACGCTTTCCTGAACTCTTATTTTTAAACCTTTTAAATCTTCTGGAGATGTTATGGGTTGTTCTTTAGTATAAAAACTTCGGCTTCCAGAGTCGTAATAGCCCAAGCCTTTTAACCAATACTTTTTTCCACTATCTAATAATTCTTTACCGATGTCTCCATCTAAAACTTGAAAAGTGTGTGCCTTATCTCTAAATAAGAAAGGTATTCCAAAAACTTTCATACTTGGTGAAAAATTTTCCATAACAGATGCCGAAACCTTCGTCATACCCAAGCTTCCTATTTGAAGCAGTTCTAAACATTGACGCTCTGTACCTAATTGTTGGCTTGGGTAAATTTCAATAGACATTGTTCCATTAGAGCGTTGTTTTAAATCATCAGCCATAAATACCATAGCTTTATGTACGGGGTGACTAATATCTAAACCATGTGCAAGCTTTATCGATGTTTTTTCACTTGCTGTATTGCAAGTATTTAATAAAACCGTTAGGCATAATATGAGTATTAAAGGCTTCTTCATGGTGTGTTTATAGTTTAAAATCAAAATAAGATTTAGCATTATTGTAACATATATCTGCTACCATATTCCCAATCCATTCCATATCATTTGGTAGTTCTCCACGTTTAATTTCATCGCCTAAAAGGTTACAAAGAATACGACGAAAATATTCATGTCTGGGAAACGATAAGAAGCTTCGGGAATCGGTAAGCATGCCAATAAAGCAGCTTATTAAACTCATGTTAGATAAGGCGTTAAGTTGTTTAATGATGCCGTCTTTTTGGTCTAGAAACCACCACCCAGAGCCAAATTGTACTTTGCCTTTAATTTTTCCATCGTTAAAATTACCAATCATGGTTGCTAACACTTCATTATCGGCAGGATTCAAGTTATACAATATGGTTTTTGTTAACTTATCTTTACTATCTAATGCATTTAAAAAGTTTGATAACTTATGTGCTTGCGAATAATCACCAATAGAATCCCAACCCGTATCAGGTCCTAAGGCAGTTAGCATTCGCTTATTGTTATTGCGAAGTGCGCCTAAATGAAACTGCTGAATCCAACCAAAATCATGATAGGTTTCGGCTAAAAATAGGAGGGTCGCACATTGAAACTTTTCAGCTTCAGTAGTACTAATGGTTTTGTTATTTCTTTTCTTCTGAAAAATCTGTTCAATTTCAGATGCTGTAAAGGATTCAAAAGACATTTGATTTAATCCGTGGTCTGATAATTTACAGCCATAGGCATTAAAATAGGCAATGCGTGCTTTTAAGGCATCACATAAATCTGTAAAAGAATTTATGTTGATATCAGCCGATTTCCCCAATGCATTTATATAGTCGTTGTAACCTTCATTAGCAATTAAAATGGCCTTATCTGGACGAAATGATGTGCTTACTTTAACACTAAAATCACTTTTTGCTATTGTTCTATGATGCTCTAAAGTATCGGTAGGGTCTTCTGTAGTACAAACCACTTCGGCATTTACTGTTTTTAATAAATTTTGACAGCTATATACTTTAGTGTTTAGTTTTTCTGAAGTTTCATTATAGATGTTTTCTGCAGAAGCTTCATTGAGCATATCATAGATGTCAAAATAGCGCGCTAATTCTAAATGCGTCCAATGAAACAAGGGGTTTCGCATGGTATAAGGTACTGTTTTTGCCCAGTTTTTAAATTTGTCTTTATCTGAAGCTTGCCCTGTAATAAAATGTTCATCAATCCCTAAAGTTCGCATAGCGCGCCATTTGTAATGGTCGCCTTTAATCCAAACATCGGTGATGTTATTGAATTGTTTATCATCTGCAATTTCTTTCGGAGATAAATGATTATGATAATCTATGATAGGCTGGTGTTTAGCAAAGTCATGATAAAGTGTTTCTGCATAGTTGTTTTCTAATAAGAAATTATCATGTATAAATGCGTTTTTCATTTTGTTATATTTTTATGATAGTAGTACGTATATCAATATGGTTAAAAATACCAGTATAAATCCTGAAACATTAACTTTTGACCATGATTTAATTTCTGTATCTTCTTTTTCTTCGGAGGTTTCAATTTCTGTGCTAGGATAAACTTTAGATACCAGGAACATAATGATGAAATTCAACACAAATTCTATACCCCATAAATGCACAAAGTGAATGTCTAAATCGAGGATAAATGTGGTTAAAATATAAAAGGTAAATCCAAAAAACAAACCTGCTTTAGCGCCTTTGGTATTAATCTGTTTGAAAAATATTCCAGCAATTATGATTGATGAAATAGGTATGAAAAATATACCGTTCAACTCTTGTAGCAACATATATAAACCATCTGGCGCATAAGCAACCATGGGTGCAACAGCAATAGCAATTATGGCTAATACGACCGATGATAGTTTACCATATTTTACCAATTTGGCATCTGAGGCATTTTTATCGATTATTTTTTTATAAATATCTAAACAGAAAATGGTGCTGGCAGAATTTAAAACACTATTAAAAGTACTAAGTACTGCGCCTAGAATAACTGCCGCAAAAAATCCATATAAGTATGTTGGCAATACTTTTTTAACAAGCATGGGGTAGATTAAATCTGGTGTTTCGTAAAATTGATCTTGAAAATAGTAAAATGCAATAAGTCCTGGAAGTACTATGATTGCTGGTACAAACAGTTTTAAAACCCCTGTATAAATAAGTCCTTTTTGGGCTTCAACTAAATTTTTAGCACCAAAAGCACGTTGTATGATGGCTTGATTCATGCCCCAGAAGTATAATTGATTTATCATTAATCCAGTAAATAGCACCGAAAATGGAAGTACAGAATCTGGTTTTCCTATAATATCAAATTTGTCGGGGGCAAAATTATATACGGTTGATAAGCCGCTAAACATATCGCCATCTCCAATTTGATACAGCGCAATGGCTGGAATTAATAGACCTCCAAGCATCAAGCCAATACCATTTAGAGAATCTGAATACGCCACAGCCTTTAGTCCTCCGAAAATAGCATATAATGAACCAATGACACCTATAACAAGTACCGTATAAATTAAGGATTGTTCTTTTGAAATGTTGAATAAATAAGAAAAGTCGAATACACTTTCAATATTAATAGCTCCAGAATATAAAACGATTGGTAATAGTGTGATTACAAAAGAAGACATTAATAAAAAAGCAACTACAGAACGAATGGCTCCATCAAAGCGTTTTTCTAAAAACTCAGGGATAGTGGTTAATCCCATTTTAATAAATTTTGGGATAAAAAATATAGCTGCAATAACCAAGGCAATAGCAGAGGTAACTTCCCAAGCAATAACAATAATCCCATTTTTATAGGAGCTCCCATTCATCCCAATTAAATGTTCGGTAGAGATGTTGGTTAAAATCATAGACCCCGCAATAATAGGGCCTGTTAAACTTTTTCCAGCTAAAAAGTACCCTTTTGAGGTTGTGAATTTATCTTTTCGGAGTTTGTAAGTTGTATAGAATATTACAAATAATGTAAATCCGAAAAAGCCTAAATAAGTATATAACATTGCAAAAGGTGGTTTGTTTAGTTGGTAATGGTTGGATTAGAATTTTAATACATCTGGCAAATATTTTTTTACTAGTTTTTCGTAATACGGTTTTAGGGCTTTAACATCTGGTTTTACAGGTGCTTTGGTGTATAAATCGTAAGGGTTGAATTTTTTTACCCATTCGAACATTTCTATGTCTTTTTCATTCATTAAATGTGTATAAGCTTCCTCTCGATGTTGTGCATAGAATGAATGATATCTTATAATGTATAGAGCGGGTTCTGGTAAATAATCTTTTAAAATTTGATATAAATACTCATCATGACCCCAGCTCATTTTTACATGATCTAAACCACAATTTGGTGAATACACGCCATACTTTGTGTTGTATTTTGGGTTGGTATAATCTGCGTTTTCCTTAAAAAATTCAGGATACACGATGGTGTCTGAAAATTGACAACCCACAGGAAAGGTATCTCCAACAACAGCCCATTGTGGCTCGTCAAACAGACATAAAACTTTACCAATATCATGTAGAAATCCAGTAAGCACAAACCAATCTGGATGTCCGTCGGCACGAATAGCTTCAGAGGTTTGTAGTAAATGTTGTAACTGGTCTAAATCAATATCGGGGTCGCTATCATCAACTAAAGTGTTTAGGAAATCTACGGCTTCCCATAGTGACATTTCTTTTTTATCGAATTTTAAAAATTCTTTTTCCTTTTTACATACAAAATCATAAGTTTGATTGATGTGATTGATTCTGTAAAATTCTCTAACCGTATCAACACGTTCAGAATCAACATAATTTCTAAAAGCTTCCTTTTCTTTTACTGGAGTATTCGGGTCAGGGTAACGCTGTTTTAAGTTATCTTCCCAATCGTCAATATCATGCATGGGGTTTTTATAGTTTGTATCATTTTTCATAATTCAAAATTTTAAAGTGATAATGATTTACTAATTCCTAGTTCTAATCCTCGTAATTCGGCTAAACCTCGTAATCTTCCAATACCCGAATAGCCTGGATTCGTTTTTTTATTTAAATCATCAAGCATTTGATGTCCATGGTCTGGTCGCATTGGGATATGGTAATCCAATCTGCCAGATTGTTGTCTTTTATGTTGTTCTACCAAAATTTCCTTTACAATAGAGTACATATCTACATCGCCTTCCAAATGATTAGCTTCATAAAAATTACCTTGGGCATCTCGCTTTGTACTTCTTAAATGAATAAAATGTACTCGGTCTGCAAAATGTTTAAAGATTTGTTCTAAATTATTTTCGGGAATTACGCCCAAACTTCCTGTACAAAATGTCATTCCGTTATTATTGCTCGGGACTTGATGAAATAAATAGGCATAATCATGCTCCGTACTCACTACTCTTGGAAGTCCTAGTATTTGATAAGGTGGGTCGTCTGGATGAATACACATGAGTACTTTGTTCTCTTCGGCTGTTGGTATGATTTCTTTTAAAAAATAGACTAGATGTTCTTTTAGTTTATTGGCGTTAATTTGTGAATACGTATCTAAAATAGATTGGAACTGCTCAAGTGTATAACCTTCTTCAGCTCCTGGTAAACCAGCAATAATTGTATTAGTAAGTTTGGTTTTTTCATCGTTTGTTAATGCATCAAAATAAGCTTTGGCTTTGTTTCTTTGAGCTTGTGAATAACTAGCTTCTGCATTTGGTCTTTTTAAAAGATGCAGTTCAAAAGCAGCAAAAGCGGTTGTGTCAAAACGTAATGCTCTCGAACCATCTTCAACCTCATAATCTAAAGATGTTCTGGTCCAATCCAAAACAGGCATAAAGTTGTAGCAAACAATATGGATACCGCATGTGGCTAAATTTTCTATACTCTTTTTATAGTTTTCTATATATAGTTTATAATTGCCTGTTTGTGTCTTAATATTTTCATGTACAGGGATGGATTCTACAACACTCCATACCAAACCTGCATTTTCAATGGTTTGTTTGCGTGTATGGATTTCATCAATAGTCCATACTTCCCCGTTAGGGATATGATGTAACGCAGAAACAATGCCTGTAGCACCTGCTTGTTTTATATCTGATAGAGAAACAGGGTCATTTGGTCCGTACCATCGCCAAGTTTGTTGCATTTTCATGAATTAAAATTTTATAATTATACGCCACTAAAGGCACTAAATCCGCCATCTATAGGAATTACCGTGCCTGTAATAAATTTTGCTGCATTACTGCATAAAAAGTGAATAGTACCGTTTAGCTCTTCGGTATCCCCAAAACGTCTCATTGGGGTGTTTCTAATAATGGTTTCACCTCGTTCAGTATAAGAACCATCTTCATTAGTTAATAACGCTCTGTTTTGATTACCAATAAAAAAACCAGGTGCAATGGCGTTCACACGGATATTATTGCCAAATTTTGTTGCCATCTCTACAGCCATCCAACGTGTAAAATTTTCCATAGCTGCTTTTGAAGCTGAATACCCAACAACTCGAGTTAAAACACGATCTACAGACATTGAGGAATAGTTTATAATAACACCTTCTTTTTGTGCTGCCATAACTTCACCAAAAACAAGGGATGGTAATACGGTTCCGTTTAAGTTTAAATCGGTAACTTTTTGAAAATCGTCCATATTCAAATCAAAAATGGTTTGATGTTCTCCAATAGTAGCTCCAGGCATATTGCCTCCTGCTACGTTTAAAAGAATATCAATGCGCCCAAAATTAGATATTATTTGGTCTCTTGCATTTTGTAATGCTTCTTTATTTAAAACATTACAAACAATGCCTATAGCAGTTCCTCCCTTACTGCTTATAGATAATGCTTTTTTGTTAACAGCATCTGAATCTATTCCTAAAATAGCAATCTTGACTCCCGATTTTGATAAGCTATCAGCAATACTTCCTCCTAAAACACCAGTTCCTCCTGTAATTACAGCTACTTTATTTTCGATATTAAATAAATCCATTAATGGTTTGTTTGGTTTAATATTAATGTCACGTTTTCTTAAAGAAAAGTGTTCTTTCAAAGATACTATTTGTACTGCTTCAACAAAAGGACATTTTATTCAAAAGCATGGACATATTTTTCATTCAGCCTATTTATTCATCATGGTAAATGCTATTAATTTGAACACTTTTTTTAGAGTTATTAATATTCCTTTTTAAGCTAAAAAGATGTTCTTATCCATATTTTTGAATAAAATGTCCATTCCAAGTTGAGGTGTTCGTACTAATTTTAACAAAACAAAAAGAACCAAATTAAAACATTTATTAACTAAACAATTTAAAATGAAAAAAACTAAACTATTATTTATAGCCTTATTATTTGGCTTTTCATTTATTTCTTGGGCACAGTCCACAGAAGTGTCGGGTGTGGTTCTAGATGAACAAAGCATTCCGCTTCCTGGAGCAAATATTCAAGAAAAAGGAACTACCAACGGAACTGTTACAGATTTTGACGGAAACTTTACTATATCAGTTTCTAGTGCAAATGCTGTTTTAATAATATCGTACGTTGGTTATACTACGCAAGAAGTTGCATTAAATGGATCTTCAACATATTCTATTCAATTAGAAGTTGACGCAGAAGGCTTAGACGAGATTGTAGTGATTGGGTATGGCGCAGTAAAGAAAAGTGATGCTACAGGGTCTGTAGTCTCTTTAGATTCTGAAAAATTAACAGAAATGAAAAAGACTGACGTGGCTGAAGCTATTCAAGGTAGAATGGCTGGTGTAGATGTACGTCGGGTTAATTCTAAACCAGGAGCACCATTGTCTATTAAGATTCGTGGTAATACGGTTATTAGTAGTAGTCATGTTGGTAAGGATGGTGTTAGTGACAACCTTGGAGCTGACCCAAATGGACCGTTGTATGTAGTTGACGGTATTTTTGTGGATGACCTTAGTTTTATTAATCCTTCTGATATTGAGAAACTAGATGTTTTAAAAGATGCGTCTGCTACGGCTATATACGGTTCTAGAGGAGCTAATGGTGTAGTAATAGTTACTTTAAAAGCTGGAGTAGAAGGAAAAATGCAAGTAACTTATGATGCTACATTTGGTGTTAATAGTGTAGTGAACGAACCAGACATGTATGATGGCGATCAGTATGTGAATTTTGTGAACGATGTATTACGAGGTGAACAATGGCTTGGCGTTGTAAATGGTAGTGGAGGTACAGTAACTCCAGCGGATTTTAGTAACATTGTTATTGATACGGATAATGCATTCGTTGATGACAATGAACGTAATAATGTAGCCAATAGAAATTACACCAATTGGAGAGAACTTTTACGTAAGAATAATCAATTACAAACGACGCATACTGTAGCAATGTCAGGTGGTGGAAGTGGATTAGTCTATAATACCTCTATAGGATATACTAGCGATAAAGGCTTGATGGGGATAGAAGGATTTGAGCGTTATAATATATCGGCAGCTTTAACCAATAAAATTAACGACAAATTTACAGCGGGGGTAAAAGCTTACTTTTCCATGTCAGATAGAGAAGGTGGCTCTTTAGAGTTGTTTAGAAGCTCTATGCGTTTGGCACCAACAGTAAACCCTTACAATGCAGATGGGACTATAAAAGTATTACCTGATGCACAGGATGAACGCTTTATTAATCCTTTATATGAAGTAAATGGGTCTTGGACAACACAAACAAGAACCACAAGTTTTATAGCCAATGCTTTTTTACAATATCAAGCTACGCCTTGGTTAAGGTTAAAAACTAATTTTGCGCCAGAATTCTCAAACACAAGATACGGAGAGTATAGAGGATTATTAACAAAAGCCGCAAGGAATGACCCCTCAAGAACAAGGTCTATTTACAACACTTTTTATTCAAGAAAATATAACTGGGATAATACAGCAGATTTTAATTTCGATATTAATGACGATAACAACTTAAAAGCGACATTAATTGCAGCGTTCTCTTATGAAGATAATGAAGGCTCTGATATTCAAACACGAAATGTAAGTTCAGACCTATTTGATTTTTATAATACTGGCGCAGGTTCAGATATTAGAGGTTTTAACTCTTTCTTTTCAAAAGAAACAGTTGCTTCATTTGCAACACGTATAAACTATAGTTATAAAAATAAATATTTGTTAACCTTTACTGGACGTTATGATGGTGCTTCAAAATTGGCTAAAAACCATAAATGGGCATTTTTTCCATCTGCTGCTTTAGCATGGAAAGTATCTGAAGAGAAGTTTTTACAAGATGTTAATTGGTTATCTAGCCTTAAATTAAGAGTAAGTTATGGAGAATCTGGAAATTATAATTCTGTAAGACCTTATGATTCGCAAGCAACTTTAAATCAGGTTGACTACTTATATGGTGGTGCTTATGCACTTGGAAATACTATTGGTAACCTTGTTAATAACGAATTAACATGGGAACGTTCTAAAGAGTTCAATGTAGGTGTAAATGCAAGTTTATTTGGAGGTAGAGCAAGGTTAGAAGCAGAATTTTATAACAAGAAGACTATTGATGCTATTTTAGGAAGGCCCTTATTAGGATTAGTATCTTTTGATGCATCAATTGGTAATTATGGTTCTGTACGTAATAAAGGTATTGAGCTAGCTTTAACAACAGTCAATATAGACAATGGTAATTTTAAATGGGAAACCAGTTTAAATTTTGCAAAAAACACCAATGAACTTTTAGAGTTAGATGGTGATATAGATACCCAACCATATGTCAGACACGGTGTTAGAAAGATAGGAGAATCTTTAAATGCTATGTATAGCTATGAGAAATTAGGTATCTGGCAGTTAGATGAAGTCGATGAAGCAGCAGATTACGGTGCAGTACCTGGGATGTATAAGTTTAAGGATCAAAATGGTGATGGAGAAATTAATGAGGAAAATGATAGAGTTGTTATTGGTTCTCATGATCCAGATTGGATTGGAGGTATGACAAACAACTTTAGCTACAAAAATTGGGACTTTAATGTTATGGTATATACCAGACAAGGTGTTTTAGGACACTCAGAGTTTTATCAAAATTTTGCACCTCACCAAAATGACAAAGCTAAATTCAATAAGATTAATTTAGACTATTGGACACCTACAAACACAGGTGCTAAATATCCATTACCAGGAGCTGCGCTCTCAAATGGAGATGCTAACGAGTGGTATTTTGAAGATATGTCTTTTGTTAAAGTAGGTAATATTGGTATGGCATATAGCTTTACACCTCAAGTACTAGAAAAATTAAACTTATCTACACTTAGGTTATCGTTAGATATAAAGAACCCTTTCATTTTTACAGATTATGAAGGACCAGATCCAGAAACAGGATTGCAAAATTCTTATGGAATGGCGTATTCAACAAAATCAGTAATATTTGGATTAAAAGTTAAATTTTAAAAATAAAATTTTAAGAAGATGAAAATTCATAAAAAATTAAAATACATATTTGCAGCTATTGGCTTATCAATAAGTTTAGTAGCCTGTGACAGCTATCTTGAAGAAGAAAACAGGTCTAATGTTACTGCAGAAAACTATTATACCTCAGATAACGCTAATGAGTTGGTAACAGCTGTTTATCAATCTTTAAGAGAGGTTTATAATAACTATGATCAGGCATTTTACGGCACGGATATATTCACTCAACAAGGGCAATTATTTAACATTGATCCATTAAATGAGTACTCCAATATGTCTGGTACCGATGCCAACGACTCTTGGTACGACAATTATAAAGTAGTAAGTAGAGCTAATATTACTATTAATAGATACTTAAATCAAATATCTTGGGCAGACGCTCTTATAGGACAACGCGATTTAGGCATTGCAGAAGCTAAAGCATTACGAGCTTTGGCTTATTACAACTTGGTACAGCAATATGGCGGTGTAGTTATCTATTTAAATGAAGTAGATGAAATACGATACGATTATGCGCGATCTAGTGAAGAAGATACATTTGCCCAAATTATAGCTGATTTGGAAGAGGCTATTCCTGTTCTAGAGACAAGTCCATCAAATTTTGGAAGCTTTTCAAAAAGAGCTGCACAGCATTTATTGGCAGATGTTTATTTAACTAAGGCCTATAAATCTTTTGGAACTAGTACCGATTATGATATGGCTGCTTCATTAGCAGAACAAGCTATAGGCGGGTATGACATAAGAAGCCAAACCTATGCACAGGTTTTTGATTTTGGCAATCAAGAGAATGCAGAAGTTTTATTTTCTGTTCAATACGGTTCTGAAGGGACTGATAATAGAAGTAATACTAAAAATGGAATTTTGATGAATGTTGCCTATAATTATTTAGGTATTGCTAGAACAAATAACCCTTACGGAGAAACTCAAGAAGATGTACCTTTTATTATGCCAACAGACTTCTTATATAGCTTGTTTGCAGATAATGACACAAGGGATGCTGTGACTTTTCATCGTACTTTGTACGCTACTGAAGCATCCTTGGCTGCAGATAACGGATTAGAAGATATAGCCGTTGGTGATATTGTAGCGTACTTCCCTAAAGTAGCACTTTCAGATGTAGATTTGGCCAATATGTTAAATGAGCATTACGTATTTCAACCAACAGATTATGGTTTTGATGCGGCTGTAAATGTACCAGGAGCCTTATATCAATATTCGGCAAATTTAAATGATGTGAACTTTCCAATTTTTGCAAAGTTTGATGAAGAAGCACAAGATGGCAATGGATATAGAGATTTATTTGTGTTTCGCGTAGCAGAAACTCATTTAATTGCGGCTGAAGCTTTCTTAGGAGCTGGAAATACAACAAGTGCCTTATCTCATATAAATAGAGTTAGAGAAAGAGCGACAGGGGTTATGAACCATTATGCATCAATTACCATAGATGATATTTTAAATGAACGTGCGGTTGAATTGGCTGGCGAAGAAAATAGATGGAATGTATTAAAACGTACTGGTAAATTACAAGAACGTGTTGCCATGTATAACCCACATTTTCAAGACCATGGATCTTTTAATGCAGCAACACATTTGGTAAGACCAATTCCTTCAAATGAATTGGAGCTATCAGATGGTTCATTAGTGCCAAATCCTGGATATTAATTTTCATAATTTGTTTATATAAAGTTTGAGTTAGTAGTTAGTTGAGTTGATATAGGCAGGCGAGATTTTGTCTGCCTATATTTTTTAAGTGTATTTAAGGGAAAAATTTAATGGTGCCTGTTCGAAATGTTAAAATCATTTTTAAATATTATTTGCCTGTGTTTTGTAATTGTTGGTTGTAAACATAATAAAGAAAGCCTAGTAGTAAACAATCCAGAAAATGCAAGCTATATTAATCCGTTTATTTGTACAGCAAGTGATCACGGACAAACCGATGTGGCTGCAGGTGTGCCTTTTGGTATGGTAAAACCATGTCCGGATACCAAGCCCATTGCGCATTCGGGGTATGATTATGATGCTAAAGAAATCGTTGGGTTTTCAAACACAAGGTTTTCAGGAGTAGGCTGCCGAGGCGTAGGTGGCAACATACGGATTTTACCTTTTTCAGTTTCAGAAAATGATACACTACCAAAATCATTAAGCTATTCAAAAGAAAGTGAAAAAGCATTAGCGGGCTATTATGCAGTGACTTTAAATAATGGTGTTAAAGCAGAATTAACAGCTTCAAGACAAGTAGCCTATCATAAATACACCTTTCCAGAATCAAAACATTCAGGATTAAGCATCGATTTATCAAGTTCTTTTTCAGGTCATATTTCCGAAGCACATAACATATTAGAAAAAGGTGTTATAAGTGGTAAGATTACGACGGTTAATATTTGTGGAAATGGACAATATTCATTGTATTACGCCATTCAAATAGATAAAGACATTAAGGCTATAGTTGATAAGGATTCTAAGATGATCTTTAAATTTTCAACACAACAAAATGAAGAGGTATTGTTAAAATGCGCACTTTCGGTTGTTGATGAAAACAGCGCTATTAATAACTTAAAACACTCAGAGGGCAAATTATTTTCAGAAGTAAAAGAAAACGCTTTTAACAAATGGAACGACCTGATGCAGGTTGTAAATGTTGAAACCGAAAACGACACGTTAAAAGAATTATTTTATACCCATTTATACCACGCAACTCAATCGCCATTCGTTATAAATGACAATAATGGAACTTTTAGAGGAAGTGATGGAAAACAGTATAAAACAGATAAGCGGTATTATCATGGTTGGTCTATTTGGGATACATTTAGAAGTAAATTACCATTGTTTTCATTATTTTATCCAGAACAATATTCAGAAATGATGGAATCGTTACGATTACTTTATAAACAGGGAAAGGCAGATTGGACAACAAATACGGAGCCTTTTTTAACTATAAGAACAGAGCATGCTATTGTTATGCTATTAGAAGCCTATAAAAAGGGTGTGTTACCATTTTCTTTGGCAAATGTATATACAGAATTAAAAAAAGAAGCTGAACACTTACCTTTTAAATCACCCGATAATGTGTTAGAATCTAGTTTCGATTTATGGGCATTATCAGAAATAGCAACTATTTTAGGTCATCATGAAGATGCTAAACAGTATAAAGATATGGCGTTTGAGTACAAGGCTATATGGAAAGATAAGTTTTTAAACATGGATGAAAATTCAGATGTTATGCATGGTGATGGTTTGTATGAAGGCACTTTATGGCAATACCGCTGGTTTGTACCCTTTGATATTAAAGGCATTCAAGACTTGGTGGGAGGAAAGGATACTTTTGAAAAGCAGTTAGATTATTTTTTTGATAATGAGCTTTTTAATATGGGTAACCAACCCGATATACAAGTCCCATATTTATATGCCTATACCAATGCGCCATGGAAAACCCAGAAATTAGTTGATAAATTATTGAATAAAAAAACCAACAATTGGTACGGTACACACAAGAAATTTGAACGTCCTGTTGTTAAAAAAATATTTACTGCAACTCCAGAGGGGTACATAAAGGAAATGGATGATGATGCGGGTACTATGTCATCATGGTATGTGTGGTCCACAATGGGTTTGTATCCTGTTTTTCCGGGGAGTACACAATTGGCATTAACCACACCTCAGTTTGATAAAATAACTATAGAAACATCTGATAAACCTTTGCAAATAATAGCAAACGGACTGTCTTCAGATAATATATTTATACAAAGTGTAACGTGGAATGGAGAAGTCATCAACGAGAGTATTATCGACTTCAATCTAATTTCCAAAGGTGGTAAATTACAATTTGAATTAGACAATATGCCCAATACTAATTGGGGTAAACAAAATTAAATTATGATATTAAAATCAAAACATTTTCACCTTCTTCTAATGGGGCTTTTATTGAGCTTGTTTTTTGTTTCCTGCAAAGAATCGCCTAAAGTAGTCATAAAAACCACTGAGATTGAGGCTGTAAAAGATTATATAAAGAAAACCAATGACAAGGAATATATGGTTACCAAATATGGTGTGGTTGGAGACGGAACAACCCTAAACACCGAAGCCTTACAGAAACTGATTGATGATGTTGCTAGAAGTAATGGAGGTACCTTAGTTTTTCCAGAAGGTAAATACTTGTCGGGAGGACTTCAAATGAAATCCAAAGTAAGTTTGTATTTAACCGAGAAAGCGGTGCTTTTAGGAAGCACTAACCCTTATGATTATGAGGATGTTCCTATGCCAGATAGACCAGAATCACCCAAACGCGATGACTATTCTAATATGGCTTTTTTAGTAGCCTATAAAGCTAATAATTTTAAAATTTATGGTGAAGGTAAAATTGACGGACAAGGGCGTGCATTAGCCTTAAGTGTTGATAGTTTGCACCATACAGGACAACGAATAGACCCTAAATATAATTACCGTCGTATGCGCCCGAATGAAACAGCAAGACCGAAGTTGTTTAGATTTTCAATGTGTAAAAATGTAGAAATTCTAGATTTAAACTTACACAATGGTTCTTGTTGGGGACTTTCATTTGAACTTTGTGAGAAGTTAAAACTTGATAACCTAAAGGTAGTAAATAGAGCCTATTGGAATAATGATGGTATGGATATTACCGATTGCAAAAATGTACAGGTTACCAATTGTGATGTTGATGCCGCCGATGATGGGATTTGCTTAAAATCATATTTCCCAAAGTATTTTAATGATAGTATTTATGTGGCTAATTGCACCATTAGGTCTAGTGCAAGTGCCATAAAATTTGGTACAGCATCTTACGGTGGCTTTAAAAATGTAATCATTGAGAATATTAATGTGTTTGATACTTTTCGCTCTGTAATTGCCATACAAAGTGTAGATGGTGGAGTAATTGAAAATATAAAAGTCTCAAACATTACTGCAAAAAACACAGGAAATGCTATTTTTATCCGTTTAGGACATCGTGATGGAGAAAAACCAGGGTCTGTTAAGAATATTCATATTTCAGATATAAAAGTAGAAGTTCCTTTTGGAAGACCTGATATAAATTATGATTTAAGAGGGCCAGAAGTTAACTTTTTTCACAACCCATTTCCAGCTTCAATAGTTGGTATTCCAAACTATAATATTGAAAATGTACGTATTGAAAATATTGAAATCACCTACCCAGGAAGAGCGTCTAAAGGGATGGCGTATGTACCGCTAAGTAGATTAGATCAAGTGCCAGAAAAAATAACGGATTATCCTGAGTTTTCAATGTTCGGAGAGCTTCCATCTTGGGGCTTTTATGTAAGGCATGTAAATGGGATTTCATTTAAAAATATTAACCTGAAATTAGAAGCTGATGATTATCGTCCCGCTTTTATTTTCGATAGCGTAGAAAACATCGTTTTAGAAAACATCAAAGTTCCAGATGCGAATCATAAACAAATTGTTTTAAAAGATGTTAAGGAGGCTAACTTAGATTCAAAATTAACATTAGAAAAAGAAATACTATAGATTTATACGACATGAAAAGTTTCCGTTTTTTAAAATACGTTGTTGTTACATTGCTATGTATTGCTTGTCATCAAAAAGAAAAGCAATTAAAAAATAGACCATATGTAAACTACGTAAACCCATTAATAGGTACAGCACCTTCTACAACTATTAGTGCTTTAAAACACGGTCATGGTAAAGAAAACAACGCTCAGGTAGTCCCTTACGTAACTGTACCTTTTGGTATGACCAATTGGACACCGCAGACCAAGGCAACCGAAACCAAATGTCATGCACCTTATTATTATAAAGATTCTATTATTTCTGGTTTTAGAGGCAGTCATTGGCTAAGTGGTTCTTGCGTACAAGACTATGGTAGTATGACAATTATGCCCATTTCTGGGGATTTAAAATGCCTTCCAGAAAAAAGAGGTTCAACCTATTCTCATACTTCAGAAAAGGCAACACCTTACGAATATCAAGTGTTGTTAAATGACTATAATATTGATGTAAGAATGACAGCAACTAAGCGTTGTGGACTGTTAAAATTTACATTTAATAACGAAGGCGAATCACATATTGTTATTAATCCAAATAGTGATGAAGGTCAGGGATTTGTTAACATCGATACCCTTAGAAATGAAATTACTGGCTTTAACCCTGTACATAGAATTTATCAGGGATGGGGTGAAGAAGCAGGGTTTAGTGGCTATTTTGTAGCACGTTTGAGTAAGAAACCAAATAGTGTTGGCGTCTATCAAAATGAAACCATTTTTAAAGGCGATACAGAAATTTCAAATTTAGAAAACTTAGGAGCTTACGCATCTTTTAACTGTAAGAAAGGCGATATAATTTATGTAAGCATTGGCACCTCTTTTACAAGTATAGCACAAGCTAGAAAAAATTTGGAAGCAGAAGTAACTATTAGTCATGAAACCGCTACCAACAATTTAAAATCAACTTGGGAACAGTTACTTTCAAAAGTAAAAGTAGAAGGTAAAAACGAAGATGATAAAGTGAAATTTTACACCGCTTTATATCACAGTTTTTTACAACCAAGAACATTTAACGATGCAGATGGTACTTATGTAAGTTTTGCAAATGGCAAAAAAGAGTTAAACGCAGGCAACGTTGATTATTTTGTAGATTTCTCTATGTGGGATACCTATAGAGCATCACATCCATTGTTCAATTTAATCACACCAAAAGTTAGTGCAGACATGATGCATAGTCTGTTTTTAAAAGCAGAACAAGGGGAGTGGTTGCCCATTTTTCCGTGTTGGAATAGCTATACGTCTGCCATGATTGGGGATCATGTTATTGCTACTGTTGCCGATGCCTATATGAAAGATATTATTAATATAGATGATAAACAATATGCCTATTTGCTTAAAAATGCATTTCAAACACCATCAGATTTTAACGATTATAAAGATGGAAAGGGACGGCGAGCATTGAAATCATATTTAAAATATGGCTATATTCCTTTGGAAGATGAAGTAAAAGAATCGTTTCATACCAACGAGCAAGTATCACGAACATTAGAATATGCCTTTGATGATTTTACACTTAGTCAAGTAGCCACAAAAAAAGGCGATGTAAAATCTGCAAAAACCTTAAAGAGGAGAGCTTTAAATTATAAAAATGTATATAGCACTCAAGACAGTTGTGTACGCGCTAAATATGCAAATGGTAAGTTTATTGATTCCTTAGATAAATTTGTTAGACAACCCTATATTACGGAAGGGACACCATATCAATATACATGGTATGTGCCACATGATGTTAAGGGTTTGGTTAATTTAATGGGTGGAGATGATGGTTTTAATGCCAACTTAGATAATTTTCATGAGAAAGACCAATACTGGCATGGTAACGAACCTGGGCATCAAATCCCGTTTATGTACAACTATTCTGGGCAACCATGGAAAACCCAAGAATTGGTTTCAAATATCATGAAGACTGAATACAGTAGTGATGTTGGTGGGTTAAGTGGTAATGATGATGCAGGACAAATGTCTGCTTGGTATGTTTTTGCTGCTATGGGCTTTTATCCTGTAGCACCATCAGTTCCAGAATATGTGATTTCTGGTCCTCATTTTGATGACATTACTTTAGTATTAGACTCAGGGAAAACATTACGAATAAGAGCAGAAGGCACTTCCGAAGGAAAAAAATATATCCAAAGTATAACGTTTAATGGAGAACCATATCATAAAACCTATTTCAATCATTTTGATTTAATGAAAGGAGGAAACATTGTTTTCACCATGGGAAATACTATAAATACAGATTGGGGAACAAAAGCTAATAGCAGACCTTTTTCTATGAGCAAATAACAAAATTAGACTTACAATCATTACAGACCTGTCAGGTTTTCAAAACCTGACAGGTCTAGATATCAAAGCGAAGTTGAAGTATAACAATTGAAACGTAATATATACACATGAAAGGAAACGTTATTTTAATGATTTGTATGTGGTTGGTTTTTAGTTGTAGCCAAAGTTGTAAGGAACAAACAAAATTAAACGAGATCCAAGTAATTGGCAGTCATAATTCGTATAAACGCCCTATAGAAAAACCGCTTTGGGAGTATATATATGCTATAGATTCAGTTAGAGCATTGTCATTACAATACGGGCACATTTCCATAGAAAAGCAATTGGATTTAGGACTTAGAAACTTGGAGTTGGATGTGTTTTACGACCCCAAAGGCGGTCATTTTTCAAACCCAAAGGGATTAGAGATTGTAAAGAAATTGGGACAACAACCCTTAGCTTTTGATGAAGATAACAAACTAAGCAATTCTGGACTTAAATTATTCCATGTGCAGGATATTGATTTTAGAAGCCACCATTTATTATTTAAGGATTGTTTAAAAGAAATGAAATTGTGGTCTGATAAAAATTCAAACCATACGCCAATTATTGTTTTGATGAATACCAAAGACAAAATTATTGAGCGCCTAAAAGAACCAATACCTTTTTCAAAGGAAGCTTACAACGATTTGGATAATGAAATTAGTAGCATATTTTCAAAAGACCAATTAATTACTCCAGATTTGGTACGAGGAAAATTTAAAACCTTAGAAGAAGCCGTTTTAACAAAAGGATGGCCAAATTTTGACGATGTAAAGGGACGATTTCTATTTGTTTTAGATGAAAATAAAGAAAAGATAAACCGTTATTTAAAAGACCACCCCAATTTAGAAAACCGTATCCTTTTTGTAAATAGTAAAGAAGGGAACCCAGAAGCGGCATTCAGAATTGTAAATAATCCTATTAAAGATTTTGGTTATATTAAAACATTAGTAGCTAAAGGTTATATGGTAAGAACTCGTGCCGATAGTGGCACGAAAGAATCCCGCACTAATGATTATTCAAAATTTGAAAAAGCAAAAGCATCGGGAGCTCAAGTTATTTCAACAGATTATTACATCCCAACCACACTTTATAAATCAGATTATAAAGTGATTTTTGATGATGGCACATACGAAAGAATTCAAAAAAACTAATATGTTTTTAAAAGGACTAAAAATAAAGTTATGTATTGTTATGATGCTATTGAGTGTTAAAATCAATGCGCAAAAAAAGGCAAATTTCCCTATGGTTTCAAATGAAGGAGTAGCTTCCATTGTTACCGATGCCAAAGATGCTAAAGTAGTTGCAATAGCTTCAAAGATGCTTGCGGATGATGTTTTTAAAGTAACAGGAGAAACGGTCTTAATGAATCAAAAAAACGCAGCATTTCAAATTATAGCGGGAACCTTAGGAAAAAGTAAGCTTATTGATAAATTTATTGCTAAACAAAATATTGATGTTTCTAAACTAAAAAACAAATGGGAAACATTTAGTATTCAAGTTGTAGAAAATCCTTCAGAAGATATAAAAAAAGCATTGGTTGTTATTGGTTCAGACAGACGTGCTACCGCTTATGGTTTATTGGAGATATCTCGTATGATAGGGGTGTCCCCGTGGGAATGGTGGGCAGATGCTACTCCTAATAAAAAGGATGATTTGGTGATTTCGGTTGAAAACAAAGTATATGGTACGCCATCGGTAAAATACCGAGGCATCTTTTTAAACGATGAAGACTGGGGTTTACAACGTTGGTCAGCACTAAATTACGAACCCGAAACTGGAGATATTGGCCCTAAAACCTACGCTAAAGTATTTGAGTTATTATTGCGTTTACGTGCTAATACCATTTGGCCCGCAATGCATAAATGTACTAAAGCATTTTATCATTATCCTGAAAACAAAAAAGTAGCAGACAATTATGCCATAGTTATTGGAAGCTCACATGCCGAACCTATGTTGTGTAACATTAATGCGGAATGGCAGCATGAAAGTATGGGCGATTATCGTTACGATACCAATTCTGAAGCCATAAAAAAACTCTTTGTTAAACGTGCTAAAGAAACAGAAAATTTTGAAGGAATCTATACCGTTGGGATGCGGGGAGAACATGATTCCCCTATGATTGTTGGAGAACATGATACCGATTCGCAAGTAAATCTTTTAGAACAGGTTATTACAGACCAACGTGATATTCTTAAGAAACACTCCAAAAAAGGAGTCCGTAAACCACAGGCATTTGTGCCCTATAAAGAAGTGCTTCATTATTACCAAAGTGGTTTGGATTTGCCAGAAGATATTACCTTGGTTTGGACTGATGATAACTACGGGTATATTCGTCAGTTAAGTAATCCTGAAGAACAAAAACGAAGTGGAGGAGCAGGGGTTTACTATCATACCTCTTACTGGGGGAGACCTCATGATTATTTATGGTTAAATTCTACCAATCCTGTTTTGATGTGGGAAGAAATGTCTAAAGCCTATGAGTTTAAATCTCAGGACATTTGGATTTTAAATTGTGGCGATATTAAACCCCACGAGTATAATATGGAGCTGTTTTTAGATATGGCCTGGGATATGGCGCCTTTTAAAGATAGTAAAGCGGTAGGAATACATCATCTAAATTGGGTAAAAAGAGAATTTGGGAACAAACATGCTCAAGCAATTAATAAAGTAATACAAAAGTATTACACATTAGCTTTTAAAAGGCGACCAGAATTTATGGCATGGAGTCAGGTAGAACCAGTTACTAAAGCAGGTAAAACCGAATTGACTCAATTTCATTATGGTGATGAGGTTTCAAAACGTATTGATGCCTATGCTAATTTAATAGATGAAGTAAACAACATAAAGTCTCATATATCACAAGAAAAACAAGATGCTTTTTATCAGTTGATTTATTATCCAGTTATAGGTGCTTCAAACTTAAATCTTAAATGGTTGTATGCTTATAAAAATGAATTTGTAGCGAGTCAAGGCAGACAAAGTGCAGCTTTTTATGCTACGAAATCGCATGACGCCTTTAAACGAATTCAGCAAGAAACAGCATATTATAACGATACACTTAAAAACGGAAAGTGGAAGCATATCATGAATATGTCTCCAAGACATTTACCTGTATTTTCAGAACCAACAGCTTCTATACCTCTTAAGAAAAAGCGTAATGCACTTGGAATAGCACTAGAAAGTTATCAAATGGAAGTCAATCATAATATCATAAATAGTTATGCTGATGTGTTGCCCGTTTTTAATGCCTATACCAAAAACAGCTATTATGTAGATGTATTTTTAAAAGATAATGGAAATTTAAAATGGGAAGCAAAACCTAAAGCAGATTGGATTACAATCTCTAAAACCTCTGGAACCTTAAATAGTGATACCCCCGAAGAACGCCTTTGGGTAACTATTGATTGGGATAAAGTGCCTAAAGGCGAAAACAAAAAGGAAGCCCCATTGGGTCATGATTACCAATTGATACCACCGAGTTATAAGGTGAATTCGGCTATAGATTTTATATCTAATAATGAGAAAACAACTATTGGTGTGTCTGTTTTTAATCCGAAGTTAGAGGCACTAAAAAACTATAAAGATTTTGTTGAAGATAAAGGTTTTGTATCCATTTATGCTGAAAATTTCAGTAGAAAAAAGCATGGTACAGAAGCACATTGGGAAACTTTTGAGGGTATTGGTTATACAGGACAGGTAAGCGTAGCATTGCCACGAAGTGCAAATTCGGAATCTAATATTGATGATATTATTAAGAATAGCCCTGTTTTAGAATACGATTTTTATACCTTTAATTTTGGAGAAGCCAATGTATATGTTCAAGCCATTCCTACGCATGCGCCCAATAATACAAAAGGGGTAAAGTGTGTTGTTGCCATTGATGATGCAAAACCTGTACTCATTGACTTTGAAACCTTTGGAAGAAGCGATGTATGGAAACAAAATGTATTAAAAAATGCATCAGTACAAGCGGTAAAACAAATAGTCAATAAGGCAGGAAAACACACTCTAAAGATTTGGATGGTGGATCCAGGGGTTATGATAGACCAAATATTGATAGATTTAGGTGGTTGGAAAAGTTCGTATGCATTTCCTCCTGAAACTAAAATGTAATAAGGTCTTGGAGTAAGTTTAAAAAACTTAGAGAATCCTTCATCAATAGCACCAGACTTTAATCAATTTTATACTATTTTTAATAAAATTTAATTCGATTGATAACTAGAAAATTAATCATACTAATAATCTGTTTGGGTGCTTTTGTTTTACCTGCACAAGAATTATTTTTTGAGCATTATAATGAGGTTAATGGACTTTCTCATAATTCTGTTAGAAGTATTGTACAAGATGATAAGGGGTTTTTATGGTTGGGTACTTTTGGTGGTGTAAACCGTTTTGATGGTTATGACTTTAAGGTGTTTCATAGCGATATAAACAAGACAGACTATCTTCATAGCGATGACATTTTAGAAATTGTTTTAGACAAGCGAGACAACCTTTGGATTGCCACAGACTATGGGTTAACCAAATACAATATTCCAACATCTTCTTTTAAAACATACCACGCTAATAGCAAGGGTACATTTGCTTTAGTAGGCAATAATATAAGGTCGGTTTTTGCAGATGTTTCAGATAGAATATGGGTAGGAACCAAAGATAACGGCTTGTGTTATTACAGTTTTAAAAACGACCGATTTTACAAAATAAATATAGGAAATACAGACAATATCAGGTCTATTTATCAAACCCAAGATGGCAGAATTTGGTTTACAACCTTCAATCATGGGGTGTATAGCTTTTTTATTGATGAAGAAGGTAATGTGTCTCAAATAAAGAATTACGATTTACTACCAGCAGATACATTTCAAAACGACTCGGATGCATATTTTATATTAGAAGACAAGTTGCAAAATATTTATGTTGGAACTCGTGATGGACTGTACAAATTTGATAAAACCGAAAGTGCTTTTCAATTACTACGAAAGGATGATTCCATAAACGATTATTTTAGATGTTATACGGTTTCTCCAGATGGTACTTATTGGTTCGGAACTTCAAATGGTCTTATTGAATGTAACGATTTAGATGATATAGAAACAGGTCGTTTTAAGCGGCATATTCCAGATTTAAAGTCTATAAATTCTTTAGCAAATAATTATGTTATTTCATTGTGTTTTGATGATTCTGGAGTACTTTGGATTGGTACAGAAAATGGTTTAGACAAACTCGATCCTTTTGAAAACCAGTTTAAAACCATAAAGACCAACTTTACTTCAGATGGAAAAATTCCTATTATCAGCAGTTTTGCAAAAACCTATAATGATAAGCTTTTATTAGGGACACATTCTAGTGGCTTGTTTTTAAAAGAGGGTAATAGCTTTACGCAGGTTTTAAATAAATACAGAACTATTAGTAGTATATATACTGTTGATGATACCGTGTTTTATATAGGGCTATGGAATGGAAACGTGGTAGAATTTGATATCAAAAATAATACAGAGAAGCTTTTAGATGTTGGGTTTAAATCATCACCAGTACTGTCTTTTTATAAAGCGTCAAACAGCAGCCTTTTTATAGGTTCTGGTGGAGAAGGATTAATTCAATATAACTTAAAAACTGCTTCGCATGAAGTTGTTAAAGGTAATTTAAACACATTTAAGGACATTAATAAAATAGTCTCCTCTCATAATAATATTATATGGCTGGCTACAGAAGAAGGCGTTTTTAAATATAATACGATTAGTAAAGAAATAAGGCATTATGCTACCCAAGCCAATAAATCAAGTCTATCTAATAATAAAGTAAAAGATTTAATTATAGACAAGAAAGGTAAGGTATGGGTAGGAACAAGAAAGGGGTTAAACTATTACGATCCACTTTCTGATAATTTTGTGCTTCAGGAACAACCCATTGAACTAAAGAATAGCTGGGTTACAGATATAGCCATAGATAGCTTAGGGGTTATGTGGCTCAATATGAACTACAATAAAATAGCCAAGTATGATGTTAAAACCAATGAGTACCGATCATTTCATATTAATAATGGTGTAAGATCCAATCTCATTAATAAACGCGGGTTTTTATATTATGACAATTCTAGAATATATATTGGAGGCGATAAGGAAATAATATATTTTTCGCCAACAGGAATTAAGGAAAACACAAAATCGCCTGAGCCCATAATCACAGAATTTAAAATTCAAAATAAAGAGGTTATTCCTGGTGGTGAAATTGAAAAACAAACCATTTTAACCGAAGATTTAAATTATTCGAAAGCAGTCGAATTAAACTATAATAACAGAAATTTTTCCGTTCAATTTTCATTACCATCTTTTGCTAATGAACGTTTAAATGAGTTTCAATATAAATTGGAGGGTTTTGATGAAGATTGGAATACTACATCCAGTAGTTCAAGGGTAATTCAATATACAAACTTATATCCAGATGATTATGTTTTAAAGGTTAAAGGCGCCAATAATAATGGGTATTGGAGTAAGGAGTCCAGTTATAACATTACTGTATTACCTCCATTTTGGCTTACGTATCAATTTTTTATTATTGTTTTAATTATTATTTCGGCTTTAATTTATCTTATTCGGAAACAAATAAAGTACCGCATTAGTTTAAAACAAGAATTACTTTTGGAAAAGGTAAGACGAGAACGCGATGAAAAATTAAACAACGAAAAATTACGCTTTTTTACTAATATATCTCATGAGTTACGAACCCCATTAACACTTATTTTAGGACCAGTAAAACAGCTTCTAGGAAATGAAAATATAAGTACATACGATAAAGGAAGGGCTAATTTAATTCATCAAAATGCCAATAGATTATTACGTTTAGTAAATCAAATATTAGACTTTAGACGCGCCGAATCTGGAGAGTTAAAGCTACGTGTGGCAAAAACAGAGGTTTTACAGCACACAAAAAGTATTTTTAATTCTTTTATAGAACTAGCGCAATCTAAGCGTATAAGTATGAATTTAAATGTTGAACATACTACATTAGAATGTTGGATAGATTTAGATAAATACAACAAAATACTTTACAATTTACTCTCTAATGCAGTAAAATTTACAAATGATTATGGCAATGTCGATTTGTTTATTGGCGTTGAAGAAGGCGAACAAAGAAAACTTGTAGTTGAAGTTAGTGATGACGGTATAGGGATACCAGAAAGAAGTATTGATAAAATTTTCAACAGGTTTTATCAAGCTAAAAATAGTAAAGAGAACACCACAGGAACAGGTATAGGATTATCACTTGTTAAAGCATTGATAGAGATACATAAGGGTGATATAAAGGTTGAAAGTGAACCCGATTTTGGTAGTATTTTTACTGTAACATTTCCAATATATAAAGAAGCCTATAAAGAAGATGAAATTTTTGAGTTTACCCAGAATAAGGTTGATACTAGTGAGTTTGAAATAGTGAAGGCAAAAAAGGCTAGAAACAATACCGAGATAAAACATCGTGTTTTGGTAATAGATGATAACCGTGAACTAAGGAAGTTTCTAGTAGAATACTTATCTGATTTTTACAAGGTTTATGAAGCAGATAATGGCGAAAAAGGTTTAGAAGTTTGTAAAAAAGTAAAGCCCGTGCTTTGTGTAGTAGATGCTATGATGCCTGTAAAAGATGGTTTTGAATTTGTTGAAGCTCTAAAAAATGACCCTAATATTAGCCATACAGCGGTAATTATGTTAACCGCATTAGCAGAAAATGAGAACAGAATTAAAGGCTACAAAATTGGGGTGGATGGGTATTTAGTTAAACCATTTGACCCTACATTGCTAAGAACCAGAATAGACAATGTCATAAAAATTCATTTCGATTTAAAACAAAAGTTTTTAGGTGATGTAGAAAGTGATGTCATTACACTTGCCAATTCGCAAATTGATATAGATTTAATATCTAAAGTCACAAGGCTTATTGAAGAAAATATTGGAAATCCTGAACTTAGCACAAGTTTTTTGTGTAATGAATTAGCAATGAGTTCTTCCAAACTATACAGAAAGATAAAGCACTTAACAGATTTATCTCCAAATGAATTTATTAGGACTATTCGGTTAAAAAAATCAGCAACAATGCTAAAAACCAAAAATTATAATGTTTCAGAAGTATCTACTATTATGGGATTTAATGACCCATTATACTTCAGTAGGGTTTTTAAAAAACAATTTGGGTATTCGCCTAGTAAATTAATAAAGTGATTATTAAATGTATGTATTCATTAAATTATTAGGTCTTTGATTTTACAACGAATACGCCTTACCACCTGTAAGTTTCTCTAAGTCATCACAATAATAGGCAGAAGGTATGGGATCATAGACTAATACATTTTTGGCTATTTCTTGAGATTTAACATATCCAGTAACTGCTAATGATTTTAGAGTGTTTAAAAGCTCAGACGTTGTTATAATTAAAGCTTCAGGGTTTGCTTCCCGTGCTTCATCTACTTCGTCTTTTACTTTCATGTGATTATCTAGAAGTGATTTATAGTCCTCTTCAGTAACTTTATTTATACTCTCGTTAAATTCAGATTTAATAAGTGCAACGACCTTAGTAAATGAAGCTTTGACCTGTGCTTGCTGGTCATCTTCTAAAACTTTATCAAAGTACCTGTCAATAAATTGAGGCACATTAACTTCTGTAGCCGAAGGAATATCTGTTTTTGGTATAAAAACATCAACCAAATTAGTTATAATAATGCCTTGTTCAACACTTAAAAATTCTGGAATCCAAGTTTCAGAATCGTTGGTGCAACTTTGAAGCAAACTTGCAACGGTTGGTGTAACAACTAAAAAACCTGCTGATAAACCTAAACTTTTTAATACATCTCTTCTTTTCATTTTAAAAAATTTTAAGCGTTATTTTTTTTGAATTCCTTTGCAGCATGGTTTGCAGCTCTGGCTGTAAAAGCCATATAAGTTAATGACGGGTTTTGACAAGCAGATGAGGTCATAAACGCGCCATCTGTAACATATACATTTGTACAAGTATGTATTTGGTTGTATTTATTTAAAACCGAGGTTTTTGGGTCATGTCCCATTCTTGCTGTTCCCATTTCATGAATACCTAAACCTAATGCATGCGCTTCTTTTAAGTCATAGCCTTCAATATCTTTAAAGCCGCCAGCTTTTAAAACCTCTATGGCTTGCTCTTGAATGTCTTTACGCATAGCAAGTTCATTCTCTCCAAAACCAGCATCAAAGGTTACGGTTGGTAAGCCCCATTCATCCAGTTTGTCATAATCTAAATACATTCTATTGTTATGGTCAGGAAGCACTTCTCCAAAGCCTGTGAAATTAATCTGCCACTGTCCTGGTTTTAAAATGGCTTCTTTTAATTTAGGGCCATATTTTAATTCGGCAATGGTTTCAGTAACATCTGCTTTATACGCACCACCTTGTAACCCATAACCACGTTTAAATGTTTTTTGATCCGTTTTTCCACCAAGGTTTCTAAATCTTGGAATGTATATGGCGTTGGCACGTCTTCCTTTTACATATTTATCTTCAAATCCTTCGGCTACAGCTCTGGCACCTACACGGAAGTGGTGATCCATAATGTTATGCCCTAACTCACCACTATCATTTCCTAAGCCATTCGGGAAACGTTCAGATTTTGATTGTAGTAAAATGGATGTTGAAGCTATGGCTGATGCACATAAGAAAATAATTTTCGCTTTATATACAAAGGTTTCCCTAGTTTCAGAGTCAATAACTCTTACTCCTGTAGCTTTTTTTGTTTTGTCGTCATAAATAACTTCATGTACAATAGAGTTTGGTCTTAAAGTCATATTTCCCGTAGCGCCTGCAGCTGGTAATGTAGATGAATTACTGCTAAAATAAGCACCATAAGGGCATCCTCTCATGCATCTATCTCTATATTGGCAGGTACTTCTGCCTAAACCAGGTTTTGTGCCTTCGGTAATATGTGCAATTCTACCAATAGTTAAAACTCTATCATCATATTCTTCGGCAATTTTTTCTTTAAGATGCTCTTCAACACAGTTCATATTCATAGGTTTCAAATACTTACCATCAGGTAATTGTTCTAAACCTAAATTTTCACCGCTAACCCCAATATATTCTTCAACATGGTCATACCAAGGTGCAATATCTTTATAGCGTACAGGCCAATCTACAGCAATCCCTTCTTTTTTATTGGCTTCAAAATCTATGTCGCTCCATCTTAAACTAAGGCGTCCCCAAGTTAACGAGCGCCCACCCACATGGTAGCCTCTAATCCAATCAAAACGCCTGTCTTCATTATAATGGTGCTTTAAATCGTCAACAAAAAAGTGCTGATGACCCTCATTAGTCACATAATTGGTTCGGTGTTGTTTCGGTTTACGTTTTATAGTTTCGTTGGAGGCTATATCATCCCCATTAGGGAAATCCCACGGGTCTTTATGTGCGGTATGGTAGTCTTCAATATGTTTTATCATTCTTCCGCGTTCAAGAACCAGAGTTTTTAGACCGTTTTCACAAAGTTCTTTGGCGGCCCAACCTCCAGAGATTCCTGTGCCAACTACTATGGCATCATATTCTTCTTCAAGCGGATTATAGCAAGCTGTGTACATTTATTTAGTTTTAGTTTAGTGTTTTATCAAAAAGATGCAATGGTTTTTTGCATTTTGTCTCGAACGTAATTTGTGCAAGAATCGCATCAAATTTTATTAAGACAATTATAAATATATAAAGAAATACGTTTTTTAAGGCAGATAAATAAGAGACAGACAAAATAATGTTAAAGTACGACAATATAGTGTAGGCAAGCTGCTAAATGATTTATAAATTTACATGTTATAATACAACTAAATATACTAAAAATGAACGCTAAAACTTTCAAACCACTATTAAATATAACTCTTGGAGTTATCATGCTAAGCTTTTTTGCATGCAACAATAAAACTAAAAAACAGGGCGCTATGGAAACAAATGAAGTAAAAGAAGAAGTTGTTGAAGCAGCTCCTTTTTTTAAGGTGTCTTTGGCACAATGGTCTTTGCACAAATCTGTAAGAGAATCTGGTGTGAGCCCTTTTAATTTTGCAAAAGAAGCAAAATCTTTAGGTATTAATGCCATAGAATATGTAAACCAACTTTATACTAAAGAGATTGAAACATTAGGTTTTGATGCGGTGATAGATTCTCTTAAAGCTGAAAGTGAAAAACACGGTGTGACGAACGTTTTAATTATGATTGATCATGAAGGGTATTTGGCACATCCTGATGAAGCTAAACGTAATGAGGCTGTAGAGAATCATAAAAAATGGGTGGATGCTGCTAAAAAATTAGGTTGTCATGCTATTCGTGTAAATGCTTCAGGAACTGATAATCAAGAAGAATGGGATGTGGCTGCAATTGATGGTTTGAAACGATTAGCGGAGTATGCTGCTACACAAAATATTAATGTACTGGTAGAAAATCATAATGATTTGTCTTCAAACCCTGTAGGGTTAGCAAAAGCAATGAAAGCTATTAACCTACCTAATTGTGGTACTTTACCAGATTTTGGGAACTGGTGTATTAGAAAAGATGAAGCAGGAACATGTACTGAAAGATATCCAGATATTTATGAAGCCACACAAATGTTAATGCCTTTTGCAAAAGCGGTAAGTGCTAAAACCTATAATTTTGATGAAACTGGAAACGAAACAACTATAGATTTTGTTAAGATGATGCAAATTGTAAAAGATGCAGGCTATACAGGCTATGTTGGTATTGAATATGAAGGCGATGAGTTAGGTGAAAAAGAAGGTATAATAGCTACCATGAAGTTACTCGAAAAAGCAACAGCACAGCTTAAGTAAAAGAAGGATATAAACTAACGATACTATAACTATGGAAAACATTAAAAATAATAGACTTTTTATTGCAAGTTGTTTTGCTATGATTACTACTGCCATGACTTTTGCTATTCGAGCAAGATTAGAAACAGTATTTGGGCCAGATGGAGTTGGACTTACTTTAGAGCAGATAGGCTATGCATTTTCGCCTGCGTTTTTCGGATTCACCATTGCCATGATTATTGGAGGCCCATTAGTTGATATGCTTGGGATTAAAAAGATTACTTGGATGGCATTTATAACGCATTTAATTGGAATTATATGGACGCTAATGGCAGATTCTATGACCTCCCTGTTTCTAGCTACCCTGTTTATTGGTATCGGTAATGGTATGGTTGAGGGGGCTCTAAATCCTTTAATGACTGTTATGTATCCTAATGATAAAACAAAGATGATAAATAGGCTACATGTTTGGTTCCCTGGTGGTATTGTAATTGGGTCTATTATTGGTTGGTTAATTATGGACGTTATGGGAATGAAATGGGAAATAATGGTAGGTACGCTATTTATTCCATTGGCAATTTATGGTATTATGTTTTTTGGGCAAAAGTTTCCTTTAACAGAACGTGCAAGGTTAGGTATTAGTAGTAAAGATATGCTTAAAGGCGTATTCAGCCCTTTGTTTTTATTCATGGTATTTTGCATGCTTTTTACAGCTGCTTCAGAGTTAGGAACTACACAACGTATTGAATCTTTATTAAAAGAATCAGTAGCAGCCCCATTACTTGTTTTGGCCTTTATAAATGGTATTATGGCTTTAGGTCGATTATTTGCAGGACCAGCTATACATAAATTTAGTCCAGCAGGAATGTTATTATATTCGGCTATTTTTACTTTTTTAGGGCTTTGGTTATTAACTATTACAACAGGAGGTATGACTTTTGTTGCTGCAGCAATTTTTGCGATGGGCATCACTTTTTTCTGGCCAACTATGTTAGGTTTTGTGGCTGAAAATTTACCAAAAACTGGAGCCTTAGGCTTATCTATTATGGGTGGAGCAGGCATGTTTTCTGTATCTTTAGTTTTGCCAATAATGGGAAAATTAATGGATGATGCTAATGCAGCCGAAGCCTTAAGAACCATGTCTATTTTACCTGCATTTTTAATTGTGGCGTTTATAGGGTTAAATATTTATATGAAAAAAAGAAAAGCAGTATAATTTTCGGTTCAATGAAAAAGTGTCTATTTATTGTTTTGCTTGTTATTTGTTTCGTATCATGCAAAAACGAATCGAAAAACAAGAATAATGCAGTACCTAACTCGGTTAATGAAAGTATTGGTAATGAAATTTCGTCAAAGTGGATAGTGCTTTTTGATGGAACTTCACTTGATAGTTGGAAAGGGTATTTGTCGGATGATGTTTATGAAGAATGGACTATTGATGATGGTGTTTTAGTTTTTACACCAAGTAATGAAGGCGGAAAAAATATAATCACTAAAAATAAGTACACCAATTTTGTTTTGTCTGTGGAATGGAAAATTTCTGAAGGCGGTAACAGTGGCATATTTTGGGGTGTATATGAAGATGAAAAGTATAAGGAAGCCTATGAAACAGGCGCTGAAATACAGGTGCTAGATAATGATAAACACCCAGATTCTTTTGTGGCAGAAGACACACACAAAGCAGGTTCATTATATGATTTAATTGGTTATTCTTCAGAATTTATAAACCCTGCGGGCGAATGGAATGTATGTGTTTTAGAAATAAACCATAATACAAACCAAGGAAAAGTTTCAATGAATGGTCATGATTCGATAACATTTCCGGTTCATGGAGCAGATTGGGATGCTATGGTAGCCAAATCAAAATTTAAAGATTGGGAAGGTTTCGCAAAATACCAGACAGGACATATAGGTTTACAAGACCACGGAGATAAGGTGTCTTACCGAAATATCAAAATAAAAGAATTGTAGTGTCATTCTGGAATAATTCTAGAAGTTGAAAGCTAAATGTTATTATGGCGCATCATAAGGAAGGCATCATTTTTTTTGATGAGACTTCTCTAAACAATTAGCGTATATTTATGTGATAATTCCATTTATGAAACAATTAAAATCGTATTACCGTATCATGTTTTTTGTCAGTATAACTGTGATGTTTTTGGGTTGTCAGTCCGAACAAAAACAATCAAAGGGGGAGAGGCTTGCTAAAAATATGTGTAGTTCCTGTCATTTATTTACAGAACCTGCTCTATTAACAAAAGAGGTGTGGGATGCTAATACACTTCCAGAAATGGGATTAAGATTAGGGATGTCTAAACATGGTAAAAGACTTTATGCTAAAACAAAAGAAGGTGTTTATTTTCCTAAACAACCTTTATTGTCTCAAGAAGATTGGGATGCAATAGTAGCTTATTATATAGAAAGTGCCCCAGATTCAATTGTTACAAAAAAACAGCATATAGCTAATACAAGTAATCTGTTTAAGTGTCAGACTTTTTCTTATGGGTTTCAGCCATCAACAATCATTACAATGGCAGCTTTTAATAGTTACGACAAAAGTTTATACCTAGGTGATGGTAGATTATCGTCTCTTTTCGTAGTAGATATGGATGGTAAAATTATCAAAAAAGAAAAATTAGATAGTCCACCCGTTAAAATAACCTTTCAAGATTCAGTAAAATCTGTTTTAACTATAGGTTCTTTATATCCTTCTAATAGACCATTGGGAATTCTTAAACTCGGTGATAAAAAAATTGATAGCCTAACAAGACCTGTAGATTTTTTGGTTAAAGACATCAATTCTGATGGATTTGAGGATGTGTTGATTTCTGAATTTGGTAATAATATTGGGAGTTTAGTGTGGTATGAAAATTTAAAAGACAAAAATTATAAGAGGCATACAATTCTTAATTTACCAGGGTCTATTAAAATGGATTATGCAGATATAAATCAAGATAATGTTGAAGATTTATTAGTGCTAGTATCGCAAGAAAGCGAAACGTTATATGCTTTAAATTTTCATGACGGTGAGTTTCAACAGACCAATCTCATTCAGCATCAACCTGCTTTTGGAAGTAATGATTTTCAAGTTACAGATATTGATATGGATGGCGATAAGGATATTATTTTAAGTAATGGCGATAATGCAGACTATTCAACCATACTTAAAGATTTTCATGGCGTTCGAATATTTGTAAACGATGGCAAAGGGGAATTTTCAGAAACTTATTTTTACCCGTTTCATGGTGCTAGCAAAGTGGTTGTTGATGATTTTAATTTAGATGGAAAAAAGGACATGCTTGCCATAGCAAACTTTGGAGATTTTAATGACGAAAACTATACCAGTGTTGTATTATTGCTAAATCAAGGTGGTTTAAATTTTAAACCTTATGCTATACCAGATGTGCCAAAATACAGATGGCAAACCATGGATTTAGCTGATATAGATGATGATGGTGATAAAGACATACTCATAGGTGCTTTTAATATTAATATTGGGCCAGAGGAGTCTGTGCTAAAAAAAGTACCTAAGGTTTCGTGGATAAAATTGGAAAATACTGTGTATTAGAAGTTTTATCCTGTTTTTTAATATTTATCTTTTTGTTAAAAAAATATATACAAATATATCAATAGAGTAAATATTTAACATTATTTTAATAATATTTCAAGTAAATGACAAAATAGTGTCATTTAACGAATTACTGTTATTCTATTTTTACCATTGGTATTACTCAACTTTTTAACGTGCCATAAGGCACACTCTAAACTAAATTATTAACAAACAAAACAATTATGAAGCAAAAACAACTATTTTGTAAGACTTTTAGGTTTAAAAAAAAGCTGCATGCATGCGCTATTGGCCTATTGTCAACACTTATTTATTTTAGCACACAATTAGCAATTGCTAATGTGGAAAATAGCTTTGAAGCTACAAATGTGTCAGAAGATTTGCAATCGACGATTACAGGTGGTATTAAAGATGAAAGCGGAGTGCCTTTAATAGGGGCTAACGTTTTGGTTAAAGGGACTTCTACAGGAACAGTAACTGATTTTGATGGAAATTTTTCGTTAACTGCTGACACAAATGCAACTTTAATGATTAGCTATGTGGGATATGTGTCTCAAGAAGTTAGTCTTAATGGAAGAACATCTGTGGATATTGTCATGGTAGAAGATGCTAGTCAACTAGCCGAAGTTGTAGTTACTGGTTATTCTACGCAAAGTACTAGAGATATTACTGGGTCAGTATCTACTATTAAATCAGAAAATTTAGAAGCTACAGCACCTACTGGTATTGAGCAAGCTTTACAAGGTCAAGCGTCTGGTGTCGTTGTAGGCAGTCAGGGTGGGCCAGGTGGAGCTGCAGCGGTAAGAATTAGAGGTTTTGGAACAGTTAATGCAAATGACCCACTATACATTATTGATGGGACACCAACTGAGGCTGGATTAAATGATATAAATCCAAATGATATCGCCTCTATTCAGATTTTGAAGGATGCTTCTTCCGCAGCAATTTATGGTTATAGAGCAGCTAATGGCGTTATTATTATTACGACTAAGGGCGGAAAAAAGAATAAAAAGTTATCTTTTAGGGCTAATGCTTATGTAGGTATAGATTTTATTCCTAATTCGGCATTTCCAGATATGGCAAGCCCTCAGCAAGTAGCAGAAAGTGTTTGGAGAGAATTTACAAATGATGGTAATACTCCAGCAAATGCGCAGTTTGGAAGTGGGACTTCTCCAGTACTTCCTAATTATTTAATACCTCAAGGGGTAGCTACTGCAGATGAAAGCTTATATGATCCATCTTCCAGAGCAACATCTATTACAAGAGCTAACCAGAGTGGTACAGATTGGTTTGATGAGTATTTTGATGCGGCTATTACTCAGAGTTATAATATTAGTGCTACAGCAGGAGGAGAAAACTCAAGTTTCTTTGCTTCTATGAGTGTCTTAGATCAAGAAGGGGTTGGTTATGAATCTGGATTTACTAGATATACCTTGCGTGCTAACTCATCCTTCGATATAAAAGATAACTTTAGAATTGGAGAAAATATTACAGTATCTTATTCAGATCAAATTACACCTCCAGGATCAGATGAAAATAACGGTACTATAGTTAGTTTGTATAGGTTACATCCTTTAATTCCTGTAAGAGATGTTGGTGGTAATTTTTCAGGATCTGGCGTTGGTGGACTAGGGAATGGAAATAATCCTATTGCCATTGCAGATAGAAATAAAGATAATAGCAATATAACCTTTAGAGCACTTGGTAATGTTTATGCCGAATTAGACATAATTAAAGACTTAACTTTAAAGACAAATTTGGGGTTTGATTTACGATCATTCAATCAGGTTTATTTTCAGCCTCCTCAATTAGAAGGTGAAATTTTTAATCAGGAAAACTCATTGTTTGAAAGAAATGATTCAGACAATACATATACATGGTTCAACACTTTGAATTATAGTAAAACCATTGGTGAAGTTAAATTAAATGTATTATTAGGTAGTGAGTTTAATAAGAATACATTTAGAAGTACTACTATAAATAAACCTACTTTTGATTTTTTTACTCCAAATTTGAGATATTTTGACAATGCTAGTGGTGCGTTTGGTGGATATGGTACGGGTTTTACAGAGGCTTATTTTTCATTATTTGGTAAGGTAGATGCTAATATAAAAGATAAATATCTTATCAGTGCAACTATTAGACGTGATGAGACTTCTTTGTTTGACGAGGCTAATAGGGATGGAGTATTTCCTTCAGGTAGTATTGGATGGAGAATTAGTGAAGAAGATTTTATGAAAGATTCAGATGTGTTTAGTTCTTTAATGCTTAAAGTTGGTTACGGTGTAGTTGGTAATGATGGTGGCTTTAGAGTTGATGCTAGATCTACTACAATTGGTCCTAACGTTGGAACTTATAACTATGCTACAAGTACAACATCTTCCGATCCTGGTGTAGGTATTGATTTAAGAGGCAATCCAGATATAGGTTGGGAAATAACAAAAACTTTAAATTTAGGTTTTACTTCTAGATTATTTAATAAACTTACTTTTGATTTTGATTACTATGATGCTACTACTGAAGATATGTTACTAGCTGTTCCTAGAGATTTAACAGTTCTAGGGGATATTAACGTGGTTCCTGGTAATTTTGGAGAAATGAACAACAAGGGATTTGACGCTTCATTAGCTTATGATAATTCTCAGTCAAGTAGTGAGTTTCAATATAGAGTGGGCTTAAATGTTTCGGCATATAAAAATAATGTAAATTTTTTAGATCCAACAAATCCAGATAGTTTTAGAGACGGTGATCGTATAAGAGACCAGAATCCAACAAAAACTCAAGCAGGGTATCCAATATCATCTTTTTATGGAAACACTTGGGTAGGGATTGAAAATGGAAGAGTGGTATTTGATGAATTGGATGATGCTGGTAACCCTGTGCCAGGTTTTATTGGTAACCCACACCCAGATTTCACTTATGGTCTTACGTTTAATGGGGATTACAAGAGTTTTGATTTTTCACTTCTATTTCAAGGATCACAGGGTAATGATATTTATAATTTTAATAAGTTCTTTACCGATTTTAATAAATTTTCAGGAGCAAGAAGTTTAAATTATGTTAACGAAGTTGGGTTACCTGCGGTTACTGGTAATTCTACTCTTGTTGATCGTGAAGCTGCTGCATCTACATATTATGTTGAAGATGGATCTTATTTAAGATTAAAGAATTTAGTAATTGGGTATACTTTGCCTAATTCTGTAGCTGAAAAACTTAAAGTAGAAAAATTAAGACTTTACCTACAGGGTAAAAATTTAATTACTATTACGGATTATTCTGGTTTAGATCCTGAAATAAGTTTAAGAAGTTTTGAAGGATCCGTTGGGGCTCCAAGTGCTACTCCTCCAAACAGGACGGATCCAGGAGATAACTTGACCTTTGGTGTAGATACAGGTACTTATCCTATTAACCGATCAATAATTTTCGGAATTAATGTTTCATTTTAAAAAAAAAACTATGAAGAATATAATAAAAACATTTTTATTTTTTGCAATAGCAGTAAGTGTGTTTTCCTGTGATAAAGAATTAGATATTCCGCTGTCAACACTTTCTGAAAGTGAGTTGGTGCCAGATGTTGATTTAGCAGAAAAATTCACTGTGGCTGCTTATGGTGCTTTAGAAATGCGTCGAGAGGCTGCTGCCTCTAACTGGACGTTTGGAGGTACTGGTTCAGATAATGCCTATAAGGGGAGTACTCCAGGAGATCAATCTGAAATCACCCAAATGGAAGTTTATGAAGTATCTCCTAACAATGAATATGTAAGATTAAGGTGGAGAGGTCTTTATGAAGGTGTAGCAAGAGCTAATGCCGCAATAAATGTTGTAAATAGAGGTTTGGAATCTGGTGCTATTGATGCAGAATTGGGGAATACTTACTTGGGAGAGTTACGCTTTTTAAGAGGATTTTTTCATTTTCAAGCTAAGATGACTTTTGGCAATGTGCCTTATGTTGATGAAAATACTACAGAAAATCCTGGAAATGAAAATGATATTTGGCCGAATATTGAAGCCGATTTTCAATTTGCTATAGATAATTTAGATCCTGACCCTGTGCGCTATGCTGGTGCAAATCAATGGAACTCTAAGGCTTATTTAGCTAAGGTGCATATGTATCAGATGGATTACCCTGCTGCAAAACCAATTTTACAAGATATTATTGATAATGGACCTTATAATTTGACGCCTAGTTTCCATCAAAATTTTAACTATGCCTATAATAATAATGGCGAAACCGTGTTTGCAGTTCAATATGCCGTGAATGATGGATCAGGAGCTAGTCAAGATAATGGAAATCAGGGTGATGAATTAAACTATCCACATAGTGCAAGCCCTTTTGGATGTTGTGGTTTCTATCAACCTTCACACGATTTAGTAAATGCTTATTTAACAGATTCAAATGGGTTGCCATTAACAACACCAATATCTGATCCAGCTGATTATGTTGCTAATACAGATCCTTCGGATATTGTTTCTGGTTCTCCTAGAAATGTTCCTGTTGAAGATGGAGATGCTGGTACGTCGATTTTTCCTGAGGAGACTAGGACTCTAGATCCAAGACTTGATTGGACAGTTGCTAGAACAGGGATTCCTTTATTTGATCGTGGAGATTTTATGTTATCTTGGGCTAGAGATCCTGCAAACGGAGGCCCATATTATAGTAAAAAATTATTATGGTCTGAGGCAGATGATGGTCTTGCAAGAGTAGCAGGGGGATGGGGACAAAACATTGGTACCATTCAAACAAATCTTATTCGTTATGCTGAAATATTATTATGGCGTGCAGAAATTGCTGCTTCCGAAAGTGATTTGATGACAGCAATGAATTTAGTAGATGAAGTTAGAGCAAGAAATATGGATTCAGCAAATTGGGTCAAAGAAAATGATGGAGTTACAGATGCGGCAAATTATGCCATAGGGTTATATGAAGATACATACCCTGGAGGTTTTCCTGATGCTACCTTTGCTATGAATGCAGTGGTTATGGAATACCGTTTAGAGACTGCTTTAGAAGGTCATCGTTTCTTTGACTTAGTCCGTAGAGGCATAGCTGAACAAGTTTTAAATGGATATTTATCACGTCCACAATTTAGAGGTTATTTAAGTAGTGCTAGTTTTACCGTTAAAAGAAGTATTTATCCTTTACCACAAGAAGCTATAAATTTAGCTTTTGGTGCGTTAAATCAAAATGATTTTTCACAAAATTAGTTTAAGTTTATTTTGAGTTAGTTAATTAACAGGGCGTTTTGCGCCCTGTTTCTTATTTTTGTAAAACATTAAATGCATTAAAATGTTTAAAAATTCTTACCTAGTTGTTGTATTAATTATAGCCATATCTTCATGTAGTAAAACAAAATCATCTAAAAAAATATTTAGTCAATTAGGAGAAAAAGATACGCACATTAACTTTTCTAATAACCTTACTGAAAACGATTCTCTTAATTATTTTACCTACCCATATTTGTATTTAGGTGCTGGCGTTTCAGCAGGTGATATTAATAATGATGGGTTAATAGATTTATATTTTACCGGCAATATGGTTGAAAATAAACTATACCTAAATAAAGGTAATTTACAATTTGAAGATATAACAGATAAAGCAAAAGTTGCTGGAGACTCAAGGTGGTACACTGGTGTTACTATGGCTGATGTAAATAATGATGGTTTGTTGGATATTTACTGCTCAGTGGGTGGTAAATTTTCACCAAAACAGAATCAACTATTTATAAATAATGGCGATTTAACATTTACAGAACAAGCTTCAGAATATGGTCTTAACGATAGTGGAAATGGCATTCAAAGTACGTTTTTTGATTATGATATGGATGGCGATTTAGATGTTTATGTTGCAAATTATCCAGAAACGGCTTTTAATGCACCTCCAAGCCATTATGCATTTAAACTAAAATACCCGTCAGAGAATGAGACTGATAAGCTATTCAGAAATAATGGAGACAATACCTTTACAGATGTTACAAATGAATCAGGTTTAAAATCCTTTGGGCTCACTTTAAGCGCAACAGTTGCAGATCTTAATAATGATGGATGGTCAGACTTATATATTTCGAATGACTTTAGTTCGCCAGATTTTATGTTTCAAAACAATAAGGATGGTACATTTACCAATGTTCTAAAAACCGCTACTAAGCACACTTCTCATTTTGGTATGGGCGTTGATATTGCCGATTTTAATAATGATGGCCTTCTAGATATTATGCAGGTTGATATGGACGCTGCTGACAATAGGAGAGCAAAAGCTAATATGGCAAGCATGAACCCTAATCTGTTTTGGAAAACTGTAAATGCAGGCTTTCAATTTCAGTATATGCACAATACATTGCAACTAAATAATGGGATGTTACATGATAGTATTCCAGATTTTAGTAATGTTTCTAGATTATCAGGTTTATCTTCAACAGATTGGAGTTGGGGACCACTATTGGCAGATTTTGATAACGATGGATTTAAAGATGTATTTATCACCAACGGGACTCGACGAGAAATAAATAATAAAGATTATATAAAAAAGCTAGAGCGAAAGGTAAACAATAACGATAGTTTACTAGCATGGAATCTTGCCATGCCTACCGAAAAAATAGATAACTTCATATTTAAAAACAAAGGCGATTTAACTTTTGAAAAAGTAAATGACAGATGGGGGCTGACTTATGAAGGGTTTTCAAATGGTGCAGTTTATGTAGATTTAGATAACGATGGCGATTTAGAAATTGTAACCAATAATATTGATGATAACGCCTCAGTTTTTAAAAACAATAGCAGTAATAAGAATAATTATATTGTTTTAAATTTTAAAGGAACATCAAAAAATCCTTTTGGCTTAGGGGCAAAAGCTTATCTTATTCATGGAGAAAACCAACAGTTTCAAGAAATGACTCTAACAAGAGGTTTTCAATCCTCCATCGCGCCCCAATTACATTTTGGGATAGGAACCGAAACTGTTATTGATTCTTTAAAAATAAAGTGGCCAGATGGAAAAACACAAACATTTGCTAATGTTAATGCAAATCAGTTTTTAACTATTGATTATAATGATGCTATGGTAACTTCCGAAGTTATGGTGAGTAAACCTAAAGCAATTTTTAAAACAGTTAACGACTCATCATTAGTGTTAAAGCATAAGCATACTGAAAATATCTACGACGATTTTGAAAAAGAAATTTTATTACCACATCAAACATCGCGATTAGGTCCTTCAGTAGCTGTTGGCGATTTAAACGGCGATGGTGAAGACGATATTATTATTGGTGGCGCCTCAGAGTATCGTGCGGGAATTTATTACCAAACGCCAGAAGGTTTTGAAAAACAAACCATTGAAGCTATAGAAAATGATAGAAGAAGCGAAGATATAGGCATTCTTATTTTTGATGCAGATGGTGATGCTGATAATGATATTTATATAGTGAGTGGTGGTAATGAATTTAGGCCTATTGATAAAATTTTACAGGATAGATTATACATTAATAATGGAACTGGTAATTTTACAAAATCGCTCGAAGCACTTCCAGAAATGATTTCAAGTGGTGGTAGAGTACAGAGCGTAGATTTTGATAAAGATGGTGATTTGGATTTGTTTGTAAGCGGAAGGCTAGTGTCTCGTAATTACCCAATACCAGCAAATAGTTATATTTTAGAAAATGTAAGCACACCAAATACCCCAAAATTTATTGATGTCACTCAAAAAATGGCTCCAGATTTAACAGGTTTAGGAATGGCTACTGATGCCGTTTGGACCGATTATAATAATGATGGTTGGGTTGATTTAATAGTAGTAGGAGAGTGGATGCCTATTACTGTTTTTGAAAATAATGAGGGTGTTTTTAAAAACAAGACGAGATCTTTAAATCTTGAAGATTCCAATGGCTGGTGGTTTAGTATAAAAGAGGGTGATTTTGATGGTGATGGAGATAGCGATTATATAGTTGGTAATCTAGGTTTAAATTTTAAATATAAAGCCAATGAAGATGAAACATTCGATATTTATTTTAACGATTTTGATGGTAATAAAACCAACGATATTGTTTTAAGTTATGTTAATAATGGAGAGCAGTACCCTGTGAGAGGACGACAATGTTCGTCACAGCAAATGCCAGCAATAAAGAAAAAGTTTAAAGATTATGAATCGTATTCAATTGCGACTTTGGAAGATATTTATACAGATGACGTTTTAGAAAATTCATTACATTATCAGGTGAAATCGTTTGCCAGTATTTATTTGGAAAATAAGGATGGTAAACTTATAAAACATAATTTGCCTAATGAGGCTCAATTATCATCTATCAATCAAATATTAATTGATGATTATAATAAAGATGGTTTTTTAGATGCTGTTATCGCAGGGAATTTATATAGTGCAGAAGTTGAAACACCAAGAAATGATGCCAGTATTGGTTTATATTTAAAAGGGAATGGAAAAGGCGATTTCTTGCCAATTACTGCTTATGATAGTGGTTTAGTTATACCTGGGGATGTTAAAGATTTAGCAGAAATAAGTGTAAAAGGCAAAAAGTATATTGTAGCTGTAAAGAATAATGATTATTTGCAGTTAGTAAAGCTGTAAATAACTTTATTAATGTTTTTTATGAATTAGAGTAACAGTCAAAATAATTATTGGCTGCACCAGCTAAGAAATTCATATTTTCGCATCTTTAAAAACACAGTATGGATATCTCTAAGGTAAAGTTGGTAGTTTCAGATATGGATGGGACATTATTAAACCCTAAAGGTGAAGTAAGCAATCGTTTTTTTGAACTATTTAATGCCTTAAAAAAACAAGATATTCATTTTGTTGCGGCAAGCGGAAGACAGCATCAAAGCATACTACATAAATTGGATGCCATAAAGCAGGATATTTCAATAATTGCCGAAAATGGTGGTGTGATGCAGCATGATAATAAAACAGATATCCTTCTTAGGTTATCATCAGATGCCGTTCTAGAAGCTGTTAAAGTCTTGCGAACTATAAAAGACACCTACATTGTTTTATGTGGTAAAAAAGCCGCCTATATTGAAACGAATGATGAAGCATTTATTTCAAAATTTAGTGAGTATTATACATCTTATGAAGTTGTAAAAGATTTAACAAAAGTAAACGATGACGATTTTTTAAAAATTGCGGTATATCATTTTGAATCTTCTGAAACGTATATTTTACCTGCTATGGAATATTTGCAAGACCAAATGAAGATTATTGTCTCTGGACAAAACTGGTTAGATATTTCACATATTGATGCTAACAAAGGTTATGCACTTACAAGACTTCAAAAAACGTTAGGTATTTCTGAAGAAGAAACAATGGTTTTTGGAGATTATAATAACGATTTAGAGATGTTAGAATTGGCACATTTTAGTTATGCGATGGCAAATGCGCATCCTAACGTTAAAAAAGTAGCACGTTACGAAACTAAAAGTAATGCTGAAGAAGGGGTAGAAGCTGTACTTGAGCAGTTGGTAAATAGACTTTAGTTACACGTTTTTTTGGATATTAGTTTTGGCTAGTGATATACTTCTTTCTTAAATGAAAAATAACTATCATAAACGCTGTAAATACCAATGTCAATAAAAAGATATAGCTCATAATTAAATCACTCAAATTAGAGATAAAACCTAATAATACAGGCCCTATTAGAAAACCGACAAAGCCAATTCCAGAAACAACTGAAATAGCTACAGATGTACTAATATGCACTGCTCTACCCGCTAGTCTAAAAATTTCAGGAACGATTACAGAAAGTCCAAGACCTAAAACACCGTAACCTAAAACGCTAATATAGAAATTGGATACTAGTATTAAAGAATAAGCAACCATAGCAATAATACAACCATAAGCTATGGTTTTAACAGCACCTATTTTGTAACTAATTCCATCTCCTAAAAATCGTCCTAAGGTCATCGTTAAAGAAAAAGTTACAAATCCCAAACCCGCTTGACTTTCTGAAACTTGAACAATGTCAAACAAAAACAAATTGCTCCAATGCTCTACAGCACCTTCATTAAACATGATAATAAAAGCAACTATTGATAAACCCAGTACAGGCATTATATTTTTAAATATACTGGTACTTTCTTTATGCTCTTTTTGAGCAGGTTCTATAATGTTTTCGTAGTGTTTAGCTAATAATAATGTTGTTAAAATTATAAATGAAGTGATTAATAACATATGATAACTTGGGTTAGAAAATTTTCCAATCAATAGGCTGCCTATGCCCGCTCCAATAAATCCTCCTAAACTAAAAAAACCATGTACAGCAGACATGAGATTTAGTTTATCTCTTTTTTCTATTATTGAAACTAAAGCATTCATTGATACATCTGTAAAGCCAGAGAAAACCCCAGTCATAAACAAACTAGTGCATAATAGTGCATAATTTGGAGCTACTAATATTAAGTTATAAAGTAAAGCAGAAAGAATCATCCCCATTTTGGTTGAACGACCAGTACCTAGCAGCTTATTTATATAAGGAACCGCTGGTATTGAGGCCAATAAACCACATGCAGTAAAAAATAAAGCTAAACCAATTTGAGAATCATTCAACTCAAATTTCATTTTAATATGAGGCAAATAAAGTATCCAAGTCCCTACCAATATATTAGTTGAAGAAAACACCCAAGAAGGTGCAAAATATTTTAGATTTGAAAGAATAAGTTGTAGCGATTTCACTTGTATTATTTTTTTGTACAAAGAAACAACACAAGCTATTTGCAGACTAGAATTATATGCTCATTTGATAATACATTTTTTTCAGTAAGTAAGGCATTATTTTCATTAAGGACGAAGTTATTGATTGAATTTTGTATTTATTAATAGTTTGACTATCAATAAATATTTGTATTTGTTAACCTAACTGTATATAGTCCCTCTTTTTAGGCAGTTAAACCGATTTATTTTAACTGTATTGTGAATTCTTAAAAAGTTAAACAAAATTACCCTTTAAGTATGCTATTTTACCTTATGCCTTTTCTGGTTTACTATAGTTTTATAAAATCAAATAGTTTGTTAACCTATACCTATCTAATCATTTTTTGTTATACAAACTGATTTTGTGTAAATGTATTAAGATACACTTACAAGTTTTTTAAACTTAATGCCTCTCTTCTACAAATAGCCTTTTTAAAGTTTTGAATTAGACTAATATGTTGTGCGTGAAAATTAAATAACATTAACTGAATTAACTTTAAAAATCATGAAAAAAAATTACAATTTATTATTGTTGCTTACAGCTTTTGTAAGCGTTATGGCTTTTGGTCAGACTGCAACACATAAAACAAATGGAGTTGGCACTAGTTGGAATACTGCTGCTAATTGGATTTCGGTAACAGACCCTGTAGCTGATCCTGTAACAGTTCCTGGAACCTCTGCTTCTGATATTCCACAATTAACCCATGACATGACACTTGACATAGATGCTGCCGTTAAAGGCCTTGTTCTTAAAGGAAATACTTTATCTGGAACGAATACGTTAACAATAGATGTGAATTCTGGAACCAATAGTAATGATGCTGTTGTTATGAGTGCTAATGGAACAACAACAATTGGCGTGCCTATTGTGATAAATAATTCTGGAGGTAGTGCTACTAAAAAAGCAAGGTTTACGATTAACAACAAAGCTGGTAATAGTAGAAAAATTATTTTTAATGCTGACGCTTCAATTACAGTCACAACTGGAGCTGAATTAATAACTTCTAGCTCAGACGATACAATAGTTATAAGATGTAATGTTTCAGGAGGTGCTTCTTTACTTTTAGATGGTTATGTTACATTTGCCATAGCTTCAGATAACACTGGTTTTACGTCTTCATTTCAAGCAATTTCGGGTGCTGTAATTGCTAATAATGAAACTCTAGGAGGTTTTTTACCAGCTACAGCAACTAAATACCAAGTAAATGGTACTTCTAGCCTATCATTAAATAAGGTAGATATTATGAGAACTGGATATAATGTAGTAGATGGGGTAGTTTTTACATTAAACATAAACGCAAATCAACCATCTATGGGAGTTATTGATTTTGCTAATGGTGCTACTGCTTCAGCAATCTATAATATTGTTATTGATCCAGCTGTTACAAATATTGGTTTTGCTGATAGTTCTACGAAAAGCTGGGATGGTGGTGTAGTTAATATCACTGGATTTAAAAACAAACTTATTAAAGTAGGTGTAGGCGGTTTAACTGAAGACCAATTGGCTGCTATTACTGCGGATGGTCAAACAGGTATTACAATTGATACTCAAGGGTTTTTAAATAATCCAATTTTATCAACTAAAACTCAAGATGCATTCAAGTTTAGTGTGTATCCAAACCCTGTAAGTAATACGTTAAATATTAATAGCAAAGAAGTATTATCATCAGTTAAGGTTTATAGTCTTTTAGGGAAAAGAGTATTACAGTTAACTAATAATCTAGAAAGCATTAATGTATCTAGTTTAAGTAATGGTGTTTACATCCTGAAATTAGAAGCTAGAAATGGTGCTTCAGTAACAAGAAGAATTGTAAAACAATAAGTAAATTATTTATGGTAAACAAAACCGTAAATAGTTGATACTGTTTTTTATTTGAAAATAAAACATCCAAATTAGAAATAATTTGGGTGTTTTCAGTTAATAGAGCATTTACTTTAAAGGTGTTAATGCTAATTCTTGTTTGAAATTATTGTAAAAGAAAGTAGTTTTTTGTTAGAAGAAAAAATGAATGCACAGTCTCAACTACAAGATGCTTTTTATTTTGAAAATGGAAAGGAAGCAGGCGTGTTTTATTCCAGTGACTTTAAATAAGAATATGAGTTTAAAGAATATCGTTTCACTTATTGCGATTTTTGTTTTTGGTTTACAATTTATATGGAGCCAAAGCGGAAGTGCGAAATTTTGTGTTGATGCGGAACCCTTATGTAGTTCTGGTTTGTTTTCTTATCCAAATACCTCTGGCTTAAATTTTGCAGAAACAGGTCCAGATTATGGCTGTTTGTTTGCTATGGCAAATCCGTCTTGGTTTTATTTTCAAATAAATCAAGCTGGAAATATTACACTACAAATAGAACAAAGCGAATCACTTGGAGGAACACCAAATCTAGATGTTGATTATGTTATTTATGGACCTTTTAATGATCCAGTAACTCCTTGCGTAGTAGATTTAAATGCCTCAAATATTGTATCTTGTAGTTTTAAAACAGACGTTGTAGAGTTTGCAAATATTACAAATACCAATATAGGCGATTATTATTTGTTATTAATTACTAATTTTTCCACATTACCTGGCTTTATAACCGTAACACAAATTGCTGGTGCTGCAACTATAAATTGTAAATTATTAGACGCTCCTATCGTTTCAAGTAAAGTTGCTTGTCAAGGCGATGTACTTAATTTAGATGCCACTACAGCCAATGCCGTAAACTATGTGTGGTATCAAGACGATGGTAGTGGTACAAATACCGATGTGCTTATAGCGGGAGCTAATGGTGCCTCCTTAAATGTTACAGATACAAACGTTTATAAAGCAAAAGCTTTTGATGCCAATAATGTGTTTTTAGAAAGTTACGAATTCAATATAGAATTTTATGAAACACCAAATATACCTATAAACATTAGTCCTTATGCTGTTTGTGATAATTTTGGTGATAACGATGGTATTTGCGAATTTAATTTTAGCAGTAAAGATGCCGAAATATTAAATGGACGAAACCCTTCAGATTTTTTAGTGACTTATTATAATGAAGCGTCTAAAGTTATTCATGGCAACCTAACCGAATCAATAAGCAGTACCTATATTAATAGTTTGCCTAAAGAACAGATTTGGGTAAGGGTTGAAAATATTTTAACAAACGATATAATCTGTTATGACGTTGGGTCATTTATCATACAAGGCAATCTTTTGCCCGAAGCAAATCTAGAACCTGATTACCTGTTGTGTTTAAATACGAATGGAACCGAAGAGGTCGTTACCCCTCCCATTATAGATACAGGTTTAGATGTGGCTAATTTCAGTTTTATATGGAGGTTAAACGGAACAATTTTACCACT